>NZ_FOIT01000002.1:0-39912 GCF_900110815.1 Aliicoccus persicus | reverse complement strand
ATCAACGTGCAGACTTTAATGAGCAAATTGAAAATGCAGATTCATCTCTGACAATTACTTCTATATTAGAAGAAGCAGCTCAAGTTGATGCTGACCAAGCGCCAGATCCTTTACAGGATGAGAAAGACGAAGCGAAAGAAACGATTGCTGGTTATGAAAATCTAGATGAAGATCAAGTTGCAGAATTTAATGAGCGCATCGATGAGGCGGAAAGTACGCAAGACATCAATGATATCGTTGAAGAAGCGGTGTCTGTGAATGATGAACAGGCTGAAGATCCTCTACAAGAAGAGAAAGATTCAGCGAAAGAAACAATCGATGCACTTGAAAATGTTTCTGATGAAACGAAAGAAACGATGAAAGAAGATATCGATTCAGCTGATTCATCTGAAGATATTGAAGCAATCGTGACTGAAGCTGAAAGAATTAATGATGACCAAGCTGAAGAAGAGGAAGACCCATTAGCAGCGGAGAAAGAAGCAGCGAAAGAAGAAATATTAGCATTAGAGTACTTGAATGAAGAGACACTCGCGCTCTTTATCTCACAGATTAATGAAGCGGATAGTCAAGAAATGATCGACCGTCTCGTCCGTGAGGCAAACGAGACAAACGAATCGCGTCAGCGTGATTTAGAAGATGATGTAGTGACTGAGGCTGAGATTATCGGTGGTACATTGGATGAATCAGAAGTTGAAGATATGCCTGAACCACGTGATGATAACGAATTGATTATGAGTATTGAAGACTCTGGTGTGTATATTGAAGGTACTGTGGGTGAGCGTTTAACAGCGTCAGGTATTACACTTCCAGGCGCAACGGTTACAATTTCAAGCGGTGACCAATCATTTGAAATTGTTGCAGGTGAAGATGGATTATTTGAAGGTACAATTCCATACTTCAGCAGTGGTACTGTGCTCAATGTCGTATTCACTGCAGAAGATGGTGAGACTTACGAAACGACTGTAACACTTGTGTATGATCCAACGACGAAAACTGTTAAAGGTGGATCTGACCACGAAGTTGTCGTAGCTGAACCAGAAGATTCTGATGGTTCAGATGAAGAAGTTGCAGCAGATGAAGATGAGGACTTACCAGCAACGGGCTTAATGAATAATATCGGTATACCAATTGCCGGTGCAATCGCACTGTTTGGTATAGGATTATTTGCATTATTCTTCAGAAGAAGATAAAGTGAAACAGTTGAATTAACAAGATGGTATACTCCTAAATCGCGTGAAAAATACTCGATTTAGGAGTTTTCCATTGAAAAATAGCCAATTTGTTATACAATAGTAATATTAAGAAGCGTGTGCAAAGGAGAAACTTTCGATATGCATAACAATATTTATAAAATTTTGCTGACAGTACTTGTAGCAATGGTTGCATTTACTGGCCTTATCGCTGAAACGACATACGCACAGTCATACGATGTGGATGAGTCTGGAAATGTTGTTTTTTACTCACCGGATGGTTCACAGTCTGTATCTAAAGAAAATCTAATCAAACCAAATCATGGCGTCGTCCTATTTGGTTATCAAAATACTTACACAGATGTTATTGATGCAAGTGTGTTACCACGTGCTTTAGGTAACAACCGTGCGATCGCAAACTCTGAGACGAGAATTGGTCGTTATTATTCGACACTATCTCAAGGTGAAATTCACAACACTGGGTTTGACATTGGACAAGTACACCAAGGACAAGTTGCAAGTGGGAATGAGTCTTGGGCATACAGCCATTTAGCAAAAATTAATCAGCTGAGATATGAACATGGTTTAGCACCAGTGTCTATTAACTTGGACGCGAGTGGCTATGCCTTTTCAAAGAGCCAAGATATGATTCAAAATGGCTACTTTGCACACCAAAATCCTGAGGGAGATAATATTATTACACAATATTTATCATTTAATCCCGATGATTCTAACGTTCATGCTGTCGGAGAAAACATGGCACAAGCATATCCAAGTACAGCGACAAGTATTGAAGCACAAGTGTTTGATGACTTATTACACAGTCCTGGACATTATCAAAATATGGTTGATCCGGCATGGGATAGTGTAGGACTTGGTTTCTATTATGATCCATCAGTAAGTAGTAAAGTATATTTTGTACAATTATTCTATACGACGGACTATAGTGCTAAAAATGGATTATCTGCTGAAGGGTTAGCGAATTCATATTGGAACTATGAGTTTTATCAGAAAGATAATAATCCAGAAGCCTTTGAGACGATCGTAGCGGAGGTACCCGTTGAGGAAGAAGTTGTTGAAGAAGAGATTGTTGAGGAAGAAGTTATAGAAGAGGAAGTCGTTGAAGAGACAGCGATTGACGAGGACTTTGCCCAGGAATACGAAGAAAATGAGCAATTGGTAGAAACATTACGCGCAGAAGTTGAAGAAAAGCGCCAAGCACAGTCTGAAGCAAGTGATTCACTTGCAGCAAACCAAGCTGAAATAGAGCGTGTTGAATTAGAAAATGCTGCAGTTGTAGAACCATATCGTTCAGCAGAAACGCTTATCGAAGAAAAGACAATTGAACTTGAAGCAACGACAGATCCAGCGTTACGTGAGCAACTCGAAGCAGAGATTGCAGAAGCAAATGTAATTATTAAAGAATTACAACCACAGATGGATGAAGTGAATATATTGTTAAATCCATTAACAGAGCAACAAGTAGAGTTAGAGAATACTGTTGCAGAACGTGCTGAAGAAAAACGGATTGCTGAAGAAGCTCTAGTAGAACAATCAGATAAACTAGCAACAATGACACCGCCAGAGCAAGTGGACACGACGGTTGAAGAAGGTACAGAAGTGACTGTTGAAGAAGACGTGACAATGGAAGAGGAAGTCGTTGAAGAAGGCGAAACGGAAGTTACAGAAGAGGAAGTCGTTGAAGAAGGCGAAACGGAAGTTACAGAAGAGGAAGATGAAACTTTAACTGAATCGGTTGAAGAAGTTGTCGAAGAAGAAGCAACTGAAGAATCAGAAGATGCTGAGGAATCTGTTGAAAATGTAGAAGTTACTTTTGAATCAGATGAAGAACCAACAACATCTGAATACAATGTGAATTTATCGAATAATATTGTAGAAGTGCCTCAAAACAATACACCGCCAGAGGTAGCGAATCGCAGTGAGAGTGAAGAACCTGCTGCAGAAACTGAAGAAGAAGAGACTGTAGAAGAAACAGAAGCATTAGATGAAGAAGTAGAAGAAGAGACAGACGAAGTTGAAGAGAGTTCGGAAGAATCTGTAGATGAAGAAAGTGCAGAAGACTCAGCTGAAGAACTGGAAGAAGAACAAACAGTTGAACGTAACTTAAGCGACTTAGTTGGACGCTCTGACACAGATGATAGCAGTAACGATGAAGTGAGTGGCGTATTACCAGATACAGGGCTTGCAGAAAATCCTTGGCTAATAGTCGGTGCGATCGCACTTCTTTTAGTCGGTGCTGCATTAATTTTCTTTACAGTGATTCGTCGTAAATGATAATAATATAATCAATGAAATCACCCACCAGAAATTGTGATGTGCTACCTCTTAAGTTTACAGATGAAATAAAAAATCTGTAAACTTAGGAGGTTTTCTTATGGCTCGACATAGAAGTTTTGAAGAGAAGATACAGATCATTGAGTATTATTTGAATCATGGAGATAGAAAAAAGACAGCTGAACTTTTTGATATTAGTCCTGACACAATTAAGTCGTGGATGCGGAGTTATAATGAAAAGGGAGTGGAGTCATTAAAAGTCCGAATGCGCCATAATACGTATTCAGCTGGTTTTAAAGAAATGATCGTTCTAGAGTATTTAAAAGAAAATATTGGATATCGTACACTTTCCCTTAAATACAATATACATGGAAAAACAACGGTTAGGAGAAGGGTAATGGAGTATACTAGAGGTAAACAACTCAAGTCTACCTTTGGAGATAAGCTCACTATGGTGAAATCCAGAAAAACAACATACGAAGAACGATTGAAGATTGCACAGTACCATGAAACCCATAACGTTAGTTTTCGTGAATTGGCCGAACTCTTTGGTGTCACATATCAACAAGCTTACCAATACGTGAAGAAGTATCAGGCTTCAGGTCAATTCGGTTTGGTAGATCGACGTGGTCATCGCAAATCAGATAATGAACGAACAGAAGTGGAACAATTGAAAAGAGATTTAGAGATCGAACGACGCAAACGAAAAAGAGCAGAGGTCGAAAATGCATTCTTAAAAAAGTTGGAAGAACTCGAGAGGAGACACAAGTAAGCCGAGTTCGAGGGCAACGTATTCATCAAGCAATCACAGAACTACACAGTGAAGGCTATTCCATCTCTGAGCTGTGTGAAGTCGCTAATATCAGTCGACAGGCCTACTATAAATATAAGAAACGACTAAAGCCTAAAGCAGAAGTTGAGAACGAAAACATCGCAAGATGTATCGCTGAGTTATATATCAAACATAAAGGTGTGCCGGGATATCGTATGATGAGGCATCTAGTCAATCGTCAACTAAACACATCATATAGTCCAAAACGTATCTTACGTATCATGCGCATCATGAATTTTAAATCGGTCACTCGTAAAAAAAGAATGGTACGTACTATGAAGTCTGGTTATTTTAAAGCAGAAAACCTTCTGGGCAGACAATTCATTTCAGAATTTAAACTGAAGAATGGTCGTCGTATATTCATGTGCGCAATTATAGACTTATTTGATAACAGTATCGTGGCACATCGATTTAGTCACATTAACAATAATAAACTCGTATTTGAAACGCTTGAATCCGGACTGTCAGACAACAAAGGTGCTTCACCCATGATACATAGTGATCGTGGATTTCAATACACGTCATACGGATGTAAAAAGCTCTTAAAAGCCCATGGTATGACACAGAGTATGTCTCGGGTTGGGAAGTGTATAGATAATGGTCCGATGGAATCATTCTTTGGTAAGCTAAAAACAGAACGCTATCATCTTGTTAGAAAATCTGAAGGGTATCAAACTTATCAACAGCTCGTTAATGATCTTGATACATACATTCATTTTTACAATAATGAACGACCACAAGATGTGTTAAGTGGATTAACACCGTTTGAATTACGCAACATCGCAGTATAAAAAAACTGAGATTCGAATGCATTCGAATCTCAGGAAAATTTATTTTATTCAACTGTAAACTTAAGTGACATCAGGTCAATTGGCGGGTGATTTTTGTATTTCTTTATTTGTATAGGGTTTCATACCTATTAGAGTAGGTCATAGGCACTCAAAACGCGCAAACACACTTAAATAAACACTATTCCACTCGTTTATCTTTTTTGTTTAAATTCAGTGCAATTAGAAGTCCGACTGCTGCGCCAGCAACGCCTGTGATGATAAGCCATAGGACCACTTGATCAAGCAATGTACCAATAATCAGTCCAAAAATAGCGATCCCAATAATGGCACCGATTAGAATACCAGCTTCGATCCGTCCACGTTTTAATTTATCTTGTTCTTTAGCAGACACATTAATTCCTTCTTCCATATGATGATATATTACATTTTATCAGAATTCATAAAATATATCTCTGAACAAAAAGTCACAATAAAAGCGCACGCACATGATAGTATTAGGGTAAAGATATGAAAAGAGGAGTGAAGCCATATGGTAAAATATTATTTGTCTATCGGTGAGGTTGATGCGCCGGTTGTTGTAGAGTCATACATAAATCTCGGTTGTCCATATTGTGCCAATTATTTTGAAGCTGCTTATACAACGTTTGAGGACTATATTAAAAATGGTGAACTCAAGCACGTTATTAAACATGATGATCGTACGAATGGCCGCTTGTTAAAAGGGACAGTAGCCAACGCACACTTAAATTATGAGAAGCCTGAAAAATCATATAAACATATGAGAGAACTATTTAAAACACAAAAGACATGGACTTCTTCGTACGATGTGCTATTAACGACATTGAACCGCCAACTTTTCTTGAAGGAAGATCAGGAATCTGGTGAGCGTTCTAAACATGCAAGAGCTGATATTGAGTCTCGTGAAGTAACTAAAGTTCCGACAGTATTCATAAATGGTGCGAAGTTTTCTTTTGATTCCGAAGACAGTATCGAAGGTATTAGTGATCTTCTGAAGCGTGAGATAAAAAATCGACTAACACGTACCGAATAAAATAATGCCCTTGAATCTCTGGGTGATTCGAGGGCATTTTTATGGTTTACTTTTTTGGTTGTTATCTTGTTGATTTCTTTTTATCGTTTACATCTGTTTCTTCTTCTTTAGGTAGTTTAAAACGTGGCGTTGCTAAGAACATACCGAGTACCACTGCAAACACACTTGAAGATAGCGCATATAACACATGTTGAAGATCAGTTTCCGCAAAGTAAACTAAGAATAAATTGAGTACAATAATTGCAATTAATGCGATGATAATGAAGTTTCGTGTCTCTCTTTTAAAATTTTGTATGACTTTCATTGTTTTCTCCTCGCCTCCTATAAAGATTCGTATATTTGTATCTTACTACATATCAATTCGATAAAAAAGCAAGTAAAAAATAATGAAAATGTTGTTCAAAATAGTAAAATTAGGGTATACGTTTAACTAGGATACCATTAGTTAAGGGGTGAGTCATGTGGCGAAATACGAAAGAGAAGTCAGTTTAAATAATGATAAACCGCGTGATATTTCAATTGCAGAACCTGTGGTTGGTTCTATAATTGCGGTCGTTTTTCTTATTCTAATTCATACGTTATTCGATTATTTTGGCGTTTGGCGTATTGAGAATGGGAATACGGAGGTCGTGCCATTTGTGGATAATGAATATGCCGCTTACTTCGTTACATTCACGACATTATTGCTTATCGTCATTCTAGTCATTAATATTTTTAAATTTGTGCACCAAAGATGGACAGTATCGATGTTTGTCATTTCGACAGTACTTTCTATTATTGGGATCATGATACTTTATCATATGCATGAAAATCGAGAGTTATGGAATCAAGACTTTATGGATGGACTACTTGATTTAGGATTTTTTGAATCGACAACATCCTTGATGTACCGAGTCACCGATGGATTATGGACTTTCGTTTCTGAGTGGATATTCATATTGTTGATCGTACTAATGGTCATAGGTATCATCATCAACGGTTATCGTACGCTACAACGCGCGAGAACATCGCGACCAAAAAAATATAAACGTGCACCACTCGAATAAATAAAAAGACGCATATCTAGCTCGTCATTAGCTGGATATGCGTCTTTTTAATTAGTTTCCATAGAACGGCACATTTACAGTTGAGATGAGCGAATCATCTTCTGTGTAAATATCAAGTACACCATTTGGCGCAATCAATAGATAGCCAGGTTGTTCGCCTTCATGAAACGCGACTCTGATTTTACCATCATCCGTCGTGGTTGGCGTTTCAAACGTGTAGTTTTCTGCACTTAACTCATTGAGCTGCAACCCACGTTCGATGAACGTGTTGGCATTTTCTAATGTGACGACAGATGCACTACGGTCAAGTGTGTGAGTAATATAAAGTACGTTATCATTATCGTCAAAAACAACAAGTACTTTAAAATTCGAACTTGGTAGCATCTTGTACTCTAGTGCGGATGCACCACGTTCCAGTTCATTGCTATTACGTTCTCCACTCGGTGTGTTGTAAGCTTCTAACACTTCATCTCTTGTTATTTCATTTTGAGGTTCAACATAAATGCTTTCAACCTCATTTTCATCTACGACAACAACAATATCGTTTACACGGTATTCCTCAGTGTCATTCTCTATTGCACGATCTACTTTTTCAACATTGGCATTAAATAATTGGTTCACTTCATCTACAGTCATGCCACGTTTAACATTTGCAAAATCATATTGCGAGAAATTGTACAGATACGCATTGATAAATGCATCCGATAAAACATCGACATTACCTGAGTCATCATAGCCCTCATGATTATCTGCTAGCGCATGTGATTCCGAGCGAATACACAAGTATAGCGAAGCGATGAGTACGAACAATAAAATTCGTTTTACGATAAGTATCATCCTCACTTTTGGAACATATATAGTTATTATAAATGATTTTATGGATAAAATACAACCGATGGCCATTTATCTGTGCGATACTTACAATAGTAAAGAGGTGACAGCATGGAATATTATAAAAAATTACGTGCACATATCGGTACTGATCCGTTGATTTTACCAGGTGCACTGGCGATTATTACGGACTCAGAAAACCGTGTGCTTCTACAGAAAAGAATGAGTGGACTCTGGGGACTGCCTGGTGGATTGATGGATCTTGGAGAGAGCTATGAAGAAACTGTTAAGCGGGAAGTATATGAAGAAACTGGTATGACACTGCTTGAATATGATTTAATGAAAGTCTATTCTGGAAAAGACCAATTTGTGACAGAACAAAATGGTGATCAGTATTATGCGGTTGTTGCGGTTTTTATCGTTCAAAAGTATTCGGGAGAACTGGTCATCGATTATGAAGAAAGTTTAGATATGCAATTCTTTAGCATGTCGCAATTACCGGAAGATTTAACAGCACGTTCAGTTACATTTTTAGAAGATTATCAAGCGTATATGACTGGAGACTGATGATATGTATAAGAGACTTTTAATGTCGATAACGGCAGTAGGACTACTCGCTGCGTGTAATGGTGATGATGAAGATAACGATGAGGCTTCAAATGGTGATATTGAAGGTGAAGTAACGATTTCTGCAGCAGCAAGTACGCGGGATGGCTTGGAAGAAGTTGTTGAATTATTTAACGTGGAAAATCCAGACGTTTCAATCGATATGAACTTCGGTGGGAGCGGTGCACTAAAAATTCAAATTGAGCAAGGTGCACCAGCTGACATATTCTTAAGTGCAAATGTGGATCACTTTGATGATTTAGATGATGATGGATTCATAGAAGAACGCGTGACGTACTTAGGCAATGACCTTGTTTTGATCGAACCGACAGATGCCGAAACTTTATCGATTATTGAAGAACTCGTAGACGTAGACTTAATTGCGCTTGGCACACCGGAATCAGTACCCGCAGGGGAATATGGTAAAGCCGCACTTGAATACTATGAAATTTGGGGTGACATTGAAGACAATATCATCTATGCAGAAGATGTCCGTCAGGTGCTACAGTATGTTGAGGTTGAAGAAGTCGATGCAGGTGTCGTTTACAGAACGGACGCTTTAACGAGTGATGACGTCGTAATCGTTGATACATTTACAGAAGATTCACATGATGCGATTGAATATCCACTCGGTTTGCTGACAGACGGTGCAGATGACGAAGCGGTGCAAGCATTTTATGAGTTTCTTCAGTCAGATGATGCACTAGAGGTGTTTGAAGCGTATGGATTCATTATTGAATAGATTTGATATAACAGCTTCGGATTTTTTCACACCGGTCGGTCTATCATTACAAGTTGCAATCATAGCGATGATCATCGTATTTATACTCGGTACGGCAACCGCATACTTTATGAACAAGCATGATTTCCCGGGGAAAATTGTGCTCGAGACGCTGTTTCTTTTGCCGATTGTTTTGCCGCCTACAGTGATTGGTTTTATCTTGTTGATGATGTTTGGTAGCTCATCGTTCATCGGTACGATGATCGATTGGATATTCGACCGCTCGATAATCTTTACGTGGTATGCAGCAATATTAGCGAGTTCGGTTGTCGCATTTCCACTGATGTATCAAGCGGCTAAAGTCGGTTTTGCTGGTGTGGATAAAGAAGTACAAGAACAAGCACAAGTTGACGGTGCGACAAATTTCCAAGTGTTTTACAAAATCACGTTACCGCTCGTAGCGACAGCACTTATTTCGGGTGGGATTTTAAGCTTTGCACGCGCAATTGGTGAGTTCGGTGCAACATTGATGATTGCAGGAAATATTCCTGGACGTACGCAAACACTACCGACAGCGATCTATGTCGAGATGCAGTCCGGTAACTATACCCTCGTCTGGCTGTGGGTCGCATCGATTGTTCTGATCAGTTTTATCATGTTGTTCTTAGTAAGAGTTATGGCTAAAAAATCTTAATGATTAATGATGTCTAAAATGTTAGATAAAGTTCATAAATGTACACTTTTACACGAAAATTTAGTGTGAATCAGATGTTATAATGTTGGCATTGGAAAGTGTAAATGGAGGTCAGTACATTTATGTTAAGTGAATCTCAAGAGAAATTTATAAAACGGTTTGAGGCTGCACTTGTCGAGAAGGGAAAACACCCTGAATTCATCGCACAACAAGTTGCGAGTGTGACGCAGCAATTTGAATATGGAAATCAGCAAGGTAAGCCAGTCGATGTGCTCGGTGGTGGACCAGAGAATTACGCAAATGTTGTGGGACGAGACTTACCACGTGCGCACCAACTATTTCGTCCAATCATTGCAGTTTTCATCTTAATATTTGGTGTAATGACCATTCCACAATTGCTGAACGGTACATTCGCATGGACACTTGAGTATATTCTTTTTGTCTTATTGTTCCCAGTTGTCGGTGCATACGGTTTATATATCATACTCAAAATTACTGAAAAGCGCTTTGTCGAATACGATAAAAATAAAATATCAATGATCGCATATCTCATTCTTTTCACATATATCATCATACTCGTCGGTGTGGGTATATTTGGAACAGAAACGTTGCGAGGCACGTCACTCGTTAATATCGGTACCCCTTCAACGGATACAATGTTCATCATCGGTTGGGTTGTACTGGCACTAGTAGTCATCACATTTCTCCTCATGCGCTATTGGTTATTCTCAGTCGTGGTCATAATTTTCTCAGTCGCACCACTCATCTCACGACAGTTCACAGCCGTACCGATGGATGATGATGGCTACTTGATTCTGACAAACATCGTGTTGATGTTGACGATATTGCTCGTCGTTGTCGTCATCGGAGTCGTGGCGTTTATCTATTCGAAACGTAGGAAGTAATGTAAAGTTTTTATATTGACAATTTGACTACGACAATGTAAGATTAATAACGCACATATCACATATTAAGAGCTTACGCGTTTATGAACGATTATGAGTTTGAGCGAATATAGGACACACACACCCTATCTCAAATTTATAATAAGGGAGGCAACAACTATGGCAGGTCCAAGAAGAGGCGGTCGTCGCCGTAAAAAGGTTTGTTACTTTACTGCAAACGGTATCACACATATCGATTACAAAGAAGTAGACCTTCTTAAAAAGTTCATTTCTGAACGTGGTAAAATTCTTCCACGTCGTGTAACAGGTACTTCAGCGAAGTATCAAAGACAATTGACTGGTGCGATCAAACGCGCACGTCACATGGCTTTGTTACCGTACGTAAAAGAAGAAGCTTAATGAATTGATAGACACCCAAAACCCGAGAGCGGTTGAGGGTGTTTTTTGTTATGTTGGTTAATTGTGGGATGGTGGTTGTGTTAATTTCGTGTCAATGAGCGGGTTTCATTGGCGTGTAAATCCATTTTCGAGTCTATGAGCGGGTTTCATTGGAACGCAAACCAATCTGCGTGTCAGTGAGCGAGTTTCATTGGAACGCAAATCAATCTGCGTGTCAGTGAGCGGGTCTCATTGGCACGCAAATCAATCTGCGTGTCTGTGAGCGGGTCTCATTGGCACGCAAATCAATCTGCGTGTCAGTGAGCGAGTTTCATTGGCACGCAAATCAATCTGCGTGTCAGTGAGCGGATCTCATTGGCACGCAAATCAATCTGCGTGTCAGTGAGCGGATCTCATTGGAACGCAAATCAATCTGCGTGTCCGTGAGCGAGTTTCATTGGAACGCAAATCAATCTGCGTGTCAGTGAGCGAACTTCATTGGAACGCAAACCAATCTGCGTGTCCGTGAGCGAGTCTCATTGGCGTGTAAATCCTTTTTCGTGTCCGTGAGCAAATCACAAAGTCACAATAAACAATCGCTATCTACTCAATACTCAAATATCCAAAAAATACCACCTAAGCACCTGCTGATTTCAGTGTTTTTTGTTGTGGGGAGTCTTGTATAATTGTGTTTAACAGTGTTATGGAGGAAATAGAATGATTCACAAAAAATATATGCGCACGATGTGGGGCGGCTTGATATTCGCACTCGTCTCTTCCATAGTAGTTGGTATTTTTGTACTCATCCATTGGCAATGGTTGGATTTTGTAGAAAGTGTTGTGATGTGGAACATATACATTACGGTCGGTTCCATCGGTGGCGGTGGAATACTCGTTGCAATTATCGGCTATGTTTTTGCAAAGTTGACACGTCCACATGATCAAGGTTTGGCAGAGCTTGATTATGAAAAAATTAAAGAAGTGATTCCACAGTTCGATGTTTGGTTTTTTAAACGCGTGATGCTGTTTAATACACGGGGTGCATATATCGGACGCTCGACGATGGAGATTACAGGTGTGAGCACATTTCTGGTTTCATTATTGTCGAACATTAATTTTCTGACACCGCTGAACTATCACTTTCATGACCATACTGGTGAGCACATTGTGACGTTTAAACGGCGTGGTTGGCGAAGTGCCGTCGTCGATATTTGGGATGCAACCGGTCGACAGATTGGACATGTCGAGTTTGATGAATTGAAAGTGCTGCTTCGTTTCCGAGGATACGCATTTGTCGGATCAGGCGAGACATTGGAGAAGTTTCGAGTAAAAAGTGAACTTTTATTTGACGAGACCGACGGTAGCGGGTTACTCGATTTGTCTTCATTTAGAAATGATGTGAAATACCATTACATATTCCGTGATTTCCAGGTGCGAGTCGTTAAATTTGGTTATCCATTGTCTGAAGATAAGGGTAAAGTCGCACTTGCTCTATTGTTGATGTTGAATTATTTGAGTTGGAAGTAATTCTAGGGGTTGATGGACGGCAAATCTAGTTTGCGTGTCCGTGAGCGTGTCTCATAGTCCCCGCCAGCTCTCCAAAACTAAAATTTCACAACAAAAAACCGCCTCAGCATAAAATTGCTGAAGCGGTTTTAACAAATTCAGTTTAGAATGGTCCTAGCTCAATATATTGCGCAATAATGATGACAATTATACCTAGTCCGACTTGAATTAAGAAGTAAGGTAATACCCACTTCAACCATTTACCATATGAAATTCCGGCGATTGATAACGCGGCTAACAATACGCCGAATGTTGGAACGATGATGTTTGCAATACCATCACCCAGTTGGAAAGCGAGCACTGCTGTTTGTCTCGTTATACCAAGTAAGTCAGATAAGGGAGCCATGATTGGAATCGTCAATGCAGCTTGCCCTGAACCTGATGGTACAAAGAAGTTGATGAATATCTGGGTGATGAACATGCCGACTGCAGCGATTTCTACTGGCAATGAGTCAAGAAGTCTACTTGCAATATTTAACACGACATCGAGCATATAACCTTGTTCCATAACGATGACAATCGCGCGTGCGAAACCGATGATCAATGCACCGACTGCAATATCGCTGGCACCTTTAACGAATCCTTCACCGATTTCATTTAGTTTCAAACGACTGATGAGACCCATGATAACACCAGTACCTAAAATAACTGCACTGATTTCACCAACGTACCAACCGTGTGAGATAACACCATAAATTAAAAGTCCAATACCAAGTGCAAATACGATAACAGAGATTAAGTGACGCATTGGCATCTTGTAATCCCAATCGATATCGACACCACTATTTGCATCATAACTTCCGTTAATCGCAAGTTCTGGATTTTTCTTCACCTTATTCGCATGTCTGATTAAATACCAGATGGTGACAAGGTAAAAGGCGACGAATATTGGTAATCGCATTTCCCAACCTGACATGTAAGGTAATTCAGCAATGGTTTGTGCAACACCTACTGTATATGGATTGGTCAGTGCTGACGTGAAACCGACGCCGAGTACGCCGAGAAATACGACTCCGACTGCGGTAATTGCATCAAATCTAAATGCAATCATGAGCGGGATGATAATTGGAATATAGACGAGCGTTTCCTCAGCAAGTCCGATTAATGATCCGAGTAAAGCAAATACCAATACGAGTACTGAAATTAATATATACGCCCGATCTCTAAAGAGCGATACGAGTCTTTTTATCATCGAGTCAAGTGCACCAGTTCGGTTCATAATCCCGATGGCACCACCGAAGATAAAGACCGTAAATACGATATCGGCACTGTTAACTAAACCGGTATGGAAACTCATGAATATATCCATTAAGGATAAATTCTCTACATCAACTTCTTCAAATGTGTTTGGAATGACGACTGTACGTCCATCGACATCTTCTCGTTCAAATTCACCACTCGGTACTATGTATGTAAGTATAGAGATTACCATAACGATGATGAACATTAAGACGAAGGCATTGAGTCCAGCCGTATTCTTTTTCTTCTTTTTCTTATTACTTCCGCTTTCTTCTATTGTTTCTTCATTCTGATCTTTGTTCTCAACCATAGGTTGTCCTCCTTTATTTATACTTACATACCCTAATTCTGTATAAATATTGCATAATTCACATAATTTTTTAATGTAAATTTAAGAGAGGAGACTTACATCGCGTCAACGACTTCAATACCGAGCAAACGAAACGTTTCTACGATGTTTTTTGATACGAGATCAAGCAAGAACATTTGGCTGTCTACATTAACCGAGCTGACGATACGCGTGTTGCCATAATACGGATTGAAGTGGCGGCAGAGTTGCATAACGTAGCGTGCGATCAGTGAAGGTGAATACTTTTTCGCTGCATCCTCAACGACCGATGGGAATGTTGAGAGATGATTAATCAGCGGCCACATCGACTCTTCATAGATAAAATTATCTAGTGAAATGACTTGCTCGCGTTTCTTTAAAATCGATTGGATACGTGCATTTGTATAGTTGATATAAACCGCAGTATCTCCTTCGAATGAAATCATATCGTCGATGTTGAAGGAATAACTGTTGTTGCGATCTGGTTTTAAGTCATGATACTTCAGTGCGCCAATGGCAAGTGTCTCAGCAACTTGGTCTTTATCTTGTATAGCGGTGCCTTTTTCTTCCATCACTTCAAGCACGCGTTGCTTCACTTCATCAATAATGTCTTCGAGCAACAGCACTTGGCCGCGTCTTGTCGACATCTTTCTACCATCTTTTAAAATGAGGCCGAATGCAACATGCTCGATATCGACATCGATATCCATTTTTTTGATGACTTCACGCAGCTGATTAAAATGAACGGATTGCTCGTGACCGACGACATATAATATATGATCCGGATTATAATTTTGCTTACGGTATAGGACAGCGGCGACGTCTCGTGTGATGTACAGTGATGAACCATCGCGCTTTTTAATCAGTGCTGGTGGCAAGTCTTCGAGTGGCACGATATATGCACCATCATCGAATTCTAACAGTTCCTTTTCTTCTAGCAACTGATTGACGTGTTCGAGTGCATCATTATAAAAAGCTTCGCCTTGAATGACATCGAAGTGAATGTTCAAGCGTTCATAGAGTACACCGAATGCGACGAGTGATACGCTTCTGAACCATGACCAAAGATCGTGCATTTCTGTATCGCCTTGTTCAAGCTTTGAAAATGCCTCACGTCCTTTATCGGCAAGTGTCGGGTTATCTTTTTCTTCAGCATTAATGCGTACGTATAATTTAAACAGTTCTGGAATCGGGTTTGCTCGGACTGCATCCTCATCGCCCCACATTTGGTATGCGACGATGAGTTTACCGAACTGTGTACCCCAGTCGCCGAGGTGGTTGATGCCGATGACTTCTGCACTATTTTGTTTTAATATTTTCTGCAGTGCGTCACCGAGAATCGTTGCACGGAAATGCCCCATAGAAAATGGCTTCGCAATATTCGGGCTCGAGAAATCGATGACAAATGTTTCATCTTGAAGCGATGTAGACATTCCAAAGTCATTTTTCGCAATCTCTTTTAGCATGGACTTCGCCACTGCAGCATGTGCCAAATGGAAATTTAAAAATCCACCGATAACTTTCACTTCATCGATAATAGGGCTGTCGATTTGTTCGGCGATATTTTCTGCAATCTTTGGTGGTGCTTGACGTATGATCTTTGCCAACTTAAATGTCGGAAATGCGAAATCTCCATGTGATGTATCTGCGGGTACTTCAATCGTTTCTAAAATTTCTTCTAATGTCATATGTTCTTTTAATATTTGGTATAGCTCATTTGCGATGATATCCTTCATCAAAATTCCTCCTAAAAATAAAAATAACCCACCTCTATATAAGAGGTGAGCTACTCACGGTACCACTCTAAAATTAACTCAAATTGTTAACGGTGTTGCCACCGAATCGTTGTAATGCGGTTCATTTGAACACATACACCAGGCTCCCACCAACCCCAGCTCGCTATGCTATCTGATCAAATTACTCTTTTACTTGAATATGATATTAAAATTATTATAGCACACAATTTATTTTTTGAAACGCGCGTGAATGTTGTTTCGTTTTAAAGTCGGATGGGTGAATTCATGAAGTTCCAAGCTCAGGGCAATGGATTGTGAATCGAATATTTCATCTAACGCGTTCGACACAGCATCAAATAGATGTTGCGTAATTTCGTCCTTAACTTGATCGGTACGGCCAGCCCCGAGCTTTAATATTAAATGAACAAAACCGTCGTTTGCCTGACCATCTGCAATGATATAGTCGGTATGCTTTACTGCACGGATGCGAAGGCCACCGACAGGAATGATATCTGGAAACTCAAGCAATGCTTTTTGGCTGACTGAGAGTAGGCGCGTGATATCGATGTCCAAGTTGTCTGTATATTCGATGTATAGATGTGGCATAATTATGCCTCCCATCGAGGTGCAATAATCGTATTTTCAAGACGACCGACACCTTCGACTTCGGTCTGGACAACATCACCGTGGTTTGTATCGACAGAACCTTTAGGTGTCCCGGTTAACAGAATGTCACCTTCATTTAATGTCATGAAGCTGCTCAAGTATTCGATCAGATAGGAAATGGAGAAAATCATATCTTTCGTTGAACCGGTCTGGACGACTTCGCCGTTAACTGTTGTCGTGAGCGTTAAGTTCATCGGGTCGGGTATGTCATTTTTATCGACAAAGTAGGGGCCGATAGGTGTACACGTATCGCGATTTTTAGTCCGTAAGTTCGGTCGGTAATAGTTTTCCAGATAATCACGAATGGCGTAGTCATTGGCGACAGTGTAACCTTTGATATAGTCATATGCGTCTTCAGCTTTGATGTGTTTGCCTTGTTTACCGATAACGACTGCAAGCTCACACTCATAGTGCATAAATTCAACATCGATTGGTCGAATTGTTTTTTCTTTGTGACCGATGAGTGTGTTCGGTCCTTTTAAAAAGACGAGTGGCTCTTTTGGTGCTTCTTTGAATGATAACTCAGCCGCATGGTCGGCATAATTTAGTCCGAGAGTGAAAATCGTGTGTGGTTTAACCGGAGGTAAAAACTGCACATCATCGACTGAAACTGATTCACCATTTTCTAGTTGTAAGATTGATTCATCGTTGGTTGTGGCATTGTATATTTGTCCTTTGTAGGAAATGATTGCATGTTTCATTGTCTGCCACCTCCAATTGTGTTTTCTAATGTACCGATTCCAGGGACGACTACTCTGACAGTATCTCTGGGCTCAGCTGATGGCGCATTTGTATCCGTTCCGACGAGAAGAATATCTCCAGCGGATAATGTCATAAATTCAGAAGCATCTTGGATGAGTGTCGGGATATCACGGATGAGGTCAGATAATATTGATATTTGTGTGATTTCGTCATTGATGAATATTTGAATTTCTAAATTGTTAATGTCATGGATCTCTGACTTATCTTTGTAATCACCTAGTGGCAAAAAGCCATCCCGCGCACGTTTGGGGTAAGCGGGTCTGAAGAAGTTATCGTGCGCGATGGCGACATCATTTGCCACAACGAACCCTGCAACGTACGCCATCGCCTCGTCACGTGCGACTCGACTCGCATTCTGTCCCATGACGACACCAATCGTACCGCCCATCACAATTGCCTCATCCACAGGCTTCTCAATAACGTCTCCGTCACTCGCAAATGTATTCTTCGGTTTAATGTAAAAAACGGGTGCTTTCGGTGGTGCTTTATACGGTTCATCATGCATTTGTGGTTCGAGTGCATCATACGCACCTTTAAAATTTAGTAGCGTACCGTATACAGTGCCGATTTCTGCGACGTTCATCCGTCTCACTCCTCGTCAATTTAAATCTTTCCATAGTCTTTTAGTACAGCTCGAATTTTATCTTGTATTTCTTTTTTTGGTACATCCATTGGCATGCGTAAAACGGGTTCAATCATACCCATCATGCCTAATGCTGCTTTAACAGGTGCAGGGTTCGTGTCGGCCAATAGTATGTCGTTCAAGTTAATCAACTGAAAGTGTAGGTCACGTGCACGTTCGATGTCGCCCGCAAAATATGCATCGTGCATCTCTGCGACGAGCTTCGGCTCAACGTTTGCTGTTGCACTAATTGAACCTGCGCCACCGATTGACAGCATCGGATAGCATAACAACTCGATACCTGAGAATAATAGAAAGTCACGACCACAATATTTCAACACTCGATTCACGTGTTCGAAGTCTTTGTTACTCTCTTTCACCCCGATAATGTTATTACAATCTTTTGCCAAGCGAGCCATCGTGGACACTTCCATGTTCACGGCAGTACGTCCTGGAATATTATAGATGATGATTGGAATATCGACCGCATCTGCAACTAGTTTAAAGTGTTTGTACAATGCGTCTTGGTTCGGTTTGTTGTAGTAAGGGACGATGACCATTGCAGCATCTGCACCCATCTCTTTTGCTTTTTTTGTTAAATATAGAGTTTCTTCGTGATTGACTGAACCTGTACCTGGTGCAAAGGATACGCGACCATCGATAACTTGCATCGCATTTTCCATCACTTGAACGCGCTCTTCAACGGTTAGTGAACTCGGTTCTCCGCTTGTTCCTGTCACAGAGATTCCATGAGATCCATTTTCTATTTGAAAGTTGATTAAGTCTCGCTGTTTTTCAAAATCAATGTCACCATTTGCTTTGAACGGTGTGATAACTGGGCAAATTGATCCGCGCAGTTTATCTTTAATTTCACTATAGTCTGTACTCACATGCATTCACTCCAATTAAATGATTGTATTTGGCTTTATTTTTGCTAGTTTCGGTTCGCTTACGGGCACGACATTTCCATTTAAATCGAGTAGGGTAGATGCTTCATTGAACCAACTATCCGGTGCTTCATGGCCCCAGAAAGTTTGTCGGGCAGGGTCATCAAGATCCCATTCGATCGGTTGGTTATCAAAGTCACCTGTGTAATAGTCACCGTTGTAAAGCTCTATTCTATGCCCATCTGGGTCACGTAAATATAAGAAAAATGCGTTGGACAACCCGTGGCGTCCTGGTCCGCGTTCAATCGAATCTCGATATCCTGCTGCTGCTAAGTAATCACAGCAATCAATGAGACTCATCGGATCCTTCAGCCAAAATCCAATATGGTGAAGTCTCGGACCGACGGCATTCATAAACGCAACGTCATGCACGCCTGGCTTGCGATGTAGCCAAGCCGCCCAAATATGTTCAGATCCTTTGATCGAAGTGAATTCAGAACATTTAAAGCCAAGTTCATGAATATAGTAATCATACGCTTTGTCTACATCCGGTACTGCACAGTTAAAATGGTCGATGCGCTGAACTTTTGCGCCTTTGTGCAGATGGAACTTTTGCATCATGCGTTCGACATGTTCCATCTCAAAATAAAATTCTATCGTCATGCCAGAAACTTCTTCTACACGTAGTGTCCGGCCAATACCGACTTGTGTGCCTTTTTCCATCCATTTGACATTTCGGTCATGGTCAACAAATAACGTGTGTAATTCATCGAGACATTCTTCTGATCCGACTTTGTAACTAATCGTTTCCACTGCAGGTATATCGCCTAACTTTAAATGCAAGCAGTGGTGAGCAAAGTCTTCAATCGCACGGAAATATATATTCTCATCATCACTTGCGGTCTCAATGAATCCGAGCGCATCGTAAAACGCACGTGAAGCTTCAAGGTCAGTCACATGTAATACAGCACGACCGGTACGCATTACATTAAAATCCATAGTATCCCTCCTATTTACCAAACTGAGGGATGTGGTGATCCCCAATCGCCACGTGGATAATTTTTATTTCGGTATAGAAATCAAAGGCATAGTAGCCGCCTTCACGTCCGATACCGCTATTTTTTGCACCACCGAATGGTGTGCGCAAGTCACGGACATTCTGAGAATTTACCCAAAGCATCCCAGCATCAATTGCTTGTGCGACACGATGTCCACGCGCCAAGTTGTTGGTCCACACATATCCCGCTAAACCATATTCAACGTCATTTGCCTGACGCACAACATCTTCCTCATCGGTAAATGACAAGATGGCCATGACAGGACCGAAAATTTCTTCTTGAACGACGCGCATATGACTCTCTGCACCGATGAGTAACGTCGGCGGTACGAAGTTACCGCGTGACATCGATTCCGGTACATCACCTTGAATGACGTCACAGCCTTCTTCTTTCGCAAGTTCAATATAACTTTTCACATTTTCGAAGTGCTCAGTTTTGATGAGTGGACCGACTTCAGTTGCGTCATCTAATGGATCTCCGACTTTAATATTACCGACACGTTCTTTTACGGCAGCCATAAAGTCATCATATATATTTTCATGAACAAACAGTCTTGAGTTCGCTGTGCAGCGCTCGCCATTAAACGAGAAGATTCCCCATACGACTGCATCGAGCGCACGGTCAAAGTCTGCATCGTCAAACACGATAATCGGACTCTTACCACCGAGCTCCATTGAGAATCGCTTCAATGTATCCGCACCATGCTTCATGATTAATGATCCCGTCTTTGTCTCACCAGTAAATGAGATGAGCTTAACACCCTTGTGTTTAACGAGTGCATCGCCTGCAACTTCGCCGATGCCGTGCACCACATTAAATACACCTTTTGGTAATCCTGCACGGTCGATCACTTCCGCAATGCGGTTTGCTGATAGTGGTGACCATTCTGCCGGCTTCAATACAACTGTATTTCCTGTCGCAAGCGCCGGTGCAATCTTCCATGTTTCAAGCATGAACGGTGCATTCCATGGTGTGATAAGTCCCGCAACACCAACAGGTGTTCTCGTCGTGTAGTTTACAAATTCATCATCTACAGGATAAACTTCACCGAACATCAGATTTTTCACTTGATCGGCATAGAATCGGAAATTAAGTGCAGCACGTGAGACCATCTTCCGTGTCTGTCGGATTGGCAACCCAGTATCCAAGGACTCGAGCGAGGCAATTTCTTCAACTTCTGCTTCAATCAAGTCACCAATTTTATATATATAAGAGAGTCGCTCTTCAAGTTTCATCTGACCCCATTCACCTTTAAAAGCTGCTTCTGCAGCTTGCACAGCACGGTCAATATCATCGCTTTGACCAGCAGAGACATCATTCATACTTTCATTCGTAAACGGACTGATGTTTTCAAATGTTTCTCCACTTTTTGAGGCAACAAATTCACCATCGATGTAGTGCAAAACGGTTGATAAGTCTTTTATCAGTGTGTTGTGTTGTTCTGACACATGGTTCACTCCTTTAATCGTTTGGTACTTCGTACTGGCCGTATTGACCGCTGTAAAATGTTAATGGTCGCCCTTCGTTCATGACGATGTCTTTGACTGCGCCGACAAATAATGTGTGATCGCCAAGCTCAATTTCTCGTTCGACATCGCAGACGACATTCGTCAGTGCGTTATTAATAATTGGCACACCGCTGAGCTCACCAAACTCTATCGGTTCTTCCTTTAACAATTGTTTGGCGAAGTGCATGGAAACATCTTGCTGATGATTACATAAAATGTTGACTGCAAATTTTCCAGCGTTACGCACGCGACCGAGCATATTCGCTTTGTTATCGATCGACACTGTAATCAACTTTGGATCAAGTGACACGGACATAAATGCGTTTGCTGTCATACCGTGTGTTCCGGCATCGTCTTCAGCTGTAATGATTGTCACACCCGTGACGAAGCGTCCCATCGCATTTCTAAATTCTCTTGGATCCATATAGATCACTCCTCAATTAAAAATTCGGTCGTTTAACATTTTGTGATGCCAGGAAGTCGTCGACCGATTTCATTAACGGCTCTTTATCGTATTGATTGAAGTAAGCCATGCCCATCTTCACAGGGTCACCAAAGAAATAGTATTCGTAATGCGTTTGGCGTGAACCAAATGCACTCATCGTCATATCCCAAGCGAGGCGGAACAACTGTACGCGTTCGAACCCTTCAACATTTTTACCTTGCAGTGCGCGGTTTAGCTGAGCACCAATTTCAGGGTTGTTAAAGTCTTCATACGTCGGAATACCCATGAGCCCAGATGCACCTAAAATTCTCAATATTTCAGCCATGCGCGGATAGACGCGTGGAAAATAGTTACGCGCCGCATTTAGCGCTTCAAAGTCCGGCGTCATCATGCCCCATTTGTCGAGCTTGGCATTGTGCTCAGCTTTGTAGAGATGTGACTTCATCGCCTCAAGCGTCAACATGATTTCTGTGCCCTTATCTTGTACGTGCTGGAACCCATCGATGCCAATTGAATCCATCAACTTCAACGTCACGCCAAGTAAAAACTCCGTCTTAGCGATATCTTTCGCGACAACTTGATGTGTCATGTGCGTCACGGCATTCGTTTCTGCAAATGCTTTGTTACACAAATCAGAATCTTCCAAGATAAAGATCCTATCCCACGGTACGAGGACGTGATCGAATGATACGATCGCATCACCTTCCTCAAACTTAGAACCGACGGGATGGTTAAAGTTTGCTTCTCCCTCACCATAAACAAACGATTCACGAGAGAAGAACTTTAAACCATCCGTGTTATTCGGGATTGCAAAAGCAAGTGAATATGGATCATCTTTCGCACCAGATTTCACAACGGTCGAAGGGAAGACGAATATCTCATCTGTGATTGCAGCTTGGGTTGCAAGTAGTCGAATCCCACTGACAACAACACCCTCATCGTTTTTCTCAACGACATGAAGTGCCATGTTCGCATCTTCTTGTTCTGCTTGAATCTTCGCACGGTTCACCTGTGGGTGAATGAGCGTGTGCGTTAGTGTAATATCATTTTCGCGTGCGTATTCTGCATATCGTAACGCGTTTTCTGCAAACTGTTTGTTCTCTCCTTGGCCGTAAAATTCAAATGCTTTTGTCATTGTCATCACTTCTGCATTTAAGTAATCCGGCGCACGACCCATCAGACCTTTCGTATAGTTCTGCCATTCCATAATGGCTTCCCTGCGTTCAATCAGCTGCTCAATCGTTTCTGGCACCATGAACGTCTTGCTTACTTTGTCACCAGTCGTTGGTGATGTATACAACATCTTTTCAGGGTTGTCGTGTTGCATGTCATACAGCTTTGCCATTGATTCGATAACACCTTTAAACTTCGGATGCGTCGTCACGTCTTCCACACGTTCACCATGTAGATACACATTGTTGTTTGCTGCCTTTAGTCTCTCAATATATTGCTTACCGGTTTTTGCTGGCATATTGCCCCTCCTCTTTATAGAAAACGCTTTCAAAATATGTCACCCACAGTGTACCATTTGATAATGCATATTAAAAATATATATAATATATCAAAAGTATATATTGAGGATATGATAATAATATGGATATGAGACAGCTGAAATATTTTAATACGATCGCAGAAGAAGGACAGATTACGCGAGCTGCAAAGAAGCTACATATCGCACAGCCACCACTAAGTCAAAGTTTAAAAGGGCTTGAAGCGGAACTTGGTGTAAAACTATTTGAACGAAACGGTAGACAGATGGAATTGACACAAGCCGGGCATGTGCTCCATGAAAAAGCAGCACTTTTATTTGATATGTTTGATGATGTGATGAACGAAGTGTCAGCTACTGCATCAGGCGTCTCAGGGCAACTTGCCATCGGCTCGGTGAAGTCATCATTTAAACATGTGGCAGATAAAATCGCACACTTTCAAGAGTATTTCCCACGTGTTACATTCGACATAAGGGATGGGGATTCGTATCGATTATCCGAGTTATTAAAATCGAGAGAGATTGACATTGCTATCGTGCGCTTACCGATTCAACTCGATGATTTTGATATCGTTCATCTACCGGATGAACGTTACGTCGTTGTCGCACATGAGTCATACAAAGACCTTCTTCCACAAAACCAAGTGACACCTCAGGATTTAGAATCATTACCGCTACTTTTACTTAAACGAGTGAGTGGTTCAGGCCAATATGAAACAATCATTGAAGGATTTAAACGTGCAAAAGTAGAACCAGACGTACGCGTTGTCTGTCCCGATGTTGAAATGTTGTTGACGTTAGTTGCGAAAGGTGTCGGGATTTCTATCGTCCCTGAAACTGCACTTGCATCAAGAACGTATAACAATATATTTACCGTTCCAATCGATGATACGGCACTCGTTTCAAAGTCAGCAATCATCTGGTTAAAGTCACGGACACTACCTCAAAGTGCTGCGCATTTTGTCACGTTATTTCAGAAATAAATTGACACAGTTTTCAATTGACCAATATAATGAATGTGGCTTTCGATATGATTTTTGTGTAACACGGTATCGTTTTACACATTTTTTTCAAACATGTTGAAAGCGTTTGCAAAACAATGAGGAGGCGTACCAATGAAGCCAGGATTGAAAGTTGGCATGTCAGCATCACTGGAGATTACAGTAACTGAAGACATGTTCGCGGTATTCGATGAAGAAGTTGTTCATCCAGCATATTCAACAGCATCAATGGTCAAACATATGGAGCAAGTATCACGACAATTGATTTTACCGTTTTTAGAATCACATGAAGAATCAGCAAGAGCAAAAGTCACAATGACACATATCGCACCGACACCAGTTGGGTCGGCTGTGAAAAATGTGGCGATGCTGACAGATTTTAATGAGAAGACGGTCACGACAGAAGTTGTCGTAAAAAATGAAATCGGTGTGATCGGTAAAGGAACGGTGACGATTGCGTTGTTACCGAATGGTTATATGGAAAAACAATTAAAAAATATACAAGACAAAATTGCAACGGAGGGATTATGACGTGACACAGAATATTGATGGAATACAGACGATTGACTACTTCGAAAAGATAAAAGATCACGAGCAGGTTGTTTTATGCAATGATCCGCATAGTGGCTTAAAGGCAATCATTGCAATACATGATACGACACTCGGTCCAGCACTTGGAGGCACGCGCATGTTTCCATATGCAAGCTTTGAAGATGCACTGGATGATGTCCTTCGATTATCCGAGGGGATGACAAATAAGTGTGCTGCAGCTGGACTTGATTTTGGTGGTGGTAAAGCCGTCATCATTGGAGATCCTAAAACTGATAGTACACCGGCGTTGTTCCGTGCATTTGGTCAATATGTAGATTCATTAAACGGCCGTTTTTATACCGGTACAGATATGGGGACGATGCCTGAGGATTTCGTGGAAGCAGCGAAGGAGACACAGTTCATTAATGGCATACCAGAAGCATATGGAGGAAGTGGAGATTCTTCAATTCCGACAGCACATGGCGTACTTTATGCACTTGAAGCAACAAGTAATTATGTATTCAATCATCAAGATTTAGGGTTAAATTCATATGCAATTCAAGGCTTGGGTAAAGTGGGTTATAAAATTGCACAAAGATTGCTTGAACTCGGTGCCACAGTATATGCAACAGACATCAATGAATCAGCGATTGAACAGTTAACGAAAGAAGCTAAAGATCTTACTGGCCAATTAACGATCGTTGGGTTAGATGACATCTATGATGTCAAAGCCGATATTTTCGTCCCATGTGCAATGGGTAGCATCATCAATGATGAAACATTGGAAAAACTACAAGTCAAAGCAATCGTCGGTTCTGCAAATAATCAGTTGAAAACAAAAGAGATAGCGGAGAAATTAAAGCAGGCAGGCATCGTTTATGCACCGGACTTTATCGTCAACTCTGGTGGATTAATTCAAGTCGCGGATGAATTATATGGGCCGAACCATGAGCGTGTACTAAAAGAAACGAAAGCAATATTCAATTCACTCGAATCAATTTTTGCAGAGGCCGATGCAAACAATATAACGACGTTAGAAGCAGCGAGTATCCGAGTTCAAGCTGTATTAGATGATCAGCGCAACCGTAATAATTTCTTTGCACGACACCGCAGACCGAAGTGGCAAGTGAAAGAATAGAAAGGGTGATTTTGTGACACAGTCAATTGCAGAACAGTTTCCGCTCATTCAAGTCATTGACCAGGATGGCAAGTTACTGGATGATTCATATAAAGAAGAGATCACACGTGAACTCTGTGAGAAGTTCCTCAAACAACTTAAATTAATGCGTGCATTAGACGAGAAGATGGTCAACATGCAACGTCAAGGACGAATCGGAACATATCCTCTGTTTGGGGGACAAGAAGCTGCACAAGTCGGGAGTGCGTATGCACTCGAAGAGAATGATTGGATGTTTCCCACATATCGTGATCATGCTGCCGCAATAACTTTCACAAACAGTTTCAATCTAATTGCAAACTGGAATGGCAGAGTAGAAGGTAATATCGACGACAGCGGCAAGAAAGTACTCCCACCATCTGTACCAATCGCAACACAGTTACCGATCAGTGCAGGCATCGCAATGGCAAGTGCATATAAAGGCGAACAAGAAGTAACTATCTGTTACTTCGGTGATGGTGCGACAAGTGAAGGCGACTTCCATGAAGGCATGAACTTTGCCTCCGTGTTTAACGCGCCAGTCGTATTTTTCAATCAAAATAACCAATACGCAATCTCCGTACCGATTTGGAAACAGATGAAGTCGGAGACAATCGCTCAAAAAGCAATTGCATATGGTATGGAAGGGAAGCGCATCGACGGCAACGATATCTTTGCGGTTTACTTTGAGACAAAGAAAGCAGTCGATAAAGCACGAAAGGGTGACGGACCAACGCTTATTGAAGCGGTAACATGGCGCTACGGTGCACATACAACGGCGGATGACCCGACAAAGTATCGTGAGGATGATAATGAAAAACATCGACTCAATGATCCCATCAATCGATTAGAGAAATTCATGAATGATGCTGGGTTTTTATCGGATGGATGGATAGAAACAATAGAATCAGAAAATGAATCGATAATCGAAGCAGCTGTGAAAGAATTTGAATCAATGGAAAAACCTAATATCGATGACATCTATGATCATATGTTTGAAGTCAATCCGTGGACGATCGAAGAACAAAAAGCAGCGTTCAAGGCATTTTTTGCAAGGAGGGCAAACGGATGAGTGAAGAGAGAATTTTAACGCCTGTCCAAGCGGTGAAAGATGCCCTTGATGTCATGATGAAATCAGATGAAAATGTCGTTGTGCTCGGAGAAGACGTCGGAGTGAACGGTGGTGTATTCCGTGCAACGGACGGACTCATAGACACATATGGAGAGAAACGTGTGATGGATACGCCACTTTCAGAAGCGGGCATTGTTGGTGCCGCAATCGGGATGGCAATGAATGGCATGAAACCCGTCGCAGAAATCCAGTTTTTTGGATTTATTTACCCTGCATTCGAACAAATTATGACCCAGGCAACGCGCATGCGTTACCGGACGATGAGTAAATTTACCGTACCGATGGTCATCAGAGCACCGTATGGCGCGGGTGTTCATGCTCCAGAAATCCACTCGGATAGTATGGAAGCACTGTTTACCCATATGCCGGGTATTAAAGTCGTCTGCCCATCAACCGCATATGATACGAAAGGGCTGTTGATCTCAGCAATAGAAGATCCAGACCCGGTACTGTTTTTAGAATCATTAAAACTGTATCGAGGCACGAAAGATCATGTGCCAGAAGAAAAGTATACAGTAGAGATTGGTAAAGGATATCTCGCTGAAGAAGGTGAAGATGTCACGTTAATCGCATGGGGTGCCATGATGAAAGTGGCACTAAAAGCAGCTGAGCAAGCACGTGAAAAAGGCATTACTTGTGATGTGATAGACTTGCGCACATTGTACCCAATCGATAAAGACATCATCGCAGCATCCGTACAGAAAACGAACCGATGTGTCATCGTGCATGAAGCACAGCAGACAGGCGGTTTATCAAATGATATTATCCGCATCATCAATGACACATCGTTTTTGTACTTAAAATCACCCGTGTCTACAGTGACAGCACCAGATGTTCATGTGCCATTTTGGGCATTGGAAAAAGCGTACTTACCAACACCAGAGCGCGTGATGGATAAAATCCAATACGTGATGGATTTCTAAAGGAGGGTCACCATGGTAGAAGTAAAATTGCATGACATCGGAGAAGGCATGACCGAGGGCACCATTGTCTCTTATTTCGCTCGTGAGGGTGACGAAGTCAAACGTGACCAACCGATTATAGAACTCCAGACAGAAAAGATGGTCACAGAACTCTCAGCACCGGTCGCTGGTAAAATATCAAAGATTCACATTGAAGAAGGGCAAACAATTCCAGTTGGTACGACGATTCTTGAAATAGAAGCGGCTGACAATGTAAACAACGAACCTGAAAATAAAAATATTGAAGAAGTAGATAATAAACAATCAACAACCACTGGACCCAAGCGTATTAAAGCAGCGCCGTTCACACGAAAAGTAGCACGAGAACTCGGTGTGGATATCGACGCGATTACAGGCACAGGGAAAGATGGCAGAATTACGGTCAAAGATGTGGAGTCATTCAGTAATGGTGGAACACAAATAGAAGAAAAGCAAACCTCTTCAACACAAGAAGATGTTGAATTCATCCCATTCAAAGGCAGACGTAAACAGATCGCAGCACATATGACGAAGTCACTGTTTACGATCCCACACGTTGCGCATATGGAAGAGATTGATATGACAAAACTGCTTGCTTATAGAGAAGATATAAAAGAGACGTACAATATATCAGTCGCTGCTTTCTTCATTAAAGCACTCGCAATGAGTTTAAAGAAGTTTCCAATATTTAATGCGGAACTCGATGAGGACAATAGTCAGATTAAACTGAAGCCAAATGTGAATATGGGTGTAGCAGTCGATACGAAAGAAGGATTGATTGTACCGGTGATTAATCGTGTGGAAGATAAGTCGCTGGGGACGATTCATTCAGAGTTAAAAACATTGAATGAAAAGGCAAGAGAAAATACCTTACAACCACAAGATGTGCGTGGTAGTACATTTACGATTAGTAACGTCGGTCCGATGGGAAGTATCGGTGCGACACCGATTATTAACTATCCAGAAGTGGCACTCATGTGTTTCCATAAGACGAAGAAGATGCCAGTCGTGAATGAAGCAGATGAGATCGTCATCCGTTCGATGATGAATGTGACATTAACCTTTGACCACCGTGTGATGGATGGCGGCGATGCCATCCAGTTCACGAATTACTTCAAATCGTTGATCGAAAATCCAAATATCATGCTCGTTGAGTTAAGTGGTGAGTAGTAAAATTCAAGTAAATCTTTAGTCTCTTATATATGATATGCTCCCTTTTAGGAGCATATCATTTTTCAGCGTTTCTTCCTTTTAAACAATCCAAATGCGCCAAGCGCAGCTGCTAAGGCGACCCCTAATGCAATCCAAGAACCTACATCCATTCTCACACCTCCATCGATGAAATCAATTATGGAAAATTATCATAATTAGAACCTTTTACAATAGCTGTAATAATTATATAATTAAACTTGATATTATTCATTAAAAAGGGGTGGGAGGATGACAGTTACACCATCGATACTCTTGTTACTTGCACTTAGTGCGTCAAACACGGTTGATGAACATGATTCAGATGTAGTAACAGTTCAGCCAGGAAAGACGTTCGAATATGAGATGAACGAGACATTTACTCATGATGGATTCGAAATTTCGATTACAGATGCTTATTATACAGAAGTTGAACAGGTAATGGATGAAGAAATCATCGATATATTCGGAGAGCCCGAAAACTTATTAGCGATAGAATTTGAGTTTAAGAATGTAGGGGCAGATAACCAGACACAGAATTTTTCCGTGAGCTTTTATGGTGATAATTTTATAATCACAGATTACAACCCTTCAATGTATCTTCCTGAAGTTGAACCAGGAGAATCTGAGCAATTTCACCGATTTTATGATATTCTTGAAGGTGTCGAATCTTTAGAAGTTGACATTGCTTCGTTTAACGACGATGGTACTGTTGATACGGCAATTGTAAAAATCATTGTTGAGGAATAGATGTGTTGTAAATATAAGTAATCCATAGGGAGATGAAATTATGGGAGTCATACCAGCTGTACTTCTGTTACTCGCACTTAGCGTTTTTAGCACGCCAGATGAACCGAACAATGATTCAACATTAGACCAGACAAATGAAATATTAGAATATGAGATGAATGAAACATTTACTTTCGATGCATTTGAATATACCTTTAAGGATGCTTATTATATCGAGGCAGATGAGATTGTAAATACATACACGCCTGTATTTTTTGAAGAACCCGATAATGTATTTGTTATTGAATTCGAATATACGAATGTAAGCGTGTATCCATCATCACCGAGACAATCCATACGTTCTTATGATGTCAACTCAAGTGTAGAAGAGTATGAACTTGCGCATCATTTGCCTATGGTTAACCCCGGTAGAAGTGGATATGGCCAACTCGTATATACTGTTCCAGATGATGTCGATTTTCTAGAAATTGAAATAGGAACGGATCTATATGTTAGATCCAACAATGCTATTGTTCATATAGTTGTCGAAGAATAGATTTTCATTGTAGCCTGCTACTTCAGACAGAAAAAAGGCGTTGAAGTAGCAGTTTTAAAGTTTACCTGCTACTTCAAGCTCGAAAAAGGCTGTGAAGTAGCAGCTTTTTCTCAAACCTGCTACTTTAGGTTCAAATAATATCGCGAAGTAGCAACTTCCTGCTAATTATTTCTCTAACCCAAACTCGGACTCTGATCTTTCCAGTTTTTCTTCTTCATCCATTGTTGCAATCTAGGTAAAGCCAACTGATAAAGGCTCGCTGAAATAAATATGCTTGCCAGCCCAAAGAATAGTCCACCAATGACATCAGTCGGATAATGCACACCTAGATACACTCTAGATGCCAAGACAAATAGGACAATCAATGCAACAAGTATCCCAACGATTATTTTGTATGATGCTTTTTTCATAGTCAGTATTAAGCCGAGTGCCAAGAATCCATAAAATAACACCGATGCAATGCTGTGACCACTTGGATAACTTAGGGAAGTCTCCATTGTAATAACTAACTCATCTGGTCGTTCTCTCCCAATGATGACTTTCATCGTGTCCATGAGGAACCAAGCACAAATCAGAACAGTAAAACCGAACCATAGGCTTGCGATATACATTCTTTTCACGAACAGTATGACGACAGTAGCAACGGTCAGTATAGTAACTGCCATAAAGTCAGCGATATCTGTTGCAACTGCTACAAAACTGGATCCTGATTCTGTGACTTGTCCTTGTATGAGAGTGGTTAAAGTATTGTCGAATCGATTGACCCAGAGACTATCTGTGATAACTGCGATTGTAACGAATACAAATAATAATAAAAATATAATTCCTGTAATGCCTAATTTTTTAACCATGTGTTTGTTTCCTTCTGACTGATTTTATGTTCACACCATCACCATAATGCTTTTTTACAATCTTCCTAGCATCGATTTGAGAACGAGCGCTCAACTCTTTCGTGATATGCGCATCATCTTGTTCTATTGTAACGATAAAACACTCTGTCCCACATCGCATGATGAATTGCCCCTTTGATAGATAGTGATATTCAAGTCTAGTATACATGAATCACTTTATTGAATGGCTAGCTTACAGTGAAATAAAACAAAAATCCTGAGAATCGAATCATTCAATTCTCAGGATTTCTGGCAATGAGTCTTATTAAAGTAATCTTGTTCTCTTATTACCTCGCGTTAAATATAGATTTATTGAGTGGTGCATTTCGCATCAGAGGATACGTCACAAAGAGGCTAACAAGACCGAGTAATCCAACTAATGTTATATACATGAACGGTTCTAAACTATTATTCCAAATCCATTCAAAACTGCTCAAGTCGATTACGCCACCATAATAGAGAAACATCCCACTAAGAATTAACATGGTAACTATGACGAGACTCCATTTCATACCTAAGCGATAGGAAATGCAATAAATCAGAAATGAAATCCCAAATAAGAACAAGGCAATCATCAAATCGATCCATAGATAAGAGAAAAAATTGTAATCCTCTACAGTAAACGTTGCTGGATGCATAATGTTAAAACGGTTGTTAACAGTCGTTGCGATTAAAATATATTGGAGTATATTTAAGAGCAAGATGCTCATAAATACTGCTACAAGTCCCATTCCATAAAAGACTTTGAGCAGTTGGATTCTCGTTCCTCCAAATGCAACAGCGACTGAAATAAGAGACCGGAACCCCATTACAGCAAACATAGAAATGAAAAGATACGCAGGTACAGAAATAGCTACAGTGGCATCATCGGGAATTCCAAAAATAAGTTCGATTAGAATCCAACCGATCATCAAAGGGATCGTTATATAAAGAAACAGGAACTTCCCTAAAAACCAAAGTGCATCTTCGTATACTAACCGGATTGTACCTTTCATAGAATTCATATGGACATCTCCTCCTCTTCTTCTGTCATATTCAATAGATAATCCTGGAGTTCCGCCTTTTCAATTGATAGACCATTTGAATGAGCGAATTCTTTCCATTCTTTTGAGTAATGCGCATCTAACATGACCTTCATTGTTGAACCCATTGTTTCATGCTCCAATATCTTCTCTGCGGAGATTTTTTCTTCCAGTTTATCTTTGTTTCCGGATAACCAGATGCCTTTCTCCCGTGTTTCATCCATCAGTTCATGGAACACTATGTTTCCATCTTTTATCACGATGATTTTTTCAAAAATGCTTTGAATTTCTCCGATATGATGACTGGTGAGTAATATTAATCGTGGGTTTTCTTCATGGCTTTCCCGCAACACTTTATACATTTTCTTTCTCATTCCTGCATCCAATCCATTAACCGGTTCATCTAAGATGGTGATCTCTGCGTTACTGCAAATACCAATGATAAATTGAAGTGCAGATTTCATCCCTGTTGAAAGTTTCGTTATTTTTTTCTTTCTATCTAGACGAAAAGTTTTTAAAAGTCGCTCCGACATTTCTTGATCCCAATTTGGATTAAAGTATTTTCCAAATCGCAAGGCATCATGTACATTCCAGATTGAACTGAATGGATGTTCCTCCTGCATATAACAAACATTCTGAACAGCTTCGGCATTGTTATATGGACGTTTCCCCTGTATTTCAATCTTTCCGTGTTCCGGTTCTTCGTATCCAGCGAGCAGTTTCATCAATGTCGTTTTACCGCTACCATTCCTTCCCCAAAGCCCTGTGATTACAGGTTCTAACTCTGTGAAGGAAAGTTCGTCTAGTACAGTTTCTTTATCGTAACTAAAAGTGATGTTATCAACATGTATCATTTTTTCTCCTCCTCTTTAATCATCTCGACTACTGTATCAATGCTCATTTCCAAACGTTTTGCTTCTTCCAGTAAAGGCATGATGTACTCATTCCGATATTGTTTTTGCCTTTCCTTTACCAATTTTTCTCTTGCGCCTTCTCTTACGAACATTCCAATTCCTCTCTGTTTGTAGATGATTCCCTCATCAACCAAGGATTCAAGTCCTTTACGTACCGTGGCACGATTTATATTGTAAAACCGTGATAATTCATTTTCGGATGGTGCTTTTTCTCCTTCTTTCAAATGACCTTCTACGATGTCGTTACTAATTATCTGTGCAATTTGTTGAAATATCGGTTGTGATTCGTCTAATATTGGACGCACGAATACAGCGTCCCCCTTTCTTAAACCTGGATCATGATTAATCACATGTTAGGTTGGTTACTTGTGTGTACAACCATACAATATATGATTAATCTTGTAAAGCCATTTTAATTATTGACATAAAAAACAAGCACTGGTAAATGTTATCCATCTGCCAGTGCTTGTTTAAAAATTTTGGGGTTTATCTTATTTATTTATTTCATACGTGTGAAGAAGTGTCGTTTCACGATTTTCTAAATCTTCACCAACAACTTGGTATAACTTATATGTTACAGCGTCAGCAGTAACATCGATTACACCGTAGTGCTGCATGTTTGATTCACGCGCATTCGAGTGACCGTCTGAATAGAATGATGAGCGGAATGGTTGCTCTTCAGTTGATAGCAACTCTCTGTAGCTCGTAACGTCATCTTCTGTAAATTCATAGTCAAACAACTCTTCGTACGTTTCATTGATATCTTCTTCTTCAAGAATCCATTCGAAGTCTTGGTTTTTGTAGATTGCATCATATGTTTTTGTACCCGCTGTATTCGGGATAAAGAACACTGTACCTTCTGGGCTTGCAAATGTTGTAGTCTCTCCGTCTGTTTCACCTTGTGTTCCAACTTCAGCATTACCAAAAGCGTCTGGATTATGAACTAAAGCGTTCGTTACAGTTAAGTTATGATCGTGACCATTGAAGACCATATCTACATCATATTCATCAAGTAATGCCATTAAGTCATCACGAACTAATTGTACATTTTCATCTTCTAATGAGTGGTAAGAAGAAGAGAATAATGGTCTATGGTAAGTGACGAATACCCAGTCGATTTCTCCATTTTCACGTGCTTCTTGTGCTGCTTGAAGCTGCGCTTCAAACCATTCTAATTGATTCTCTAAAATAGCTGGTGCAAATTCTTCATCTGATTCATTATCTTGCTCTGTGTTCAACACGATGAATTGTGCACCGTTATATCTTGATGTATATGCAACACCTGAAGTCATGCCTTCAACATCATTGTCAGTATTGATATGGTCAATGAAGTTTTCATTGTCATGGTTACCTGTTACAAATAAATGTGGCATTGCATTGTTAAGTGGAAGTAATGCATCTAAAGTTAAATCCCACTCTGTGTCGTTCCAGTCATCATTGACAATATCTCCAGAAAGCAATGCGAATTTCGCTTCTTGTGCGTCTTCATTATCTAACATCGATTGAACCGTAGATCTTGAGTATTCTGCTTCAGAACGTTGATGTTCAGATGAGAATGCATTTTGTGTATCTGTGTAATGAATGAATGTGAAATCTTCACTGTCTTCAGCAGCTGTAGTAAATGTTGCTTCTTCTGAAAGTTCACCATCAACATTACCAACAGCGTAATGATACACAGTATTTGGTGTTAAGTCTTCAGCCGTTGCTTTATAAGCTGTTTCTGTAAAAGCAGGGTAAGGGAGTGCAAGTGAATAGTTATCGTAACCTTTATCTAACCATAAAAGGTTGTCTTCAGTGAAGACTTCATCTGTGTAGTATCCTAAAACATCATCAGGGTTATCAACAGCAATGAATGGCTCATCGTCATCTGTCATTGCTTCGTCTTCTTCTTCATCCCACATGATTGCATAGACAAAGTTTCCACTGTCAATCGTTTGGATATGGAAGGCATCCTCAATTTCTAAAATTTCAGGTGTAAATTCTACTGCTTCTTCAATAGATGAACCATCTTCCCAAACATATAGAACTGCATCTTCATCGGCTTCTGTCGTATGCCATTGGAAATGCATAGACGTAGAAGGATCAGCCGTTAAATTGGTTGTAATTCTGTTCGGCGTATTATTGAACCAAGCGTCTTCAACAGCTGGATTTTCTTGAGTAACTTCAGCAGTTTCTCCACCGATTGTTACAGCAATGATATTATGGTCTTCATCAAATTCAAAACCGTCATTCTCTGTGATTGCCTCTTCAGAATAAGCAGGATTGTTTGCACGCTCGTAATTTGCGTTTAGTGTTTCTTCAGTCACTTCACCTTGAGCTAAAGCACTTGTTGAAACACCTGCAAGAACAACTGAACCGAGTACTGATGCTAATGCCAATTTCTTTAAAGATTTCATGGTATGCTCCCTTTAGAATATTTTTTGTACATATATATTCTAGTTATCACATGTAAATATTGAGTTAAGGTCTTCTAAACGATTTGTAAATGTATGATTTAAAAGAATAGTATTACATCTTATATGAAAAACCCTACACATTTACATAGATTGTAGTAATTATACAATTAAAATGGGTATAATTTTTCTAAAGGGGATGAAATTATGGGAGTCACACCTACGATATTTATATTGCTTATGTACACTGTGTCAAAAATCATTGTTGATCCGGTCATTATTTCAACCGATTCTGATACAACATCAGACTCAACATTTCAGTTACAAGAACGCGAAATGAACGAGACTGTGACTTATGATGGATTTGAATTTATCTTTACGAATGCTTACTATGTTGATGTGAATGAAGAATTAGAAGAATACACCATTGACTTATATGGAGAACCTGAGAACTTATTGTATATAGATTTTGAATATACGAATCAAATGACTTACCCAGAAAATCCTAGTTATTATATACACTTTTATGCTGATAATTTTCAAATTGAAGAGTATCGAAACATGCATACGATTCCTACAGCTGACCCTGGACAAAGCAGACAAGGACAACTTGTATACGAAGTGCCAGACGGTGTTGAAACATTAGAAGTTGAAGTGGGAGACCCCAACTACGGTGGTATAGATCGATCAATTGTAAGAATCGTTGTTGATGAATAGAGTTTTAGATTACTGATTAAACTATAATTAAGGGGATGAAGCTATGGGATTTACAACAGCATTTCTCATGTTACTTGCAGCCAGTACACCAAACATGTTTGATGATGTGGTCGTTATTGAAGACGAATGTGTGGATTTTGAATGTGAAGAAATTGATTCTGATCCTGATTTAACAAATGATGAGACACTGAATCCAGCAGAATATGAGTTGAATGAAACGTTTACTTTTGATGTCTTCGAATATACGTTTACAGATGCTTATTTTACAGAAGTTGAGGAAGTATTAGACGAACACAGCATTGAGTATTACGGTGAAGCTGATAACATCTTAGTGATTGATTTTGAATATACAAACGTATCGACGATTCCTGAATCACCAAGATATTACTTAAGCTTCTATGGTGATAATTACATTATCGAAGAATATGCACATTTGAACTCGATACCAGAAGTTAACCCAGGCAGAAACGGACGAGGGCAACTTATATATAATGTGCCAGATGATGTTGAGTTGTTAGAAATAGAAATTAATACGTATGACTACAGTAATCATGACAGAGCGATTGTAAATATCGATGTCAGCGAATAGATTAATATAAATTACAAAACACCGAGAGTTCTTCTCGGTGTTTTTAATGTTCTATTCAAATTTAAAAAACGTATGCTGCATTGTGTAATTGTCGCCAAAGCGAATCATAAAAGGTTCATCTGCAGGTACGAGTTTTGCAAACGTACCATTTAACACGCCACCAACATACATTTCATTTTGTTCGAATGCACCATCAAAATATGTGTAGTAGTCATTCGCATTTATACTGACTCCTGTAATGTCAAATGTCGTGAATTCATAGTTTGAGGGGTGGATGCTATTTGGATCATCGGATTCTGCCCATTCAAATGTAAAATTGAATACCGCCCATTCTAAATCATCAACACCAGTCGAGTAATCATAAAAGTTTCGAGCATTTAAATAATCTAATGCTTCATCGCCGCGTAAAACTTCTGTAAATTCCAAGTGTGCCGTACCCTCATAAGTCATCGGATCATAATAAGGCGGGTAGATTGATCTCATGTCTGAATCCATGCTAAACATTTCTGCAAGGTCAGCCATAAATTGATCATCCAAGGCTAGTTCTGATTCTTCCATAGCCATTTCGCTGCCGTCTTGACTCATTGAAAATCTAGAAAATGGATCATGGTAGTAGTTCGTACGCATTTCAATTTCACCGAGTTCACCGATTAAATAAGGGTTTTGGATGGTACCTTTATTTTCCTCAGGTTCGTCTGTTTCCTCTTCTTCAACAGCTTCTTCCTCTACCTCTTCCTCAACATCAACGTCTTCGTCAGTATCATCTTGTGCCACCACGGATTGATTAGTTGCAACGAGTAACCCAAACGATAAAACACTTGCTAGTAAATATCGTTTCATGGCATTCTCTCCTATTATATTAGTAAGCTGATTTTACCACGATTGCCAGAAATACGGTAGCGTTTTCATCTTGGTTATTACAGGTCCTTTGAGAATTCAAGTTCTTCAAGATATTTATTTTCCATCACACCTGACCAATCCATTACAGTACCGAGAAAATCAACGATATCAAGACCAGGCATTTCATATGCATCTTCACCATTAACTGTGCCACATAAATCTTCAATAACAGTTACTTCGTATCCACGGTCTGCTGCAGATATGGAAGTAAATAGAATACAAAATTCCATATTAAATCCAGTGATATATAACTCTTTAATGTTGTGCGATTTAAGTACATCGTCTAAATTAGTTTCTTTAAAAGAAATCGGATAGCGTTTTTCGATGACTTCATCGACGTTTTCGAGTATTTTATCTGGTATGTTTGCACCGTCTGATTCAAAATAAATAGGATCATTTTCGTTCTCTTCAATGTGCTTCATCGCAATGACTAAGTCATTATTGTCCTTAAATAATTTTGCGAGTTTTACAGTATCTTCAACTAATTTGTCTTGCCCATTTAGAAATCCATTTTGAACATCAATGATGAGTAGAGATTTCATAAGTGAACCACTCCTTCTATATAATATGATTTAATTGTAACACTCCAATTCTATTATTTTGTGATGAATATGTGTGTGCGTTGAATGATTGTTTGTATTCATTTACACTAAATTAAAGGAGTGAACGATCTTGGCTAATAATGAAGGCAATAGAGAACTTGCGATTGGCATAGCACTAGGTCCTGCATTCGGTGGAGTGATCGGATTAATTTTGGGATTCTTCGTAATGGACAACACTGCACTTGGCATTGGGATAGGTATGGCAATCGGTATTGCGATCGGACTTGGGTTAGGATCAGTACTCAATAGTTTGGCGAGTAAGGATAAAAAGCAGTGACGTGGAGGTAAGTGCTTGTTTAAGAATTTTGATTATTTGACGTTGATGGCAGGCGTAGTGCTAGGGGCAGTAGTCGGCGTATTTGTTGGCGTACTGCTGTGGAATAATATTCCTTATGGTGTGTTCACAGGACTTGGTATGGGTCTGTTGATTGGATTTATTATGGCTATGATGAATGGTAGAGAAAAGAATAAAAATCAGTGAATATGAAAAGGTGCACCCACAAAGTGATATGCTCCCCCTTAAGTAGACAATTGAAAAAGTGAAAACTGGAATTGTCAAGAAAAACTAGACACAAAGTTAAGAGAATTTTGTTAGCTAATCCTTATCATTTAGAGACTCAAACTCTTTAGGGGACAGGAACCCAAGAGCAGAGTGAAGTCTTTTAGTATTGTAGTATGTTTCGATGTATTTAAATATTTCTAATTGAGCTTGTTCTATTGATGAGAAGTTGGCATCATGAACAAGCTCTCTTTTTATAGTTTTATAAAAGGATTCCATCCATGCATTATCATAAGGATTACCTTTACGACTCATACTAGCTTTAAAATTATATTGGCGTAGTAAAGTTTGAAATCGACTACCTGTGTATTGTGATCCCTGATCCGTATGAATAATTAAGCCTGGGGCTGGTTGTTCCTTGCCAACAGCCTGATTTAAAGCATCAATAACGAGCTGATCTTTCATACGTGTATCCATAGACCAACCCACAATTTTACGAGTAAATA
>NZ_FOIT01000003.1:254905-291346 GCF_900110815.1 Aliicoccus persicus | reverse complement strand
GATGTATTTACTCGTAAAATTGTGGGTTGGTCTATGGATACACGTATGAAAGATCAGCTCGTTATTGATGCTTTAAATCAGGCTGTTGGCAAGGAACAACCAGCCCCAGGCTTAATTATTCATACGGATCAGGGATCACAATACACAGGTAGTCGATTTCAAACTTTACTACGCCAATATAATTTTAAAGCTAGTATGAGTCGTAAAGGTAATCCTTATGATAATGCATTGATGGAATCCTTTTATAAAACTATAAAAAGAGAGCTTGTTCATGATGCCAACTTCTCATCAATAGAACAAGCTCAATTAGAAATATTTAAATACATCGAAACATACTACAATACTAAAAGACTACACTCTGCTCTTGGGTTCCTGTCCCCTAAAGAGTTTGAGTCTCTAAATGATAAGGATTAGCTAACAAAATTCTCTTAACCTTGTGTCTAGTTTTTCTTGACAATTCCACTAACGCTTTTATTAAATTGTCTATTTTATAGGTTACAGTTCATAATTACACAACTGTTTTTATTATATGACAACCCATGTATGATACAGTGTTGCAAGCATAAAGATAATGTACAGAATGGTTGCATTTAATAATGTTCTTCTGCTGACAGCCTCTAACTTTGGCATTTTCAATAACGGTTTTGTTTGAGATGCCATCATTTTATCTTTAAACTGTACTTGTTCTTCTTTTGTTAGCTGATTAAATCCTTCAACAAAACTTTCATACTCATGAATTATCTCTTCAATTGTACCTTCCGATTTCATTTCTCCAAAATGTAGCCATATCGCCTTATTACACATTTTTGCTGTTGTTCCAGTAGAGTGAGAAACGAAAAATAATGTCTTCCCTCTTTCTTGGAATCCTTTAATAGATTCTAAACACTTATTGGCAAATGTCTTATCTCCAACAGACAATGCCTCATCAATAATAAGTATGTCAGGATCCATGTGAATCGCTATGGCAAACCCTAATTTAGAACGCATACCGCTAGAGTATACTCGTAGGGGCTGATTAATAAACTCACCTAGTTCACTATATTCAACAATAGAATCAAATAACTCATCGATTTCTCTATTGTTAAGTCCATGCATGAGACATTTATAACGAATATTCTCAAGACCTGTTAAATCATTTTCCAATCCAGCACTTATAGCAACATATGATATTGTACCGTTGACAGTTATTTTCCCTTTTGTTGGCTGCGTCACACCACCAATTAGGTCCAGCAATGTAGATTTACCAGAACCATTCAACCCAAAAATACCAACTGAGTCACCTTCTTCGACGACAAATGAAATATTATTCAGGGCATAAAATGACTTAGCATTTTCTCTTTCACGTTTACTTCTATAAAACAGTGACTTTAATTTACTAAAGTTACTGTTTTTTACTTCAAATGCTTTAGTTACATTTTCAAAGACAACTTTATAAGTCATCATATGTACCTCCTTATCTCATATAATCAACAAAGCGATTTCTAAATCTATAATGAACATGAAGTCCAATATAGAACAGAAATATTGTTAATGTCCAAAAATAGATATGTTGTGTAGCTCCTCCATATATATATAAATCCTCATACAAAAATGTATATCTATACGTCATAATCAAATAGGCAAACGGGTTATAGGCAGTGATTACTTGCATCAATGGATTTGCACTTTCAAGTGACCAGATTACAGGAGACATAAAAAAAGCTAATCTAATAAATGCTCCCAATATATTTTTTACATCCCTAACAACAACAACTGTAGCCGAGAGAGTTAAAGCAATAGCATAAGTGAAACAGACAGTTGCAAATAGAAAATAGAAAAATCCAATGTATGTGATTGGATCCGTGTACCCATTCCAAATACTAACTATGAGTATTATAGAAGTAACTATTGTGACATTCATTATGTTCCCTAATGATTTAATAGAAATGAGTACACTTGCTGGGAATTTCATTTTAGTCATTAGATTTTGCTTGTCTAATATTGCGCTGGCTCCACCAGTAATACTTGATGATATAAAACCAAATGAAAATATACCTGTTAACAGATGCATAATAAATGGAATATCTTGTACCGGCTCACGTACACCACGAATTCCAAGTCCGAATACAAGCCAAAGCACTAAAGCAGACATTACAGGCATCAAAATGATCCAAATCGGACCCAAGTACTGCCTTGAGTACATCGTCTTATAATCATATATATTTAATTTCCAAATCAATCCCAAATTCTCTCTTTGTTCTTTTAAGAACATTCTAAATAGGCTCATCTCAAAATTCCTTAGCTTTCTATTTTTTCATTACTTATTATATCTGATTTTTACGTATTATAGTATTAATAACAGAAAACAACACAACTCCTATTTGAAGTTGTGTTCTAAGAGACCGATTCTTTACTATACTGTAATACAATATCATTCGTCAATGTCGTCCAGTCACGATTGTCTATTACCCATTCTCTTGCATTGTTACCTAGATTATCTAAATGGATGACTTCTTTAATTGCTTTAACCAACGCATCGACATTCTCCGCTTCAAAGTAAACGCCATTCTTACGATCAATAACCATCTCTTTAAGCGCACCAACATCACTCACAATGACTGATTTCGCCATGCTCATCGCTTCATACGTTTTGATTGGTGTCACAAGTTGGCACACGAGTTCATTCAATCGTGGGAATGGTGCAATATCGATGACTGAATAATACTTCGATACTTCTTCATGCGGTACTTTACCCGTGAGTATAACATCGTGGGAAACATCTAAATACTCGGCATAGGTTTCCAATTGTCCACGATACGGTCCATCTCCGACGACTAGGAATTTAAAGTGTTCTGTTACTGATACATCATCATTGAGTTGCTTTAACGCCTCTATGACTAAATGCAGTCCTTCATACGATGTAATTGAACCAACGAACCCTATAACTTTTGTATCTTCTAAATCATACTTTTCGATAATTTCTTGATCCGGTTCTGACGGTTGGATACTTGTCGTATCCACACCATTAGGAACGACTGTAATTTTAGAATCATCGACACCTTTTTCAATTAGATACTCTTTCAACGACTCACTGATACAAATAACACGATCAGCGATTTCACAGCAATATAGTTCATACGCTTCATGTAATTTAAAACGATCCGAATTCATGAACCCTTTGCTTTTAGAACTTTGTGTATGGTGCCACATCCCGCGAACTTCATATACAGTTTGAATATTGTACGCACGGCCTAATTGGAGTGCTGGCAGTGCATTTTGGAAGTTAGACGCTGCATGTATCACAGATGGTCTTTCAATTTGAATCGCTTGATCTAAAGCTTGTGCATACGCATTGAAATAATCGATGACTGGTGTTTGGTTTGTTAAGTATACAGATGACTGATCTAAGTAGTGGGTGCGTATCTCATCGTTGCTCGTATCTGGTGTTTCATATCCCTCATGTTCCGGTGCCCACCCTAAACGTGTCGTTGCAGCGACCTTATACCCCTCACTGACAACGTGTTTCATCATTTCATTCGAACGTATCGTATACCCATTGACAGCTGGTAATGCTTTGTTTAATACGAATAAAATTTTCTTATCTCGTGACATAAAGTCAGTAGCTAATGGAAATGATGATGGTAACTCCCATTTCGTGTGGAAGAGTTCCATTTCCTGTTTAGCAAGTTCATACTCATTTTTAAACAGACGACTCTTATTGATTTTTCTGAGCGCTTGAACAAACTCAAAACGCTTATCAACGTTGCCGAGTACATGATGCGTACGGATTAAACCTCTTAGAACATCCACATGCTTATTATTTGCTAAATACCCCGCTTCAATCTCATGCAATGCTTCATCGTAACGCTTTTGTTTAAACAAATATTGTGAAATTCTAATATGTACTTTGACACGCTTATCTACCGGTTTGTCGATGATGTAGAATCGTAAGTCATCTTCTTTACCGATATTATAATAATGCTTAAATAATACAACCGATTGCTCTACTCTCGAGTTGTTCTCTTCTAGATGTTCAAGGTAATACTTTGGTAACGTGAAGAAGCTATCAGAGTTTACCAGTTGTTTCGTCACGACGTTATAGATTCTTTTTTTCGTACGTGGTGGATAGACTTCATCAACAACCTGATCGATATTCTTTTGAATATTCTTATCCGAAAATAGCGGTGCATAGTGGAAGACAGATTCCATCTTGCGATTACTTTCAAGTAGATCGACGAAGTAACCTTTCGTAATATCAAATTTATTTTCTAAAAGGATACGTCTAAACGTAAAGACATGCTGATGGGTTAATAAAGTTGTTTCAAGTAATCCTTTTAACTCTTTTAACAGTCGTTCAGCATCCAACCCTTGTTGAATTTGATTTAATAGACTTTGAATCTGAATCACTTCTTCTGTGTCATCGTCAAACTTGAAATTAAGTGCATAGATTGCACTTGGATTTATGTAATGGAGTGATTCTGGCATAGCGTTAATATGAGGAACGATATGCGCATTTATAAACGGGACATATTCTTTGTTCAGATAGTATTCATTCACAAATAAAACAAAACCTAAGTTTTGCATCTGTTTGTTTTGTTTAGAGATACGCTCATACAATTCATTGACAGTGAGCATATCATGATTCACACCGAGTATATTGGCACGGTACGATGTCCACGAATAACGATAATATACATCACCCTTCGCATCTTCAAATGTTTGACTTAAATCTTCATTGATGACTTCTGTTGAGTGGATGATATATTCCGCTTCATCAAATAGATTACGCGCAACAAGGTAGCGCAGCAATGTTTGTTGTTGCTGATCTGTAAGGTGCAACAACACATCGACGTTTGATTTAGAAAGCTTGATTAAGTTGTACATATCTTTTAACTCATAAAGCAAACGGACTTTTAAAAAGTGTGTGCCTGGATGCTCTGAATCTTTTATCAGTTGATATGCTTTTAAATAGTTTTTCTCATGTCTATAAACAATTGCTTTTAACAAATCGATGTAATTCTCATTAAGATGGATGTTATCTAGCAATTCTATGAGTCCTACATGGTTATCTGTACGCAAATATAAACTTAATGCTGGTTCTTTCTCATTAAATTCTTTCGTCAAGCCGAATACTAAAATTTTACGCGCGATAACATATTGATTAAATTTAAAAGCAATAAATGAACAAACGGCATATATATAACCCATGCATGTCACCCCTTTTGAGGAAGAATCGTGTCGCTCTATTATACTATATCTGTAATATAAGATTTTAATAAAATTTTAATATTTTATTGTTTATTCGTGTTTTTAAAAATAATTGTACATATGAAGCTCATAGCCCCAATATTTTATAAACTCACTCAACCATAAAATGTGCCAGCGATCGGATTCATACCACCATTCTCCGTCTTCACTTTGCGCACCTGAAAAGTAAAGTGTATAGTCATTCGGGTTGACGCGATCAAAAATCATGCGCGCTCGTTTAATATGGTAATCACTCGTGACGATGATCGCAGATTCAAATCCCTCTTCTTCCATTAGATTGAATGTAAGTGTTGCATCTTCATATGTTGAATTTGCATCGATGTCATAGATGATTGCTTCATCAGGAATTCCATATTCTTCAGCGTTGAGATGTTGATAATCCACTTCAGAGGCATGCGCTGAAGTGATGAATACATAGTCCGCATAACCGTCCGTATACAGTTCTCCGGCATGACGCACACGACCTTCGTCACCACCACCTAGTAAGACGATGACATCGGCTTTTTCTATAGATGTACTGCGATTTAAGCTCGCACTGTCGATGGCGACGATGATGATGAACAAAGTGAGTGCAATGAACAATATATCTAAACGTTTCATCGACATGCTCCTGACTTAGACTTGCCTATTTTTTTTATAGTATAACAAAGAAAATGGTATGTAAAAATGATGCAAACAAAATTAAAACTTATCTCTTTAAAAACACCTTAGTACAGATAAAATATTAAATTTTTACAGAGTAATTTCTGTGTAAAAGATTTTTTTAAAATGGTATAATTTATAAAATACTTAAGATTGATTGAAGAGAGAGGTACTTCATAAATGAAATTCAGTAAAAAAGTTAAAATCGCTGCTATCTTAAGTGAAACAGAAGTGATTATTAACGCTGGTAGCTTAGACGGCATTCAAATTGGACAGACATTCTATATCATTGATACTGAAGGCAGAATTATAAAAGACCCTGACACTGATTCAATTCTAGGAAAATTCGAAGGATATAAAGGAAAGTTAATAGTTAAAAAAACTGAAGATAGATTTTCGTATTGTGAAACGCCTACTTACTATAAGAGCCTCGCCGTAGAATCTACTTTAGCAAGCAGTAGAGCATTATTAAATAGCCTGGATACTATTTCTGGAACTGAACAAGATAAATTAAATATTGTAAAAGAAGATATCCTCGATTTAAATTCAATATACACAGATACTCAAGTAATGGTTGGAGATAGTTTAGAATATATTTCAAACTAAATGTTGCAAAATATTTAAATACTGTTATAATAAGAGTAACTGAAATGCTGGCGAGAAGCTGGTACGGAGCCTCTTATTTAAATTTAGGAGGCTCCGTTTTTTTATGTCTGAATTAGAAGAAGTACCATTTCATGAGTATCACAAGTTAGTTGAAAAAATCAAAGAAAAAAATATAATTGTAGACGATGAGTATCATGCTATATTTGCTCTTAAGAATCATTCTTACTACTCACTAATAAACGGATTTAAACAACATTTTTTAGAAACTGATAAATCAGATACGATGATTGACAACACAACATTTAATGATTTTACAACCATTTACTATTTGTACTCTGATATCTCTTCATTAATTTTTAAGTATATCTTATACATTGAGAAGTCATTACGTTCACGTTTATCTCATATTATCGCTAGAGAGTTCGGAGTTTACCATGATGAATATTTAGATAGGAACAATTATTGTAATTATAAAGGCTTTCGGGGATCTACTTTAAATGAAATTCACAAAGTTATTGAAAATTGTAAAGAAAACTCTGTTACTCATTACTTTAAAGAAAAAAAGAAAAATATTCCGCCTTGGATTATTGTTCAAGATGTGTCGTTTTTTACAGTGATTTCTTGGTCTAATATACTACCCAAACATTTAAAAGAAGAATTATTTAAAGATTATTTTTCTAGAAGTAATCTTTATGAGAATCATCATGAAAGATATTTTCATCATTCTTTTCACTTTCTAAGAGAATATAGAAATTTTGCAGCTCATGGTAAGAGAGATTTTAAAGAAAAGATAATTAACCACCTTGAATCAACTTCGTCTAAACACTTTTTTGGTTCTATATTATTAAAGCAAGATGACTTGGATAATAATAGAGGTCTACAAGATTTGTTAGCTGCTATTAACCTCATCTTAATGTATACACAAGATGTTAACTTAATTTATAGGTTTTTAGATGAGTTCATTTTTGTAATCATCCATTTTGTAAACAAAGATACATATTCTCCAACACAGCTAATTAATCAGAAATCTATTTATCAAATACTAAATCTTCCAGAGGATATCGTAGAACGGATTGCTAGATTTATTCAGTACCGTACAATAGATCACCATTAAAAAAATACCCCTCTTTCAGAATCAACTCTGATTGAGGGATTATTAGTAAATCAAATTTGAATTGTTATCGATGTTTTTACACTATTTTTCTTTTCCAACTGGCTCAGTTTCTTCCCAAATCAGATCAAGAACTGGTTTACCACCATCGTATTCACTAAATAGTTTCTGAAAATGAGTTAAGTCATCTTGTTGTACAAGAGAAATAAGACTAGATTTACTCACTAACTTTTTGTTATATTTCTTTAATTTATACATCCTAACTCTCTCCTTTTTCATCTAATGAACATCTATTATATACTTCAAAATAACAAAATAACTACTTTTTCAACGCCCTATTCCCTATATCTTTTCTATAGAACAAATCACTGCCATTAAATTTTACTTTGTTGACATTGTTGTACGCTTTTTCTTGCGCTGTTTTCATGTCTTCACCATGGGCTGTCACTAACAGCACACGTCCACCACTTGTGACTGTTTTGTCTTCGATTTCTGTGAGTCCACTGACAAAACTGTCTGCTTGGACAACACTGTAATCGACGGGTTTACCTATTTTATAACTACCTGGGTAGCCTTGGCTTGCCAGCATGACGCCGACTTGGTAGCCGTCTTTCCAATCGATCTTGAACGGTTCTTTGTTGTATGTTTTTTCAATCAGTTCAAACAGATCTGAATCCATCATTTCAAGTAAAATTTGCGCTTCTGGATCACCGAAACGTGCATTGAACTCGATGACGTTCACATCGCCTGCATCATTGACGATTGCTCCGAGGTATAGGACACCGAAATAGTCAAGACCTTCTTGCACCATCGCTTGTGTAACAGGTTCAACGATTGTATCGATTGCTTTTTTCCTTGTGTGTTCTGATATATGGGATACGGGCGCGTACACACCCATACCACCTGTATTCGGTCCTGTGTCGCCGTCGAAGGCACGCTTATGATCTTGTGCGATCATTTCGAACGCATGGAAGTATTCTCCATTGACAAGAATCATCAGTGAGAATTCTTCGCCTGTTAGAAAGTCTTCGATAACTAATGGGTTGTTTAGTGATGGTTTTAAAGCATCTAGTCCTGTGAGCGCTTCGTCGAGCGTTTGTGCAACGATGACACCTTTCCCAGCTGCTAACCCGTCTTGTTTTAAGACGATTGGCGCACCTTGTGACATGATATACGCTTTTGCATCATCTTTTTCAGTGAACGTGCGGAATGTTGCAGTTGGGATATTATATTTTTGCATCAATTGTTTCGTGAAATCTTTTGATGATTCCATCTGCGCTTCTTTTTGTTTTGGGCCAAACACTTTGATGTCGTGCTGCGTAAGAAAATCTGCGATTCCATTCGCTAATGGATCTTCCGGTCCGACGATAACCCATTCAATTTTATTCGTTTTACAAACATCTAAAACGGCATCAAAATCACTGATGTTTACATCGATGTTGATTGCTATTTCTTTCGTACCAATGTTACCTGGCAAGGCATATACTTGACTCACTTTACTTGAGTCTGCAAGTTTTTTTACGAGTGCATGTTCACGACCGCCACTGCCAATGACTGCTAAATTCATGTATTTGCCTCCTATTAATGTTTGAAGTGTCTCATGCCGGTGAACACCATTGAGATACCATATTCATTACACTTATCAATGACATCTTGGTCACGCTTTGACCCACCCGGCTGGATGATTGCTTTAATACCATGCGCATGCGCGACTTCGATTGAGTCCGGCATAGGGAAGAATCCATCACTCGCCATGACGATTGAGTCATTCATTTCAATTGCACGTTCGATCGCAATTTTCAATGCGCCGACACGGTTCATCTGACCCGCACCGATTCCGACTGTTTGCTTATCGTTTGCAAGTACAATTGCGTTGCTCTTCACATGTTTTGCAACTTCCCAGGCAAGTGCCATCGCTTTTAATTGTTCACGTGATGGTTTTCTTTCTGTGACGACTTCAATCGTCGACACATCTAAACTACCTGTATCTGATGACTGTACTAAGTAACCACCGGATACGCTGACAAACTCCTCTGCCACTTCATCTTCTGTGAAGTCGAGTTCAAGCAATCGGATATTTTTCTTTTCTTTTAACACTTCAAGTGCATCATCATCAAATCCTGGGGCAATCACGACTTCGATGAAGATTTCATTGATTTTCTCTGCCGCTCGTTTTGTAACCGGTTCATTGAGTGCAACGATACCACCGAAGATCGATTGTGGATCTGCATCTAAACAGTTTTGGAACGCTTCTGAAATATATTCTCCAACACCGACGCCACATGGGTTCATATGTTTCACTGCAACAGCTGCAGGTCCTGTAAATTTCTTCGCTAAACTATACGCCGCTTCTGCATCTCTGTAATTGTTATATGACAGTGCTTTCCCGTGTAGAATTTTTGCATTTAGTATTTGGTTCGGTGCAAATGACGTACGGATGAGTCGTGCCGATTGATGTGGGTTTTCCCCGTAGCGCAGCTGCTCTTCGTTTTGAGAGAAATAGTTCACGATTGCTTGGTCATAGTCATTCGTATGTGCAAATACTTTGACCATCAGTTCTCTACGGAATGCGAGTGATAGGTCATCATCTTTAATGCGCGTTAATACTTCTTTGTAATCTTCTGGATGGACGATTGCAACGACTGAACGGAAATTCTTTGCCGCTGCACGCAACATCGTCGGTCCACCGATATCGATGTTTTCAATCGCATCGAGTTCACTGATTCCCGCTTGCTTAACCGTCTCTTTAAACGGATACAAATTGACGACTACGAGGTCAATGAGTTCAATATCTTGTTCTTTTAACGTATCTAAATGTTCTTGTTTGTCACGATCAGCCAGTAAGCCGGCATGAATATGTGGATGGAGTGTCTTCACACGACCATCTAATATTTCAGGATAGTTTGTCAGTTCAGTGACGCTTTTTACTGGAATACCAAATGATTCAATCGCTTTTTTCGTGCCGCCTGTTGAGTAGAGCGTATAATCATTATCCACAAGTCCTTGGACAAACGACTCAAGCCCACGTTTGTCGGATACACTAATCAATGCTTTCTTCATAAGATTTACCTCCTTTTTTGGATTAATCGATGGATGACTTTCGGATAAAGTTCATGTTCTAATTCATGAATTTTTCGCTTAAATGATTCTAATGTTTCATCATCATCGACATAGACAATTTCCTGTTCAATAATTTCACCCGTATCAATACCTTCATCGATATAGTGAATCGTCACACCACTTACTCTGACGCCATAGTTAAACGCATCTTCGATTGCGCTTGGTCCTTTGAATGCTGGCAAGAGTGAAGGGTGGATGTTGATCACGCGCTTGTTATAGCGCTTGACGAATTCTGAAGTTAGAATACGCATGTATCCTGCGAGTGCAATGTAATCAAACGGAATTGTTTCAAGATAACTTTTAATCTTCTCTTCATTACGTGCTTTCGTTTCATCCATTTGACGCATGACGACATAGTACGGTATATCTAATTTTTTTGCGGCTTCGATGGCAGGTGCTTCTGGATTATCGACGATCAGTGCAATGACTCGATAGTTGAACTTCTTGCTCTGTTTAACGAGGTTGACGAAATTCGACCCTCGTCCACTCGCGAAAACCAATACTTTTGCCGGCCGTTCTTTAGATGCCATTAATTTCGACTCCTTTAGTGTCCGTTACTGTTCCAATAACGACAGGGTCCTCCCCTGCTAATTTTAAGGCATCGATTGCAGTCTCTTGATTGTTTGATGACACGACGACGATGAAACCGATACCCATGTTAAATACATTATACGCTTCTTTTTTATCAATTTCTCCTATGTTTATTAACCAATTGATAATTTTTGGAATGCGTACATTTGAGACATCGAGTTTAACACCGAAGTGTTCAGGTATGGCTCTTGGGATATTCTCATAAAATCCACCGCCAGTAATATGACTCATCGCTTTTATACTCACTTCTTCTTTTAATGCTTTGATGGCTCTGACATATATTTTAGTCGGCTCTAGTAAATGTTCAATGAGCGTTTTATCTTCTAGTCGTTCATTTAAGTCTGTGTTGTTATCGTTTAAAATTTTGCGCACGAGTGAATAACCGTTTGAATGCACACCACTTGAATGGAGACCGATGATGACGTCGCCCGCTTCTGTTGCGCGACCATCTATGTATTGATCCTTTTCAACTGCACCGACAGCAAACCCAGCAATATCATATTCGTTCTCACCGTACATCTCACCCATCTCAGCTGTCTCGCCACCGATGAGTGCACATTCTGACTGTACACAACCGTCCGCAACACCTTTCACGATCTGTTCCACATGTTCTGGCACGACTTTGTTCAGTGCTAAGTAGTCAAGAAAATATAGTGGCTCAGCACCAGTTGTAATGATGTCGTTAACACACATCGCAACTGCATCGACACCAATCGTGCCATGGATGTTTGCGTCGATCGCTAGCTTTAATTTCGTTCCGACACCATCTGTACCAGACACGAGTACAGGTGCTTTCATATTGAGCTGTGATAAGTCAAATGCGCCACCAAAACCACCGAGTGGGTTCATCACTTCTTTACGCATCGTTTTTTGTACATGCGACTTCATGCGTTCGACCGCTTCATAACCCGCCTCGATATCGACGCCCGCCTGTTTGTATTGTTCACTCATTCGTTACACGCCTTTCGTTTTCAGATCTTTTTGTTGAGGTAATAAGTTATCAATAATTTCGATTGGATAGTTACCTGTAAAGCATGCCGCACATTCTCCACGTGAACCAAATGAACGGTACACATCATGCATATCTTCCACTTCCATATATGTCAGCGTATCCGCACCGATCTCTTCACAAATTTCTGAAATACTTTTTTGTGATGCAATGATCTCAGCATGTGTCGATACGTCTACACCGTAGAAACACGGATGAATCAGCGGGGGTGATGCGACACCCATATGCACTTCGAGTGCGCCGGCATCTCTCAATGCTTTCACAATATATTTACTCGTCGTGCCGCGCACGATTGAATCATCGATGACGATGACGCGCTTGCCTTCGACAATATCTTTCACCGTTGAAAGTTTCATGCGCACTTTACGCTCGCGTGCCTCTTGCCCTTTATCGATAAACGTACGACCGACATAGCGATTTTTAATCAATCCTTGTTCTTGAGGGATATGAAGTACTTCTGCAACACCGTTTGCTGCAGCAAGTGATGAATCTGGTACACCGATGACGATATCCGCTTCGATGTGGCCAAGCGATTCTGCGAGCTTACGACCGAGTGCCTTTCTAATGCGGTATGTTGAGTGTCCACGGAAGTTAGAATCCGCGCGTGCAAAGTAGATGTATTCCATTGAACACATATTCGGATTATCGATATCAGAATAGCGATCAAACTCAATACCATCGTCATTGATCGTAATGAGTTCACCTGGTTCAACGTCTCTAATGTAGTTTGCACCGATTGCATCGAATGCACATGTTTCACTTGCAACACAGTAACATCCATCGAGCTCGCCGAGCATGAGCGGACGCACACCATGGTCATCCATCGCGACTGTCAGTGCGTGTTCTTGCATCACTAAATAAGAGAACGCGCCCTTCACTTGTTTAAGTGCTGATTTTACGCGTTCTTTATGTGTGCTTTGTTTACTTCGACGAATTAAGTGTGCCAATATTTCAGCATCACTCGTCGTTTGGAATATTGCACCATCGTCTTCCAATGCTGCACGGACGTTCAGTGCGTTGACTAAGTTCCCGTTGTGACAAATACCTAAATCCCCGCGAGATGATTTAAATAGAAACGGTTGGACGTTAGAAAGTTCACTGCTCCCTTTTGCTGCATATCGGACATGTCCAATTGCATGTGGGAATCCTTTTAACGATAGTAATTGTTCATTTGACAATGCGTTCGTCAGCAGGCCCGTACCGCGTGCCCCAAACAAATAATCATTGTTTGAGCACACGATACCTGCACCTTCTTGTCCACGATGTTGCATTGAATGTAGAGCGATATAAGTTAATTCACTTGCTCGCTCATGTCCCCATATACCGAAGACACCACATTCTTCATTTATTCCGCGGATGTCATCCATTGTGGAATAGCTCCTTCCCAAAGCGCTTGTGTCGCTTTGACTGTTTGTTCTATCGTTACCGTATTCGTCGTTAACTTAAAAGTATCTGCTGTTAACTCGCCCACTTCTACTGCATCTTTAATGTCTAAACCTTTTGGTGCGATGACGATGTAGCGTGACGATGTTTCACTAAATAATAGCTGACCATCGAAATCAAATGTCGCTTCTATCCCGATGTTATGCTGGCTTGCAAGTTGCGCAAGCTTAATTGCGATACCACCACGACCGATTGGTGAGAGCATTGTAATTTCACGGTTGATGAATCGTTCTCTTAAATCCATGCCACGTGCGAATTCTACATCAAGGTCGATATGGCGCGTTGTGTGTTTGATCTCTTTATCGATTAATTTTTCGATTTGTGAGCCGGCAAAGTCCATTCCTGTCTCACCGATGATGTATACGGCATCGCCAGGTTTAATGTCACGATCTGCCAATGTATTTACATCTTCGATTAATCCCACCATGCCGATTGTTGGCGTCGGTAAAATCGATGACGTTTCAGTCTCGTTATACAGCGACACGTTACCTGAAACAACCGGTGTATTTAATACACGGCTCGCCTCTGCCATACCGCGTGTTGACAGTTCGAGTTGCGTATACACTTCACCTTTTTCAGGGCTGCCGTAGTTTAGGCAGTCTGTCATAGCGAGTGGTAATGCACCCGTTGAAATAATCGTACGGAATGTTGCAGCGATAACTTCTTTACCACCGTTGTAAGGATCCGCATAAACGTATCGGCTCTTACCATCAACTGCCATCGCAACCGCTTTGTTTGTACCTTCAACGCGTACGACACCAGGACCGAATCCAGATTTTTGTACTGTATTCGCACCGGCTTGACTATCGAGTTGCTGATAGATTGATGATTTGTCACCGAGTGTGGGGTGGTTCAGTAACTGTTCAAATACTGCATTTAAGTCTTCGTTGTTGTAGTCGTATGTGTGTTCAACCATTTCAATTTCAGTACCTTCTAACACGTATACCGGTGCTTCCGATAAAGATTCAACAGGAATCTCAGCATAGACCTCATCCTCATACTTGATCAAGTACGTATCCCCTTCTGTCACTTCGCCGATGACTGCAGCATCGAGTTCAAAGCGTTTGAATGCATCTAAAAACTTCTGTTCTGTACCGTCTTCAACGACGAGTAACATACGCTCTTGTGTTTCAGATAACATCATTTCATATGGTGAGATACCTGCTTCTCGTACCGGTACTTTTTCTAAGTTTAGAACAATCCCACTCTCGCCTTTAGCTGCCATCTCAGAACTGCTTGATGTCAGTCCTGCTGCACCCATGTCTTGAATACCAACAAGTTCTGGTTGATCGATTGCCCAAAGCGTCGCTTCCATCAACTTCTTACCTGTGAATGGATCACCCATTTGTACAGTCGGACGCTTCGACTCTGAATCTTCTGAGAATCCTTCTGATGCAAACGTCGCAGCATGGATACCATCACGTCCTGTTTTTAAACCGAGGTAAATCACTTTGTTACCGACACCTTTTGCCGTCCCTTTTTGCATTTTATCGTGTGTCATCAGTCCGACACACATTGCGTTTACAAGTGGATTTCCATTATATGATGGATCAAATTCTACTTCGCCAGAGACAGCTGCTGCGCCAATAGTATTACCGTAGCCAGCAAGACCAGACACAACACCTTTTAACAGATGTTGATTATTTGGATTGTCGAGTTCACCGAAACGGAGTGAATTTAATACACCGATCGGACGCGCACCAATCGACATGATGTCACGAATCACACCGCCGACGCCCGTTGCTGCACCTTCATATGGCTCAACAGCTGACGGGTGATTATGCGATTCAATTTTAAACACGACCGCTTGGTTATCGCCGATGTCTACCACACCCGCCCCTTCACCAGGTCCCATCAACACTTGCTCGCCATCTGTTGGGAACTGCTTTAAGAATGGTTTTGAATGTTTATATGAACAGTGTTCACTCCACATAACAGAAAAGATCCCCGTCTCCGTCCAGTTCGGATCGCGTCCTAAAATTTGTTGAACTTGTTCGTATTCAGACTCTGTTAAGCCCATATCAAGATACATTTTTTGTTCTTTAATTTCCTGTGGTGTTGCCTCTGTTAAACGCATCATTACTGTTGCCCCCAATTCGCAATATTTTTAAATAGTTGTAATCCGTCGTCTGAACCGAGAATTTTATCTGTGGCACGTTCAGGATGTGGCATCAAACCAAGCACATTGCCCGCTTCGTTCGTGATACCAGCAATATCAAGTGCCGAACCGTTCGGGTTATTGGTGTAAGTGAAGATGATTTGATTGTTTTCTTCGAGCTGATTTAATGTTTCTTCAGATGCCATATATTGACCCACAGCATGTGCGATTGGGAATGCGACTGTTTGATTGAGTTGTTGTGTGAATGGTGAGTTGCTGTTTGAAACTGTGATTGATTCATTTCTATTAATAAACTTCACGTTTTTGTTTTGTGCGAGGCTGCCTGGTAACAGACCGATTTCAGTTAAGATTTGGAAACCGTTTTGAATACCGACAACCGGCTTGTTGTCCGCTGCGGCTTGTTTGATCGCTGGAACGATCGGAGCGACAGCTGCGATCGCACCCGGGCGTAAGTAGTTGCCGAAGCTTGCACCACTCGGGATTAAAACCCCGTCGTAAGTGTCGAGTGACGTCTCGCGGTAGTCGACATGTGCTGCGTCAATGCCAGCGAGTCTTGCTGCATTTAATACATCACTGCTCGATCCTGGAAATTGAATGACTGCAACTTTCATTATTTTTCCTCCAATACACGGTACGTATACGTTTCAATATTTACATTCGTAAATAATTTTTCACTTAAAGATTTCACTGTCTCTTCGATTTTCGCTTCATCTGTTTCGTCAATCGTGAAGTTTAAAACCTTACCCACTTCAATGTTATCGACTTCTGTATGTCCGAGACTATGTACGGCACGTGTTAACGCCTCACCTTGTGTATCTAAAACTGGCTCTAATAATGTCACTTTCAATTCAATCTTTTTCATAATCAATATTCCCTCCAGGAGTTTTTTAATAGTTGTCTGTTGCTGATTTAAAGAATGGGCGTAATTCGTGTAGTGAACGAGAAATATCTTGCGTTAAAACTGTCACGTGCCCCATCTTACGCTCGGGCTTGTTCTCAGTTTTCCCATAGACATGGACATGCCAATTATCTTGGTTATATAAATTCTCACCAATGTTCGTGAGATCTTTACCGAGTAGATTCATCATGAGTGCCGGTGTGCGCAGTTCAATCTCAGGCAATTTTTTTCCGAGTACTGCGCGTATATGAATATCAAATTGTGAGTAGTTACATGACTCGATTGAATGATGTGCAGAGTTATGTGGACGCGGTGCAATTTCATTCACATACAAATTGTCATTTTGGTCTATGAAAAATTCAATCGTAAACACGCCGACAAAGTGCAATGCTTCCATTATCTTTTCGGCTTCAATTGATGCTTGTTCTTGATAGTTGAAACGGGATGGTACAGTTGTACGGTACAAAATCTGATCGATGTGCAAATTCTCTTGCAACGGGAAGAACACCGTCTGCCCCTTCGTGTTGCGTCCAACTGTGAGCGAAACTTCCGCTTTTAAATCGATATATTTTTCGACGATAAAGTCCGCGTCATCGAATGGGATATTTACGGATTGTAATGCTTCTTCGCTGTCGATAAAGTACTGCCCTTTTCCGTCATATCCACCAGAGTCCGTCTTAACGATGACTGGATAGTCGTGTGTGCTGGCAAATGATTCGATGTCTTTGTTTGATTGAACGGATTCGTACGGAACGACCGTTGCGCCTGAATTTTTAATTGCGGCTTTTTCTGCCGTGCGGTTTTGCAACGTTAGAACCGTCTCTGCACCTTGCGGAATATGATAGTGCGCTGTTAAATGATTCAGTATTTCACCATCGATGTTTTCGAATTCATAAGTGATGACATCTGACTGTTCACATAATTCAATAAGTGCATCTTTGTCTGAAAACGGCTCTTGAATGAATGTGTGTGACACAGAACGCGCTGGTGCATCTGCTGATGGATCAAGCGTTGCTACTCTGAATCCCATCTGCTGTGCGCTCATCGCTAACATCTTTCCGAGCTGACCACCGCCGATAATTCCAATTGTTTTAATTGAGCTCATCTTGCATACCTCGCACTTTATCTACGAGAGAATCTGCGTAGTCATTTAATTTTGCGTAAATTTCTTTGTCGTGCACTGCGATCATGCGCGCGGCTAAGATCCCAGCATTTTTTGCACCAGCTTTACCAATTGCTGTCGTCGCCACTGGAATACCACCTGGCATCTGTGCAATCGATAAGAGTGAGTCCATACCTTTTAAAGCTTTCGATTCAATCGGTACACCGATGACCGGCACGTTTGTCAGTGATGCAACCATCCCCGGCAAGTGTGCAGCACCGCCTGCTCCAGCGATGATAATATCGATACCATTCTGTTTCGCGGATTGTGCATAATCGTACATTTCAGTTGGTGTACGGTGTGCGCTGACGACTTTCTTTTCATATTGGATGTTAAAAGTGTCCAACATCTCGCACGCCTCACGCATCGTTTCCCAATCTGAAGACGACCCCATAATCACGCCGACTCTCATAAATATGACCTCATTTCCAATGTAATCTGTGCTATAATTTTCATATACAGTCTATCATTAATATTTTAAAAACGCGAACTTTTTTTATGTATTTTTCCCTAATGTTTGTGTTTACGAATGTTTAGGGTGATTCAGCATGCTTATTGTTCGTGAATTTTATCTAAAAATGGAGGATTTTACATGACAGCACAATTATTAAATGGTAAGGAAATCGCAAAGGACTACCGCGCGGGCTTGCAAGCGGAAGTTGAAAAACTAAAAGAGAACGGCATGACGCCAAACTTAACAGTCGTTATCGTCGGTGATGACGGTGCGTCTTTAAGCTACGTGCGTTCAAAAAACAAAGCAGCAGAGAAAATCGGCATGACAAGTGACATTGTTCATTTGGATGGCGATACGTCTGAAGCAGATTTGTTGGCAGAGATCGAACGTTTGAACAACGATGAAAAAGTACATGGTATTTTAGTGCAAGTACCACTGCCTAAGCAAATTTCTGAAGATAAAGTGCTTGAGGCAATCGCGCCAGAAAAAGATGTCGATGGGTTCAGCCCAGTGAACATCGGCCGTTTGTATACAGGCCAACGTACGTTTAAGCCATGTACACCACTTGGGATCATGGAATTGTTGAAGCATACGGGATCTTTAGAAGGAAAAACTGTTGCAGTGATTGGACGCTCACACATCGTCGGCCAACCCGTTGCGAAGTTGTTGACGAATGAGAACGCAACTGTGACATTGATGCACTCACGCACAAAGAATATGGTTGATCAATTAAAGAACTTCGATGTTGTTGTCAGTGCAGTTGGTAAACCAGGATTGATTACAGGCGACGACTTAAAAGAAGGCGCGATTGTAATTGATGTAGGTAACACAGTTGTTGACGGTAAGTTAGTTGGAGACGTCGATTTCGAATCCGCTGAGAAAGTTGCAAGCTGGATCACACCCGTACCAGGTGGCGTTGGCCCATTAACAATTACAATGGTGTTGAACAACACATTGCTCGCTGCGAAATGGAATAATGGATTGGAATAGGAATTGATTTGGTTTTGACGGCCGCACCACTTGTTGAGTGGTGTGGCTTTTTGTTTTGATTTGGTTTCGATTGGTTTGGTTGATTTTGGGGTGCTTTTTGCATTGATTGAGGTGATTCTAGGTGGCCGTGCTCACTCACGACGAAAAAGTCGTCCGAGTGCGCACGGATTTTGGTTTCGTGCTCACTCGAGCCTGAAAATCGTTGTGAGTGCGCACGGATTTTAGTTTCGTGCGCACTCGAGCCAGAAAACCGGTGTGAGTAAACACGGTTCCAGGTTTCATGCTTACTCGAGCCTGAAATTCGTCGTGAGTAAGCACGGTTCCAGGTTTCATGCTTACTCGAGCCTGAAAATCATCGTGAGTAAGCACGGTTTCAGGTTTCATGCTTACTCGACCCCGAAATTCATCGTGAGTAAGCACGAGATAAATTTCCTCATAGAATTTTTCGGTCGTCTGCCAATTCATATAGAAAATATGGCTTGAATTGGCAGGGTTGAATAATCTCAAATATATTTAGGTCTAGAAATAGATCACACTACTTTACCTGCTACTTCGAGCTCAAAAATTGCATTGAAGTAGCAGCTTTTTGATTTACCTGCTACTTCGAGCTCAAAAATTGCTTTGAAGTAGCAGCTTTTTGATTTGCCTGCTACTTCAAGCCCTAAAAATGTTGTGAAGTAGCAGTCTGAGATTTTTCACAAACAATTCGGACTGGGAAAAAGAATTAATCATCATTAATAGCTAACTCAGAACAAAAATCGCCCTTGAGTTAGCGACTATTTAGATTTTTCGCTAACTCGGGCTCGAAAAAAGACTTGGGTTAGCGATATTCCACATTTTTCGCTACTTCAAGCCCCTAAACCACCACCGAACTAGCGACCAGCAACCAACTAAATTATCATACTCAGGTATGATAATGCAAGTAAATGTTTAAATATAATATAAAGGGGTATTTATTCACTAAAGAGAGGTGATTGTCATGATGAACAAAGAACGAGAATTCCATGACCTTGCACACGAAGTGAAAGATGAATCTTCAGCGATGTATAATACGAAAGCTGATTCACAAGATTATGTCAATGAAGAGCAACACAATATAAGCAACGAACAATTCAATAAACTTCGAGAAGAAATGTTAACTAAAGGTCACGATATCATCAACAACAGAGTCGGCAAGCACTAGTTTTAAAATTTTAGAAAACCTTAATTTCGGAAGATTTTTAAGAACTTTAATTTAATTTGTAAACGAGCTAGACTTCAATTTGATTTGTGAAATTTGAATGTGTATCAAGAAGAATTTGTACCAATTTGAATTAGAATAATTATTTGAAGCTTGCTTACTCGAAATGTTGTTGATTTTATTATATAGCCTCAACCATTCATGCCAAATGGTTGGGGTTTTTCTCTGGGATAAAACCCGTTCAAACGGCGACTGGTTTTTATCTTCTTAAATAATCAACATATTTTACCAATTACTAGTAAGATGTTTCTGCTTGTGTTTAAAATATGATAAAATATAATACTATAATAGAAGTATTGAAATTAGACTTATAGAAAAATTTTTGAGGTGGAACATGAGCGCGGATATTATTATTAAAGCATTAGTCGCATTATTACCATTATCGCCGGCGACGAGTGATGAGATTGAAACACACTTAGAAGCTGAGCATATGACGACAAACATTTATGCAGATTATGAAGGACCTACAATGGAAGAAGAAATTGAATCGGTAGATACGCCTTACCCGATCATTAAAAACGTTGGCGCATTCAACGTAGAGGTTGGCGATGAGTTCGATGAGCTCGAGGGAGTGTATGCCGTTGATTCGAATGACGGTGACGTCACCGATAGCATTACAATAACTGATGGATCGGTTGATACATCATCGCCAGGTACGTATTACCTAACTTACCGAGCAGAAGCGAGCAATGGTGGTTGGTACAACATCACGAGAACGGTGACCGTGTCCGATCAACCGACGGATGAGTATCCAATGATACCGCCGACCGAAGCAGAGCTGAGCGGTGAAGTTGCGAGTGACGAAGATGGTACCGAAGATGGCGACGGTGAATTGCTGAGTCAAGACGCGACTGGAAATATTGAGTTTGTCGGTGTCGATGATGAGACAATAAACGTAGGCCAAGAGTTTGATCTGTTTGAAGGCGTTGAAGTTTACGATGCCGAAGGTAACCAGATTCCAAACAACTTAGTATACACAACAGGAACCGTGAACAACGAAGAGCCTGGCGACTACACAATCGGTTATTCTGCATTCGATGAAGATGGCGAAGTTGCGGCAGTGGCCAGAGTCATAACGGTTCAGTAGATTTGATATTGAAAATAAGAGCGGCGTGTAACCTAGTTTTGGTTACATGCCGCTCTTTGTTTGGTTTATTGAGTTTTGGAGAGCTCTCGTAAACTTGTCGGGCCACAACTTGACGCAATTCAGAATGACTTACGCTTCTAACCTCGATAACACCACATCACCCAATCCTTTAGCACAGATCAACAATGCATCTTCATTAATCTCAAACTTTGGATGGTGGTTCGGATAAGGATCTTCCATTCCAACTGGTCGAGCACCCACATTGATGAACGTACCTGGTGTTTTCAATAAATAATAAGAGAAATCCTCAGACCCACTGCCAGGTGCTCCATCGACGACTTCTGTCAGATAGTTTCCAACACCGCCTTCTAAAATGCGTTTCACTTCCGCTGCTTCTTCCGGATGGTTGTAAACCACTGGATAATCATACACATAATCAAGCGTGCACGTCACATCGAAGGATTCCTCAATCCCTCGACACATCGCTTCCATGCGCTCGCGAATAAATTCTTTATTTTCTTCTTCCAAGTAACGCGTCGTTCCACGCAAAGTCACTTTGTCTTGGATTACATTATAGCCACCTGGCGCATCAAAGGCAGTAACAGACACAACAGTCGAGTCCATCGGACTCATGTTTCGTGACACAATCGTCTGTACTTGCGTGACAAAATACGATCCCGCCATCAGCGCATCACGCGTCTTGTTTGGCACTGCACCATGACCGCCTTTTCCTTGAATCGTTAAATCAAAGTTTGAACGACCGGCCATCGCATTTCCTGAAACAATTTTAATGACGCCAGTATCAAACGTTGGAAAGATGTGCATACCGTAAACTTCGTCTAAATCATCCAGAATGCCTGATTCTACAATTGATTTCGCACCGCCCGGTGGCACTTCTTCAGCATGTTGGTGAATCAGTTTGATCGTCCCGCGCCACTCATCTTTTAACTCAATCAATGCTTCACCGAGCGTTAACAGATAAGCCGTATGGCCATCGTGGCCACACGCATGCATGACGCCTTCATTTTTCGATTTAAATTCAACATCTGCCTCTTCCACGATCGGCAACGCATCGAAATCCGCACGAAGTCCAATCGTCTTTCCTTCACCGTTACCCTTGATCTCAACGATGATTCCGTATCCGTTACCAACATTCGTCGTAACTTTTACATCTTTATCCTGATAAAAATCTGCGATGAACTGAGCTGTATTCTTTTCTTCAAAAGAGAGCTCTGGGTTTTCGTGCAAGTGACGACGGATTTCAATCATGCGTTGTTCTTTATCTTCAAGCAATTGAAACAATTTTTCTTTTACAGACATTGTTGTAACCTCACTTTTTAAATTTTATGTTACTTTAAGCGTATTCCTAATTGCACGTATTTTCAATTTTAATCCCGTTCAAAAACAAAAAAGGACGGCACAATCGCCATCCTCTATTAAGTGCCACAATACGTCATATGACCCATCTCGACGTGACGTTCAGGGCGCGTCATGAAATATTCGTTGTGATCCGGATTAAACGGGTCGCGCACCGCAGCTAACAACTCGTTATACAAATCATAGTCGTCATGCTTCCACGCATTAAACAACGCTTCCTCAACGATATGATTTCTCGGAATCACATACGGATTCGCAGCATTCATTAAATCTTGCGCATTCTCCTCACCCGAAACTCGTTCTTTATACGTTTCAATCCACGTTTCACTTAATCCACTAAGTTCATCAAACTTACCTTCAGTCAGCGCAGTAAACGTCGACGTATAGTCCATCTCTGCTTCAATCATCATCCCAAGCATATCGATAATCAGCTCTTTGTCGTGTTCGTCGATTGAACTAAATCCTAACTTCTGCCCCATCAAATCAAACCAATATGCATTGTACAGATGTGCATATTCAGCCAAAATTTCTTCAAGTCGACCAGTCACGACTTCTTCATCCAACCCTGTTTCCACCGTAATCAACTCGATAAAAGTTTCCGCAAAACGCGTTAAATTCCATTGCATAATACTCGGCTGGTTCCCAAATTGATAGCGACCATTCGTATCAATCGAGCTAAATACTGTCTCCGGATGATACGTATCTAAAAAAGCACACGGACCATAATCAATCGTCTCACCCGCAATCTGTACGTTATCCGAGTTCATGACACCGTGGATAAAGCCCACCGCTTGCCACTTCGCAACGAGAGATGCTTGACGATCGACAACGGCTGATATGAAGTCAAAATATTTTTCGGGACAATCTTCTATTTCCGGATAATGTCGATTAATTGTGTAATCTGCAAACTTCTTCAAGTTGCCTTCACCACTTCGCACCGCATATTCAAAAGAGCCGATGCGAATGTGACTGGATGCAACACGAGTTAAGACACCCGCTGGTTTTATCTCTTCACGAATGATTTTCGAAGGCGTTTCAACAATCGCTAAACTACGCGTCGTTGGAATATTTAAATGATGCATCGCTTCAGATATTAAAAATTCACGCAGTGCTGCATCAAGTGGCAGCTTACCATCACCAACTTTAGAAAACGCAGTGCGACCAGAACCTTTTAATTGAATGTCAAAGCGTTCCTCGTCGACAACATGCTCACCGAGTAACATTGCACGCCCATCACCGAGCATCGTGAATGTGCCAAATTGATGACCCGCATAAGGCAGCGCAACCATCGCCGCACCATCGACAATCGTATTACCGACAAGAACCTCTGGGTTTTTATCTTGGATATTTAGTTGGGATGCGAGTGCGTCATTGAACATGACAAGTTTCGGATCCTTAGTTGGTACGACTTTTTCTTTAGAATAAAAATCGTCACCGAGTGATAATATCGTGTTATTAAAATTGAACATTTATTTCACCTCAAAAAAAGAATGATGACCATTTAGATAGTCATCATTCATGTTTACATTATATTAAGTCTAGCATTATTTTCTTCTGAAGAATAATAAGAATGCTCCAAGCCCAGCAAGTACGAGTGCAATCGCACCGTAACCGACATAAGCAAGACCCGTTGCAGGTAATAAGTTGTTGTCGTCATCACCTTGAATCGTACCTTCGACCGCTTCTTCAGAATCATCTTCTTCTACTGTTTCATCTGAGTCAGCGTCACCGTCTGTATCTGTACCTTCGTCAGTATCTGTGTCGGCATCTGAGTCTGCATCAGCATCGGCATCTGCATCAGCGTCTGCATCAGCATCGGCGTCAGCGTCGGCATCTGCGTCGGCATCAGCATCGGCATCTGCATCAGCGTCGGCATCAGCGTCTGCGTCAGCATCAGCGTCTGCATCGGCGTCTGCGTCGGCATCTGCGTCTGCATCGGCATCTGCGTCTGCGTCAGCGTCAGCGTCTGACTCATCACCGATTACGCCACCTGTATCATCTTCTGTACCATCCGCATCGGAATCGGCATCTGCGTCAGCGTCAGCATCTGCATCAGCGTCTGCGTCGGCATCAGCATCTGCATCAGCGTCTGCGTCGGCATCAGCATCTGCATCGGCATCTGCATCAGCTTCTAAATCTTCATCGATAACTTCATCAGTACCTTCATCGACGCCACCAGTACCGTCTTCTCCGCTAGTCTCATCTTGACTGCCATCATCGATCACGCCACCTGTTTCGTCCTCTTCTTCAACACCACCAGTACCATCATCTACACCAGTCTCGTCTTGACCGCCGTCTTCAACGCCGCCAGTACCATCGTCAACGCCGTCTTCTACGCCACCAGTGCCATCATCTACACCAGTTTCGTCTTGACCACCATCTTCTTCAGCTAATGGATCTTCAGTGAATAAGTGAGTGAATACGACATAGTTTGTATCTCCAACAGAAAAGCTGTATGCACCGATACCCACTTCTGTGTTTTCTGGGTCCATTATTTCGTTATAGTGTGTTTCACTTTCTTCCCAGAAGCCCATCGCGTCCATTTCTAATCCTTCTAAACCATATACGTCACGGAATTCATTATGACCTGAAGAGTAAGCAATGTTCTCTGCTAAGTTCGTATACGGGTTTACTTCTCCAGTGAAGTATTGGATTTGTTCATTCACTGAACCGTATCCTGGTTTGTTGTGGTCGAAATAGTTATTCACTGTCATATCGACTGACTTCATGTAAGCAACTTTAGAAAGTTCAGGATTAAGTGAAACAGGAGATAATCCTTCTGCTGCTCTTAATTCATTAATTCTATCAAGTTGATTGCTTTGGAAATCAATTGTCGTATCTAAACGTGCTTGAGGAACATATTCAGTCACTGAATTAAGATTGATATCCACATGTGACTCTGTCCCATATTGTATAACATCACGACTCAAATCAAAGCGTAATTCTGCGCCTTGCGGATTGTTTGGCATCGCTTCGTCTTCTACTTCTTCTGTAGCACCAGCATCTTCAGTATTTTCTACATCATCCACTTGGTCTTCAACTTGCTCGTCATTGTTCTCTACATCTTGTCCATCTTCTTGTGCATTGACATCACCAACAAACATTGAGGCAACGAGTGTTCCACTCAATATTGAAAGCAATGAAGCTCTTTTAAGGTTCATAAATAATTCTCCCTTGGTTATATTAATCGTTAAATTTTAGTATTGAGTAAATGAACTGACTTCTTCTCTATATTCATACAATTCAGAGACTGTCACGAATTCAAATTGGTCTTTATCCAAATTGTTCATCAAGTTTACTACAGCTTGCGGCGTTGCGTCCACTATATCATGCATTAGGATCACTGAGCCATCACCTACATTCGTCATCACATTGTTGTAAATCAGGTTCGTATTGCGAGACTGCCAATCGAGCGTATCGATATTCCAAAGTACTTCCTGAATGCCTGCAGTGTCTCTTACAAACTGGTTCGTATCACCATAAGGTGGTCGGAACAGCATCGCCCAAGTGCCTGTCGCATCTTGAATCAATTCTTGTGTATAGCCAATTTGATACTGTAAGTTTTCCTCACTTAGCGTTGTCAACTGTGGGTGATTATACGAATGGTTCGCTATTTCATGGCCGTCATCGACAATACGCTTAGCAATTTCAGGGTATGCTTCTACCATTGATCCCAATACAAAAAATGTCGCCTTCACATCATGTTCTGCTAACGTATCGAGAATGTTCTCTGTCGTGCCTGGCGCCGGACCATCATCAAACGTTAAGGCGATAAGCTGTTTGTCTTCGTCAATATCATCTCTCACCTGATAAAAAGCGTCGTAATCACTTGGTGTAAGTGAGCCAGCAAATGCACCTGTCAGTTTCCATTCATCCGCAACGTCACCTAAAATTTCCTGACACTTCTCGGTCATCAAATGCGAAACGTTAGCATAATCTACAAGTACTTTTGGTGTGCCGACATCCATGCCACCGACCTCAAGCGTATTGAATTGAAACACGAGACCTTCTTCCGTCGGATACACTTTATCGATTGCATTATCTGAACGAATCATCGTGCGCTCGAGTGAAGACTCATTTAAATGCACAGGATTTTCATTCTTAAGTTCTTGCAAGACATAATGATGATAAAGTTCACGCGCTTCAACAGAATCGTCAAAAATATCCTCAAATTCTAACAGTTCATCATTATATTCAATGAACGTTTGGAAAAATGTACGATCCGCATTCGTATTTTTTAGTTCTGCCGTCTGTGTATATACTATCAATTCATCGTTTAACGTTTCTTTTTCAAAACCAATCTCGAGCTCACTTAAGTCTTTTTGTCCTTCGACAATTGAACGTTTGAAACGACGTTCGAGACTGTCCAGTTCACTCTCAATTTGAGTTGTCACATCACTAGAGTCTGAATGAGGGATTTCTACATTAATTATGTAATCTTCAGTTTCTTCAACGATTGAGACATAATCCGTCCCATCTTCTTTAGTTCTCACTGTTTCATGACGTGCTGCTATTTCTTCAGTTTTTGGTTGGCTTTGAATGTTGTTTTCACCTGCTGAAAATTCACTGGCTACATTCTTCGAACCATTCAGTTCTGACACCGCATCATCTTCGTCACTGTTGCATCCAGACAATATTACGGATGCTGCAAAAGCGAGTGACAGCACTACGATTTTCTTCATGTAACAACCCTTCCAATCTTTTAAGCTATTAACATACTACTATGAAATTAGTAGAAAATAAAGTTAAACCCGAACAAGGAAGGGAAATATTACACATTTTCTTGGGTTGTCTGCGTGTTGTTTTGATATGAGACGTTTTTAAAAATGCAAAGTGATCTAATAGAAGACTGATTTGCTTAACTTGTATTTCGATTTCAAACTGCGTTGCCATGGTCTTTATCGGTATCTTTATTGTTTATAAATTTAAAATAAGTTATGATAAAAGAACTTATGTACATGGATATGAGTTTTTAGAAAGTGGGAAACAACGTGAAATCTTTTAATAAAATTTTTAGTCTTATATTTATAATTTCTATTCTATTTGTAGGCGTGCAGTTTACAGTGTTTGCGCAGGCTGATGGTGGCGATAATGGGGACCAAGTTGAGCCGGAACCGACACCGGAGCCGGAGCCAGAACCTACTCCAGACCCTGAGCCGGAACCAGAGCCGGAACCGGAGCCAACACCAGAGCCAACACCAGACCCGACGCCGGATCCAACGCCGGATCCTACACCAGAACCAACACCGAATCCACAGCCGGAGCCTGATCCGGAACCTGAAGTAGAAGAAGAGCCAGAAGTTGAGGAAACACCAGTTGTTGAAGAAACGCCCGTAGTCAACGAGCGCATGCTCTATTTATATCAACGTATGGGCAGTTTAACAGGCACGACAGTTAGAGATGGTCGTCCATCTGAAGCACAACTCACTCGAATCAGCCATTCAATTGCAGAAGCCGAAGAAGCTGAGCGATTAGCTGAGGAAGAGGCTGAAGCTGAACGACTTGCGCAAGAAGAGGCAGAACGTGAAGCTGAGGAAGAAGCTGCTGCAGAGGAAGAAGAAACGACTGAAGAAGAGGAAACCGAGGAAGTTGAAGTTGAGGAAGAGCCTGAAGTTGAAGAAGAAACTGAAGTTGAGGAAGAGCCTGAGGTAGAAGAAGAAACTGAAGTTGAGGAAGAGCCTGAGGTTGAGGAATCGACAGAAGAATCTGATTCCGCTGAGGACACAGAGGAAGTTGAACCTATCGATGAAATCCTTCCATCTTCAACGAGTGGATATCGCCCATTCATCTACATTACAATCGGGACATTCGCATTACTCGGAATACTTGCATTTGCATACTTAATGATTCGAAACAGACCAAACTAAAAATTTATAAAGCATGTGGAGACAATTATTTGTACTCTGTATGCTTTTTTTGTGGGAGAAATATGGATTAATAGGATTTTTATCAGTTAATTAGAGTTGTCGTTACTCTGTGGATTCACAGGGTGACGCAATCGCCTCTCTCATAAACTTGAGAAACCACAGCTTTACGCAAGCGACTCTATCATAAACTTGAGAAACCACAGCTTTACGCAATCGACTCTCTCATAAACTTGAAAAACCACAGCTTTACGAAAACTCCTCTCTCATAAACTTGAGAAACCACAGCTTTACGCAATCGCCTCTCTCATAAACTTGAGAAAACACAGCTTTACGCAAGCGACTCTATCATAAACTTGAGAAACCACAGCTTTACGCAATCGACTCTCTCATAAACTTGAAAAACCACAGCTTTACGAAAACTCCTCTCTCATAAACTTGAAAAACCACAGCTTTACGCAAACGCCTCTCTCATAAACTTGAGAGCTCACAGCTTTATGATAACCAACCCAAACATCCACACAAACAAAAAAATCACCCCGACCGTTGAGGATAAAAGCTCAACACCCGAGGTGATTCTCAAGATACTTATTCTATTTCCCTCTTAACACACCGAGGTTTCTTAAATTAAATCCACGATACTCGTCGACCAGTTGCTTCAGTTCACTGCCTTTATTTTTCTTCGCATCAACAACTGGTATAACTGCATCTGCTAAGTTAAAGATATTCCCATACTTCAAAAATGTCTTGTGATTCGGACCGACCAACAAAATAACGTCATAGTACTCGCGAATTGGCACGAGTCGTTCTTTCAAATCTGAAGATAACATCAAATTGATAAATTCTCGATCATCGTATTCTTCAATCACCGTGAAATCCAGTCCAGAATATTGAGTTTTGAAAATTGCTTCACTCAAGTAATCTTCTGAATCCAAGACTTCAATAAATTCTTTCTTTTCTTCTGGTGCTGTGAAATATGACTCAATAAACTCACTCGTCTGATAGTCCAAGTTCAAAATCAAGACTGACTTTTTATTGGATTGCAACAACTTCGCCAAGTGCACGGCTGCTTTCGCAACTTTTTCTCGTGACGCCACTGAAGTCATCAACACTATTTCCACATTATTTTTTTCTACTGCATTTTGTATTACGAGAGAGGCATTAAACAGATCAACGATTGTTTGTTCATTCAGCTCTCTAACTGCTGGATTTTCATTCGCCATTGTTGTCCCCTCCTAAAATGTACCTATAATTTTTTCATTCGTATACGCTTCGATATCTTCTTCCGTTCGCAAGTTCGAACGATTCAACGCAAGTGCCAGTCCAACGATTAACCCGAGCACACTCATTGCAGCAATGACGATGAACTTCGTTAAATAACCACCATTAAAAAACACTGCTATGCCTTGTCCATCTGTGAACTGTACAGATTCATCAAGCAGTAAACGCTGCACATCATTGCGGATCGAACTGATCTCGCTATTTTGAACTTCATGCATTAATAGTTGTACGTATTCTGTGTCCCCATATTGCACAACTTCAACTGCTTTGTGTCCATGTTCTTGGTTCACGGTGTCATTCAGCTCAATGTTTACATTCGCAATCGCTTCAAGTTCTAAACCTTCCACTTCATAATACTCTTCATACGAGTACGAATGGCTTGGCACTAATATATTGAACACCACAGCTAAGACTGCAAACAATAACATCCATATTAAAATATTCAATAAATTTCTCTTTAAAAAATACATATATGTACTCCTTATACAAATTCTTTAAATCAATTATACATTATCTAGAGCATCCCTCGATAAAAATCTATTCAGTTTGTAAATATTTTTTGACCACAGGAATTCATCATTCAATAATCGTTGCATATTTTCACGATACTTGAGCTCTTCCTTCGGATTATCATGTATGTGCTGGATTGCATCGACGATGTCTTCTGCACTGCCCGCTTCAATGGCAACACCAGCATCATATTCCTTAAGCAGTGCATTCGCATAGCCGCCGATGTTCGAGACGACTACCGTATTACAACCGATGCCATCAACAATTTTCCCAGGCAATACATTCATAAACACATCATCTGTTTTCAACAAGCTCAACTGTACATTATGCTGTTTAATCTGCTCGAGCGCTTCGGCACGACTGCATTCATCATACATCGTCACATGCTTAAAATTTTGCATTTTGATGTAATCACGAAACGCATGCGCATTGACACCATACCCGATGACATTGAAAGTAATTTTCGCTTTCTCAAGCAAATTCGCAACATCGATCAACTGTTCCAAACTTTGAGCAAATCCAATGTTCCCGGTATAGAGCACTTTGAACTCATCGCCTTTTACAATCGCCTCAGTCTCTTGATCTGTCAGACCATTCGGGAGGTAGAAGATCGGCGTGCGCGGCGAAAATGATTCGATATGTTTTCTAAAACCCTCATTGTTAATGACGATTTTATCTGCCAATCGATACATTTTACCCTCTAAATATTTCAAGAAACCATAGATCCAACTGATGTTAATCTTATCGATTTTACTTACGCTATCCGGCCATAAGTCTCGAATCTCTAGCACACGGGTGATGCCGGTTTTTTTCTTTTGAAAAAACAGCGTGACCCATGCTAAAAAGATGTTCGGGCTTGTGACATACACGACATCATATTTCTTCTGTTTTTTCATGAGAAATACGCGAACTTTCAAGCTTAGCTCGACGTAATACAAGAGGCGCATAAACATCGATTTGCTCTGCTTTTTCAGCTTCATCGGTATGCGCAGAATATCACTGCTATCATTGATTTCTGGTTCATTCCAATATTTCTTGTCGTTGTACATCTTTTGATTCGGATATGTCGGTGTTGTCGTCAAAACATCGACATCATGGATTTTTGATAGCTGCGTATATAAATTTTTTATTCGGTTTGCACCAGAGCCAATTTCTGGATAAAAGTTCTGGGAAATCACTAAAATCTTCATAATTTTTAACATTCTCTTCTGTGTAATTAATACACTAAAGTATACGATAAACCACTATTTTTTCCAAATGTTCTTTACAAACGTTGAGCTTTATTACATTAGTATTACATTTTATTTATAAAACAGATATTTTGATGCATTAAAGCCGTGTTGTCGCTATACTTGCTTAGAGAAAATTTTATTTGGAGGGTCGTTTCCATGATGCAAAAAGGTAAATTTATAGTTCCGACTATTTTATCGACAACTGCGTTGTTAACTATTCATAACACAGCAAACGCGGATGAGTACGATATAAATGATGAAGCGGATGAGAATATTCAAAACATCGGTGATGATGTAGTCGAAACGGTCGAGACAACAGAAGAGGTAGTTTCTGAAGAAGTTGTAGAAGAAGATTTGATTCAAGCGAGCGATGTCATAGAGATTGTTGAAGAAGACAGCGATGCTCAATTTGATACATACATAGAAGAAGAATCGGCTGAAGTAGTGACAGAAGAAGTCGCTGAAGAAACAGAAACAGTCGATAACTTAGAACCAGTAGACGTAGATCTACTCGGAGATGATGTCACAATTGAAGAGTACGAAGCACCAGCTGAAGACGTCGAAGAAGTACCAGCAACTGAACCAGCAGACGTAGTCGCTGAAGACGATGTTGTATTAGAAACTGAAATGGACGTAGTCGCTGAAGACGATACTGAATTAGATACTCAAGAAGACGTTGTCGCTGAAGACGATGCTGAATTAGATACTGAAGAAGACGTTGTCGCTGAAGACGATACTGATGTGGAAACGGAAGAAGACGTTGTCGCTGAAGACGACACTGAATTAGATATTGAAGAAGGTGTTGTCGCTGAAGACGATGCTGATGTGGAAACGGAAGAAGATGTTGTCGCTGAAGACGATACTGATGTGGAAACTGAAGAAGATATCGTTGCTGAAGAAGTTTCAGAAGAAGAGGTTCCGCTATCTGAAGAAGAATTAGCTGCAATCGAATCTGCGATTGAAAACTTAACGGATGAAGAAAAAGCATTAATCCTTGAAGAAGATGCTGAAACACTTGAAGTAGATGAAGCGTTCTACCAAGATGTTGCTGCAATGTTAAGTGCGCATGACCAAGAATTAGCGGATGAAATTTACACTTGGGGTAAAAGCGAAACGACAACACTTTCAAACGCTATTTCTGATATCAACCGCTACATCGATCGTAACGGATTTAACGCGCCAGCAGTGACTTACGACCATATCGCACACTTACCTGAGTATGCGTATCAAGATGGTAAAGGTAAGCCTGACGGAATCGTTATCCATGATGTGGGTAATCCAGATTCAACGATCCATGATGAAATTTCATACATGTCACGCAACTGGCAAAATGCATTCGTTCACGCATTCGTCGATAAAGATCACATTATCGAAATTGCGGACACGGATAACTTAGCGTGGGGTGCGGGTCGTTACTCAAACCAACGCCACATCCAAATTGAATTAGTGCATCACGACAATGCACACGACTTTGCGAAATCCATCAACAACTATGCGGATTATGTCGCAAACCTACTATACAAATATAAATTACCTGCAACTGATGCAGATAGTTCAAATGGTGACGGTTCAATCTGGTCACACGAAGGCGTTTCACATATCTTAGGTGGAACAGCTTCACCAGACCCACACCAATACTTTGAAAAATTCGGTTACTCTTACGATGAATTCGTTGGATTAATCGGTGGTAAATACGACGACCTTTATCATTCTCGTGTAAATCCTTCACTCAACTTACCAGTTGAAGAAGGTACGACAAACCAGAACATTACGGTGAACAGTAATAATCGTGGTGTTTACGGCTCAGTACAAGATGTAAGAACATCGAACGGTTCACAGTATGCTGGCCAATCGTTTAACGTAAAGCGTACAGCGGTTTATAACTACGACACATACTACTTGTTAGAAAACGCAAGTGGCACAATCGGTTGGATGCATGAGGACGATGTGACTGCAACAAGCAGTGCACCATCTCCTACGCCAACTCCGAAACCGACGCCGGATCCAAAACCGGATCCGAAACCGACAACACCGGATCCTGAACCTGAAACTTCTCCAGTCGTTAACACTGGTGTTGAATCAGTTGATGCGACTCCAGTTCAAGTGCTCGACGGTTCAGTTGAAATTTACGCAAGTGTGTATTCCTCTGCAGCAAATGGTGTAAAAGCGACACCACATGTTGGTAAGACACTTTACACAACAGATACAATTACACGTAACAACGTGAAATACTTCGGTGTTTCAACAAGTGCGAATGGTCCAAGCATCGGTTGGGTAAAAGCAGATGAACTGAAAAATGTAAACGTAAAACCTGCTCCGACACCGCCTAAAGTTGAAAAACCTTCAACGGGCCATAAAGATGAAGTTGTTCTTAAAAATAGCGCGAGAATTTTATCGAGTGTGTTTAACCAAAACAACTACCACTCTCCAGATGCATTTGGTAAAGATAACTTATTCGCTAGCGAATCATATACACATGATTCAGTAAAATACTTTGGTGTTTCTAAATCAGTGAATGGTGCGCGTTTAGGTTGGGTGAAAGCAAGCGACCTTGCATTCATCAATGCGGGTAACACGGCGGCGCCAACGCCGAAGCCAGATCCAAAACCGGATCCAAAACCGACACCGACACCACCAGTACAAACGCCACAAGTGAAAGATCAAGTGACGTTCAACAATGGTGCAAAAGTATTATCAACTGTATTCAACCAATCGAAATCATTGGATGGTAGTGCATTCGGTAAAGACGATATTTATGTAACTGAAACTTATACGCACAACAATGTTAAATACTATGGTGTTTCTAAATCAGTAAATGGTGCACGTTTAGGTTGGGTGAAAGCAAGCGACTTATCAGTTGCGAACAAAGCAAACACACCAAAACCTGAAGCAACTCGTCCGGAAGAGACTACACCGGAAGTGTCAACACCAGCACCGACAAAACCAGTGAATCGCCCGAACACAAACGTATCTCGCGTGAATCCTGAATCCGTTAAGTTCAATGCAAACAACGTGAGATTATACTCTAGCGTTTACTCTGGTGCATCAATTTCAGCGAATCCATTCGCTTCAAGCAACTTGTTTGCAACAGAAACTGTAACATTTGATAACGTGAAATACTTCGGTGTTTCTCGTACACAGAACGGTGCACGTTTAGGTTGGGTACGTGAGCAAGATTTACGCTTTGAGCCACCTACACCATCTAAACCAGTAATTCCGACAACACCGACTACACCAGATGCTGGAAATGAATCTCCTGCACTTGGTTCAAACGCAGTACGTGTTGGCGATGATGTAAACATCTACTACAGCGTATTTTCAGATGGTGCGATCTCAAGTCGCCCATTCTCGAACTCAATGTTGTACACAGGTGAAACTTACAAACATAACAACGTAAATTACTATAGTGTTTCTAAAAAACAAAATGGACCACGCTTAGGTTGGGTACGCGAAAACGACCTCCGCTTCGTATCGGTTGGCGTTGGTGGCGATATTTCAGCACCCGCACCAGTTCGACCAGAAGCACCAAAAGATAAAGTAGAATTTATCGATGATGTATCAATCATCTCAGATAAAAATATCAACTTCTCATTACAAGATATGTTAGATAAGCAAGTGGCTTTATCTTATAAACCACAGTACAACTTAGGTACATCTTGGAGAGACGCCTCAGCTGAAGAAGTTGTGAAGTTCTTAGATCCAGAGTATTACAACACAGAAGAATTAAAATATGCATTTTTAGATTTAGCTAAGGCTCAAGATATTGACCCTGAAATCTTGAATGAAAGATTACTTCAGAATCAAGGGGTTTTATCGAACCAAGGCGAAGCATTCTCACAAGCGGCTAAACAGTATGGTGTGAACGAGATTTACTTAATTTCACATGCGTTCCTTGAAACAGGTCATGGTACAAGTCGATTATCAAGCGGTGTTAAACTCGACTCGAGTGGTAACTTAAGCGAGGAAGGTACAGCTTACTACAACATGTTCGGCATCGGTGCAGTTGACAACAACGCTTTAATGGGTGGCGCGCAACGTGCACAAAACATGGGCTGGGATACACCAGAAAAAGCAATTGTTGGTGGCGCGCAGTTTATAGCTAGAAATTACTTAGAACGCGGTCAAAACACACTTTATTCTATGCGTTGGAATCCAGAAAATCCAGGTACGCACCAGTACGCAACGGATATTACTTGGACAGAGCATAATGCGAAGTCGATGAATAGATACTACGAGCAACTTGGCTTAGATGGAAAATACTATTCTAGATACAACTTGAGATAATTGAATGATATTCTGAACCACCACCCTCACGGGTGGTGGTTTTTTTGTTGGTTTTTGTTGGTTGGGTTTTTGCATAAATTTGTGAAGCCACAACTTTATGGTAGGAGCTCTAATGTAAACTTGTGAAGCCACAACTTTATGGTAGGAGCTCTAGTGTAAACTTGTGAAGCCACA
>NZ_FOIT01000003.1:249710-254517 GCF_900110815.1 Aliicoccus persicus | reverse complement strand
CTCATTGGTAAGCTAGCGCCTCTACCTCGACTCTGTCGATGCTCATTGGTACGCTAGCGACTCTAGCTCGACTCTGTGGATCCTCATTGACAAGCAACACAAAAAAACACCCCGAAACAAACTATCGGGGGTGCTCATATCTACTATTCATACAAACCTTTATATAAATCTACCAACTTTTTCTCTTCGCGCGACCAGTTGTAAAAATGTTTTGCGCGCTTACAATTCATCACGCACTTTTCATACAATTTTTTATTGTTCATCAAACGCCCAACTGCATGCGCAATTTCTAACGGTGATTCGGCATCTATTGACAAGCCGATTTCTTCTTTTTCAATCACTTGCGCAATCTCCGGCAGGTCGCATCCGACGACGGGCACATGCATCATCATGTATTCGAACAGCTTATTCGATGACGCCGTATAGTGATTCATGTTCACATTTTGCAGCACTTGGAAGCCGATATATGCCTCTTTTGTGTATGAGAACAATTCTTCGAGTGGTACTTTGCCGATAAACTTCACACGTGTTGCCAAATTCAGTTGATGCACTTTTTCTTCTAATTCACCGCGGATTTTTCCGTCCCCGACGAACACGAGCGTGCCTTTTTCAATATACTGCATCGCATCGATTAGCTGTTCAAGTCCCCGTCCTGCTTGCAATCCGCCTTGGTATAACAGAATTTTTTCATCTGGATCGAGTCCAAGTCTTTCATGTACATTGATATCCGGTACTTTTTTTACATCGACATATTTAGAATAGTTGTAAAGTGGCAACGGTCTGACGCCGTACATCCATTCAAATAATGCACCGCGGGTTTTATTTTCAACAATGACGCGATCTGCGAATGGAACATGGCTCCCCTCCCAGATTTGTGCAACTTTTTCGTTATAGCCTGTACGTTCTGTTTGAACTTCATGTGAATCATAAATTAATGGTTTTCGACCGAACAGTCGTGATACGAGAATCCCTTGCGTCAACGTGTTCAAGTCGTGTGAGTGGACGATGTCTGGTTTGTGTTTGAATCCAGCAACCATCATGCGGAGGCTGCGCACAACCTTTAAAGCGTTTCGCTGTACACTGCGTGTGCGCAGCAACTGGACGAAAGCGCACATGCGCAATAAGTATCCGATTAAGCTCATCACACTTCGACGCAATGAAATCGCTGCTCCGACTATCACGTACAGGCCGCCCGCCACGAGTACAATTTTCTTATTCTTTTTAAATATGTCCCACAAAACCGGGTACATGCGGACGCGTTCGATATGGATGTTTGGTCCGAGTAATTCTTTCTCAGGTAATTCTGGTGTTTTCGGATTATGGATCGCGACAATTTTTACATTATAGTTGTTGCGCTGCAAAGTCTTCGCTTCACGGAGTACACGTGCATCATTCGTAAAATGGTTCCAGACAAACATCACGACTCTTTTCATTTCTTCACCTCTTCACAAAGACTTGCATACACATTTAACAACTGTTCTTGTTCAACATCCCAATTATACTTCAATTTCGCTTGCGCCATATTCTCTTTAAATTGCTTGCGCAATTCAGGATCAGCAATCAATTTTTGTAATGCTCTAATCAATTCTTCCTTTTTACCCGGCTCCACGATCAATCCAACATCCTCGCCTTTAACGACACGTGCCATCTCCGGTAAATTCGAAGCGATGACCGGGACGCCCGCCATCATATACTCAAACAGCTTGTTCGATGATGCTGAATAATGATTGAAATTCGTATTCTCCAAAAACTGAATGCCGATATCTGCAGCTTTCGTATAGCTTCGAAGTTCCTTGTATGGCACGCGATCGATAAAATACACACGCGCCTTGAGCCCCAACTCATTGCGTAGCTTAACGATATTATCTCGCTCTTTCCCGTCTCCAATCATGATGAGCACCGCATCATCGATGTCCGCAAACGCCTCAATTAACGCAGGCAACCCACGCCCCTCTTGAATGCCACCCTGATAGAGCACGAGCACTTTATCTTCATCAATATTAAACATGCCACGCAAACCCACAGGTTCAACCGTTTCAATATTATAGAACTCAGAATAATTGTGAACCGGCGTTGGGCGTTCGCCATAAAGCTCGGCATGATAGTCAGCACGCGTGTCATTTTCAACAATGACATGGTCAACAAACTTCAGTAAAAATCCCTCAACACGCCGTACCAGTTTCGTATTATAATGCGTACGACTCGTCTGAACCTCATGTGAATCATAAATTAGCTTGCGCTTTTTGAATCTAAACTTTGCACTGATTACACCTTGGATCAACGTGTTCAAATCATGTGCATGATAGATGCTTGCCCCACTCGTTCTACCGATAAAAATCATGCGTAACATGAGCCAAGCATTGACCAAATGTTTGTCGAAGATGCTGTTGTTTGTCTGTTTCTTCGCCGCACGTCTTAGTGGACGTAATACCGTCAATCCAGGTATCAAACGCTCGACTCTCTTTAAATGTTTTTCATTCATATCACGCTTCGCGATAATGACAACGCGATAACCATTTTCGACGAGCGTCTTCGCTTCACGGATTATGCGCGCATCATTCATAAAGTTATTCCAAACAAACATCGTTACAGTTTTCATATCGTCACCTATAATTTTTGTTGTCTTTATTTTACTAGAGATAGGATATTATTTCATTTTTATTACATAGATATGTTAAAATATCAGTAATTTATATATGTTAAGAGGGCTCCCATGATTAGAAAATTTCTTATTGGGGCATTTTTACTGCTTACGCTGATTGCAATGGGTGCGGTTGTGTATTTCGTCATGATGTTGAACATGGTGGATTCGCGCGTCAATGAATCATATGTAAGCTTGGAGCGTGGTCAAAGCACACTGCGTGAAGAAGATGCCGAAAATATAACAAATAGTTTTACCGTCCTTATTCTCGGCGTGGATCAGCTTGCGGAGGAAGACGTAGTCGAAGATGAACTCTACCCAGATGTTGAATACCACCGCAGTGATACGATGATACTTGCGACGTTCAACAAGGACGATGATGAAGTGAAAATGGTCGGTATCCCACGCGATACGATCACATATATTGATGAAGTCGGTTATTTCGATAAAATTAACCACGCACATATGTTTGGCGGACCAGACGCAGCAGTGGATACTGTTGAATCACTGTTAAATGTACCAGTCGACTACTACATTACTGTTAATATGAATGCAGTCGTTGATGTTGTCGATGCACTTGGCGGGGTCGAGTTTGATGTGCCATTTGATATGAATGAACCGAACTCTGCCAATAATGGCCGTGTTATTTTGGAAGAAGGCACGCAAACTTTAGATGGTGAAGGTGCCCTAGCCGTCGTGAGAAGTCGACGAGTTGACTCAGACCTTGCACGAAATAATCGCCAGATCGAAATGGTCTTTAAAATTATGGATAAATCAAAATCAACGGAAGCTTTGATGAACCTCGATGAGTTGATTGATGTCGTCGCGGATAATATCAGCCATAACATACCTGGAGACAAGATGCGCGGGCTCGCAACATATTATGCATTTAATAATTTAACATTTAATTCCGTCCAATTACGTGGTGAAGACTACTGGACCGAAGATAAACGCGCGTATTTTTATCGACCGAATGAAGAGCACTTATATTTAATTTCAAATACCATTCGTGAAGAGCTTGGATTAAGTGATGGCACAGAGCCGAATGATTTGATTAATATTCGCTTAAGAAATTACTTAGAGCCGTACAGCGTTTACGATTACGATTTGCTATATAACCACTTCCCAGAAGAAGAACCATACTTTATGTCGTATTATTATGTCAGTACTTTGGGCGACGGTATCAATATCCCAGAGTTCGAGCCTGAGAAACATAACGTTGAAGGTGAAGATGATTTAGAGGATTTAGAAGAGTTAGATGATGAAGATGCAGAGTCAGATGATGGAGATCTTGACGATCAGGAAGAATTTGATAATGCGGATGAACGCAATGTGTTGTCTGTAGAATAAGGTCGAGTTAGATTTTTATCAGTTTAAGTTAAATAAATTATAGTTGCGGAGGATTGCACGGTGGATATCATAACAGCAAATACAGATGAATTGTATGAACAGTGTTTGGACATTCGTTTTAAAGTGTTTGTCGATGAACAGAAAGTACCTAAGAATGAAGAAGTTGATCAGTTTGAAAAAGAATGTACCCACTTTTTGGTGAAAATCGATGATGAATATGTGGGAACAGCACGATTCCGTGCAAAATCAGAGAACACTGTGAAAGTCGAGCGAGTCGCCGTCCACTCTGCGTATCGTGGCCGCGGCATCGGATTCAAGCTCATGGAACACATGCATGAGGTCGCTAAAATTAATGGCTACACGTATGCCGTGCTCGGCGCACAAGTCCATGCTGTAAAATTTTATGAGTCACTCGGATATGAAATCGACTCGGATATATTTTTAGATGCGGGTATTGAGCATTATATGATGAAGAAATCATTGTAGAATGATAAAAAAGATGCAGGTTGACCGGTTGTTTGTCGGTCGACCTGCATTTTTTAGATTAGACTTGCTTGCGTATTTTGTACAAACCATTCGGTCGTGGTAACTCGCCGTTAATTTCTGAGCCTGAGTTACCACGAAACCTTGAACCGTGGTAACTCGCGATGATTTTTGATCTCTAGTGAGCACAAAGCACCATTAATTCTCTGATGTGGACTTTATTACGTCTATGAGTGAGGCTCACTGACGCGCAGATTGATTTGCGTTCCAATGAAGCTTGCTCACTGACACGCAGATTGATCTGCGTTCCAATGAGACTCGCTCACTGACGCG
>NZ_FOIT01000003.1:234383-249429 GCF_900110815.1 Aliicoccus persicus | reverse complement strand
TGCGTTCCAATGAAGCTTGCTCACTGACACGCAGATTGATTTGCGTTCCAATGAGGCTTGCTCACTGACGCGCAAACGGATTTGCATTTCAATGAAACTTACTCACAGTCACGAAAATCGATTTAAACACGTCTACGAGCGGAAAAACACGAACTAACAGCCACTACTTACTTCTTCCCAGCCGCTGAGATCTTAACGAGTTGGGCTTGCTTAACAAATCCGATTGTTGGCTTGCCCTTTTGGAAGACGTATGTCGGAAAGTCTTCGTCTGAACGATTGATTTCTGTATTGTGCTGGTCAAAGTGCTTGATCACTTGTGTCACCTTATCTAAAATATCTGTCATCCAGTCGATCTCTGCCTGAGTTAACGTCCCCACTTCCAAAACTGGGTTTTTACGCTCCTTCACTGGGAACGAAATACTGCGGATAAACGCCATCTCTGACATGCTTAATTCGTCACGTGTTTTAAAATGGACGACTGCGCGTGCTGGCACTTTTTTCTCACCATCATTCAATGCATCAAATGATTTTTTGAAATCAAATAACTCTACATCATTCTTGTTGTGTCGCACCAAGTATGTCGATTTGTCCATCTGCACGAAAAATGTTGTGCCAAATTTCACATTACCATTGTCGACTAACTCACGGTAGAGCTGTATCGTTGGTAAAAATATTTGGTAGTTTAATTTCGATGCGATATTCTCAACTTTTTGACCGCCGCGTTTTTTCGTCAACGTCAATTCGATGCCATTTGCTGCGACTATTAATTGTCCTGAACGGTCAAACAAGCTATTTAAAGCTTCGTCTTGTGGAAATGCTTCTGAGAATTCTGCGGCAACATGCCCTTCTCTGACAAGTTCTTTCACCAATTCATCTAATGTAATTGAATCTGGGACGTCGATGTAAACGATTGATAAATCGCCGGTTTTTATCTTCACTTTTAAATTCATGATTCTGACTCCTCTAATGCTAATATATTTTCTAACATTTCCAGCCGCATCAACACGAGTTCTTCACGCTCGTACAGTGAATGGACTTTGATATCTTTCAGCTGTACCGGATTTACTGGTGCTGGACGGATGATAAACTGCACGAATGTCACAGCAAAGTCTTCCTTCACATTTGTCGCTTGATACGGTATGTAAAAATCGGAAAAGTTAGTGTTATAAAATGCCTCGCGCTGAGGCATCGGCTTGTTAGTATTATCATACCAATTCTCATCGTAATGTGTCCAAAATCGCTCCATATATTCACTTAACATTGCATCATCTTTAATACAAGACATATCAGTCGACGCACATGTAAAGTCTGAAATTGGTAACGAGTACACATGGGCGAATTCATGTATTAATGTTCGGTAGAGCTGTGAGCGATTATTTGTATCACGTATATCGACTGCGAGGAGCGTATCGGTCGGACTGATTGAAACGTAGGCTACCCGGCTCCCTTCCCCATCTGAGAATAGTCTGAATCGATCAACCGCACCATCATAAGCTGCAGGTACGATTGCATCATACATCTCCCAAATCGATAAAAATCTTTCTTCATCACCAAATGGCAAGTCATTGTGATGTACGGCATCAACGGGTTGGCCGTCTACAATATCGTATGTAATAAAGTTCGTATTCGTACGATTTTCATGAAATACATAGGGATCTGCAAGCAAGTTGATATGGTCTTCAATTTCATCAATTAAATCATCTCCATATTGCGCACATGTTTCTACAGTGTCGCAGTTCGGATGGTCGATTGATTGATTCCAATTCACATGCGTCGGATACTCCCCGCGTTCACTAAAATAATTGAGCAATGCCATCGTCGACAGAAATAAGATAAGTACGAGAACACCTGTGATGAACAGTCGTGGTACGACATAAATCGATTTGATTTTATTGATTATAATCTCTGTTTGAGACAGCGGCTCTACCACAGTCTCACCGATGTAACCACTCGCTTCAAGCACATCTCTAATATCTTGTTCTGCTAATTCATATGACCCTTCAGTTAATTCAATCACTTCGCGCGACTGTGTTTCACTAACTTCAAATTCTCCACGAGTGAAGACGATACTCGGAATACCGCTGTTCTGTGCTTTTGCTAAAATTTGTTTTACACTCATTTCATCGATATCTGTCGATACAATAACACATGAATATCCTCTAATATTTTTCCGAAGCCTATTGAGTGAATAGGCATTGCTACCGGGATTCATGACATACGCATCCATTTCACCGTAATCCATTGAAACCGATGATGCATCCATATAGTTGACACCCAATGTGTCGAGTCGCTGTTTAATTCGACGTGTCAAAGCTTGTTCATTTGATGAAAATTGTGTCACATAATCTATTTTTGCATTTGAATATGTGCCTAAAATTTTTGCAATTGTATAGCCACCATCGATTGTTTTACGCTGCGACTTATAAATGCCGCCCACGACGAGTATGCGCATGTCTTTCACCCCTTTCTTTCATTCTATTGTATAGGATATATTCAGATGTTTGAATTTTTTAAAATAATCCAACACTTCTAAAGCACGTCGGTATTGATTTTCACACACTCTAGTATCAATATGTGTGTGCATCGTATCACCTGTACGAAATGTTATCATCGTACCACTTTCTGTTGGGATAAACTTCATGACATGTCTGAGGTTTAGCCAAATAGCGTTGTTGTACTTACATGAATGGAGGGGAAACATAACAAAATCATGTGTGTCATCAATGATGATTGGCACGAGTCTTTTAATATTATGTGCGCGTTTAACATTTAATTTTCTCGATGCAATGGAGGCACCAAAACACTCAATTAATACGTGATCAATGTGATGTTCAGCAGCAGTTTTCATTGGTAACGTTCGACCTTTTGCAAACACGACATGGCAGAGAAACTCGGGGTGGGAAATGGGCTCGATATAGAGCACGTTGTGATTGAGTGCAGCCTTCGTCAATGGGTTTACCTCACAAAGTATAAGTGCTTCTATTATATAATAAAGTAAAGTTATTTAACAATATGCGTTTTATAATTTAACATTTGTTAACATAAGTTAGTATTATTACCTGATTTGATTAGTTATCCGTCTGAATATTGTCCTCACGTATTTTATCATTTGCTTATCCGGAAATGATAGCGTCGACGAGAAGGACAACGTAATGGTGATGAGTGATCGTGTGATGCAGTATGAACGCATGGTGTACAGTTGGATTCATAAGCTTGGAATAAGCGTAGACATGGATGATTTTGCACAGATTGGAAGGCTCGCTGTTTATGAAGGACTAAAGAAGAGCGATGTAGATGATAAACTCGTCGAAGCGAGTTTAATTTATGGTTTGATTCGCAATCGTCTCATTGATGAAATCAGGCGTCGCGGAAAGTTAAAGCTTGAAGTAACTGGTGACGAATCGATGCTAGATGGTGTCGATGATACGAGCAATGACGTCTCTTTGTGGCTACACGATGCCAAATTGATTTTGAACGATGTAGAATACCGATGTGTTCAGATGATGCTGCGCGGCTACACACAACAAGAAATTGGGCAGCGGATTGGCAAAAGTCGTTCGACGGTGAAGTTTTATCAGCAAAATATTCGTAAGAAATTGAGTCATCTGAGATAACGTGTTTACCCTCAACAGTGGAAAATGTAATCGTTTTGTAGTATAATACCTACATTGTGAAGACATTGGGGGTTATAACGTGGCTGAAGAGGAACAGGAGATTCTTGTAAAAGTTGGAGATATTGTTGCATTTAGAGACATGATTGGAAAAGTCGAAAAAGTAAATGATAACTCTGTTATTGTGGACTTAACGATCAATGAAAATTTCAACGAACATGAAATGTTTGAAAAAACAGTAGTAAACCACAAAAATTATGAAATCATAGAAGATTAATTGGAGCACCTCACATTCATTTGTGAGGTGCTTTTTTAATAAAAAATGCTCCTCCTTCATAGGAGAAGCATTTTTACATTTCAATTACTCTAATGTCATCTCGACAGTCATCAATTCACCATTACGATAAAATTCGACTTCCATCGTGTCGCCAACTGATTTTTCATAATACAAGTACTGACGTAATTCCATCAGTGACTCTACTGGTTCGCCATCAAGCGCGACGATTACGTCGTAGCCTGCAAGTCCTGCTTGATCGGCTGGTGAGCCGGGTTCAACTTGCGATACAATGACTCCACTGTATACATCTTCTGGTAAGTTCAATTCATTAACGAGTGTCATCTGTGGATATTGACGCACGTCTTGCATGTAAACACCCATGTATGGACGGATGACTTCACCGTGTTCTTCGAGCTGCTCCGCGATTTTCTCTACTTCATTTGAAGGAATTGCAAAGCCCATCCCTTCGACGTTAGAAATGCTGATTTTCATCGAGTTAATTCCGATGAGTTCACCATTTTCATTGATGAGTGCTCCCCCTGAGTTACCTGGGTTAATTGCAGCATCTGTTTGAATAACGTTCGCTTCCCAGTCCGGTGTGCCGTAGCCAGATAAGTTCACAGGTACCGTACGGTCTAACCCTGAAACTATCCCTTTAGCAACTGAACCTGAGAATACTTCACCAAGTGGTGAACCGATTGCAATTGCTGTTTCACCAACGACAAGATCGTCACTGTTGGCAAACTCGATATAACCATCGAAATTACCTGCTTCAACGCGCAATACTGCTAAGTCTGTCCAAATGTCTGAACCTAATACTTCTGCATCATACGTGTCTCCAGCTTCAGATGTCACAGTCACTTCTTGTGCACCTTCAATGACGTGATGGTTCGTTACGATATACGCGTAATCATTTTCTAATTTGTAGACGACACCACTACCTGTTCCGGCTGGTACTGGGTCGCTCGGTTCCATTTGATTTTGTGCAAATATGTTTTGCTGTGCTTGTTGTAAGTTAACAACTGATACGACATATGGCTTCGCGGACGCAATTGCTTCCATCGTCGGATTCATTTCTGTTGTTTGTGCTTGTGCTGTATCATTCGTCACAGTTGCCGATAAAAGTCCAAGTATCATGACGACAGACATTATGACATTTAGCATCATTGTTCTAAAATTTAATTCCATAATTTTCACCTTCCATTAAGTATAGGATAGTGTCATTTTATAAAGTTACTAAAATTATTACTAACAATTTACATTAAAAAACGAAAATTATTGCTCAACTTGTGACAACTTTTTGTTCTGTTTCGTGAAAATACCCCAAAGGACAACGATTACCATGACTGACCAGAATATGACTTTCCACTCAGTTGAGTGTGGGAATTCGTGTGGAATCCATCCGATATCTTCGTGTGCCATCGTTAATACGAGTAGTTTTACCCCGACCCATGCGACGATTATAAATGCTGCCATCTCAAGACCTGGTTTCTTATTCAGTACTTCGACAAAGAAACGTGCAAAGAATCTCATAATAATTACACCGATTAAACCACCGATAAACATCACCGTATACTGACCTGCGTTGACGCCGAAGAAGTCTCCACCCACTTCAGGTAATGTTAACGCGATTGCTGCTGCTGCTAAAATTGAGTCAATCGCAAATGCAATGTCTGCGATCTCTACTTTTAACACCGTCATCCAGAAACCAGATTGCTTTTTCGGTTTGACATCCTTGCCATTGTTCTTTCGCATCTGCACGAAGTGGTTGACCGAGATATAGATTAAGTATAGTCCACCAATCGCCTGTACATACCACCATTGAACGAGCCAAACGAGTAAGAATATTGCAATGAGTCTAAATACAAATGCACCGAGTAGTCCGTAGAACAATGCTTTCGCACGCTCTTTCTTGTCTAAGTGCTTAACGAGTACTGCGAGTACGACTGCATTATCTGCGGCAAGCAAACCTTCTAATGCAATTAAAACAACGAGTACCCATAGGTATTCCATTAAAATAGCTGTATCCATTGTAATCCTCCAATTCAATTGTTTGAGACAATATAAAAGAGACCCTCGCCAAATAGATCAAGATCTATAGGCGAAGGTCTCACGATACAATGTTAGTTGCTAAAATACACCGGGAATTAAAATTCCGTCATGACGATGTATTTAATAGGCGTCGCCTACTCGTTACTCCCCTTCTTGAGAGCTCTATTAAATTATCAACAAATTCATACTACATGGTTATTAGTAACTTGTAAAGTAATTTTTCTTAATTCGCCTACAATAAATTGTACAACTTGATTTCCGGATATTTCTCACTGAACCATCGCGTTGCAAACTCATTCTCAAATAAGAACACTTTATTATCATATCGATCGAGCACTAAATTCGAGCGACTCGTACTCATCGCATCTTTAATATCATCTTGATTCTCGACCCAACGTGCAATCTTCTTACCTATCGGTTCCATAATAATATCCGTATTATATTCATGCTTCATACGATGCTCAAATACTTCAAACTGCAACTGACCGACAGCACCTAAAATCGGCTGATTCGTATGCACAGTCTTGTAGTATTGAATAGCACCTTCTTGTACGAGCTGCTCAATGCCTTTATAGAAATGCTTTTGTTTCATGACGTTTTTTGCACTGACTTTCATAAACAACTCAGGTGTAAATTGTGGCAGTGCCTCGAAAGTCACTTTACCATTTTGCCCATATAGCGTATCACCGATTTGGAAGTTACCAGTATCGTACAACCCGATAATATCACCTGCATATGCCTCGTTTACGGTCTCTTTATCGTCTGCCATGAACATCGTAGCACGTGTAATTTTATGTTTTTTCGATGTGCGTGCAAGCGTCGTGTCCATGCCCCGCTCAAATTTTCCACTGACGACACGTAAAAATGCAATGCGGTCTCTATGCCTTGGATCCATATTCGCTTGGATTTTGAAAATAAAACCACGAAACGCCTCATCGGTTGGAGCGACTTTACTCTCCTCCGTTGTATTTCGCGGCATCGGTGATGGTGCAAAATCGACATACGTGTCTAAAAATTCTTCGATACCAAATGTTGAGAGCGCAGAGCCGAAAAATACTGGTGTTAAATCGCCAGTTGCAATTTTATCTGCGTCAAATTCATCACCCGCTTCTTCAACAAGCATGAATTCCTCAAGTGCATTTTGAAATGCTGAATCCGCTTCGATTGGATGCGGGGACTCAAGACTATAGTCGTCATTTAACTGAAGCAATTCATCCTCTTTAAATGGATTAATCGTCTTATCTTTGCGATTGATAATGCCAAAGAACGACGGTCCCATACCAATCGGCCACGTCATCGGATATGTTTCAATATCAAGCGTTTCCTCAATTTCTTCTAATAATTCAAACGGCTCTTTACCAACGCGGTCGAGCTTATTGATGAACGTGAAAATGGGAATGCCACGCATACGACATACTTTAAACAGCTTCAGTGTCTGTGGCTCAATGCCCTTCGCTGCATCGATGACCATGACAGCGGAGTCTACCGCCATCAATGTACGATACGTATCTTCAGAGAAATCTTCGTGTCCCGGCGTGTCTAATATATTGATTTTAAATCCATCAAAATCAAACTGCATCACCGAACTCGTCACGGAGATACCACGCTCTTGCTCAACTTTCATCCAGTCAGAGGTCGCAAATTTACCCGTCTTTTTCCCTTTTACTGTCCCGGCAGAGCGAATCGCACCACCGAACAATAATAATTTTTCAGTTAATGTTGTTTTACCAGCATCCGGGTGAGAAATGATCCCGAATGTTCTGCGTTTTTTTACTTCTTGTTCAATACTCATGCTTTATTTGTCCAATCTATTCAAAAATTTACATTCGTGATTATATCAGTTATATTTCGGTTTTTCCATACTTTTCATATGCCGATTCAAGTGCAATCAAATCATCGCGGTGCGGTGCTTTGATGTAGTTTTCCACAATTTGATATGGCTCTCGTCCCTTACATGCGAGCACAATCGTATCACCAGGATTTGACAGTTCCACCGCTTTACGAATGCCTTCTGCACGGTCGACAAACCCATAGTAGTTATCGTGCGTCGCACCTTCGACAAGCAAGTCCACAAGCATTTGTGGGTCATCGTTTGCTGGATTGTCCGGCGTGTAAATCGCGACATCCGCACGAGAAGTAATCTCTCCCATCTCACGTCCTTTTGAATAGTCACGCTCACCCGTCATGCCGACCAAGAATATTAGCTTGCCTCTTACAAACGGTTCAACCGTATCAAATATTTTAGACAGTGCATCCGGTGTGTGTGCAAAATCGATGATGATATCTACCGGTAATCTAGGATCCAGCACTTCTAGTCTGCCCTCAACCGGTGACATTTTAGGAATGGCTTGAACGATGTTTTCTAATGAGAACCCTTGTAGCCATTCGCTGATAATTGCACACATTAAGTTTTGTATATTAAATTCTCCAATGTAAGGTGACTCTACTTCAAACGCACCTTCCGGCGTATTCAATGTAAATGAAAATCCAGCAAGTGAACCGTTAATATTTGTCGGATAAAAATCTGCACGGTCACTCATGCCATACGTCACCACTTCATGCGCCGTCATATTTTCATATATATTACTCCAAGGGTCATCATCGTTTAATATCGCATATTTCTCTTTCTTAACATCCTGTCCCATTTGAGAGAACAGCAATCCTTTTGAAAACCCGTACGCATCCATCGTCTTATGAAAATCTAAGTGATCTTGCGTCAAGTTTGTGAAGATCGTAATGTCGTATTCGATACCTAACGAACGACCAATCTGTAAGGCATGGGAAGAAACCTCCATCGTGAATACATCGCTATTTGCCTCTCGAGCGTCTACTAAACGTTTATGAAGGCGCGTTGTCTCTGGTGTCGTATTCAAACTCTCCTGCCGAGTCTCATTGATTAAAAACCCGTTCGTGCCAAGGTATGCACTATTTTTACCGAGCGCACGGCTCAAGTGATGAATCATCGTCGAGACCGTCGTCTTACCGTTCGTACCAGTTACCCCAATCATGTAATAATTTTTATGTGGAAAATCATAAATATATTCCGAGAACTTTGCAGCTGCTTTTTCACTGTTACGGACGACAATTAATCCCACATGTTCTGGCGTTTCTACAAACTTGCTCGCTACGATCATGCGACATCCTGCCTCAATTGCACTGTCTATAAAATCATGACCATCGACACGTAAACCTTTTACAGCAACAAAGACAGAGTGTTCATCTACTTCACGTGAATCTTGCGTAATGTTATGCACGTTTTCTGGAAATGTACCATATGTTTCTTTGATTTTTATTAGGTTTAATAGTTCACTTACTTTCAAAATTTTCCACCTCTACATCTATTATGAAATAAAGTGGCCGCACCTAGAACTCAAGGTGGGCCAAACGATTATTCATTATATTCTGCTAATTTTTCTTTCATAAACGATAAAATTTCATCACGCATTTCATCTGAGCGCAGTGCAAATTCGATGTTTGCTTTTACAAATCCGCGCTTGTGACCGACATCAAAACGCTCGCCTTTAAAATCATAAGCATACACTTTACTACCATCGTTTTTCATCGCAAGGATCGCATCAGTCAGTTGGATTTCTCCACCTGCACCGATGATGCCTTTATCGAGTTCGTCAAAAATTTCCGGTGTGAGTACGTAGCGTCCCATGATTGCGAGTCGCGAATCCGTCTCTGTTGGATCAGGTTTTTCGAACATGTTTGAAACCGAATATAAATCATCTGATTTCTCATCAAACTCTACGATACCGTAGCGATGGACGTCTTGCTCTGCAACGGTCTGTACCCCGATGACGCTACTCTCCGTCTTTTCGTACTGTTCAATAATTTGCCCGATACACGAAGTACCATCCTTACCTTCGAGGATATCATCACCAAGCAAAATTGCACATGGATCATCACCAATAAATTGTTTGGCTGCTTGTACGGCATGTCCTAAACCTTTTGGTGACTTCTGTCTCACGTAAAAAATATTGGCTAAATTCGTTGAGTGTTCCACTGCTGTTAACTCATCATACTTGCCTTTCATCTTTAAATTTTCTTCCAATTCACGCTGATGATCAAAATGATCTTCAATAGCTCGCTTATGCTTACCAGTTACAATAATGATGTCTGTAATCCCTGCCTGTACCGCCTCTTCAACAATATATTGAATCGTCGGTTTGTCTAACACAGGCAACATTTCCTTCGGCATCGCTTTTGTTGCCGGTAAAAATCGCGTCCCTAGCCCTGCTGCTGGGATGATTGCTTTCGTCACTTTTTTCATCGGTGCGCCTCCTATAATTCCCATAACCTTATTGCTTTGGTCTTACTCAGTTTTTCTTAAGAATGCTTGCGTAAAGTCTGTGCGGTATCTCCAAATGTTAATGACAACAACTTTGATAATTGCGTATGTTGGAATTGCGATTAACATGCCGATAAAACCACCGATATTTCCGGCAGCAAGCACGACTGTAATGACTGTCAAAGGATGTAATTGCAACGATTGCCCCATAACGTTCGGTGTGATTAAGTTACTTTCAGCTTGCTGAGCAACAAGTGTAATGATTGATACCCAGACCAACATCCATGGATCTTGAATCGTTGCTAAAATAGCTGCGGGTATGAATGCCATCCACGGACCAATGAAAGGGATGATGTTCAATAACAATGCGAGCATCGCAAGCAATAGTGCATACTCTAATCCAATGATTGAGTAACCGATAAAAAGTAAAATCGCTAAGATCGTACTGACTAATAATTGCCCTTGAATAAAAGCGCGTAGCGTCTTATCGATGTCGTGCAATAATTCACTTAAAAACTGTTTGAATGTTCCGTCGAACGGTGACAATAATGCTGGCACTAAACGCTCGTGGTCCTTCATCATGAAGAAATAGAAGAATGGGATTAACACGATTGTTAATAGCACGCTGACAGTGCCTGAAAGAATAGAGAATATATTCCCAGCAAGTCCACTGAATAGAGATGTCACTTGCTCCAATCCTTGGTCAAGCATCTGTGATAGATCAAATGGTAAGTCATCCTGATACAGCAATACAATATCCAATAACTCTAAGAAATCTCGCTGTAGCCTCGGCCACATTTCGATCAAGGTACGAATCTGATCTGAAATAACCGGCACGAGCAATGTCATGAAGATTGCCACGACGATTATGATGATAATAAATACTGTTAAAATACTGACGATTCGATTTAATCCCCGCCGCTCAAAGAAGCGTTTAATCGGCTCGGTAATATAGAAAAACAGTCCACCGATTAGTATGGGTATAAATACAGTTGTAATAATTGTACCGATTGGCTGGAAGATCACGCCGACTTGCATGATCAGCCAAATGATGATCAATGTCAGAATGACAGCGATCCCAGTTTGAAACCATACTCTATGTGCCATATAATCCCTCTCTCGTTCTAGAAAAACAATATATCATTATTATATTATCACTTAACACGACTGACTACACACATTATTATATTATACCTTCGAAAAATGTTTGAAATTCCCTATTTTTGGTTAAAATATATGTATCACTGTACATTGGGAGAGATTAGTAAAATGAGTGAATATCGTAAAGAAGATATTCTTAAGATTGCAATAGAAGAAGAAGTTTCATTTTTGCGCCTACAATTCACGGATGTGCTCGGTTCAATCAAGAGTTTAGAATTGCCGGTTGAGCAGTTAGAAAAAGCGCTGGATGGTGAAATCATGTTTGATGGTTCTTCAATCGAAGGATTTGTTGAAGTTGAAGAGTCTGACATGTTCTTAAAGCCAGACTTTGCGACGTGGAAAATCTTGCCTTGGTTCGAAGGTGAAGATAAAATGGCGCGTTTAATATGTGATATTTACACGATCGATGGCGCACCGTTTGAAGGTGACCCGCGTTCAAATTTAAAACGTGTGCTTAAAGAGATGGAAGAGATGGGCTATGATCAGTTTAGTGTGGGACCTGAACCAGAATTCTTCTTGTTAAAACTCGATTCAAACAACGATGTCACTTTAAATGTCAATGATACGAGCGGATATTTCGATTTAGATGCTTCAGATACAAGCAGTGCTTGTCGACGAGAAATCGCAAAGACGCTTGCCGAAATGGGCTTTGAAATTGAAATGTTCCACCATGAAGTTGGCCCGTCACAACACGAAATCAGTTTTAAATATCAAGATGCCGTAACAGCAAGTGACTATATTCAAACATTTAAACACGTCGCACGTGTCGTCTCTAAAAAATATGGCTTGCATGTGACGTTTATGCCGAAACCATTACACAAAAAACCAGGTAGCGGCATGCACTACAACGTATCTCTCTTCAAAGATGGTGTGAATGTATTCCACAATCCAGATGATGAAGAAGGCTTGAGCGATGAGATGCGCCACTTTATGGCGGGTATTTTAGAACATGCACGTGGATTTACTGCTGTATGTAACCCACTTGTGAACTCATATAAACGATTACAATCCGGATTTGAAGCGCCGAGGTTTATCGCTTGGAGTGGTATGAACCGTACACCGTTATTAAGAATTCCAGCAACACGCGGTGCAGGCACACGTGCTGAAGTGCGTTCACTCGATCCGTCTGCGAATCCTTATTTAGCAACTGCTGTGATTTTGAAAGCAGGATTAGATGGTATAAAAAATAAAATGGACTTGATGTCACCGGTGAATGAAAATCTATATGAGATGAGTCAATCACATTTAAAATCTCGTGACATTGAAGATTTACCGACGACATTATATACAGCACTTAAGGCACTCGATGAAGACGAGGTAATGCAGGATGCACTTGGTGTGCACATTTACGAGCAGTTCAGAAAGAACAAACTCGCTGAATGGAATAGCTATAGTGCACAAATTACACCGTGGGAAATTGAAAATTACTTGAAACACTACTAAAATAGAATTAACAACATATGTCTGATGCGTCAATCTTTCTTCGGATTGACGCATTGGTATGTTTAAAATGAAGTTTAAGGAGCTATACTTATGATCGATAAAACACCAGGTAAAGTTCATGACGCTACCGTCACTTCAACTGTTTCGGGGTTAGATGAAACATTTGAGGTCCAGTACTATTTACCGAAAAATTACTCAGATTTGTATAAGCATAAAGTAATCATCACATTTGATTCACAAGATTTCTTTAAATATGGACAGATCGAGCGTCAATATGAAAAATTATATGAGGTTGGCGAAATCGAACGCTGCATTATCGTGGGGATTCCATATCCAAGCGTCGAGTGGCGCAACCGTTACTTCTCGCCTAACGGGGACAAGCATAAGCAGTTCGTACAATTTGTCGCGACGGACTTTATAAATTGGGTGGATAAGAATTTCGCAACATTGCGTACGGGTACAGCACGCTTGTTGTTCGGTGAGTCACTCGCGGGTTCAATGGCCTACAGTGTTGCGCTGCAATATCCGACGACATTCTCACAAGCAGCAGCATTCAGCCCATTTGTTGATGATGCCTTCATTGAGAAATTTGAAGCGCAGCCGATGCTTATTAATTTGAACTTATACCATACGATTGGGCTCGAAGAAGAAGACTTCACGACTATCATGGGCAATCAAGCCGATTTCCTAACGCCGAATCGTGCACTCAATGACTACTTGTCCGGCGAGGGTTGTGAATATGAATATGTCGAGATGGATGGCGGTCACATATGGAAAACGTGGAAGCCAGAAATATCGACAATATTGCAATATTACTTTGAATAGTGATGTGTAATAACAGTGTGAAAATTTTTACAGCTACCAAAGATTGTTTATATTTGCTATAATTGTATTGATTATTCACAACATAGGGGGAATACTGATGAATTTAGGGATTGTTTTATTTCCATCAAAGGAACTTCAAGATAAAGTAAACGAGTACCGTATGCGATATGATGCGCACTTCGCGTTGATCCCACCGCACATTACTATTAAAGATGAATTCGAGATCGATCCAGCAGATAAAGACAAAGTAATCGAATACGTAAAAGATGTTGCAAAAAATCATTCACCAGTTGAAGTGGTAATTAAGAAAGTATCTAGTTTTGAACCAACAAGCCACGTCATCTATTTCAAAGTGAATAAAAACGACGAAATTGTCGCATTGTACGATGCGCTTAACGATGGTGATTTCTATGGTGTGAACAAGCACCCATTCGTACCACATCTTACAATCGGACAAAAATTCTCATCTGTGCAAGAGCACGATGATGTCTACTCAACATTAAAGATGGTCGGAATCGAGCACACTGAAACAATCGACGCGCTCACTTTATGCCAGCGTGAAGACGATGGCGAGTGGAAAGTATTAGAGTCATTTAAATTAGAGAAATAATTATAATTGAATTTTGGATTTGGATGTGGATTGGCGTGGGACCCCTAATTAGGTTAGGGGTCCTTTTTGTTTGGGTGGATTTGAGATGGATTAGGTGGGATTATGGCGGGAATCGCTACTTCGCCCGACATTTTTGGCTTGAAGTAGCGATAATCTTAAAAAGTCACTATTTCGCGAGGTTATTCTATTCCGAAGTAGCGATGAATATCTCGGGCTGCCGATTCACTCTGATTTATTCGTCTGAATTAGCAGGAAATCACAATAACTGCCAATTCAACGGACTTTTCTCTCCTGAATTGGCAGGAAACTTCAAAATATGCCAATTCAGAGCATTTTTCTCTCTCGAATTGGCAAGCGTACTTAATTCCCCTACCCGAAATTTCTAATAAAGTTATGGGGTGCTACTTCACCGGCAATTTTCCGTCTGAAGTAGCAGGCAAAGATCTCACCATGCTCACTCACGATAATTTTTAAGCCCGAGTAAGCACGAAATCTCGAACTGTGCTTACTCACGATGATTTTTAAGTCCGAGTAAGCACGAAGCACAATAAATTCTATAATGTAGTACTCTATTGGGACTATGAGAGAGCTTCACGGACACGCAAATTAAAGTGGACCCCTTGTCAAGGACACGCAGATGGATTTGCGTTCCAATGAGAGTAGCTCACTGACACGCAGATTGATTTGCATTCCAATGAGAGTAGCTCACGGACACGCAAATTGATTTGCGTTCCAATGAAACTTGCTCACTGACACGCAGATTGATTTGCGTT
>NZ_FOIT01000003.1:177212-234243 GCF_900110815.1 Aliicoccus persicus | reverse complement strand
CGTTCCAATGAAACTTGCTCACTGACACGCAGATTGATTTGCGTTCCAATGAGACTCGCTCACTGACACCCAGATGGGTTTAACCCAACAAACCAACCAAAAAACAGCGACCGCCCCGCGGTCGCTGTCCCACTAACCAAAATTAATTTATAAAATATGATACCCTGAGTCTACATGCAATACTTCACCTGTAATACCGCTCGCTAAATCAGACAGTAGGAATGCAACTGCATTACCGACTTCTAGCTGATCGACGTTGCGGCGTAACGGTGCGCGCTCTGCGATTACTTTTAGGATTGATTTGAACTCACCAACCGCTGACGAAGAAAGCGTACGGATTGGCCCTGCTGATACTGCATTGACACGGAATCCTTTTGGTCCGAGGTCTGATGCTAAGTATTGAACACTTGAGTCTAGTGCAGCTTTCGCTACACCCATCACGTTATAGTTTGGTACTGCGCGCTCTCCACCTAGATATGTCATCGTTACGATTGATGCACCTTCGTTGAAAATTTCTTTCGCTTGGTTCGCAATTGCTGTTAATGAATACGCTGAAATATCTAATGCTGTTTGGAATCCTTGGCGGCTTGTTTCTACGTACTCGCCAATCAAATCTTCACGTGGTGCGAATGCAATGGCATGCATCACGCCGTCGATTTTCCCAACTTTTTCTCCGATTTCTTTAAACGCGCTCTCGATTGCTGCGTCATCTTGTACGTCACACTCAACAACAACGTCGTGATCGCCTTCCAGTTCTACGAGTAGTTTATCGAGTTCTTTACGGAAGCGTTCATTTAAAATTGTGAAGACGAGTTTCGCACCCATCTTATCTAATGCTTGTGCAGCACCCCATGCAATACTTCGCTTGTTGGCAACACCCATAATTACATACGTTTTACCTTCTAAATTCATGGTCGAGCTCCTTTTAAATTCATATTTTGTATTTAGTACCTAGTGCTAATTTACTATTAAATCACACAAAAATCAACTATTTTAAAGCAGCGTATGGATAAACATATTCGCCAAACTGAAATAGACGAGCAAGCTGATGATGTCATTCCCCGTTGTTATAAAAGGACCGCTGGCAATCGCTGGGTCGATGCCGATCTTATTCATAAACATCGGCACGAGTGTCCCTGTCAAAGTTGCAAACGTCATCGCAATAATTAAACTGACGCTCACGATTACGCCGAGCATCACTTCTTGGTACATCAGCGTAATGATAACGAGTAGAATCGCCCCACAAACGATTCCTGTAATAAAACCTGAACCCATCTCACGCATCGCAATTCGTGTCTTACTTGCATCCTTGATTTCACCACTCGAAATACCACGTACAGCGACCGCGAGCGATTGTGTGCCTGTATTACCTGCCATACCACCAATAATGGGGATAAAGGCCCCGAGCACCGCGACTTGTTGCAACGTATCTTCAAACGTCGTCAACATCGTTGCAGTAATCATTCCCATGAACGTTAAGCCGACCAACCATGGGAGTCGTTTCTTTGCTGTAGAGAACGCGTTCTCATTTGTGTTCTCATCGTCTGTTAAACCGGCAAGTCGTGCATAGTCTTCGCTCGCCTCTTCGTCGATAACGTCGATGATGTCATCGTGCGTGATGATACCGAGTAGGTGCCCTTGATAATCGGTTACCGGAATGGCTAGGAAGTCGTAGTCTCGCATTAATTGCGCAACTTCTTCCTGGTCGACGCCTGTGTTGACACTGACGACACGCTCAATCATGACGTCTCCGATATATTCATCGTCATCAGAGATGATCAACTCTCTTAAACTGATAATTCCGACGAGTTTTTCTTGATCGACGACGAACACATAGTAGATTGTCTCAGAGTCTGGTGCAGCTTCTTTTAAGTAACGCATTGCTTCTCTGACGGTCATCGTTGATTCGATGCTGACGTACTCGGTCGTCATAATACCGCCGGCAGTATCGGCTTCATAGTTGATTAAACTGCTGATTTCAGCACGAGACTCCGGTTGCATTAAAGCGAGCAGTGAAGTCATCTTTTCTCTTGATAGTTCATTTAAAATATCTACGGCATTATCAAATTGCATGCTTTCCAACATTTTTGCTGCATAGCGAGAGTCCATCGTTTCAAATAAATAGTCGTGATCCACGTCATCGATATCGATAGAATCATAGAACTCTGCGACTTCTTCAGGTGATAACACAGCGTATAGACGTGCCTTTTCTTCGTCGTCCATCGCGATGTAAAGCTCACTCTGTTCATATTCGTGCAAGTCTAAAAATGTTTCTTTAAAAGTCGCACGATCATCACTACGAAGTTGTTCAATTAATTGTAGCTGTTCTTCATTTAGTTCAGTGTTCTCTTGTTCTGTCATAGCGACCTCCTGCGACTAAAGTTTATCGGCAATAAATGAGTTGTGTACACGTTGCCAAAATGGCAATGAGCGCAAGCGTGCGAAGCGCACAGATTCTTTTGCCACACGACATTCAATGCGTTCGAGTCTGTCATATAGAAAATGATTCGTGTCCACAGTCACTTTATAATGTCCAGCATTCACGAGTGACATTTTAATGTAATGATGCGCTGGTAAAATGAGTGGCGCCCCTACAGTTCTAAATACCCTGTTATTAATCGATGCAATCTCTGTCATTTGCATCGCACGGAAAGATGGGTGGACGAGTGCCCCACCGAGTGATTTGTTGTACGCAGTAGAACCACTCGGTGTTGAAATACATAAGCCATCGCCACGAAATCTCTCAAAGTGATTTTCTTTTATAGAGACGTCTGAAACGAGTGTGGACCCATCATGGGTTCTTAACGTCGCTTCATTCAATGCGAGCTTAGAATCTTTTGAGCCGTCATGGAAAAACAAGTCCACTTCTAACAATGGGTAATCGATGACATCAATACGATTTGATGCGAGTCGGTCGACTAATATATCCAGTTCATGTGGCCTAAAATCTGCATAGAAGCCAAGGTGTCCGGTATGCACACCGATAAAAGCCACTTTTTCCAACATGGATTTATACTTAGAGAATGCATGAAGCAACGTGCCGTCCCCTCCAATTGAAATCACAATCTCTGGTGCGTCATCATCTCTTTTAAAATTAATCTTCTCTAATTTTTCGTGTAACAATTCTGAAATTGCTGCAGATTCTGAATCGGTTTTCACAACGACTGAATAACGCATAGAACGACACCTCATCATCATTATTTTCGTTTCTTTGAAAAATACTTCTGTGCTTCCATAATCTCTTCACGGATCTCTGACATTTCTCGGTCCAACAGTTGTGCTGCTTGTGCCGCATTTTGTAGGCGACGTTGAATTTCTGGTGGATACTCACCTTGATATTTATAGTTGAGCGAGTGCTCAATCGTTGCCCAAAAATTCATGGCGAGCGTACGGATTTGTAACTCAGCTAAGATTACGATCGTACCGTCAATTGTCTCGACCGGATATTTTAAAATCATATGGTAAGAACGATACCCACTTGATTTGATCTCAGTTACATAGTCGCGTTCTTCAACGACAATCATATCCGTACGATTTCTAATTTGCTCACAAATCACTTCGATATCATCTTCAAATTGACACATGACGCGCACACCGGCGATATCGTACATTTCTTCACGCAAGCGATCATATGGAATGTTGCGCACATTCGCTTTTTCAATGATGCTTTTTATCGGTTTGACGCGTGCGGTTACAAATTCTACCGGTGAGGTCTGTTGATTCACTTGATAGTCCTTACGGATGCCTTTTAACTTGATTTTTAACTCTTGAATGGCCTGTTCGTAAGGCGATAAAAAAATATCCCACTTATCCATATGCAATCATCCTTCAACATTATTGTCTCAGTACACTGACTACCGCTTCCTCAAATGCTTGCCCATAATTGTTGTTGCCTTCAATATTCTCAAGTAAATCATTGAGCTCATCCCAGAAGTCTGTGAGTACGATATCATCGTTCACAATCATTTGCTTCCCTTTATGATCTTCGAGCATTGACCACGTCTCTTGAACGAAGTGCAATCGTTTAAACATTTCTCCATCATCTAGCAAATATATAAAAGAAAAATTGTCAGAATCAACAATCATTCGATTGGCTAATGTCATGCCTGCTGTTGTTTTATCAGTAAATAATTTCATTTCATCGTTTTCAATTTTAATTTCAGTAACATATATATCCAATTTACTTCACCTCGCTCTATTATTTTAACATAGCAATCATCATAAAATCAGTTTGCTTTACATGAGTTTTAATATTAATCATAATATCTATTAAGGAGTTGACCACATGGCACATTTGGAAATTGAATTTAAGACGTTACTCGATAAAAAAACATTTGACCGTTTGAAAGTCACCTACTTTGTTAACGCGTCTTTAATTTCACAAGAGAACATATACATCGATACTGATGACTTTGACTTGCGTCGAAATCGCATGATGTTGCGCGTTCGTGTCATTGGAAAAACACATATGATGACTTTGAAGAAGCCTGTTTCGGGCGGAATTTTAGAGTTTGATGGTACAATAGAAGAACCAATAAATAGCAATCTATTAAAACAGATGCCACAAAATATCGCCGACGAACTGAACGTGCATCATATTGATATATCTGCACTGAAAGTACAAGGCCGTTTACATACGGAACGACTTGAAACTGTGGTAGATGCTGGATTACTCGTTCTTGATAAGAGTACATACTTAAACACAGTTGACTATGAGCTAGAATTCGAAGCACTCGCATATGATAGCGGAGAGATTTATTTCAAACAATTTTTAGAGAGAAATCAAATTGAAGCACGCTCAGACTTACCGAAGAGCGAGCGGTTTTATCGTACATTGTATAAGGAGAAAGTAGAATGAGTACATTATTTGAAAAAGTTGGAGAAGAACGCCTTCACCGAATGATAGACACATTTTATGGCTATGTTTCACAAGATGAGATCTTACTAAAAATATTCCCACAAAACTGGGATGAAATCGCATATAAACAAAAATTATTTCAAACACAGTTTCTTGGCGGCCCGAATTTATATATACAAGAGTTTGGCCACCCGATGATGCGCGCACGACACATGCCGTTTCGTATTACTGACATAGAAAAAGAAGCATGGCTTAAAAATATGCGCCGTGCAATGCAAGATGTTGGTTTAGAAGAGGAACTACAAAAGGCGTTGATGGACCGCTATGAGCAAGTGGGTCAAATTATGGTGAACACGCCAGTAGATGAACATAATTGATAGGTGATATTCGATGAAATCAGAAAAACTACAAGACTTGTTTCCACTCGTGGAAACGACCGATAAATCCGTAGAGATTTTTTACTTTTTCGATCCCTTTTGTGAAGATTGTTTAAGAGTTGAACCAATCATTAACAAATTGATGATCGAATATCGTGACTATATTATTTTACGCAAAATTTTATCGCCGTCATTAAAAGTTTTAACGAAATGCCAAGCACAATCATCAGGCGACATGGATAACATTGCTTTGGCTTATAAAGCCGCTGAATTGCAAGGTCAACTAAAAGCGAGAAATTTCTTGCGTTTCTTGTTAAATCGATTGGCACCAAACCGCTCGATTTGCACAGAAGACATCATACGCTCAAGTGCACGACTCGCTGGGCTTGATTTAGATGTATTCATTGAAGATATGCAGAACGATACGGTGCGCGCACTGCTCAAGCGCGACTTGAGTGTGTATAGAGAGATGGACATTGAAGAAAACCCTTCATTTGTGTTTTTTGGTGGTGATGTCCACGAAGCAGGCATTAAAATTGAAGGTACACATCCGTACTACATATTTACACATATCGTCAATGGACTCATCGACTTTAATATTAACAAGAGGCAGCTGCCGACAATTTTTGAATACATTGAAAAATTTGAGATCGTCAGCTTCGCTGAATTACAAGAAGTTTACGGTTGGCGACCGGGTCTATTGTTGAAAGAATTAAACAAAATGCAGATGCAACGATTGATTACATCGTTTGAAACAGATTATGGAAAATATTATAAAGTGCATTCGAATTGAGTGAAGTCCGGTCCCTCTTCTGGGGCCGGATTTTTTGTGGAAAAAGATGAGAGAAATACGCTATGACTTACAAAAAAATCATACTTGACTCCTTGGGGAATAGCGTCCGCAGTGAGACTACAGGCTCACGCGACGCCACAGGGAATCTTGTATGATTTTTGTATTAATGATGAATAGAAATTAGACAAAAAGAAATACTCACAGCACATGCTGTGAGCATATTCATATAAAGGGGTTGTTTCTTGAATTCTAACAAACAAAGGGGTAAGTCTGTGTGAAGAATTCTCTAATTCAAATATACGCCTGTCCACAAATGGTTTCAATTGATAGGCCATACATAATAAGAAAAATACGCGACCACCAAACAGTTGGTGATCGCACAATATTATTATTCTGCTTTATCGAGTAAAGCTTCTAATTCATTTAGCTGTCTTTCAAACACTTTCATCGCGTTCTCAATCGGTTCTGTCGTCGTCATGTCAACACCCGCATTTTTAAGCACGTTGATCGGATAGTCTGATGAACCTTTCTTCAAGAACTCGTTCATGTATCGCTCAGCGACATCTTTTCCTCCGCGCAACACTTGGTCTGCTAAACTTTGAGCTGCTGCATATCCAGTTGAATACTGATATACGTAGTAGTTCATGTAGAAGTGTGGGATACGTGCCCATTCTGTTGCGATATTATCGTCATAACTCACTGAATCACCGAAGTATTTCTTGTTCAAATCTCCATATAACTTGTTCAGCGCACCTGCTGTTAACGGTGTACCCGACTCTTTCATCGTGTGAATTTCGTGTTCGAATTCAGCAAACATCGTTTGACGGAATACTGAACCGCGGAATCCATCCAATTGCTCATTTAACAAGTACATTTTCTTTTTATCGTCTTCTAAATTCTTCATCATGTAATCTGCAAGCAATGCTTCGTTGAAGTTACTCGCAACTTCTGCAACGAAAATTGAATAGCCCGCTTGATTAGAGTTTTGGTACTTGCGTGATAAGTAGCTGTGTACACTGTGGCCGAACTCGTGTGTCAATGTGAACAAGTTGTTTACAGAGTCTGTCCAGTTCATCAGGATGAATGGATTCGTACCGTACGTACCTGAAGAGTATGCACCTGAGCGCTTCCCTTTGTTTTCATAAACGTCTACCCAACGGTTTTCTAAACCTTCTTTAACGATGTCTGTAAATTCCTCACCCATCGGTTCAAGAGATTTTAACATCCACTCTTTCGCATTCTCATATGTCATATCAAACTCAACATCTCTGACAAGCGGTGTGTACATATCGTACATCTTTAACTCATCAAGACCTAAAATACGCTTGCGCAATTCAGTATATTTGTGAAGTAAATGCAAGTTGTCATTTACTGTTTTAACTAAGTTGTCATAGACACTCTCAGGGATAAAGTTTTTCGATAACGCTTGATGACGACTCGACTTATAACCACGCACACTCGCCTCAAATGCATGTGCTGAAACGACACCTTGAAGCGTTGATGAAATTGTATTTTCGAAACCTCTGTACGTTGCATATAGATTTTCATATGCACTTTGACGACGGACACGGTCATCTGACTTCACATGATCAATAAAAGTCCCTTGTGATAATGGGTGCTTGTTCCCCTCTCCATCTACAACGTCAGGAAATTCTAAATCTGCATTGTTAAACATCATATACGTCTGTGTCGGGCTGCCCGTCACTTCGCTTGATTGTGCTAAAATATTCTCTTCTTTGTCAGATAACACATGTGCACGTTTCGCATTCAATTTTTCTAAATCAAATTTGAACTCTTTTAAAGAGTCATCTTGTGCCCACTCATTTAACGTTTCCTCATCAATGTTCATGATCGTCGGTGTTAAGAAACTCCACGCTGTATTCACTTTTACCAAGACGCTACGCACGCGACCTTCCATTGCTGTGTAAGTATCGTTAGACGTATCTTGGTCATGCTTTAAATGTGCATACACATATAATTTTGAAGCTTTCTCAGAAATTTCACGCTCTGTTTCTAGTGCTTCTAATAGCATCTCTTTTGAATCGATGCCTTCTTTAAATTTTTCGCCTTTATCTAAGTATTTTTCAATATCTTTTAGTTCTCTTTCGAACGCATCATCTGATTCAAATATTGATGCTAAATTCCACGTGTCTTCAACACGTTGTTCTTCACGTTTCATAACTTTTGACATTTCTAAATCCCTCCAAAGGTTGATAGTTACATTTTCACATTTTTAACTAGAAATTTCAAGTTCCGTAACATTTTGTGAAATATTTAACAAATAATAGTCCTGCATCAGTGATTGCGCGATTTCTAGTTTGTTTGGTACGTCATATAGCGTCCTTAGTCTGATAAAACCCATAAAATTATCTAGGTCAAACGACTGATTTTTTATAGATTGATATACGAAAAGCTTCCATTCTAGTGGAGAATTTAGAATCCAACGCTCGTTCGGCGTTACCGTCATCATCCATTTAGGAATATCTTTTAACTGCCATTCTAACTGATACAACGCACCAAGCGTGACGTCTTGTACACTGCCCTTTTGCTTCGCCCTTTTAATTAATTTTTTAGCCACTGTCTCAGATACTTTATGGAATTTTTGTGGGCGTAATGTGGGTGGTTGATCAAGCAATGTTGCATCGATCTTCTCACGCATGTAATGCCACTTGAAGCCATCAAAATAAATCATTTCGTACCGATACACTGCTTGCGCGTCTATATCATACGTAAATAAATGGTGAGACTTCATCGTTGACAGTTGAAACTGCGTCGGTTGTTCCGGATTTAACGCATGTTCATCCAGTAACCAGACGACATTCATGCCTAACGTCCCATACCCACGCGTGCGGGCTAGCAACAAATCAATGGAAATTGTCGACAACTGAATTTCGATTGCTGTTTTATCCATTAAAAGATCTGGAATTTGCTCAATTTCACTCAAATAGATTTCCATATCGACGTCTCGTGATGCTTTAATGTGTAAGTACAAATCATGTTTTGCTTGCAAGTGTTGAATAGATTCGGCTTTGTATAAATAGCGGATACATTGCTCAATACGGTAATGCGAAAAGTGCGGAATACGTACGGTACCTGCTTTAAACGTCACTTTGGAATCACAAACAGGACAAAAATATGCCCCACCGCGTTTTGCTTCGTCAACCGATACTGGCTGCTTATTTTCATCAAGTGCTATAAACATAAAAAAACCCCCTCATATAATATAAGGAGATTTTTTATAAGTTATTTTTTTTACTTGTGAAGTTCAAAATATTTTTTAACTTGTCGTCGAACGTTGTAACTCATAATTGCAGTTCCATATTCATAAACCATTTCATATGTTTCATCTGCCGCATTACCGAATTCCAAAGCTTTTGCTTCTAATCCTGAAATTGTACGATAAGACATGCCACGATTTATATACATTAGATAATAGTATTTGTTGTTGAAAGTGATGAGTAAGTCTTCAAACAATAGCTCATCTACATCCGCTTGATAACTGTATCTGATTAAATCATCAAAATCATCAAATTTAATCATGAGCGGCTCTTCCCATAATGATCCCGTGTTGTGGGAGACGTTTTGATTTTCGGCATTTGCTTCTTCAAGCAAGTCCATCAATTCACTTTCCTCGGGGTTTTCTTCTGAAATATCAACACTAAAGTCACGTTCATCACGTTTCGTTACGACGACTTCAACCCCTTTATCGAAGGCGTGGACTTGAATCCATAATGGGCCTTCAAAATTAAATGATTCCTTTTCTGCATGGTCAACTTCATCCATCAATGACCAGAAAAATTCCTCACCTTTTTTACGATTCGTCCAAAGGTCTTCTTTGTTAAATCCCCTTTTTTCGATATCTTGATACGTGATAAAGAGTTTGATTGTTGAATCATTCACACGTTCTATTCTCATCAGAAACACCTCCTAGATATGGTTAGTTTTTATTATACAATACTTCCATATCATATTCCCAATAAGAGACCCTTAAAACTAAAAAAAGAACTCTGAATATATATTCAGAGTTCTTTTATACTTAATTCATTATAGGTCTGCAAGCTTCATTGCTTCTTCTAAGTGAAATGTTCTAACTTGTCTCGGTAAGAAACGACGAATTTCATCTTCATTGTAACCCACTTGAAGTCTTTTCTCATCAATGATGATTGGACGTCTTAAAATGCCTGGGTTATCCATAATAATTTGATATAATTCTTTCATCGGTAAACTATCAATATCCAGATTTAATTTTTGGAATGTTTTAGAACGTGTTGAGATGATTTCTTCAGTTCCGTCTTCAGTCATTCTCAAAATCTCTTTAACTTCATCAAGTGTTAATTTATCTGAGAATATATTTCTTTCTTTAAACGATATATCATGTTCTTTCAACCATTGTTTCGCTTTACGACAAGATGTGCAACTTGGAGAAGTAAATAAAGTTACCATATAATCTCACACTCCAATGCTAAAATTTTGTCCAGAGACAATCCGTCTCTTTGCAACTTATTACTTACTGTGATTCAATTATAGATTATTAACATTAAAAAGAAATGAAAATGTTGTTATATTATGCATAAATTTTCAATATTTCAAGAATTTTAAATATTTAGACACAATATGTTTTCGTGTATAATAACCTTATGTATACTATTTTATAGACTTATGAATGATTTGAAAAGGGGCTTAAGTATGAAAACATTATTTTCGGGTGTACAACCCAGTGGCATACCAACCATCGGTAACTACATCGGTGCGTATCAACAATTTGCAGAGATGCAAGAATCGTATGATGCATACTTTTGTATCGTTGATCAGCATGCCATCACAGTACCGCAAGACCGTTTAAAATTAAGAGATTATACAATAAAGCTTGCTGCAATTTATCTGGCAAGTGGACTTAATCCAGAAAAGGTGACGCTATTTATCCAAAGCGAAGTCCCAGCACATGCACGTGCCGCTTGGTTAATGCAGTGTATCGGATATATTGGAGAGCTTGAACGCATGACGCAATACAAGGATAAAGCCCGCAAACAAGCGACGAAAGATGGCATTTCAGTCGGTTTGTTGACATATCCAAGTTTAATGGCGGCTGATATTTTAATCTACGGCGCAGATGTCGTGCCAGTCGGTGATGACCAAAGTCAACATTTGGAATTAACGCGTGATTTAGCGGAGCGTTTTAACAATAAGTATAACGATATTTTGACAGTACCTGAGGCGAAATTGCCAGAGTTCGGCGGACGCATTATGAGCTTGAATGATCCGTCGAAAAAAATGAGTAAGAGTGATGACAATCCGAAGTCATACATCAGCTTGTTGGATGATCCTAAAGCTGCTGCAAAGAAAATTCGCAGTGCAGTGACAGATTCGGGTTCTGAAATTAAGTATGATAAGGAAGAAAAGCCAGGAATTTCTAACTTGCTTGTTATTTATAGCAGCTTGAGTGGCATGTCTATTGAAGAGTTGGAAGAGAAATATAAAGATTCGAACTACGGTACGTTCAAGAGCGAACTGGGCGAAGTTGTGGCCGACTTCTTGACCGGTTTCCAAGAACGCGTGAACTATTTCATCGACAGTGGCGAATTAGATAGTATTTTAGATGCTGGTGCTGAGCGCGCGTCGATTAAGGCGAATCGAATGGTAGACAAGATGGAAAATGCCATCGGTCTTGGTCGGAGTAGAAGAAGGAAGTAGATTGTTGTTGTTTGACTCTTGGTTTGTGTGTGGGTTTGTGTGTCTATGAGCTAGGGTCATTGGAATGCAAATCCGTTTGCGTGTCTGTGAGCAACGCTCATTGGAACGCAAATCAATCTGCGCGTCAGTGAGAGTAGTTCATAGTCCGTCAAATTCATTTGCAAGACCGTGAGCGCATCTCATAGTCCGTCAAATCCATTTGCACGTCCGTGAGCGCATCTCATAGTCCGTCAAATCCATTTGCACGACCGTGAGCGCATCTCATAGTCCGTCAAATCCGTTTGCAAGACCGTGAGCGCATCTCATAGTCCGTCAAATCCGTTTGCAAGACCGTGAGCGCATCTCATAGTCCGTCAAATCCATTTGCACGTCCGTGAGTGCATCTCATAGTCCGTCAAATCTTTCTGCGTGTCTGTGAGCAACGCTCATTGACACGCAGATCATTTTCTAATCGCTAAACATGCTTTTTCGTCGCCCGAGGTAGCTCCACATACGGATTTATATCCTGTACGTATTCTAAAACGCCTTTGAATGTATCATCTTCATCAAAAACAGCAACGTAAGTCACATGGATAAACACTTCTCCCCTTTTAAACCACATTGCTACTTGCTCTTCCTCCCTAGACTTCAGAAGTCGGATAACTTTCATCATGTTCTTAAGACTTCTAGGTGGATGGCAGTTGGCAACATGTCGACCGATCGATAGCGGTGTTCGGATAAATAGCATATCTTGCGCTTCAACAATATGATTAAAGTACTTAAAAATGCCACGTTCATCTATAAAAGTCAACTCTAGCGGCAAACTGTTCAAAATCAAATTAACTTCTTTCATTGTTAAAAATCCATTTCCAAAGGGATGTTGAATTTTATCATCTAGATTTTGACTTGGATTAATAACCTCTTCGTTCTCCACGTAATCCAACATATCAAAATGAAAAGCTGTCGCCTCCCGTGCCACTTGCTGCCAATTTTCTTCTGTAAACAACGCATCACATAGCGGGTAGAGTATGTACTGCTCACTATCTTTTAAATAATTAAAAGTCGTTTGAATCTCCCGAAATGTCGAATGGATGTGTCTTGGATGAACCGATTCGAGCTTTTCCACACGTTTCTGCATCGCTTGCAACGACACACGCAAATAATCGTCCATCTCCCATATCCTGCGCGGCAACTGATATTGGCCATATCGTTCGAGCAATGGAAACAGCAACTTCTCCTTCACATTAAAATAATTATTTATATTTTTTAATGCATTCAGATAAAAAGATATGTCCTGTTGATTGTTAGCATAGTCTTCGAGTAATGATTCTATGACTTTAATGTGTTTCGAAAATCTTTGTTGGTGTTTTACCAGAATATTTATAGGATGATCTTTATTAGTTGGTGCTTTAGGTGAACCATTAAAAAATTCAATCAAGTATGGTTTTACTTTTTCAAACTCTAAATCTGGGTGCGTATGAATGAGCAAAATCACATGAGTCAGGAATTGTTCTGTAGACATATTCCGAGTATCAATCGTCGAATTGTTCAAAATTGACTGCTTTAGTTCTTTTAACAAGTGTATACGCCTCCTTTGCTACATTCATTATAAGTTCTTTTGTTGATTTGGATTGTGACATCAATCACGTTAATCATTAATTCTGGGAGACATCTAAAACGCTCTTAAGGAAAAAATTCCTGAGTGAGTGGGATAAAAATCCGGAGTGATTATAGAGGATTGATCTTCTCGTGGTAACTCACAGAGATTTTTGGGCTTGAGTTACCATGAAACCGGAAATCGTGGTAACTCACAGAGATTTTTAGGCGTGAGTTACCATGAATTCGGAATCCGTGCTCACTCACCGAGATTTTTGGGCGCGAGTTACCATGAAACCGGAATCCGTGCTCATTCACCGGGATTTTCTGGTGTGAGTGAGCATAAGAGAGAAAGAAGACATCACTTGCTCTGAGAAGTATCTAGTAAAATCTTACCCTGCCAATTCAGAGCATTTTTCTCTCTTGAATCGGCAGTTATAATCAATTGCTGCCAATTCACAGTGGATTTTAGCTTTAAATTGGCAGGAAAAGCAAAATACTGCCAATTCGCAGTCGTTTTTCCATTTGAATTGGCAGGTCATACCAAATAGTCCCCACTCACGCAACCTGCCTCCTCTCAAACCAGCAACCCCACCAACAACCACAAAAAAAAGACTGGAGGATCAGCTCCTCCAGTCTCAATCAATCATCAATAATCAAATAATTATTCATCTTCCCATTTCTTCAATACGAGCGACGCGTTGTGTCCGCCGAATCCGAGTGAGTTTGTCATGGCATACTTCAGATCTGGTGCCTCGACAACGCCGTCTTTACACACGTTCAGTTTGATTTCTTCATCTTGCTCTCTCACGTTGATTGTTGGATGTACTTTTCCTTCTTGTAGTGAGAATGCCGTCACAATTACTTCAACCGCTCCTGTTCCACCGAGCAAGTGACCCATCATCGATTTCGTTGAGTTAATGAGTAATTTCTGAGTATGTTCACCAAACACGTGACTAATCGCCACCGCTTCATATAGATCATTATATGGCGTGCTTGTACCGTGTGCATTAATGTAACCGAGCTCTTCTTTTTCAATGCCAGCATCTTTCATCGCAAGTTTCATTGCACGCTGACCGCCCTCACCATTTTCAGCTGGCGCTGTAATGTGGTATGCGTCTCCTGTCATACCGTAGCCAACTAACTCAGCATAGATTTTTGCACCGCGTGCCTTCGCATGCTCGAGTTCTTCTATAATAACGACACCCGCACCTTCACCCATGATGAATCCGTCACGGTTTTTATCGAATGGACGGCATGCTTTGTCACGATCACTCTCTAGACTAAGCGCACGACTTGCTTGGAATCCGGCAATCCCCATGTTAGTGATCGGCGCCTCTGTACCACCTGTTATCATCACGTCTGCGTCTCCACGCTCGATAATTTTAAATGCATCACCGATTGAGTTTGTACCAGTCGCACAAGCAGTTACTGTCGCACCGTTCGGTCCTTTTGCACCATGTCGAATCGATACTTGACCACTTGCCATATCTGGAATCATCATCGGTACGAAGAACGGGCTTACGCGACGCGGCCCTTTACGATCCAATACTATAAATCCATCTTCAAGCGCCTGGATACCACCGATTCCTGAACCAATCCACACACCGACACGCTCGTTATTACTTTCATTAATCTCGAGGCCACTGTCTTTAATCGCTTCATCAGCAGCGACGATTGCGTACTGAGTGAATCTATCCATCTTACGCGCTTCTTTTCTTTCAATGTAATCCTCAACGTCAAAGTTCTTTAACTCACCTGCAAGTGAAACATTATATTTTTCAGTATCGATACGGGTAATTTTATCGATTCCGTTTGTCCCTTTTAATGCATTTTCCCATGTATCTCTTGCTGTATTTCCAATCGGTGTTAAAGCACCAACGCCAGTGATTACTACTCTTTTCTTACTCATTATTTTCCTCCTTATTGTTACCCCATGTCATACAAATCGCACCCCATGTTAAGCCGCCCCCAAAGCCGACTAAAACGAGGTTATCTCCGTCGTGAATTAAACCATTCTTAATATCATGATGAATGCTCAAGCCGATTGAAGCCGCCGACGTATTTCCATATTTATCGATTGTGTGACTCATCTTCTCGACTGGCAGATTCATTCTCTTACGCGCTGCTTCCATAATACGGATATTCGCCTGGTGTGGAATGAGTCGATCAACATCATCTGATTGAAGTCCTGCCTTTTCAACAACATTCACACTCGATTCGCCCATTTGTCGCACTGCAAATTTAAATACTTCACGACCATTCATTCTTAAATACCCGTTTTCTTTATCTTCATACAAATGTTGTCCGCCTGAACCATTACTGCCGAGTTCAAATGATTTGATTCCATATCCTTCTGCAACTTCACCCATCACAACTGCCGCAGCACCATCACCAAATAGCATCGCACTCGAACGGTCACTAAAATCTGTCAACTTCGTTAATTTTTCAGCACCGACAACGAGCACTTTACTGGCAGCGCCTGTCTGTATAAACTGTTGTGCCGTTACCATACTATAGATAAAACCCGTGCATGCAGCAAGCTGATCCATCGCTGCAATATGCTTTAATTCAAGTCTTTCTTGGAGCATCGCAGCAACGCTCGGAAATCTATGGTCTCCTGAACTTGTCGCAACGAGTAAAAGATCAATTTCATCACGTGTGACACCTGCATTTCTCATTGCCTCTTCTGCTGCATAAAATGCTAAATCACTCGTATCTGTATCATCATCAGCATAACGTCTCTCACGGATACCTGTCATTTCTGTAATCCATTCATCGCTCGTATCCATGATTTTTTCGAAATCAAAATTTGTAAACACACGTTCGGGCACATATGACCCGATGCCGAGTACACCTACATTTTTCATATTCTCACCTTTTTACACCTAATCTTATGACTTGGTACTAATTTAACATATTATTAACATAAATAAAATATAAACGTACTTTTAATCATCTTTAAGCAACTAATTTCAACAGAATATATTTCTCTTTAAATGAAAAACTACCCTCTATCCGATGGACAGAAGGCAGTTACAAATAATATCGTTTTTTATCGGCCTTATTCTTCTTCTTCAACTAAGCCGATATTATATAATGCGGTTTCTTCATTAAATCCGTACTCCACTGTGAAGTTCACGACATCAGTCGATACAGGGTGGACACCTGATCCGTAAAGAATCGGAATAACCGGCATCTCTTCACGCATCAATTCTTGCCATTCATAGAATAGCTCCGTTCTATACTCGTTATCAAATGCTTCTGGTGAGTTGATCTTTTCTAACAGCTCATCATTTGCCTCACTCGCATATCTCGGATAGTTGTTGCGTGCACCACGTCCATAGAAGTGTGCAGGATCTGCATCCGAACCATATGCCCATGAGCCTTGATAGATATCGATACCTTCAGCATCCTCATCCACCATGTCATAGAAGGCATTGAACTCTAACATACGGTCATTGTATAAACTCACATTTAATCCGACATTTCTCCACGATTGAATATAATAGTTTGCCAACGCTTCAGCAACATCTGAGCCACCAATAAACGCCATGCTAATCTCTAATTCTTCACCTTCTGGTGTCAGTCGGTAATCACCATCATATTCATATCCTGCTTCATCTAAAATCTCTTCAGCAATTTCAGGGCTGTACTCTGGAGATTCAATTGTTTCATCGAAGTATGATGCATAGTAAGGTGGCAGTAATGTCGTACCTTCCCAACGCAAACCGTTGTAGAAACGCTCAGCAACCGTTTCGTTATCAATCGCATGCCACATTGCACGACGCAACTCGATGTCTCCCATCTTCATCTCTTCTGGCTTATAATCGACTTCACCTGCTTCATCGTCCCACTCACCCAGTTTAAATCCAACATAAGATAAAACTGAACTCATATTCGCGAGCCATTCCACCCCTTCAATTTCAGCAACATCAGGAAATTGGTTCACAGGGAACGCAATTGTGTAATGATAATCATTGTTCTGCATTGCTGTTGCTACAGTTGATGGTGACACGATTTCTAAGACGATACCATCCATGGATGGTGTACCGCGCCAGTAGTCATCAAATCTCTCATAGGTCACAGACTCACCAGGACTGATCGATGATACTTGATATGGTCCTATACCAATAGGTGTTTGTCTTGTGAGATCTGATTCTGCTATTTCACCCACTTCTAAACCTTCATAATGATGCGTTGGGAATAAGTAGGCCCAGAATCCACCGGATAATAATGATGGAATAATTTCTTCATAATGGAATACAGCTGTGTAGTCATCGATGACTTCGATGCCACTAATCTCATCTGCTTCACCATCACGATATTCATTGAATCCTTCTAGTAATGAGAATCCTAACGTTGAACCTCGCACACCTTCATAATCAGGGTGTCCGATCACTTCATACGATGCGACATAGTCATGTATTGTCGCTTCAACGCCGTCATGCCATAGGACACCTTCTTGTAATGTAAATGTGACTGTTCTTTCCTCTTCATCGATATCAAACTGCATGGCACCTTCTTGAGTGAACATTTGGTTTTCATCGATTGTGAAGACACTTTCATCAAAATAACCCATAATTCTTGAGTCGACGACATTCGTATAGAACGCCCAGTTAAATGTGCCCTCAAAAGGCGCATCTGAACTATATGCAATTCTTAACTCACCTTCTCCTGAAGGTTCAGCATCATTTGATACTGTCTTCGGAAAATCTTCATAGTTAAAAATTGGATGTTCATCATCTTGTGCACTCACATCAGCACCGTTTACTCCTAAAACTGCAAGAGCGACTCCAGTACCAAGTACTGCGGACATCAACTTTTTCTTCGTAAACCTCATAAAAAAAATTCCTTCCTTATTCAGGTACTCTATGTTCATAAGATGTCCTATGTATATATATGTATATACCGTTTATCTTATACAACAATATTATCATAAAATTTTAATGATGCAACTTAATTTTAAATGTTTTTTTATTTAATTCTCATATTAAAGATTGATAAAGAGAAATTTTACTCAAAATAACTATTTATATTTTTTTCAGACTATTCTTTTAATACATAATTACTTATATTCGATCTAAGCACAAAAAAACACCCAACAAATGTTGGGTGTTTAACTTATCTTTATAAGTACTTATTATTCTTGTGGCGCTAAACCAATATTGTATAGTAAGTACTCTTCGTTGAATCCGAACTCTTCAGACCAGTTAACAACATCAAGTGATACTGGTGTTACGTATGAACGGTAAAGTGTAGGAATTACTGGAATCTCTTCAACCATTAATTCTTGCCACTCGTGGAACGCTTCAGTACGGTAATCGATGTCTAAAGATTCTTGTGAATTGATTTTAGCCAATAACTCATCATTTTCTTCAGTTGCATAACGCGTGTAGTTAAACGCTGCTTGTCTTCCGTATAAACCAGAAGGATCCGCATCTGTACCTACACCCCAAGCACCTTGGTAGATGTCGATACTTTCGTCATCATTTTCAACCATATCGTAGAATGTGTTGAATTCGATTAAACGACCATTTGTTAACTGAACGTTAAGTCCAATGTTTCTCCAAGATTGGATGTAGTAGTTCGCTAATGGTTCAGCAGTATCTCCACCACTCATCGAAGCGAAGTTAATCACTAACTCTTCTCCGTCTGGCGTCGTTCTGAAGTCACCATCGTACTCGTAACCAGCTTCATCAAGGATTTGATTCGCTAAGTCTACATCGAACTCAGGTACTTCTAAATCATCTTTATGATATGTTGCGTGGAATGGTGTTGTTAATGAAGTTGCTTTCCAACGTAAACCGTTGTAGAAACGCTCACCCACTGTATCGTTGTCAATCGCATGCCACATTGCTTTACGAAGATTTACGTCACCCATCTTAGCGTTTTCTGGGTCATAAACTACTTCTTTAGCCTCGTCATCCCAATGACCAAGTTTGAAACCAATGTACGTGTATGCAGCGTCTAACTGACCTAACCACTCAACGCCTTCCATATCTGCTACATCAGGGAACTGATCTGTAGGGAATCCAGGCGCTACATGGTAGTCACCATTTGCCATTGCGTTTGCAATTGCCGCTGGAGATACAACTTGCATTACGATTGAATCTAATTGTGGAGTACCTCTCCAGTAATCATCGAAACGTTCGTAAACAATCGCTTCACCCGGTGTAATAGACGCTACTTTGTAAGGTCCAATACCGATTGGGTTCTCACGCGTTTGTGGTGCATCAGCCATTTCCGCAACTTCTACACCTTCATAGTGGTGAGATGGGAATAAGTAGAACCAGAATCCACCTGATAATAATGATGGTGGTAATTCTTGATATTGGAATGTCGCAGTGTAGTCATCGATTACTTCGATACCACTGATTGAATCTGCTTCACCCGCACGGTACTCGTTATAACCTTCAATTAAAGTGAAACCTGGTGTTGAACCACGTACACCTGTGTAGTCAGGGTGTCCGATAATTTCGTAAGAAGCAACATAGTCATTGATCGTTGCCGGCGTACCATCGTGCCATACGACATTTTCATTTAACGTGAACGTTACTAAGTTGTTATCGTAGTCAAGTTCAAAGTTTAGTGCGCCATCTTGAGTAAAGATTTGGTTGTCATCAATCGTTAATACTGACTCATCAAAATAACCAATAAATGTTGCATCTGGTCCACCTTGGTAGAAGTTCCAGTTTAGAGTACCTTCAAATGGCGTATCAGAAACATAAGCAACTCTTAACTCACCTTCACCTGTTGGTTCAGCATCATTAGATACTGTTTTTGGGAAATCATCGTAGTTGAAAACTTCATCCTGTGCACTAACATCTGCACCATTTACCCCTAATACTGCAAGTGCTACTCCGGTACCAAGTACCGCTGACATTAACTTCTTCTTAGAAAACCTCATGAAAAAGCTCCTCCTCTTGTTATAAAAGATAAGTTAGTGTTTCGATGCATAAAATTGTATCTCCACCTGAACTTATACATGTAGTTTATCATAATTTTTTACAGATGCAATCAAAATCTTGAATTATTTTCATCTTTTTTTAATTTGAAAGCGATTTATTGTTTATCTTTACACGATATCTCTTAATTCAAAATAGTCAGAAAATACATATGAATACATTGGTACATATATGTTCAGACGATAAAAAAGCCCCGAGCATTATGCTCAGGGCAGTTGAAATTTATTTCTTATTCTGATTCAGATAATCCGACATTGTAAAGTAATGTGTCTTCGTTAAATCCGAATTCAAGTGAGTAGTTGACAACGTCTTCAGAAACTGGCATTACGATTGCACGGTAAAGTGTTGGGATTACTGGAATCTCTTCAGCCATTAATTCTTGCCACTCGTGGAACGCTTCAGTACGGTAGTCAATGTCTAAAGAATCTTGTGAGTTGATTTTAGCCATTAACTCATCATTTTCTTCAGAAGCATAACGCGTGTAGTTAAACGCTGAATTTCTTCCGTATAAACCAGAAGGATCCGCATCCGTACCTACACCCCAAGCACCTTGGTAGATATCGACACTTTCATTATCGTTCTCAACCATATCGTAGAATGTGTTGAATTCGATCAGACGACCGTTTGTTAACTGAACATCAAGGCCGATGTTTCTCCATGATTGGATGTAGTAGTTTGCTAATGGTTCAGCAGTATCCCCACCACTCATTGAAGCAAAGTTGATTGTTAATGGTTCACCTTCTGGAGTCGTTCTGAAATCACCATCGTACTCGTAACCAGCTTCATCAAGGATTTGATTTGCTAAGTCTACATCGAACTCAGGTACTTCTAAATCATCTTTATGATATGTCGCGTGATAAGGTGTTGTTAATGAAGTTGCTTTCCAACGTAAACCGTTGTAGAAACGCTCACCCACTGTATCGTTGTCAATTGCATGCCACATTGCTTTACGAAGATTTACGTCACCCATCTTAGCGTTTTCTGGGTCATAAACTACTTCATTCGCCTCGTTATCCCAATGACCAAGTTTGAATCCGATGTAAGTGTATGCTGGATCTAACTGAGCCAACCACTCAACACCCTCCATATCTGCTACATCCGGGAACTGATCTGTAGGGAACCCGCTCGCAATATGGTAATCACCATTCGCCATTGAGTTTGCAATTGCTGCAGGTGATACCGTTTGAACAACGACTGAATCTAACTGAGGCGTACCTCTCCAGTAGTCATCGAAACGTTCATAAACGACTGCTTCACCTGATGTAATTGAATCTACTTTGTAAGGTCCAATACCGATTGGGTTCTCACGTGTTTGTGGTGCATCTGGCATATCCGCAACTTCTACACCTTCATAGTGGTGAGATGGGAATAAGTAAGACCAGAATCCACCTGATAATAATGATGGTGGTAATTCTTCATACTGGAACGTCGCTGTGTAATCATCGATCACTTCGATACCACTGATTGAATCTGCATCACCTGCACGGTAATCATTGTAACCTTCTATTAATGTGAAACCTGGTGTTGAACCACGTACACCTGTGTAGTCAGGGTGACCGATTACTTCGTAAGATGCAACGTAGTCATTGATTGTTGCTTCAACGCCATCATGCCACAGAATACCTTCTTCTAAAGTAAACGTAACTGTGTTGTCATCATGGTTAAGTTCAAAGGTTAATGCACCATCTTGAGTAAATATTTGGTTTTCGTCGATCGTTAATACGGATTCATCAAAGTAATCGATAAACGCAGCATCCGGTGCACCTTGGTAGAAGTTATAGTTTAATGTACCTTCAAACGGTGTATCAGAAACATACGCGACTCTTAACTCACCTTCACCTGTTGGTTCAGCATCGTTAGTTACCCTTTGTGGAAAATCAGCATAATCATAAACATCTGCATCTTCCTGTGCATTTACATCAGAATTTCCTATTCCAAGCACAGTTAAAGCAACACCTGTCCCTAAAACTGTTGACATTAATTTCTTGCTAGATAAAGAAATTTTCATTTTCAAAAACTCTCCTTATTTTTTGAAATTATGTAATGATCCATAATGTTCAATATATTTGAGTTACATATATAATTCTAACATAAATCTCATAATTCTAAAGTGATTACACTCGAATTCTCAGAATAATTTTATTCTTTAAGCAACGATTGGAATATTAAGTAAATTTCTTTTTTGAGTAGTGTAAAATGAAATGTTTTACTCTTTTATGCGTGATTTATTGTGTGAATTTTCAGATTATTAGTGAGGATGGAGAAATTAATTTTAGTCATTTGAGAAGAAATGATTACAGTAATTAATAATTCTTAGATTAATTCTGAGTTGCATTTCTACCCTTAGGTGTCACTTCTTTTTCCTTTGAGCATTTAAACTAGTTTAACGTGATCTTTGTATCTGAATTGTTTTGGAACTGACTTTTCTGCTTCATCGAAGTCATGGTACTTAAATCTATAAGTTGTATGACGACCTTTATCCTGTTTTGTACAATAAATTTTTAGAACATTGTAGATTGTTTGCATGCTGATTGAACCGTTCAATATATCGTAAATCTCTTTTTTAATAAATTCTCTATTATTGAATAAAGACTTATGGTCACTTATTGCTTGTAATACTATTGTATGAATCGTGTACTTTGATAGACAATTCTTACATTGAAAATGGAATTTTGATTTTTGTATATTAAAACTAGAGCAATTACGACAGTAAACACCTTTTTTTAAATCAGAGAAATTAGCTTTCTCATTATGAAATGGATTAGCAACAATATTGTTTTTAATTAGCTCAACTCTATTAAGAGATTGATCATTGTAGGTCAAATCTTTTAAACTTGAAAGATGACGTTTCAATTGGTTTCTAAGAATGATCTTGTCAGTCGAAGGTGTATCAATTAGTTCTAGCGAAAAATCTATGTGAGTGAAAACAACTTTACCATCTATATTAAACTGAACATTGTTTGAATATTTTAATTTGATAAATTTTTTCCTTGTTCGCTCAAGTTGAATGATCGGGTCTTCACTTACCTCATTACCTCTTAATAACCATTGATTTCCGTTATAGTGAAATTCTCCATTATAGTTTTTTATCTCGTGTAGCAAATATCCATTATCATGTACAATTAGTGCGTCACATTGTACATGACTCCCCTCAATTTCTAAGTAAACATCGCGGAATACAGGTAAGTGACTGATTATACTTTCGTAAACTTCATCGTAAGTGCACTCACCTTCATAGCCACTTTCAAGTCTTTTCAATTTTAGTTGCTGGTTTTTACTCAAATCTACCCTTTTACTCAACGCTCTGTAGTACAGTAATTCTTCACTTGGTTTTCTTTCTGTTAAAATCATATTTTCCTCCTATTTTTATAAATTTAAAAAGGTCCTCACTATATATATGCCTGTAAAAGATGAGTTATTTTTTTAACTTATAAAAATCGGTAGATTTTATATAAAATCTTTTATCTTTCATAAACTTGAGGGGTCACAACTTTACGACAGACGGTCCAATATAAACTTGTCGTCACACAACTTTGTGGTAGAGGGTCCAATGTAAACTTGTCGTCTCACAACTTTATGATAGAGGATCCACTATAAACTTGTCGTCTCACAACTTTACGGGAGAGGGCCTACTGTAAACTTGTCGTCTCACAACTTTGTGGTAGAGGGCTTACTGTAAACTAGTCGTCTCACAACTTTATGGTAGAGGGCTTACTGTAAACTTGTCGTCTCACAACTTTATGGTAGAGGGCTTACTGTAAACTTGTCGTCTCACAACTTTACGGGAGAGGGCCTACTGTAAACTTGTCGTCTCACAACTTTGTGGTAGAGGGCTTACTGTAAACTAGTCGTCTCACAACTTTATGGTAGAGGGCTTACTGTAAACTTGTCGTCTCACAACTTTATGGTACAGGGTCCACTGTAAACTTGTCGTCTCACAAATTTATGGTACAGGGTCCACTGTAAACTTGTCCTCTCACAAATTTATGGTAGAGGGGCTACTGTAAACTTGTCGACTCATAACTTTATGGGAGAGGGCCTACTGTAAACTTGTCGACTCACAAGTTTACGATAACAATCAAAAAAAAACACCAAACAAAAAAAACACCAACCCACATCACTTGTGGGTTGGTGCTCTTTATCAACTTTACTAAAAACTACACAACAACAATTAACCTTGACGCTGACGCGCATCCCCTGCACGGCGGAGTGCTTCACCGACGTTACGTACACATAACATCAGGATTAGGATCAAGATTGCGGCAGGCATCCAAACCCATGGGCGGTGTTGGAGTGTCTGAGTGTTTTGCGCGTATGCCATCAGTGTACCGAGTGAAGGGTAATCTTCAGGGAAACCGAATCCGATGAAGGATAGTCCGGCCTCGATACCGATGTTTGCTGCTAAACTTAAAGTTCCGTTTACGATGATGATACCAACTAAGTTTGGTAACAACTGCGTAAAGATAATTTTAAAGTGGCTGGAACCCATCGTGCGCGAGGCATTGATGTAGTCCAGTTCTCGCTCTTGTAAGGCTAAGGAACGTATCAAACGTGCGGTCCCCATCCATAAAAAGACGGCCATCATGAGTGAGAAAGTGAATATATCATAGCTTGGTACGATTGTTACGAATACTACAACGATCATTAAGAATGGAAGAATGATCATGAAGTCAACGAAACGCATCATCGCGTTATCGATGTGCCCACCGAAGTATCCACAGATCACCCCGTAAACAATACCGAAACCAACTGATAGTAATGTAACTAAAATACCGATTGCAAGTGAGTTACGTGTTCCGATGATTAACTGACCGAAAATGTCTCGTCCACCGTAGTCCGTACCTAAGCGCCACTCGTCATTCGGCGCAACGTTAATTGCAAATAAATCTACTGTAACGATATCTCTTAAACTTAAGAATAGCGTTAATCCAAATACATAACATGTAATCAACGTGAAGATAATTAATGAAAACAGTGCAAGTTTATCCGCAAGGATTTCCTGGACAACTATTTTCCAACCTGGTGTACTTTTTGGTAAATCTCCCACGTTAATGTTATCGTAAAGATTATTATTTTCTGTACTCATAAAATTGCCCCTCCTTTACTTAATGCGAATACGCGGGTCGATTATACTCAGGATAATATCCGATAAAAGCGCCCCGACGATTGCTAAGAATCCATAGAATAAGATTAAGACATTCGCAACACTGTAGTCACGTGTACTGATTGATTCTAAGAACAGACGACCCATCCCTGGGTAACCAAAGATCTGCTCGATGATTACTGAACCACCTAGTAAACCTGTAATTTCATAACCGAAGAATGCCGCAATTGGAATGATCGAGTTTCTGAAAATGTGTCTACTATAGATTTTACCTTCTTTAACACCTTTTGAACGTGCAAGAATAACGTAATCTTTTTGTTTTGTTTCAATTACACCACTTCGTAAGTACTGTACCGTACCGACAAGCCCGATCAGCGCGACGGATAAGGACGGTAAGACGAGGTGATTGATCTTACTTAATACATAGTCTAATGATCCCGGAGGTATGCCGGCACGTACCGAACCACTCGTTGGGAAAACTGGCCAAACGAATCCAAATAAGTAAAGTAAAACTAATGCGAATACGAATGTTGGTGTAGCAAATCCAAGGTAAGTGTAACCTGTGATGATGCTATCTGTGATTGTGTCATTGTAACGACCTGAGATTAAACCTAAAGGTAAACCGATCGCATAGATAAAGAACACTGTCATCAGTGATAACCAAACCGTATTCCAAATTCTATCGCCAATTAAATCCATAACAGGTCTCTGGTGGAAAATCGAACGACCGAAATCACCTTCTGAAACCATTGCCCATACCCAGTCTCTGTACTGGATATACCATGGATTATTTAAACCAAGTCTCTCTCTCATAAGCTCGACTTGTTCACGTGGAATATCTGGGTCGATTAAACCACTTAGTGCATCCCCTGGCATGAGCGACGCCAGTATAAATACGAGAACACTGAGCAAGATGAGTTGTGGAAATGTGATAAGTAAACGTCTAATAGTAAATTTTATCATCTATAATCAACTCCTAACCGGTAACGCAACTCTATGCGTATCTGAGATTTGCTGTAGAGGGAACGCGCGTCCTTCTTCATCTAGGTAATCCGCGAAGTTCTGTTCATACTCTTCTTTTAACTGATTTCTAAGAACTAAATTCTTCTCGACATGATCCACATCTATATCTGGAATCGCTGCAACTAACCGCTTCGTATAAAGGTGTTGAGGATTATTGAAAATATCATCCACCGTTCCTTCTTCAACTAAGCGTCCACGATACATAATACCTAAATATGAACACATGTGACGCACGACACCTAAGTCGTGTGCGATGAATAACATCGTCAGATCCATCTCTTTTTGAATTTCCTGCATAAAGTTAAGTACCTGCGCCTGAACGGATACATCCAAAGCAGACACCGGTTCGTCAGCGATAATTAATTTCGGTCTCAGTGCGATTGCACGCGCAACACCGATTCTTTGACGTTGACCACCACTGAATTCGTGTGGATATTTGTAAATCGCACTCGGTGGTAAACCAACGATTTTAAGTAATTCAAGTACACGATTTACACGTTCAGCTTTCGTTAAAGACTCATAGTTGTTAAGCGGTTCTGTAATGATATCAAATACACGCTTACGCACGTTTAAAGATGAATAGGGATCCTGGAAAATCATTTGAATATCTTTATGGTTATCTACTTTCTTACCTTTACCAGTCAATTCATGTCCATTGAACATAATCGTTCCTTCTGTCACGTGGTTTAGCCCCATGACTGCTTTACCAGTTGTTGTTTTACCAGAACCAGATTCACCGACTAGGCCGTAAGTTGTTCCGACAGGAACATTAATAGAAACACCATCAACTGCTTTTACGTAGTCTTTAATTGTGTTGAAAAATCCACCTCTTACTGGGTAATGAACTTTTAAATCTTTTATTTCTAAAATATTATTGCTCATCTTCATTACCTCCAACTGCGTCTCTTTCTAGTTCCTGATTCTCTAATTCTGCAAGATCTTCTGCATTTGTTTCTTTAAGATAGAAGTTTTTGTAGCACGTACATCTTACCCAGTGCCCTTCTTCTACCTCTCTTAACTCAGGATTCTCTTCATGTTCCGATGCATCAATCCATGGAATACGCGGAGAAAAACGGCATATTGTCCGATCAAGTTTATGCAATGCCGGTACGACGCCTTGAATCACGTGTAGTTTTCCACCCATTTGTTCTTCTGATGGAATTGATGTCAACAATGAACGTGTATATGGATGCTTCGGATTTTTGAAGATTTCTCTAACTGGCGCAAGTTCAACAATCTCTCCTGCATACATAACAGCTACTCTGTCTGCCATCTCTGCGACAACACCTAAGTCGTGTGTAATCAGCAATACACCTGACCCTAAGTCTTCTTGTAATTCGCGAATTAAATCTAAAATTTGTGCTTGGATCGTCACGTCAAGTGCTGTTGTTGGCTCATCGGCAATTAATAATTTTGGTCTGTTTGCAATCGCTATTGCAATAACCACACGCTGTCTCATACCACCTGATAATTCATGTGGATATGCTTCTGCCACTTGTTCTGCACGAGCGATACCAACGCGCTCTAATAATTCCACTGCATATTTTTCGTTTTCATTCTTGGATTTTTTTCCGTGAATTGTCAACGTTTCTACAATTTGTGCTTTAATGCGCATCAGTGGGTTTAATGCTGTCATCGGGTCCTGGAAAATCATTGCGATTTCTCCACCACGAATCTTATTAAACTGATTTGGGCCAAATTTCGTTAAGTCTTTACCTAAGAAATTAACTTCACCCTCAATTCTTGCTTTCGTATGTAGTCCCATGATGCTAAAAGCAGTCGCACTTTTACCTGAACCAGACTCTCCTACAAGCGCGAGCACTTCATTCGGTTTAATCGTTAAAGACACATCATCAACAGCTGCAAAATAAGTGCCGCCAATTTTAAATGATGTCGTCAGATTGTTAACCTCTAATAAATTTTCAGCCATTCCCATCACCTATTCTTTCTAATACTATACAATGCAAACTTCGCGAATATATATTGACAATATTTCAACATCATGATTGCAAACGTATTCTATAGCATAGAACTATTTTAATGCTTAGATATTTCAAATGCAAACTATATTTTATAATTGTCAGAATTCGGCGGAACAAATTTACAATGTTTGGAAAACGATGATTTCATCCAATAATCATCACTAAACTACTATAAATGAATCTGTAAGCGATTACAATATAATTTCCATTAATTTTTTTAGATTATTAATATATTTAATGTTGCTATTTGTGTTAAAATAGTTGTAATAGAAATTACTGAGTGGAGGCAATTGTCACATGAAATACATCGTAACGTTTATCTGGGCGTTAATGTTAACGCAAATGGTGAACTTTATCTTAAACAGTTTACAAGGTGGCGGCACATTTTACTTTGAGTTAGGAATCATTCTCGCTGTGCTCATTACACTGACAATGTACATATTGGATTTAATGCTCAAAAATCCAGACGAAGCAAAATAATGAAACAGGCATATTTATGTGCCTGTTTTTTTATTTGCCTAAATACATTTATAATAGAAGAAACTGTATTTTAGGAGTTGTAAATATGACTGAAAAATATATTATGGTCATCGATCAGGGCACGACGAGTACACGTGCGATTCTATTCGATAACAACAGCCAAATCATCGGTATCAATCAAAAGGAAATTGAACAGCACTTCCCTGAGTCCGGTGCCGTTGAACATAATCCAATCGAGATTTGGAGTTCAGTACTCAGTGTGATGACTGGTGTACTTGCTGATAAAAACATCGATCCGCTTGCAGTTGCTGCGCTTGGTATTACAAATCAACGCGAGACAACGGTAATCTGGGACAAAAAAACGGGCCAACCTATACATAATGCCATCGTTTGGCAGTCGCGCCAAACGGAATCATATTGTGCACAATTAAGAGCGGATGGACACGATGCGTTGATTCGTGAAAAAACGGGACTACTCATTGACCCCTACTTCTCAGCAACGAAGGTGCAGTATATTTTAGATCATGTCGAAGGTGCGCGCACGCGTGCCGAAAATGGTGAGCTACTCTTTGGCACAATCGATACGTGGCTAATGTGGAAACTGACAGAGGGCGAAGTGCATGCAACTGATATGACAAACGCGAGTCGTACGTTAATGTATAACATTCATACACTCGAATGGGATAAAGAACTCCTCGAAATTTACAACATTCCAGCCTCACTGTTACCTGAAGTGAGCACTTCAAGTGAAGTATATGGTCACATCGCACCGCAGTTATTCTTTGGTCGCGCATTACCGATTGCAGGTGTCGCTGGCGATCAACAAGCCGCGCTCTTTGGACAACTGTGTTTGAATAAGGGTGACGTTAAAAACACATATGGCACCGGAAACTTTATGCTGATGAATACAGGTGAGACACCTGTTAAAAGCAACAACGGTTTGATCACAACAATCGCATGTAATATCGATGGTCAAGTAACGTACGCACTAGAGGGTTCAATATTTGTTACGGGCAGTGCTGTACAATGGTTGCGCGATGGCCTTCGCTTCTTTAGCGACGCACACATGAGTGAAGAGTATGCCATGAAGATGACGGATAATAACGGTGTTTACGTCGTTCCAGCTTTCACCGGCCTTGGTGCACCGTATTGGGACTCTGAAGCACGCGGTGCCATGTTCGGTTTAACCCGCGGCACAGATAAAGCGCACATCATCCGAGCGACATTAGAAGCGATAGCTTATCAAACGCGTGACGTGTTGGATGCAATGGTAAAGGATGCTAGCACAGACATTAGATCGTTAAAAGTAGATGGTGGCGCTAGTGACAATGCGTTTTTAATGCAATTCCAAGCAGATATTCTTGATGTTTCTGTCAAACGCGCGGCAATAAATGAAACGACTGCGCTCGGTGCGGCATATCTCGCAGGTCTCGCTGTTGGCTACTGGTCATCAAAAGATGCCTTGCTCTCGAACGTTAAGGTGGCAAAAACTTACAATTCTAGAATGAATAAAGAAATTCGTGACGAACTTTACCAGGGTTGGAAAAAAGCCGTCAAAGCCACACAGGCCTTTTGATAGAGCAACTTTCAATCACATCTTTAAATATACATTTTTCATGAATTTTTAATTAATTTGCCATTTTATGATTATCTCATGTATCATAGGGTACGCATTATATATAACTATTTTATAGGAGGTTGGTAAAGTGTCTTTATATAAGATACTTTCGTTAAGTTCATTATCAGCAGTTTTACTACTCGGTGCTTGTGCCGATGAGGGAGACGACGCTGAAAATGGAGATAATGAAGAGGATGTTGAAACAGAAGAGGTCGTAGATGAGGAAGAAACAGCAGAAGAAGAAGATTCAGAAGAATCAACTGACGATGAAGAGTCGACCGAGGACGAAGAATCTGCTGAGGATGAGGAATCAACTGATGACGAAGAGTCTGAAGAAGATACAGATGCGGAAGATTCTGACGAAGAATCAACTGAAGAAGATGAAGACGCTGATACAGCCGAAAATGGCGATGATGGTGAAGTAAGTGAACGTGTTCAAGAGTTACAAGAAAACGGTGTATCCGTTGGTTTCTCTAATGAACCACCATATGCATACATGGATACTGATTCTGGTGAGTTACAAGGTGCAGCAATAGATATTGCTACTGCTGTATTTGAAGAGATGGGTGTCACTGAAATGGAAGGGCGCTTAACAGACTGGGCAGAACTTATCCCAGGTGTACAAGCAGGTCAATATGATGCGATTACAGCAGGTATGGCTATCTTACCTGATCGTTGTGAAACAGCATTGTTTGCAAATCCAGAGATGCAATACGGTGAAGGTTTAGTTGTTGCTGAAGGTAACCCTGAAGAAATTTACAGCTATGCTGATATCGCAGATAATCCAGATATCACTGTTGCACTGATGTCAGGTACAACGCAGTTTGACTTCTTAGAACAAGAAGGCGTGGACATTGACAACCAAGTATTATCAGTTGCTGATATTCCAGGGCAGCTTGCTGCAGTTCAATCAGGTAATGCTGACGTTACTGCTGCAACAGAGAATACATTAAGAGCGGCTTACGAATCATTAGGTAGCGACGAAGTAGAAATCGTTGAAGATTTCGAACAACCAGACATCAATGGTATTCCAAGTTATGGTGCTGTTGCATTCGCACTTGATGATGAGGAATTAAGAGATGCATATAATGAAGCACTTGAGGTATTAATCGAAGATGGTACAATCGATGAAATACTTGATAATGCTGAAGGTTTCACAGCTGAAGCAAACAGAGTTGAAGTTGGTGAAGTTTCTGTAGATGAACTGTGTGCTCCAGCTGAAGAAGAAGCTGATTCTGAAGAAGATACAGAAGATGATGCTGAAGATGTAGACACAGATGAAGAAGAGGCAGTTGAAGAAGAAGAAGTAGATGAAGAAGAAGCAGATGAGGAAGACGCAGCATAAATTCCTATAAGCGCTTAAATTGAAATATACTTCTATGTTTTATACTATAGCCCAGTCACTTCCTTTAGGATATACTGGGCTATTCATTTTTTGAAAGGAGAGAATTTATGTTTGAGTCTGTACCAGATATCATTCGGTACGTCATTCAAGGTTTTGGCGTAACGACTTCGATCTTTTTAGCAGCGGCAGCCTTTTCTTATGTGATGGCATTTGTTGCAGGGCTATGTCGTTTGTCTAATATTACTATTATCCGTGGTATCACGGCCGTTTATGTTGAATTCTTTAGAGGTACATCACTTATCGTTCAATTGTTCTGGCTCCAATACGCAATTCCGATGTTGCTCGGCATAAATATTGCATCTGCCTGGTGGATCGGTGTCATTGCCATCGGATTAAACTACGGTGCGTACCTTTCTGAAGTTGTAAGAACTTCAGTCATCTCAGTAGATAAAGGTCAAACTGAAGCGAGTATAGCTTTAAACATGACGCGATTCCAGCGCATGAGACTCGTTATATTACCCCAAGCACTCCGACTCATGTTACCTGAGTTTGGTAACTATTCTATACAAATACTAAAAGGTACTTCTCTCGTTTCACTCATCGGTGTCACAGATATTTTATACTTTGGTGACGTATACCGATCATCGAATCTGTCAGAAGGTGCAATGGTTTACTTTATCTTGTTAATTATTTACTTCATCATTGCATTACCTTTAATCTATCTCTCTAAAAAAGGTGAGAAGATTGCGAAGAAAGGAGCTGCAACTTAATGAGCAAAGACTTTTTGACATTGGGTGAAGTCGGTTGGTTAGAGAATTTCATCAATGAATACACGCCGATAGATTTGACATATTGGTCGAATGAAACATTTATGGAAGCATTGCCAATCGTTGCACAAGGTATACAAATTACCTTGTTACTTACAGTAACCACTTTCGCACTCTCGTTAGTTTTAGGGTTCTTTTGGTTATTACTTGAAAGCACGCCATTTCGATTTGTAAACTTGATATTCTATTGGATTAGAGAATTTATCCGTTCTACACCACCGTTAATTCAAATCTTTTTCGTGTATTACGGCTTGCCGATGTTGCAATTTGTTGATATTAGTTTCACACCATTTATGGCAGGTTTAATCGCACTCGGCGTACACTTCTCCACATATATTGCCGAAGTTTATCGTTCGGGAATTGAAAGTGTGCCAAAAGGACAGACTGAAGCATCGATAGCACTCAATATGACTAAGTTTGATAAGTGGACAAAAATTATCCTGCCACAAGCCATACCACCAACGATACCAATGCTAGGTAACTACTTGATTATCTTATTTAAAGAAGTACCGTTGGCAGCGACTATCGGTGTACTCGGTATTTTACAGCTTGCAAGAAACTTCGGTTCACAAAACTGGTCTTACTTAGAGCCACTAACTATTGCGGCGCTCTTATTCCTTGTTATGAGTTATCCAACTGCACTGCTTATCCGCTGGTTGGAAGACAAGATTAAACGGAATAATCCGTCACTGAAAAAAGCTAGAGAAAGGGTTGAAGTATAATGGCCACTAGAGAAGAAGAAATGACAACACAGGATCAAACAGACGAGGAAGTTGTAGAACAAGAAGTGGACTACAATGCTAATCCCATTGTCAGTTACAAAGATGTGCACAAATCCTTTGGTGATGTGCATGTGTTAAAAGGGATCAATTTAGATATTTATCCGTCAGAGAAAATTGCAATTATTGGACCATCGGGGTCTGGTAAGACGACGATTATCCGCATGTTGATGACGCTTGAAGAACCGTCTGAGGGTGACATTATCGTCGATGGAGAGAACTTGTGGAAGATGGAAAAAGGAAATGGTGAGATGGTGCGCGCTTCCGATAAACACCTACATGGCATTCGTGATGACATCGGCATGGTGTTCCAACACTTTAACTTGTTCCCACATAAAACGATTTTGAATAACTGCGTCATGCCATTGACAAGCGTGCGCAAGATGCCTAAAAATGAAGCGATCGAGCTCTCTAAAGAGATGCTCTCGCGCGTCGGGTTAGGTGACAAGCTTGATATGTATCCGTCTAGTTTATCTGGTGGGCAAAAGCAGCGTGTCGCAATGGCACGCGCGCTTGTGATGAAACCGAAGATCATGCTATTTGACGAGGTAACATCTGCACTGGACCCAGAACTAGTCGGTGAAGTACTTGAGGTTATCCGTGACTTAGCACGTACAGAAGAAATGGCGATGGTTATGGTAACACATGAGATGGACTTCGCCTTAGAAATTGCAGACCGCGTCCTATTTTTAGATGGCGGTAAAATTGCCGAGAGCGGTTCTGCCTCAGAAGTCATTGAACATTCAGAGAACCCGAGATTACAAGACTTCTTGAAACGATTCAGAGCGGATTAAGGAATTGGATTTTGTATGGTTGCCCCACACAACGCGTTTGTGTGGGGATTTTTGTATAGTTTTTGATTGAGATTGGGGGCCGTGCTTACTCACCCCGCTTTTTGATCTGAGTTATCATGAAATCCCAAATCGTGGTAACTCACGCCGCTTTTTCTACCTGAGTTACCACGAGACGACATTCCATGCTTACTCACCGCACTTTTTTGGTCTGAGTGAGCACGAGACGAGATTCCGTTCTTACTCACCGCGTTTTTTTGATCTGAGTGAGCACAAGACGAGATTCCATGCTTACTCATCGCACTTTTTTGATCTGAGTGAGCACGAGACGACATTCCGTGCTTACTCATCGCACTTTTTTGATCTGAGTGAGCACGAGACGACATTCCGTGCTTACTCACCTCATATTTTTTGTCTGAGTAAGCACGAGACTCTCAACCTCGCTACTTCAAAGCTAATTCTTGGCCTGAGTTAGTGATAAGTTCAAATAGTCGCTACTTCAAGCCTGATTTTTTATCTGAAGTAGCGATGAATATGTAAGCTGCCAATTCAAAGTATTTTTCACCCTTGAGTTGGCAGAGAATTTCAAAAGCTGCCAATTCAAAGTCCTTTTCAGCCCTGAATTGGCAGGAAATACAAAAAGCTGCCAATTCAACTCACTTTTTCGGCTTGAATTGGCGGGGAACAACAAGCTGCTACTTCACCACCATTTTTCAGTCTGAAGTAGCAGTAAAAACAAAAAGCCGCTACTTCACCCTTTTTTCATGCCTGAAGTAGCAGGCTACAAAAACACCCCTATAATAGAACGTCAAACGTTCAATTATAGGGGCCTCTCTATATTCTATTCAATTCACATCAATCTAAACAAACTCAAACTTCAACTCGCCATCGACATAATCGACGTCGACATGTAATCCTTCGGCCATGTCTTTTTCAATCAGTTTCTTCGCCAGTGGTGTTTCGATATAGCGCTGCACAAAGCGTTTCAACGGTCGGGCACCGAACTGTGGTTCATATGCTTCTTCTGCGATCCACGCTTTCACCGCATCGCTAATCGTCACATCCATATGCTGCGCGACGAGTCTCGCATTGAGTTCTTCGATTATTTTATCGACGATCATTGTCATATGTTCTTGAGATAAAGGACTGAACATAACGATGTCATCGATTCGGTTGATAATCTCTGGCTTGAAGTATCGATGCACTTCGTTCATGACCATCTCTTTTGTTTCTTCATCAATCGTACCCTCTTCTGATACGTTATCGAGTAATATTGGTGAACCGATGTTGGATGTCATGATGATAATCGTATTTCTAAAGTCGACCGTGCGACCTTTTGAATCTGTCAATCGCCCTTCGTCTAGCATTTGCAATAGTATATTAAATACATCGCCATGTGCTTTCTCCACCTCATCCATCAAGATGACTGAGTATGGTTGGCGACGTACCGCTTCTGTAAGCTGACCGCCCTCTTCGTGACCGACGTATCCTGGTGGCGCTCCGATCAATCGAGATACGGCATGTTTTTCCATGTATTCACTCATGTCGATTCGGATCATGTGCTTTTCACTATCAAACATCGTTGAAGCGAGTGCTTTCGCAAGCTCTGTTTTACCGACACCTGTCGGACCTAAGAATAGGAAGCTACCGATTGGTCGCTCTGGATCTTTAATTCCTGCACGTGCTCTAATAATTGCATTCGCGACTAAATCGACAGGCTCATCTTGACCGACAACACGCTCATGCAATATTTCATCGAGCTTCAACAACTTGTCTTTTTCTGTCTCAATCAGCTTAGAAACAGGAATACCTGTCCATTGCGACACGATATAGCCGATTTCATCTTCGGTTAAGACTTCACGAATTAAACGCGATTCGTTGCCGTCAGCATCTTGAATTTCAGACATCGCATCCTCGAGTTCTTTCTCCATCGCAGGAATTTTTCCGTGTCGCAACTCTGCTGCACGTTCAAGTTCATAATTGTTTTCAGCATCTTCAAGTTCTTGACGGGCTTTATCGAGTGATTCACGCTTTTCATTGATCAGTTGTATCTGTTCTCTCTCATGATCAAATTTTTGTTGAATCGTCGCTTGCTCTTCTTTGACATCCGCAAGTTCTTTTTGTAATTCTTCGAGTCGCATGCGCGAAACGGAATCGGACTCCCCTTTTAACGCAGCTTCTTCAATTTCCAATTGCATGACTCGGCGATTCAACTGGTCGAGCTGTGTCGGATTCGAACCCATCTCCGTACGGATCGTCGCACTCGCTTGGTCCATTAAATCAATCGCTTTGTCTGGTAAAAATCGATCAGTAATGTAGCGGTCTGAAAGTTCTGCTGCTGCCACGAGGGCACGGTCTGTAATCCGCACACCGTGGTGCACTTCGTAGCGCTCTTTCAATCCGCGTAAAATCGAAATCGTATCTTCAATATTCGGCTCAGGAACAACAACTTTTTGGAAACGTCGCTCCAAAGCTGAATCCTTCTCGATATATTCACGGTACTCATTTAATGTCGTCGCACCGATACAATGAAGCTCACCACGAGCAAGCATCGGTTTTAACATATTCCCTGCGTCCATCGCACCTTCTGTTTTCCCAGCACCGACGAGCATGTGAATTTCATCGATAAAAAGAATAATTCGACCATCGGAATCTTTAATTTCTTTTAATACGGCTTTCAATCGTTCTTCAAATTCACCACGGTATTTTGCACCAGCAACAAGTGCGGATAAATCGAGTTCAAAGATTGTCTTATCGAGCAGCGAATCTGGTACATCTTTACGTACGATGCGCTGTGCTAATCCTTCAACGATTGCAGTTTTACCCACACCGGGTTCACCGATCAATACCGGGTTGTTTTTTCGCTTACGGCTCAGTATGCGAATCGTGTTGCGTACTTCTTCATCTCGACCGATGACCGGGTCCAAATTACCTTGGCGCACTTCTTGAACGAGGTCACGACCATACTTTTCCAATACCTCATATTGAACTTCTGGATTTTGTGTCGTCACATGATTACCCCCTCTTATTTTTTTAATAATAGCTTCTATGACATGTACTTTTCCTTCTGTAAATTCCTTTAGTGTCGAATCGATTTCAATGGCAGCGAGCAATGCATGCTCTTGGGAGATATAATCATCACCCATCTCATCCATGATCTTTAAGGCACGGTCATAAATTTTAGAAAAATTCGATGACATATACTGACCGTACTGTACGTTGTCACCTTTTACGACGTTGTACTTACTCAGTTTTTCATCCAGTTCTTCATTCATTTTGTTTACATCGATATTGGCACGTTCTAAAATATCTCTAGACATACTATCACTCACATTGAGTAATGCGGATACTAGTGCTTCACCTTCAATGGATTGTAATTGCCGGTCTACTGAAATTTGCTGTGCCTGTTCTATGACGGATTGCATCGTGTAGGTCATTTTGTTAATATCCATACGTACACCTCATTCTTTTGAGTTTGTAGAGTTTGACCTTTTTTGACCATAACTTAATTATACGCTTTTTTCATATTTTTACAAGAGATTTACATATTATTATTCGCAATTTCAAATCAAATATTCTATAGTTAGTTAGACTATTTTTGGAGGCAATTATGACGACAACAGAATTTATTACTTATATATTTTTAGGCATCTTACAAGGGGTCACTGAACCTATACCCGTTTCTTCGAGTGGACACCTCGTTATCGCACGAGAACTTTTCGGCATTGAGGCGAGTGGTTTATCGTTTGAAATATTTTTAAATACCGCTTCACTCATCGCGATCATCTTCGTGTACCGCAAGGACATCATCGATATATTCATGAACGTGATGCGTTACATATTTAAAGGCGCACGAGACGATAAAGCGACAACAGACATGAGATATACGATTCTACTCATCATCGCAACAATACCTGTTGGCGTACTCGGCTTGTTATTAAAAGATGATATCGGGGATCATGTCTCAGTATTATTCGTCGGGCTAATGTTATTACTTACAGGTGTTGCATTATGGATCATCAAAAATCAGCGTGGAAAAAAACGCGATGGTCAGCTGAAGTTAAAAGATGCAATCATTGTCGGTCTTGCACAATGTATTGCACTTGTGCCCGGAATCTCACGCAGTGGTGCAACGTTAGTCGGTGCGATTGGTGTCGGATTAAATCAAAAAGACGCACTGAGATTCGTATTCTTACTCTATATCCCTGTATCACTCGGTACTGCACTTATTTCAATTGGGGATATTTTTTCAGATCCGAACATGTCGACGTATGGCCTCGGGTATTTAGCAAGCTTCATCGTATGTATATTTGCGACATACTTCGGTGTGAAGTTATTGCAAGGTATAATGCAAAGTGGAAACTTAGTAATCTTTAGTTACTACTGTTTCGCACTCGGAACGTTCTCAATTTTATATGGTGTATTTGCTTAAAACAAAAGGCCAACAGGAAAATTAATTCCTGCTGGCCTTTATCTGTATATTTAGCTGACACCCAATGCAATTTTAGCGTAACGACTCATCTTATCTTTGTCCCAAGGTGGGTTCCAAACGATATTTACTGTCGTATCTTTTACTTCTGGCAACTCAGCAAGTGCTTGCTCTACGCCTGAAACGATTTGAGGTCCCATCGGGCAACCCATAGAAGTTAAAGTCATTTCGACACCCGCGCGTCCTTCGTCATCTAAATGTACGCCATAAACCAATCCAAGATTGACGATATCTATACCTAATTCAGGGTCAATAACGTTCTCAAGTGCACCCATCATGCTCTCTTCCATAGCCTTATCCATCGTAACATCTCCTTACAATTCATGTATTTGATATTTAGTATAACAAAATTTAATGATATGATAAAACAAACATGTTTTTAAAGGAGTACGTAGATGGAGCCACATTTAATTTGCCTAGATTTAGATGGCACTTTACTCAATGATGATAAAGAAATTACACCACTCACTAAACAGGTGTTACTTCAATTAAAAGCACAAGGACACAAATTAATCATTTCCACTGGTCGTCCATATCGTGCGAGTGAAGATTATTATAGAGAATTAAGTATGGATACACCAATTGTTAATTTTAACGGTGCATTTGTACACCACCCTTCAGATCGATCATTTGATGTCGTACACGAAACACTCGATTTAGACGTCGTCCATAAAATATCTGAACGTGTGCCCGATTTAAAGATCCAAAATATACTTGCTGAAATCAAAGATAGAGTTTATGTGCATTATCACGATGAAGTCATCCTTGATATGTTTAAAACCGGTCGGCCAGAAATACGTGTTGGTGAGTTGAACGAGACGTTAGCAGAAGGTCCGACAAGTATATTAATTCAAGCAAAGGATGAACATATACCTTCCATTCGACAAAACTTGGATGATTTATTTGCCGATTTAATCGAACACCGTCGCTGGGGTGCACCATACCCTGTCATAGAGATTGTTAAGAAAGGTATCAATAAAGCTGTCGGTGTTGATTACGTACGCGGATATCTGGGAATTAAACAAGAGAATACAATCGCCTTTGGTGATGAGGACAATGATAATGAAATGATTGAATATGTTGCACACGGCGTTGCGATGGACAATGCAATCGACGATTTAAAAAGTATCGCGAATCATGTAACTAAATCGAATAACGAAGATGGTATTGCACATTTTCTTATCGATTTCTTTAATTTAAATATTTAAGGAGGCAATACAATGATTTTAGTAGCAGATAGTTGTTCAGATATAAAAAGTGAAGATTTGAAGAAGCGCAATATTGAAGTAGTAAGGTTATCGATCACAATTGATGATGTCGAGTACACGGATCAAATCGATATTACGAGTGAAGAAGTGTTACAGAAAATTACTGAGGGTCATCGTCCGCTAACATCTCAAGTCAATCCAGATGAATTTGAAAGCTTGTTCCGTGAACTGTTAGAACGAGATAACGAAATTTTATACATTGCGTTCTCGAGTGGTTTATCTGGTACGTACCAAAGCTCTGTTATCGCTCGCGACGTTGTGCTTGAAGACTTTCCAGATGCAAAAATCGAAATCCTTGATTCGTTGAGTGCAAGTTACGGGCTCGGTTATACTGTTGAACGCGCAAGTGATCTCGTAAACGCAGGTGAATCGTTTGATAACGTTGTAACTGAAACGAAAGAAATGCTCACAACAATCAGACATTTGTTCACAGTTTCTGATCTTGACTACTTGGCAAAAGGTGGTCGTTTATCGAAAGGATCTGCATTTTTAGGCGGACTTCTAAACATTCGCCCACTTCTCCATGTGGAAGAAGGTAAACTCGTACCAATTGAAAAACATCGTGGTGAGAAAAAAGTACTTAAAAGTATGATCAATAAGGTAAAAGATGAAGGCGCGAGTGGAAAGGCATATATTGCGCATGCAAATGCATTAGACACTGCTGAAAAATTAAAAGAATTGTTGCTCGCGGAAACGAAAATTGATGAAGTTAAAATCAAACTTATCGGACCAACGATTGCAAGTCATACAGGTAACGGAACAGTCGCATTATTTTACTATAAGCAATAATCGTTAGGATGTGATGAAATTGCAAAAGGTAGTAATTATAGGTGGTGTCGCAGGTGGCGCAACAACTGCAGCACAACTCAGACGCATTAATCCTGATATCGAGATTACAATATACGATAAACATCGCGACGTCAGTTTTGCAAACTGTGGATTGCCGTATTTGATCAGTGGTGAAGTGAAGTCTCGCGATCACTTGATTGCGTATACGAAAGAAAAGTTTGTACAGAAACATATTGATGTTCGGACATATCATGAGGTTATTGATGTGGACACGACAAATAACAAAGTGGTCGTTAAAAACTTAACGACGAATACTGTGATGGAAGACGTGTATGACTATCTTGTCGTATCACCAGGTGCCCACCCGAATCAATTGGCGGTATTTGAAGGTGCCAAAAATGTTCACAGCCTTCATAAACTTGAAGACTTAGATGACATCATGCACAACTTGATACTTGACGAAGTCGTTCATGTGCTCGTGGTCGGTACCGGGTTTGTCAGTTTAGAAGTACTAGAATCATTAGTTTTACGTGGATTAAAAGTTTCGCTCGTTCACAGGAGTACCCATATATATTCAGTCATTGAAAAAGATTATGCAGACGAATTACTCATTCATTTAAAGGAACGCGGTGTAGATGTTTATCTTGATGCAGAAGTAGAAAAAGCTGATGGAGATGTCGTCACTTTATCGAATGGGAATACACTAAATGTCGACATGATATTTACAGGTGTTGGTATATCGCCATCTACTGGATTTTTATCTGATACAAATATTGAATTGTCGGAGCGTGGACACATTCCAATAAATGAATGGTGCCAGACAAATGTTCAAAATGTCTTTGCACTCGGCGATGCGGTGGAATCACGCTACCTGCATGTTGATGAACGTGTAAACGTCGCCCTCGCTTGGCCGGCACACCGCATGGCATACTTGATCGCACAAATCATCGATGGTGGCGGAATGGTGAAGAGTGGTGATGGGCGGCTAGCGATTGCAGATGGTCGAGATGCAACACCTGTTAAAGGATTACTCGGTGCACAGATCATTCGCATGTTTGATTTCCATATCGGCAGTGTTGGTGTGAGCCATAAATTGATTAATAATTTGGATATGGATGTCGAAGTCATTGAACATAGCCAGCGCAATATGGCCGGATATATGCCGGAGAGTCGGAAAATTCATGTGAAAGTGTATTATGAGAAATCGACTGGGAAAATCTTGCGCGCCGTATCGATGGGCGAGGACAAAGTCGACAAGCTGATTGATACATTGGCCGCAGTGATGAAGTTTGGTGGCACAGTATATGATCTGAACGACTTAGAACCCGCATATGCCCCATCATTCTCTAGCCCGAAAAGTGTTGTAAATATGATTGGGTACAAAGCACTTGGTAAGCGATGAATAATATTTTGAGCAATGGACACCCTGATGGGTGTCTTTTTTTTGTGATTCATATTGTCTCATGCTGATCTCATGCTGACTTTAGATTGATTTGCGTTCCTATGAGCGTTGCTCACTGACACGCAGATTGATTTTCGTTCCAATGAAACTTTATTGCTCATAAGCTCAAGTGTGCTCACCGACAAAACCCCAACAAAAAATTCCGGCACACCCTCCAAAAAAGCGGACACACCGGAATCCAAACGCTCTATTATTTAACTTTTTTCTCATTAGACTTGCCGCGCTTTGCAACGATATATAAGAATACGACAAATCCACCGAAGATTAATACTGACGCCAGTAAATACCAGTTATTCAGTCCGACATTATCAATGATGGCAAACAGCTCGCTCGTCTCTCTGTCCAACACAGTAATGTATTCTCCATCGTTATTACTTCTAGCAATTTCTCCAGTGAGAACGCCGCTCAACATCATATCTTCGCCAATTTCTTCTTCGTTCATGCTGAACCCGCGTGTCTCGCTTGTATCATTAATTCTATAGATAAAGTCCGCTTCGTCTGATGGCGTATTATATTTGACCACATAGTGTCCTGCTTCATTTAGCAGTGTTTCAGTCTCACCTTTAAACATCTTAGGGAAGCGTTCGAACACTTCAGCACGTTCACTCACATAATCATAAACTTCTTGGTCTGACCAAAATGTCATCTGTGGGTGTATCGTTTCTAACGTATTCCCGTTGTAAGCAACTTCTGTTCCATAATAATAACCAATTGGTCCCGGATAACCGAGCAAGTATGTCGACAGCTGCATGACACGTGTGCCTGGAAATGCACGTAATTCGACCGGCTCATATGTAAATCGATTGCTAAACCAATGGTCCGCCATTAAGAGTGGTGAATGATCACTTGGATATTCCATCACTTCATGATCAAAGTATGCGAATGAGTGTGCAACTGCTGCTCTTGTTTCTTCTAACATTATATGGTCAAATCCACTGATCTCTAGTTCTTCTACAGTCGTAATACCATACGTATCGACTTCTTCTAATCCAGATAAAAATTCACTGCCATCCACACCGTCTTGTGTCAAGAAGAAGCTCAAACCATCTACGTCATGCGTATTGACAAAATCTTCCACGATTTCACTAATTGCTGCAACTGTTGCTTCGTCTGTCATATCCAGTGCTTCCACGCCATATGTGTCGAAATATTCTGCTTGTAACTCACTGAGTTCTGGCGCATCGACCACAGCGAAATCAGTATCACCATCATACGTTTCACTGATCGTCAGTGGAAAATCAACGACAACTTTCATGTCACGATCATGTGCTTCTTCTATCAGTGTGTCTAAATCTTCACTACCACCGAATGCATCGGCGACTGAAAAGTCTGTGACAGCATAGCCAAGATAGTCATCGGTATGATGACTAAACACAGGCGAAATATGTATCGTATTCATACCCATTTCTTCGATATTATCAAGAAAATTCACAATGCCGAGAAAGTCACCACCAAATGGATATGCTGGATCTCCAGCTTGGACACCTTCATTATTTGAATCTGAAAAACTATAATAACGGTCAATGACCATTGAATACATTCGATCTGGCATTTCCTCTTCTGTTTCTGCAAACGTCGTCACATTTATAGACGTAATTGTAAGAATTGCCATTAACAACGCAATGCTAAACTTTTTCATTATCATTACCTCTTCATCTTGTTACAGATAATTATACAATAAATTCTCATTAAAACACGGGAGTTCATTAAATGTTCATAAAAAAAGACGAGCTGATCGCTCGCCTTTCAAAGGTTATTAAAAGAAGTTCAGCGTACCCATGTCTAAATAACTACCGAGTACGATTGTTGCTAGGAGTATGACGATAAAAATAATCATCATAATATTAACAATTTTGCGTTGTTTTTTCGCACTGACTAAGCTCATCTCAACAAATCCAATTGTCAGTATACCGAGCAATGCTTTTATACCGTATTCCATATGGCCATTGTCTAATGAAGAAATGTAATCCATCGCAGACACATATATACCAATACCTGAGAATAACATGATTACTAAAAATACTCGCAATATCATATGGATCGTCGTTGATGTTTTGTTCGCACCTTTTTGACTGCGATATAAATACATAACAATTGCGTAAAGAATGATAACGATTGCTGTAGAAGCTAAATGTGTATGCAGTAAACCTGTCGTCACTTTAAAAATCCTCTCCTATTTAATTTACTTACTTATATGAGTCGTTAGCGTTCCAATGCCATTGATTGAAATTCTAACGGTATCTCCTGGTTGTAAAAATTGTGGTGGGTTCATGCCCGCACCGACACCACCTGGCGTTCCTGTTGCAATGACATCGCCAGGTTCAAGGGTGATGTATTTTGAAATTTCAGCAATCATTTTATCGATTTTAAGGACCATTTCACTCGTTGAACCGTCCTGTCTGATATCATTGTTCACTTTCGTAACAATCGTCGTATTTTCTGGCTGTGGCAATTCATCTTTTGTTACGATATATGGTCCCATCGGGCAACCACCTTCAAGTGATTTCGATAAAAATGCGTCGACATGCTCTTTTTGTAAATCGCGCGCAGTAATATCATTGATGATTGTGTACCCATAAATATAATCAAGTGCCATCGATTCATGAATTTTCTTACCACGCTTACCGATGACAACGCCGAGTTCTCCTTCATAGTCCAAGCTATTCGTAATATCTTGGTGATTCGGAATCGTTGCATTATCACCGACTAAACTCGTCGCTGCTTTCGTAAATACATATAATTCATCAACATTATTCGATAACTCTTCAGCATGTGATTTATAATTACGACCGAAGGCGATGACATTATTCGGCGGTGAAACAGGTGCTAAAAATGTAATATCATTGAAATTCACTTTAAATTCTTCAGCATTTTCACTGCGCTCTGCCTCATCTACAAGCTTGCGTACAATCTCTTGAAAATCTAACGTATTATACTTAGAGATACCTTCGATTAATGATTTTGGATAGTCTGGATCATCACTAAATGATTCAAATAACTTAGGCAATACCCAAGCCTTATCTTCACGTTTTACTTTAACACCATAATATGTCTTTTCATCGTGCATGAATGTTAAAAATTTCATATCATCCCTCTTTTCGCTTTAATACATTATAACAAAAACATCATACAATTGACCTTTAATAATCTTTAAAAATATATTTTTCTAACATTGTGATTTTATATCGCTCTGCGATATTCGCAAGAACAAGCAATACAACAAAAATGATCAACGTCGTTATGATTGATTGTAAGAGCGACACTTCACCATACATAGAAAAACCTACGCCATAGTAAATAAAGAAGTTTGCAATATGTGACAGCAAGTACGCAGATAAAACATATTTTCCGAGTGTTTCAAACGGATAAGTCATTCGCTCCGGCAACACTTTAACGATAAACGCGATTAACAGAAAATAACTGATGGCAAGCAATGGTCCGGCAATATTATCAGAAATAAGATTTCCACTATAAGAACCAAGTGCAAACATTTGAATCAACTTGAGTGCAATGCTGGAGCTAACCAATGTTGCAAACAATATGAAAGACATCATTGTATGTTCTTCAATGACCTCATCAATTCTCAATTTATGTGCAAACATACCCACGAGTATCCACGGCAACACTGTGAACAATGACGCATACATTGCCGAGAAGAAATTGTCTGTGAGTAGTGATGTATTCAATGCTAGAATCGCGAAATAGTCTGTGGATGAAAAAACACGTGTGTATTCAGTGATTTCTTGTATCGCTGAGTAGATCACATCGTAGTTTGAAACGACTGTCGATAAATAGCTTGGCAAAATGCTCGACATGATATACAAAATATAAATGATCGTACTCGATACGAGCAGTAGCATCCAATGACTCCGTATGAAAAACACGGCGATAAGTGCAGCAAATAAAATATATGGAAACTGTTCAAATCCGAATATGAAAATCGCAATTAACATTGAACCGATCAAGAGTACTCCGCCCGTCTTGAACAGTCGAAATGGTTTTGATCCACCGACATAACTCATTGCGTAGCCAATAATGATCGCAACAAGTGTAACAGTCGTTCCCCCAATAAATATACTTAACACTTGGTATAATGAGCGCTCGCTCGATTGAAAGTATTCATATGGGTTGATGACACTGTAAGGCATCATATAATGTAAACCATTTAATAAAAGTAACAATAAAAGCGCGAAGGCAAGTGACAGTTTTATAAATCGTTTGTTAAACATCGACTTTTATCGCGCCACCTTTCCAATTAAAGTAATATAAGTATGCGTGAATCGGCTTTTTATCGCCGACTAATTTTTCCAAAGACCGCTTATAGAGCTGAATTTGTTTGTAATAACGTAATATCAGCATGTCCTCATTTATTTTATCATCAATATAGTCTGTCTTGTAATCAATGATTGTACATGCGTCATCTGTTTCAATAATTAAATCAATGATTCCCTGTACCATCTGTTCGGGCACTACTTCCTCACCGATTGCACGCTGATTCATGATGAACGGGCGTTCTGTATATATCGCCAGTCGATGATCTAGCAGTGAGAGAATCGATGCATCCGTCATAAATTTCAGTGCATTATTGATAAACTGAAATTTTTGAGATGAATTAATGCGTTCTGATAATCCATGATCATCGAACAGCTTTGATAATGTTGACTTTTTATCGTCTGAACTTGATATATCATCCGCATATTTGATAACGAGCATCATCCATTCATGCATCCACGTACCAAGCGTTGTTGCCTGTGCTTTCTCTTCAACAAATACAGGTGTTGGCAGTTGTGATGTGCGATTGAACTGACGTGGTGCCGCTTCATCTGGTAGGACTTCATGACGTCTTTTAATCTCAGTGACTGATTCTTTAAAGACTTTCTTATCTAATCCATCCGGACTCACATACTCATACATTATACGGTCTTTAAGTGCATCATCTTGCGAAATATGTGGCAATGTATCAACAATGTCATCTAAAATTTCTTTCGACGATAAACGCACTTCCTCTTCATCATCGTTTTTAAGATTCTCTATATCAATTTGAGGTTCTATTACGATGCCATCTCGCACTTCATTGCGTCCATCTTTACTTCTTAAATATTTCCCTATTGGTGTTAAATAATCTTTGAAACTCTGTAAGTTCAAACGAATGTTTCTCTCAATAACCAATTGATTAGGATCGACACTGTATTTAAGCGAATGATCTTTTTTATGGTTGAGCGGTAGAATTAAACGCTCTTCTGCACGTGTAAACGCCACATACATCAGTCTGATTTCTTCGCTGTATAACTCTTCTTTCATCGTATCTGCTAGCAACACTGAGTGCATATTGCGGAGCATCGTGTTATCTTCTGCATCAAATGTTTTCACCGCAAGTCCATATGTGTTGTGCAAGTGTATACTCGGCTCACTGCGCTGCGGATTGACGATATCTTTTTCTATGTGATAGTAAATGACATTTTTAAACTCGAGCCCTTTTGACTTGTGGATCGTCATGATGCGGACAACATCATCAGATTCGGTGAGTATTGACGTCTCACCCATGTCTTTATCTTCGTCTAGCAGCTCATTGATATAACTTAAAAACTCAAATAATGTGATGTGACGTCTCGCTTCAAACAGTCGTGCCTGATGCTGGAATTGATGCAAGTTCGCTTTTCTTACTTCTCCATTGTACATCGCACTGAAAAACTCAGTGAGTCGGATTTCACGATAGACTAACTCAATTAATTCATGCACACTTAAATATTGTGATTCTGTACGGAAATATTCAACACGTGAAATAAACTGCTCAATTCGATTCGCAAGTGCATCATCGAAATTATTTTTATATTCGGATAGTGCTTCATACAAATACATATGCTCGCTACTAGCTCTGATCTTTGAAATTTCATTTACATCAAAATCAAAGTACGGCAAGCGCATTACACCGACAAGATGATCATCCTGCAACGGGTTATCAATGACGTGCAGTATGCTTTTTATCGTACGAATTTCAGTGCTTTCAAAATAGCCTTTATCTGATTCAATATGCGACGGTATGTCGTACTTTCTCAAGAGCTGTTGAAGTTCTATATGATGTGTTTTTGCTCGGGTTAACAAGACGATATCTTTATATTTTTCGCCACTTTCTTTCAGCATTTTAATACGCTCGACGACGTAATGTTCTTTAAAATTCGGAATTTCATCTGTTTGCGTATAGTTTTCTATAAACGCATGATCCTCAGAGTTACTGTCGCTATTTTTACTGTAAATAAGCGCTTGCGTCTCGTCATATGTTACATCCCCAACCGACTCATCCATAATGCGTTCAAACACACGATTCGTTAAGTTAATGACGCCGTATGATGATCGGAAATTGTTATTCAAAGTAATCAATGTGCCGTCATCTGTCGATTGATAGCGTTTAAATTTATCGATAAAAATCGTTGGGTCTGCCTGTCTAAATTTATAGATGGATTGCTTTACATCACCGACCATAAACAGGTAGTTATTATTAGACGGTGACTTCATGCGTGCAATAATCGCTTCTTGTGCTGGGTTCGTATCCTGATACTCATCGATCATGATTTCTTTGAATTTATTCTGATACATTTCTCTCACGTCATTGTGAGTAAGTATCTCTAAAGCAAGATGCTCGTAATCATTGAAATCTATGACACCCATGCGACGCTTTTGTTTAATGAATTCATCTTTAACTGTAATCACAAGATCAATGAATGCATTGCGCATCGGATTCATGTGTCTTAGGTCATCACGATAATCATTTCTCGATTGAATGAATGATGATGTGAATGTACTGAGAAGCTTAGTATATAAATTCGCAGTACTGATAATGATCGATTTTGAAGGATTCATCATGTCGATATAGTTTTCAAAATTACTTAGGTCTGCCGCGCTAAACTCTGTAAGTCTTTTCGTCTTTAAATTTTCATCTTGAAGTTCTGCTTTTATTAAGGTGAGTTCATCATTCATCTTACCGATTTTTTTCTTTACATTATTGAATATCCGATGTTTTTCATGTTGTTCGTAATCTTCAGCAACCGACGGATGGTCAAAATGTTCATTTATACGTTGTAAGCTTGATGCCATTGCACTGACGATATCGTCAAGATGTTTGTAATAGCGTGTGTTTAAATCATCTAAAAAAGTATCATCGATGTATTCATCTTTCATGTTGTTTAAAAATGCATCGACATCCGAGTTTGCAATTGCATTGCGGTATGCCGATTTGACAATTTCCATCAATGAATTGATATCATTATTGCCCAAGAAGACACGTGTGAGTGACGTAAATGCTGCGTCATCAGACTTCAATTTACGTTCAATCGTTGTTTTTATCACTTGTTCGAGCAGTAATTCGCCTTCTATCGTATCGACGGTGCGAACATTTGGTGTCAATCCGATCAGTTGATAATGATTTTGAATTAAATACAAACAGAAACTGTGCAATGTTGAGATATGTGCTTTGTTCATCTTCAGCAACTGTTCATTTAAATAATTAAGAGTCACCACATCTTCACTGCTTGCGAGACGCTCGCGCAAGGCACGTTCGATTTTATCCTTCATGTCACGTGCGCTCGCATTCGTAAATGTCGCAACGAGCAGCTCATCAATTTCGATTCCATCATCACCGTTCATTTTTGCAAGAATATTTTGGATGATGCGCTCGACGAGTACAGCTGTTTTACCGGATCCTGCTGCAGCTGCAACGAGTATATCTGTATTTTTTGTATATATTGCAGATTGTTGATTTTCAGTAAACTTAATACTCATCATGCATCTCCTTTCATATCCTCTTCAAACTGAGCCACCGTATGTTTGTCCACATCGTAAGGACGTCTTAAATGCTGATCCATTACAGGATCTATGCGACATGCGTTTTGGAAATCACACATTGAACACGGTAACTGACCACTCGTTGTTCTTGGTTCAAGCGGATTGATCTTTGTGTGCCCTTTATAAATATTATCCGTAACATTTTTGTAATTATTTATGACTTCATCCATATACCGCTTCAGCACATCGGTAGAAACGAATTTAGATTTGAATTCACTTCCGTGAATCGTCGAGTCATCTTTCGTTAAACGAAATGGCATAAACTCAGGCAGTCGGGCATTTGGTTTCACCATGTTAGCAAGACTATCGTTGTCTTCAAGCAATTGTGAGTTCGCGACGAACATCCCATCCGGTCTTAACTCTTTAAATACAAGTTGCTCTGCCCCTTCATCCATCAGATTGAAACTATCGCTGAGACGCGGTTTTTTCACCGGATAATACAAGAGACTATTTGGTATCAATGTTGCATCTGCCTTATAGTGATTCAATACATAGTACATATACGTGAGGAGCTGCATCTCGACACCGATGAGTACGTCTTGTTTATTTACACCACGTCCACTCGATTTATAGTCAATGATGTTGACATATGCGAGCGTATCGTCCGTAAACATTTCAACACGGTCAATTTTACCGCGCAAGTTAATTTCATGATCATCTTTAGACGTGAGCTTTAAGGCAGGAAATCTTGTATCACCCATACCAAATGAGAGCTCGACCTCTGCCGTTTCATAACCACTGAGCGGTTCCATCGCTTTTAAAAATCGTGCGACATTGAAAATGCGCTCTGATGTATGCTTTTTTATCATTTGATTGATGACGCTGCGATCAAAAATATCGAAAGAGATACGCTTTGCGGCACGGTCAACGATGTCTGTAATCACACCTTCGAGATGTTCATCTTCTATGTTTGATAACATGCGGTCATGTTCTTCATATAACATCTCGAGTGAATCATGAATGAGCACGCCGGTATCGAGTGATTCAATCGCATAGGGTTGTCTCACTTTAAGCTTTAATCCGTAGTTGGAAAAGTGTTGGAACTGGCAGCGATTAAACGATTCAAACCGGGACACACTTGCATGCATCGGTTTTTTATAGAGTGCTTCAGCCACATCTATATCCAATTGCTGTGAGATATTTTTGTATGTTAAATAACTCATGATTTCATTGAATGTATGAGATCCTGCAATTTGTATGTCATCGTCTTGCAGCAATCTTAAAATTCTTAGCCACTGCGAGTTAATTTGGACAATGCCTGTATCTGCTTGGAGCTCTGAAAATTTCTTATTTATTGTTTTTAATTCTCCCACTAATCGCTCAAGCTTTCCGTACACTTCTGGTATCACAGTCTCAATCGATGATAGTAAGCGACTCGGTTGTAAATTGTATTCAGAGACGCGGTGGAAATTATAATTCAATACATTTGTGTTTTTATTTGGCATTAACTGTGAGACGAATGGGCTGACTTTCGTCAACTCACCATTGCTGTTATAATCCGACCAGCTGATGAATAATCCGTGAGTCGCTCTTGTTACTGCATGGTAGAATACGAATCGTTCATCATTCGATAGCTCCGTCGATGTTGGCGAAAACTGTATATTATGTGCTCTAAAATCTTCTTTCTCTCTATCGGATAAAACATTTGTGTCTCGTGAATCCGTCGGTATATTTTCTTGTGTCATCCCGACGAGAAAGACATACTTCTTATTTTCAACTTTTGCTAGATCCATGTTACCGACTGTCACTTGGTCAATTGTTGCAGGCAACAAGTTAAACTGTGAATTTATTATCGCTTCGGTGAATGCCTCAATCAATACGTCTACATCGAGCACTTCATCTTTAAATAAACGCACGAAATCATCAAGCAATTTTACCAATAAACGATATGCTTGAACTGTCTCACTGTGACGCAGTGGGTCTTCTTCAACCAAGTCATCCAGCGTTTCATTTAACTGCTCATGGATGCCTTCTGTTTCTAAAAAGTTATAAATAGCCTCTGCAAAATCAACAGCATTCATCTCGTCATCAAACAACTCGTACAGGTTGTCCAATAGTTCAATGACATTATTTTTTAACTCAATGCATGCAGCCATCTCTGCATCTTCAAATGAATATATTTCATCCCCATCTTCATTTATCGTTCGCGTACCACCGAAGTATCGATCATCACGCAACGCTTGCCCTGTTAAGCCACGCTCTAAGATTAAATTTTCCAACGTGTAGATGAGTGGTAGGTCTTTTTTATCGGTTAAAAACCCGAGCTTTAACAGATTAATAAATGACTTTTGATTGAATTCATTTTGGTAACAATCAAGCAATGCCAAAATGAACTTTATAAATGGATGGCGATACATCGGAACTTTCACATCGAACTGATAGTTAATGTTAAAGCGTTCAAAACTTGCACGTAACGCGGGTAACATTTCAGCATCCCGATAAAGTACGGCAATCTCTGAGTAATTGGCATCATGTGTATATGTTAAATGCTCAATTTGTCTCGCAACTTCAGTCATCTCTTGATTCACATTTTGTGCGTGAATAAACGATAAACCTTCGTAATTTGTGAGCGGTTTATCTTCGAGCAAGCGTGCTTCAAGCTGAACTAACCCTGCAGTCTTTGCACGGTGCGTCTCTTCTGCAATGACGGTTACTTTTATGTTTCCGGTTAATTCACGAATGCGTTCGATGACGAAGTTAGTTTTTCTAAATAGCTCAGGTTGTTGTGACACGTCTAGATGTAAAAGCAAAATCGTCACTTTCTTTACATGTTTCGACAGCTCAACAATCAACTGGATTTCACTTTCCGTAAAGTTGTGGAAACCGTCGATGTAAATTGTCGCATCTTGAATTGTGTTCAATACTTGTCCGCTCTGTAATATTTCGATCAACTGCTGATTCATATTAAAGTTTTCAATATTCAGCGCTTCTGTTCTTTTTTGAAATGCTTCATAAATCAAGATGACGTCGTGCATTTTATCTTGTGTGGATTGATGTGAATAATCTACTTCTTTAAGCATGTCCGCACTTACGTTATACCGGATTAGCTCTTTAATCATGTCGAGCACCTTCGAACTAAAATCTAGTTCATTTGCCGTATCTTTAAAGTATTGTAGACGTCCCGCCTCATTCAGCTCATTCATAATTTGGAACAGTAATAATATTTGCGAATGATCAGAAACACTGTCTTTTCTCTCAAAAACCATTTCGTTCATCACATGCCAAATAAAACGGTTGAAACTAAACACGCCAGTCCGCATACTACCGCCTAGTTCATGTTGTGTCAGTTCCGTTTCATATCGCAAAGTGTTTTGTGTTGGCGTAATGATATATATGTATGGACCGAGTGGTGACTCTTTATTCTCTTCAAAAATTTCATTAAACATTCGCTGTGATTTACCGACACCACTACGACCTGTCCAAAATTCAATTGTTCCCATCATGTCACCTCAATATTGTAAAAAAGCATTCCACAGATAATATGCGTGGAATGCTTATGTTTAGTTAAAATTGACTGTCATTTGATTCAATGGCCAAAATCTAAGTTGAACTTCACCGATAATACTTTCTCTTTCAATTAAACCGAAATCACGACTGTCTCGGCTGAGCGGTCGGTTATCGCCCAGTACTAAATACTCATCTTCTGGGATTTCTTCACCATCTACACCTAAATCTTCAAGCGTGAAATCATCCATATATGAGTCATTTGTATAGTAAACGTATGTTTCATTAATTGGCTCGCCATTCACATAGACGAGCTTATCTTCCATCATGACAGTATCTCCAGGAATTCCAATAATTCGTTTTACATAAGGTGGCCCCTCTTCTGAACGGAAGACGATTAAATCGCCATTTTCATAGTCGGTAAATCGATCTTGTATTTTATTGACGATCACACGATCACCATCTTTAAATGTTGGATCCATGCTATGACCATCGACTTTAAATGAATCAAATAAAAATGTTCTGACTACAATCACGATTACTGCTGCAATGAGTATTGTAATCCCCCATTCGATTAACTCTTTCTTCACACGAGACACCTCAAAATTTCTTTATTTAAAATTGTATGTAAATGTACTAAGCGGCCAAATTCTGAGCACGACTTCACCGATAATTGCTTCTCTATCTACCAAACCATAATGTCTACTATCACGACTATTCGTACGATTATCACCGATCATAATATACTTATCTTCCGGAATTTCTTCACCATTAAGATCAGACACTAAGTATTCATGGGTCCGCAAACCAAATGGATGATCAATATATGGTTCAACGTACACTTCGTCATTTATGATGAGTTCATTATCTTCAACACGTACCGTATCTCCAGGCGTACCGATCACACGCTTGATATGTAGATCTTCGCTGTTTGCATGAAATACGACGACATCACCTGTGTCATATTCATCTTTAAAAAAGTTCATAAACTTATTCACAATGACGCGGTCACCATCTTGAAACGTCTCATTCATACTCGAGCCGTCCACTCTAAACGTATCAAAAACAAAAGTTTTGATAACAAAAACAAGCACAACCGCGAGTCCTATTGAAATTGTCCATTCTATGATTGTCTTTTTCATACTGTTCCTATCCTTGTATCTTTTTTCTTACATATTGCTGATACCACTTCGAGATAAAGTACAGCGCTACAAGCAATAATGCTGATAATATCAATCGCGATGGTGAACTGAAAAATCCAGCAACATCATAGCCGACAGCTGCCATGGATAATATCATAAATAACTTAGCACCGAGCAAGATATATAAATAAGCCACGCGCTTTATATCCGCAATGGCAGCGAGCACGTTCATCAGCGACGTCGGTGTAAATGGCAATGCCAACATTATAAACAAGAAAACAAAACTATTTCTGTTTAAGAAATCCAACCACTTGCGCAGTTGACGACGTTTTCTAATGTATTGTTGCGCACGACGTCTGAATAGCTTTCGTATAACCGTGAAAAGCAAATAACTTCCGGTAACTGTCGCTGAGTAACTGATTAAAAATCCGAGGATAAAACCGAATGAGTTGATATTCAATACGACAATAACAAAAAGAGGTAGGATCGGAATAAATGATTCCAATAAAACTAAAAAGAATCCTGAAAATACACCAAATGCTTCAAATGTTTGAAACAATTCAGTCATTCCTTCTTCTGTCATCAAATGTCGTAAATAATCAAGCATCTCATTCACCTTTTTTTCCCATTAAACTAAAAAACAATGCATTACGATTATATAACACTTTAAGAGAGTCTGTCATTTAATTCATCATGAAGCGCTTCAAATCCAGGCTTGTTTAAAAGTGCAAACATGTTCGTTTTGTATGCCTCAACACCAGGCTGGTCAAATGGATTTACACCGAGTAAGTATCCGCTGATTGCACAAGCTTTCATGAAGAAGTACGTGAGATATCCATACGTGTATGCATCCAGTTTTGGTATTTTAATAATAAGGTTTGGTACACCACCATCGACATGCGCGAGCACCGTGCCTTCCAAAGCACGTTGATTAACTTCGGAAATAGTCATGCCTGTGAGGTAATTCAGTTTATCCAAATTATCTTCATCCGCTTCGATCGTGATGTCACTGAGCGGTTCGTCTACTTGAATAACTGTTTCAAATAGCGAGCGTCTACCTTCTTGAATATACTGACCGAGAGAGTGCAAGTCAGTTGTGAAGTTGGCACTGTGCGGCATAATGCCTTTATAATCTTTACCTTCACTTTCACCGAAGAGTTGTTTCCACCATTCGCTTAAATACTGTAAGCGCGGCTCATAGTTGACAAGCATTTCAGTCTGATAGCCCTTGTTGTATAAAATATTACGAATAATCGCGTACACATACGCATGGTTATCTTTTAATGTTGTTTCTTGTGTATCTATTGCTGCTGCCGCGGCGCCATCTAGCATCTCATCAATGTCGATGCCCGCCGCTAAAATCGGTAAGAGACCGACGGCAGTTAGTACAGAATAGCGTCCGCCGATGTCATCCGGCACAACAAACATCTCGTACCCTTTCTTTGATGCGAGCTCATTTAAGGCACCTTTTTCTTTATCGGTTGTTACATAGATACGTGAGTCTGCATCATCATGCGTTTCCTCTAATAGCTTTTTGAAGAGACGGAACGCAATCGCAGGCTCAGTCGTCGTTCCAGATTTCGAAATGACGTTGATTGAGAACTTCTTGTCCTTTACGTATTCCATCAGTTCATTTAAATAATGACTTGATAGTTGGTGACCGGCAAATATCACTTCGGTATTTTGCTTTTTAAACGTTGGTGACAGCATTTCTATTGCTGATTTTGCACCGAGGTAAGAACCGCCGATACCGATGACGACTAGAACTTCAGAATCACTGTGAATTTTATCGACTGCATTTTTAATTCTGTTGAGCTCATCTTTGTCATGATTAGAAGGTTGATCTACCCATCCTAAAAATTCATGGCCAGGACCCGACTTATCTTGAATCATCGTTTCAGTCGTGCGCACGAATGGCTCAAGATTTTCAATTTCTTCAATATTTAAGTAATCACGTACATTTGTAATATCCAATCTAATATGACTCATAAAATCCCTCCACTACTATCTATATTCTATTTTAAGAATGTTTTGTCGTTTAATCAATGGATATATTGTGATAAGTGCTTGGGGTTGAGGTGGTTGGGGTTCCACGGGTAGCTGAAATCGGTAGCTGTGGAACAATTTTAGTTGTGAAGTGTTCCTCATAGGAAAAAATCAAGGGTTGTGGAACACTTTTGTCGGTTACTGTTCCTCACGAGATAAAGATCAGTAACACAGGATTATTTTTTCCATCTGCGTGTCAGTGAGCGACTCTCATTGGAACGTAAAGTGTATTCAGCTCATATTTTCCCGGACTGACGCACAGTTCGAAGTCCAAAGTGTGCGGCAACTCTGAAAAATCCGAGCTGACGCACAGTTCAAAGACCCAAGTGTGCGGCAACTCC
>NZ_FOIT01000003.1:129053-176777 GCF_900110815.1 Aliicoccus persicus | reverse complement strand
AAAGTGTGCGGCAACTCCGAAAAATCCGAGCTGACGCACAGTTCAAAGACCCAAGTGTGCGGCAACTCCTAAAATTTCGATATGACGCACACCCACCATTCCGAACTAGAAATTCAAACAACACTCCTATCTACAAAATACCAACAAAAATACGACCCCGGAATCCCAAAATTGATTCCAAGGCCGTTCTCTATACTATTTATTTCAGGACCCCACAAACACAGGCCCCACACTACATATCATTCAAAATCAAATATCAAAAATCAACTTACGCCCATCCACGGTATCTGCTTGCTTCTGCAGTACGCTTGATACCGATGATGTATGCTGCTAAACGCATGTCTACACGGCGTGATTGGCTGAGTTCATAAATATCATCGAATGCTTTGATAAGAATCTCAGTCATCTTCGTATTTACTTCTTCCTCGCCCCAGTAATAACCTTGGTTATTCTGAACCCACTCGAAGTACGATACTGTTACCCCACCTGCTGATGCAAGAACGTCAGGTACGATTAAAGTACCTTTATCGTTTAAAATCTTAGTTGCTTCTGCAGTTGTAGGTCCGTTTGCCGCTTCACACAGAATATCTGCTTTAACGTTTGCTGCGTTATCTCCAGTAATCTGGTTCGCAATCGCAGCAGGGATAAGTACATCACAATCTAATTCTAACAATTCTTGGTTTGTAATTGTATCTTCGAATAAGTTTGTTACCATACCAAAACTATCACGACGGTCTAACAAGTAATCGATGTCTAATCCATTTGGATCGTGTAATGCCGCATGGGCATCTGAGATACCAATAATTTTCGCGCCTCTGTCTGAAAGGATTTTAGAAAGGAAACTACCCGCGTTACCGAATCCTTGGATAACAACGCGTGAACCTTCGATTGTCTTACCGCGTTTTTCTAATGCTTGTTCTAAACAAATGACAACGCCCATTGCAGTTGCTTTGTCGCGTCCTTGACTTCCTCCGAGAACAAGTGGTTTACCCGTGATAAACCCAGGTGAGTTATACTCATCAATCGCGCTGTATTCATCCATCATCCATGCCATAATCTGAGCATTCGTAAACACGTCTGGTGCTGGAATATCTTTTGTCGGTCCGACAATTTGAGAAATTGCACGCACGTAACCACGGCTCAGTCGCTCGACTTCACCGATGCTCATCTCACGTGGATCACAGACGATACCACCTTTACCCCCACCGTAAGGTAGGTTGACGATACCTGCTTTTAATGTCATCCACATCGATAACGCTACGACATCATCTTCTGTAACATCTGGGTGGAAACGCACGCCACCTTTAGTTGGACCAACTGCATCATTGTGCTGTGCACGGTAACCTGTAAATACTTTTACTGTACCATCGTCCATACGCACCGGAATGCGTACTTTTAACAAGCGCATCGGTTCTTTAATCAGCTCATACATGCCTTGATCAAAACCAAGTTTGTCTAGTGCTTCTTTGATAATTCCTTGTGTTGACGTCACAAGATTAGAATTTTCTGACATATTTCATCCGCCTCATTTTATGATACTTATTTTAACGCTATTGTAACATAAACACGATTGTTTGAATCGACTATTTTGTAAGTACTTTACGTACTTTTTCTAATGCCCAATCAAGCTCTTCTTTCGTGATTGTCAGAGGAGGTGCAAAACGGATAACCGTGCGATGTGTTTCTTTACAAAGTACGCCTTCCTCTTTCAGTGCTTCACAGTAAGGTCTTGCTTCATGATTCAATTCAACCCCGATGAATAATCCTTTACCACGGACTTCTACGATTGAAGGATTATCAATCTTTCTTAACTCATCCATGAAATATTTACCTAACTCTTGTGCACGTTCAATTAAGTTTTCTTCTTCTAACACGTCTAATGCTGCGATTGACACTGCACATGCTAACGGGTTACCACCAAATGTTGATCCGTGTGAACCTGGGTTAAATACACCTAATACTTCTCTTGAAGATAAAACACATGAAATTGGGAATACGCCCCCACCTAATGCTTTACCTAAGATGTACATATCTGGTTTTACGTCTTCCCATTCTGTTGCGAACATTTTACCAGTTCGTCCAAGCCCCGCTTGAATTTCATCTGCAATGAATAACACGTTGTTTTCATCACATACTTGACGCAACTCTTTTAAGAATCCATCTTCAGGGATGATAATTCCAGCCTCACCTTGAATTGGTTCTAAAAGCACTGCTGCAGTATTATCATTGATCGCTGCTTTAATCTGTTCAATATCACCATAGTCGACGAGGTTTATCCCGTCTAGTAAAGGTCCATAACCACGACGGTATGTCGCTTCAGAAGATAAAGAAGTCGCACCCAATGTTCTACCATGGAAGTTACCGTTCATTGCGATGATTTCAGCTTTATTGTTTTCGACACCTTTTACATCATATGCCCAACGACGAGCTGCTTTCATCGCTGTTTCTACAGCTTCTGCGCCTGTGTTGATTGGTAACGCCATTTCCATACCAGATAATTGACAAACTTTTTCATACCATGCACCTAACTGATCGTTATGGAAAGCACGTGAAGTTAAAGTCGCACGATCTGCTTGATCTTTTAACGCTTGAATAATCTTAGGATGTCTATGTCCTTGGTTTACTGCTGAGTATGCAGCTAACATATCTAAATATTTATTGCCATCTGGGTCATGTACCCACACGCCTTCTGCTTCAGATATAACGATTGGCAGTGGATTGTAGTTGTTAGCACCATACTTTTCTGTGAGTTCAATTATTCGATTGGTTTCAGTCATGTAGACCTTCCTTTCTGTTTGAAAACTCGGGCATACACCCGAGTTTTATGATGAATATATTATTTTAATGCGGGTTTAGAACATTTCTGACGTCGTTTTACCTTGCATGTGAAGTAGTAAGTAGTCTGGTCCACCAGCTTTAGAGTCTGTACCTGACATCTTGAAGCCACCGAATGGTTGGTAACCAACGATTGCAGCTGTACATCCACGGTTGAAGTATAAGTTACCAACATGGAAGTCACGTCTCGCTTGTTCGATATGATCACGGCTCTTCGTAATTACAGCACCTGTTAAACCGTAGTCCGTATCGTTCGCAAATTCAATCGCTTGGTCAAATGTTTTCGCAGTAGCGAAACCGACAACAGGACCAAAGATTTCTTCTTGCATAACGCGGTCATTATGCTTAAGGCCAGAGAATACTGTCGGATATGCAAAGTGTCCAACTTCGTTGTCGATTGTACCACCGACTTCAAGCTTACCTTCTTCTTTACCAATTTCGATATATTTCTCGATTTTATCTAAAGAAGATTGGTCGATAACTGGACCCATATAAATATCAGTTTCAGGGTTACCTACTGATAATTCTTTCGTTTTTGCAACAACTCTTTCTAATAATTCATCATGAATGTCTTCAAGTGCAATAACACGTGAACATGCTGAACATTTTTGACCTGTGAAACCAAATGCAGATTGAACAATTGCATCTGCAGCTAACTCTAAGTCTGCGTCACTGTCAACAACGATTGTATCTTTACCGCCCATTTCAGCGATCACACGTTTCAAGTTAAGCTGACCTTCTTGAACGATTGCTGCTTTTTCGTAAATTCTTACACCGACATCTCTTGAACCAGTAAATGATACGAATGCAGTGTCTTTGTGTTCTACTAAATAGTCACCGATATTTCTAGATGAACCAGGAATATAGTTAACAACACCGTTTGGCATGCCCGCTTCTTCTAATACTTCAATGAACTTGTATGCAATGATTGGCGTTCGTGATGATGGTTTGAGCAATACTGTGTTACCTGCCACCATCGCTGCAACAGTTGTACCCGCCATAATTGCAAATGAGAAGTTCCAAGGTGAGATAACGAAACCAACACCAAGTGGAATGTAATCAAATTGGTTATATTCACCTGGACGTGACTCAACATGCTGTCCATCTTTTAATGTTAAGTTTTGACGACCATAATATTCTAAGAAGTCAATTGCTTCTGCGACTTCTACGTCAGCTTCTTTCCACGGTTTACCCGCTTCTTTACCTAAATGCGCAACGAACTCGAAGCGTCTTTTACGAATGATTTCAGCTGCTTTGAAGAGTACATCTGAGCGATACTCGAATGAGTATTTTCTCCATGATTCAAAAGCTTTTTTCGCTGCTTCCATCGCTTTATCTGCTTCTTTTTGACCCGCTTGATGTACGTGACCAATCGTCTCGTCCTTATCTGCTGGGTTATAAGATCTGCTTAGCTCTTCATCAGATTTCACGCGTTTACCGTCAATGATTAATGGATATTCTTGACCAAGGTACGATTTAACTAAATCGAAACCTTCAGCGACTTTCTGACGGTTCTCCTCTAGCGTATAATCTTTAAATGGTTCGTGCTTGTATGGAATCATAATAATGAATCCTCCTTATAAATTTTTGCTCACCTTATATAATGAACAAAATGCGACAATTTTTCAAGCTTTTAAAATATTGAGAAACTCTTGTGAAACATAGACTGAAAGCGTATGCACTGTAACGTATAAAAACACAAAAAAGGACACGATTACCGTGTCCTTTTAATACTCATCTACCTTGTTCGTTTCGCATATTTGCCTTTGCTTCCTGGATCCAACCTGGCATCTTTTGTGCTAGCGATTCAAACCCATATTCTTCTGTCTCTTTGATCAAGTCTAATACGGACTTCTTTGCTTTTTGACGCTCTTCATTTTTGAAATACTCATTTTCCTTGAGCGTTAAGTTTAATTTTTCATCATCTTCAATACTGATGATTTTTGCTTTGACTATCTGTCCTTTTGTAAGAAACTGACCGACATCATGGACATAATCATCCATGACTTCTGAGATGTGAATTAATCCTTCTCGATTATCTGGGGTTTTGACAAAAGCACCATATGACTGGATACCGGTTACTTTAACTTTTACAAATTGGCCAACGCGGTAATGTTTTGCCATAGGTTCACCCCTATATAATAGGAATTGCAAATCAATTCTATCATATTTAATGAACACTCGCTATAAACATTGTCGTGATGTTTATATGATCCAATATATAAAAATAACGACGTCTTATTTTACGCCGTTATTCTTAGACTTATTCGATTCTTCTTTGTCTATCTGTGCCATGACACGCGCTTCAAATTCTCTTAATTTATCTTCTTGTTTCGCGGAATGCTTCTTAATGAAATAGACGGCAACCATAGCTGCGATGAGCACTAGCAGCAATATGATTACTGCTGGTATATATTCTGTTCTATCCTGAGGAAAATAAAGAAATTCCATCATTGTATATCACACCCTTTACCGATAAAATTATATCAAATATTCTCGGTTTATGGTCAACATTAAGATGACGGAATTGTTAACATTATTTTTCTATTGTCACACGTTCGATGACAACATCTTCAACAGGCTTGTCTTGTGCGCCGACTTCAACTGCTGCAATTTTCTCTACGACATCCATGCCTTCGATTACATGACCAAAGACCGTGTGACGCTGATCGAGCCAAGGTGTACCACCTTTACTTCTATACGCTTCAATGATTTCAGCAGGATAACCCGCACCTTCTAACTGTGACATCATTTGAGCAGGTACTTGATTTAATTGAACGATAAAGAACTGAGAGCCGTTCGTATTTGGCCCTGCATTTGCCATAGACAATGCACCATATAAGTTGAATGCTTCTAAAGAAAATTCATCTTCGAATGCTTCACCGTAGATGCTTTCTCCACCCATACCTGTACCAGTTGGGTCTCCACCTTGGATCATGAAATCTTTGATAACACGGTGGAAAATAACACCGTTGTAGTAATTATCTTCAGAAAGTTTAACGAAGTTTTCAACAGTTTTGGGTGCAATTTCTGGAAATAACTTAACGGTAATATCCCCTTGGTTCGTATGAATCACTGCTTTTACTTCGTTTTCGTTTACTTCTTGATTTAATTGTGAGAATGACATGTTTCTCCTCCTAATTTATAACACTAATATGCTATTCAAAAAATATGAACATTTTATGACGACAAGGCATATTGTGTGAATGTTGATAATTTATATTTTATCATAGTTTAAGATGGGGAAAAATCTTTTATGTCATTTATTTACCTTCATATCTAATGTATAATCATACTATATTACTATTTTTACTTAATCACAAAGGAGGGACTCATGTGACACTTATACATTTAGCCATATTGTTACCCATCATAGCGGCAGTTATCGTTGGACTATCAAAAAAATATTCAAAAAGAATACATACTGGTTGGCTCGTCCTACCTGTTCCATTGCTTATTGTAATTTATTTCCTTACTTTAATCCCGGACGTCAATCGCCACGATGTGCTCTATCATTCGATGAACGTCATGCCGAATATCGGTTTAAACTTTGATGTTTATGTAGATGGTCTTGGCTTGCTGTTTGCCATTTTAATTTCTGGTATCGGCGCGCTAGTCGTACTTTACTCTATTGGGTACTTATCACATCGAGAAGATTTAACCAGTTTTTATATCTATCTATTAATCTTTATGACGGCCATGCTCGGTGTCGTTTTAAATGATAATGTACTGGGCCTATACTTATTCTGGGAACTGACATCGATTTCTAGTTTCCTATTGATTGCTTTTTGGTATAACCGTGAACGTTCATTATACGGTGCGACAAAATCAATGCTCATCACGATGGGCGGCGGATTTTTAATGCTCGGGGGTTTCCTGTCACTCTATTTGATCACAGGATCATTTAGTATTCGAGAAATGATTGCACAGGTCGATCTAATTCAAGCGAGTGAATTGGCACCAATTGCAATCGTCTTAATTTTACTCGGCGCATTTACTAAATCAGCGCAATTCCCATTCTACATCTGGTTGCCAGATGCGATGGAAGCACCGACGCCAGTCAGCGCGTATTTACACTCTGCAACAATGGTTAAAGCTGGGCTTTATCTTGTTGCTCGATTCACACCAATCTTTGCTTTCAGTGAACTTTGGGTGTGGCTCATTTTACTTACCGGATTGATTACACTTGCTTGGGCATCGTTCAATGCGGTCAAACAAGATGACTTAAAAGCAATGCTCGCATTCTCTACGGTTTCACAACTCGGACTGATTATGTCACTCCTCGGTCTCGGCGCATTAGGTGTACATACAGGTGCTGCGGAAGAGCTATTTACCGTAGCAATAGTCGCTGCAGTTTTCCACTTGATTAACCACGCGACATTCAAAGGTGCATTGTTCATGTTGGTCGGTATCATCGATCATGAATCAGGTACAAGAAGCTTGAAGAGACTCGGTGGTTTAATGACAATTATGCCGATTACCGGGACAATGACTGCAATAACAGCAGCATCGATGGCTGGTTTACCACCGTTCAACGGGTTTTTATCGAAAGAGATGTTCTTAGAAGTGATGGTCAATATTCGTCACGCAGACTTTTCATTCTTAAGTGATGTCAGCATTCTCTTCCCAATACTCGCAGTATTCGGAAGTATATTTACTTTCATTTACTCAGTCATATTATTTAAAGAAGTGTTCTTAGGTAAAGAAACTGAAGATACGCCGAAAACACCACATGAAGCACCTTGGTTAATGTTAGCGTCTCCGTTGATTCTCTCTCTACTTGTAATTGTTTTTGGATTGTTCCCGAACATACTGTCACAAACAATTATTGATCCTGCAGCGATGGGTATTCTCGGAACAACGACTGCACTCGACACTCAAATCTATCATTGGCATGGATTTGACTCGCCGGCTTTATGGTTAACCGTGTTTATTATCGTTTCAGGTACGCTGCTTTACATGACAAGACACCACTGGATGTTTATTTATGAATATCACAAGGAACATTTCACGCTCAATTACTTATACGACCGTGGGTTGGTGTACAGCCGAATTTCATCTAAGCAGTTAAATGACAAGTTTGTAAACGGCAATGTCTCGCATTACTTGGCATACGTACTTGGATTCTTTGTCATTGTCAGCATTTATACATTTATCGTGAACGGCATGGCAATCGATATTAGAACTGCTTCACCAATTACATTACAAGAAATGATAGTTGTCACAATTATCCTCATTGCACTTGCGGGAATATTGGTCGTGAAATCACGTATGGTCGCTCTCATTTTACTTGGATCTATCGGTTTCTCTATGGCACTCTTGTTTGTCATGTTCCGTTCCGCAGATCTCGGGTTAACACAGTTGGCTATCGAAACAGTAACGACGACGATCTTTTTACTCGTTTTCAGTAAGTTGCCAGATAAAGAATCATATAAATACAGTGTGAAACTAAATATTCCACACTTAATCATTTCAGTTGGTGTTGCACTTACGGCAATCATCATTGGTTATTCCGCATATTCAAATCGATTGTTTGATCCAATCAGTCAATTCCATATCGACAACGTTTACGACCTCGCTGCCGGTGGAAACATGGTAAACGTAATTCTCGTTGACTTCCGTGGATTTGATACATTGTTCGAAACACTTGTATTCGCCATTGCTGGACTTGGAGTATACAGCATGATGAGACTTAGACTTAATACGAAGAAAGAAGGTGATGATCATGAAGAGCACATTGATGAGAGCCGGTTATAAAAAAGTTAGTCGGCAGATGAACGATGTGTTTTTACAGTTTGCTTCTAAAGTAATTTTCTTTCTAATCGTCATGTTTGCCTTTAACTTATTCTTCGCTGGTCACTATACACCAGGTGGAGGATTCGTTGGTGGACTACTCGGTGCATCCGCAGTCGTCTTGCTGCTCATTGCATTTGACCGTAAAACGGTGCATAAGATGATGCCGATAGACTATCGCTTCATGATTACACTTGGACTTGTATTTGCAGGGGTTGTACCAACGCTATCGTTTCTATTTGGTACACCGTTTTTCCAACACCAATTCACATATGTTGAAGTGCCAATTTTACAAGAACTTTCACTTCATACAGCAGTACTTTTTGATATCGGTGTATTCTTAACAGTAATGGGTGCTTGTTTACTCATTATTACGTTAGTTGCGGAGGAGAAGGCCTGATGGAACTTATTACAATTATTCTTGCTGGAATACTCATGGGTGCAGCGGCGTACTTAATGTTATCTAAAAACCTCATACGCATAATATTCGGTACAGCAATCTTTTCTCATGGTGTGCATCTGATGTTTCTCACGATGGGTGAATTAAAACGTGGTGCAGTACCCGTTCTCGATGAGAATGTAGAAGCTTATGCAGATCCTTTACCACAAGCATTGATTCTAACGGCCATCGTTATTGCCTTTGCCTTAACAGCGATAATCTTAGTGTTGGCACTTAGAATTTATAAAGAACTCGGTACGAATGATATCGAGAAGATGAAGGGGGACCCGTATGCTGACTAATATATTACCCCTAATTCCTATTATGTTGCCATTTTTCATGGCAGTGATTATGCTGTTGGTCGGGAAACGACCGGTTAAGCATCGTGCCATCGCAGCAATTGGTGGACTCATACTAATCATTGTTTCGGCATACCAAGTCTTTTTCGTCTATCAGAACGGGATGTATGTGACATATATTGGTGGGTGGGAACCGCCGTTCGGTATTACAGTCGTAATCGATATGGTTGCTGCAATTCTCGTTTTAACGACATCGATCATCGTCTTCTTTATCACGGTGTTCTCATTCCAATCAATTGGTGAACCTCGTGAAAAATATTACTTCTATGCGATGGTCATGGTTATGCTCACAGGTATAAATGGTGCATTCTTAACAGGCGATATATTTAATATGTTCGTATTCTTTGAAGTATTTTTACTTTCATCTTACATATTAATCACTTTAGGTGGAGAGAAGCTCCAGTTACCCGAAGGATTTAAATATGTACTTATCAATTTAGTGTCGTCGAACTTCTTCGTCTTAGGTCTTGCCTATCTCTATTCGGTCACTGGAACATTAAACATGGCGGACATGCAGATGAAGATCGCATCATATGAAGGCGATACGACAGGATTAACAATCGTCGCTATCGTATTCTTACTCGTCTTTGCAACAAAGGCTGGTATGTTCCCACTTTACTCTTGGCTACCAAACTCTTATGCGGCACCACCAGTTCCAATACTCGCGCTATTTGGTGCATTGTTAACAAAGGTTGGTATATACGCAATCGCTCGTACATTCAGCTTATTCTTTGTCGATAATGTTGAATTTACGTCAACGATTATTTTAGTCCTCGCAGTGCTCACGATTATTTCAGGTTGTATCGGTGCACTCGCATACTTAGATATGAAGAAAGTTATCATCTATAACATTATCATCGCAGTAGGTGTCATCTTAGTTGGATTTGCGATTATGGATGCTGCTGGTTCAATCGGTGCGATGTATTACTTAATTCACGATATGTTAATCAAAGCGGCATTATTCTTACTGATCGGTGTCATTATCTTCCGTACCGGTGAGACAAATTCTGAGCGTCTTGGCGGACTGATAAAAGTACATCCTGTACTCGGTTGGACATTTTTCATCGCCGGTTTATCACTCGCTGGTGTACCGCCGTTATCTGGTTTCTATGGGAAGTTGTTTATCGTAGAATCAGCACTTGATAATCAGATGTTCATCGCGGCAATCGTTGTGTTGCTATCAAGTCTAGTCGTCCTTTACTCGATCATGCGTGTATTTATGAATGTCTTCTGGGGTGAAGATATGGACTTCGATCGTTTGAAAGACGTTAAGATGGATAAGATGATGTTTAGTGCAATCAGTTTAGTCGTCATTGCAGTCGTCTTTGGGCTAAGTGCAGACTTCTTGTATCCTCTCTTTGAAATGGCTGCCCAATCATTCTATGACCCTGCATCGTATTCAAGTTATTTACTGGAGGTGCAATAATTGCCAGTTCAAATTTTAATTAACGTCGTTTTAGCACTTCTTTGGATGTTTATGAACTCAAACTTCACGGTGACAGGTTTCTTTGTTGGATACACATTAGGTATCGTTGTCGTGTTTATTATGCGACGCTTTTTACCCGGTCGATTCTATATGAAACGCGTGTACGCAATTCTAAAATTAATAATAATTTTCTTAGTCGAGCTCATCAAATCAAACTTCAGTGTCTTGCGTATCGTGCTGAGTCCTAAAATTGATATTCACCCAGGATTCTTTGCATATCCTACAGATTTAGAGGCTGATTGGGAAATCTCACTGCTTTCGGCATTAATTACACTGACACCTGGAACAGTAATCGTTGCAATCAGTGACGATCAACGCACGATGTATGTTCACGCTTTGGATTTAGAAGAAGCAGATACAGAAATTGAAAAAATTAAAAAGAATTTTGAAGCTGTGATTGAAGAGGTGAAGTTATCATGAATGCACAGTCCGTATTGGATGTTGTTTTAATCTTTAGCATTCTCGTATTGTCATTTGCTATGCTCGGCATGATGTACCGCATTGTTGTCGGTCCGACACTTCACGATCGTGTATTAAGTCTAGATGCGCTTGGTGTACTTTTAATGGGTTTTATCGCACTGATTTCGATGATGATTCATTCACAGTATTTAACTGTTGTCATACTCTTAATTGGAATTCTTGCTTTTATTGCTACGATTGGATTCGCAAAATACTTAGAGAAAGGTTTGGTGATTGAAAATGATAGAGATTCTGATGATTAGTCTAATTTCATTTTTAATTCTTGGCGGTACCTTTTTCACTGTCGTAGCAGCTGTTGGTGTCGTCCGATTACCAGATGTTTACTCTAGATTACATGCTGCGTCAAAAAGTTCAACACTCGGCGTCATGATGATGATGCTCGGTACATTTTTCTATTTTTGGTATATGGATAACTTAATCGATGCAAAATTGTTCTTAGCAATACTATTTATATTTGTAACAGCACCTGTTGCTGCACATGTCGTCTCACGTAGTGCTTTCCACTCGGATGTCGAACCTTACCGGTTAACCATCTTAAATGAGCTTAAACGTGATGAATCAGGTATTGAAGAAGTAGAATATACAGCACCTTCATATCAGGCATTAAAAAAGTCAAACGATGAATAATTCATCGTTTGACTCTTTTTTATCGTTTTTCTGTGATTGCAACTGTACATCTTGAAGTACAGACCAGTTGACCTTGTTCATTTTTAATATCGACAATCCAAACTTGTGATGTGCGTCCTTTGTGCATTGTTTTGCCATATGCATACAGCACACCTTCTCGCGTTGCTCTCACATGGTTTGCATTAATCTCTTGGCCAAATGCTAAATACTTATCTAAATCAATCGAATAAAATGCTCCTAAGCTCGCCACAGTTTCAGCAAGTGCGACATATGCCCCACCATGAACAAATCCGACCGGTTGTTTAATGCGCTCAGTAACCGGCATCTTCATGACGAGCGTATCTTCACCTCGACTGACTTCCTCAATTCCAAAGAACTCAATAAGGCCCGTATTGATATCCATTATTTGTATTGCTCCAAATATTTAACAATCGTACGAATTGGCGTTCCCGTCGCACCTTTTGGACCTAGTTCAGAACCTGTACCCGTTGAAGCTGTACCTGCAATATCAAAGTGAATCCACGGCTTACTATCGACGAATTGTTTAATGAAGCATGCTGCAAATGATGCCGCACCTGGCGCTGGATAATGGTTCGTAATATCTGCGATCTCAGATTTTTTAACTTTATCTTCTTCGATTTCCGAAATTGGTAACTGCCACATCTCTTCCCCAACTGTATCTGACACTGCAAGCACATCTTCTATAAACGTGCGTGGTTGGTTCGTCCATACGCCTGTTCTGTCTCCGCTCAGTGCCATAACGACTGCACCTGTTAACGTTGCAAAGTCCATGATAACCTCTGGTGTGTATTGCGCTGCATGGAACACAGCATCTGCAAGCACGAGACGACCTTCAGCATCAGTATTTTTAATTTCTACAGAATGACCGCTCAGTGCTGTATACACATCATCTGGACGCATACCATTGCCATCGATCATGTTTTCAGCGAGTGCTAACACCGCTACCACGTGAACCGGTAATTCCATCTTGCTAATTGCATGGAACATACCGACAACGTTCGCTGCCCCACTCATGTCACGTTTCATTTCAGGCATACCATTTTTAGTTTTTATTGAGTAACCACCTGTATCGTACGTAATCCCTTTACCAACAAGCGCAATCGGTGATTCATTTTTAGGATTTTCAGGCTTGTATTCTAAAGTCACCAATCTCGGTTTACGAACCGACGCTTTACCCACAGCCATGATTAATCCATAACCTTCATCTTCAAGCACTTTATCGTCTTTTACTTCAACCGTTACATTCGCAACATCTTTAAACTCCGCATTGATTTGCTCAGCAAAGTTTTCTGGATATAAAAGATTCGGCGGAGTCTCACTATAATCACGTGCACGCGCAATCCCTTCACCTAGATATTTATATCTTTCAATATCTGACTCAAGATCTTGCGCGCTTGTTAATGTTAAGTTTAACTGATCAATATAGTACGGTTTTTTATCTGATTTATATGAATCAAATTCATGTACAGCCATATAAAGTGCAACAGGAAGTACTTCACCTAAATTACCATTGTCGTAACTAAAACTATCGAGTAACACTTGCGCAGTATCAATTTTTTCTTTTCTTAAATGTTTAAATAAGTGTGCAAATACACTGATCATTTCTTTATATCCCAGTTCGTTCTTATTACCTAAACCAACTGTAATCACTTTTTTGTATTCTGTTTGAATCGTTGCACCAGTCGATGAAATCGATCCACGCTTCGTCGTTAATATTTTTTCTTTTACCATTGCTTCTAAACTACCACCGAGCAATGCATCGACTTCCTCAAAGTTATCGAGTTGGTTTAAATGGCTAGGCAGTGCAATAACTACAGGTCCTTCTGTCATTTCATACTTGTTCAAATATGTAAAATTCAAAGTGATTCCTCCTATAATTTAAAACATTGTATATCCTGCTTTTCTTAAGTAACGTATTGCTGCACCGGCGATAATTACACCGACGAGTCCACTACCGAACAGCAAATAATCTGCGAGCAACATGCTTGTAATATTATCCCAAAGTGAACCGAATGATGCACCAGGACTTGAGATAAAATCACCGAGTGGTACAGTGTTTATAAAAAACAGTACGATAATCGGATAGATAAATACCATTACCCATGTCAATTTCAGCACCATGTTCAAGATGAATGAGATCCCAAAGAAGAGTACTAAAAATAAGACCATAGATATGAATAACTGTACAAGTTCAATCATTATTTACATGAACCTCCGTAATAAAAAATGGGTATAAAAATATTTTATACCCATCGCTTAAAATTAAATATTTAAAAGTTTACCTCTTGAAAGTGCGAGTATCGGTCCGCCGACTTTGAAAATTGCGCGAGTATCAATGATGCGTTTCATCATCGCAGCGCGTCTACCAGTCACTTCACGACCGAGTGCAATACCAATACCATCATGGCTACCTAAAGAACACACTGTGCCGCGGTCAATGAAGTTAAATGGCTCTGTTTTAACTCCCTTAATAATATGACCGATGTTTGTCGCTGTTAATTCACCCATCTGCATTGCAATTTGCGCTGTCGTTGGATATGGTCTAGCACCTTCACCCTCACCGTTCATCGCTGCAGCACAGTCGCCGATAACAAAAATTTCTGGATGGCCTTCAATTGATAGGTCAGGCTTAACGATAATACGCCCGCGTTTAACGCCTTCAAATGATTTCTCCATCAACTGATTACCACGTACGCCCGCTGTCCAAACACGTGTAGCACCCGCGATTAGTTTCTCTTCTTCACCAACTTTAACCATTAAACCCTGATCGTTTGCTGCAGTAATTGCAGTGCCTGTCATTAATTCAATTTGGTTATCTTTTAAGAAGTTTTTCGCATAATCTGCTAAATGATCTGGGAACATCGGCAATACTTTAGGCATCGCTTCAATTGCTGTAATTTTCACTTTATTACGATCGATGCCGAGTTCTTTACATAGCTCAGGAATCGTATTTGAAAGTTCACCAAGGAATTCAAACCCTGTGAACCCGCCACCGCCAACAACAATTGATAGATCATTGTTATCTCCAGATTCTAAATAGCGATTGAAGTTTTTATTGATCTCTTCCCAAACTGCAATGGCAGTTTCTGGTGATACAATCGTGTGTGCATGTTCGTCCATACCTTGAATACCAAATGATTCACTTTCGAAGCCAAGTGCAACGACTAAAATATCGTAGTCAAACTCACCAGCCGTTGTTTGGACCTTTTTTGCTTCCTTATCAATTGCTGTTACAGTTGCTTGAACAAAATTTGTTTTTAAAGTATCAACGATGTGATTGATTGAGTATGTTGCATGATGCCATTCAATGGCACCCGCCGCTACTTCATGTAACCATGTTGATTCATAGTGGAATTCATGTTTGTTGATTAACGTTACGTCTAGCGTATGTCTTGAAAGTTTTTGCTGAATTTTTGCTACAGTTTGAATACCTGCATAACCAGCGCCAAGCACTAGTACTTTAGTTCTTTCGAAACTCATATTAGTCACCTTTTCCCCGTTTCTTTTACATAATATATCATTATCAATTTTACTTATCTTTTGTAGGTATATCAAGCTGTTTTCTTAATTTCTAACAATCTCCAGGTGTACCTGCATTCTTCTTCGTCTTAAATGAAGTCCCACATCCACATGATGCGATAGCATTTGGATTTTCAATCGTAAATCCGCCACCCATTAAAGACTGTTTAAAATCGACAACTGTACCTTCAATGACAGGGATATCGTAGCGATCAACGAGTACTCTAATGCCGTAAAATTCTAATATTTCATCTTTGTCTGTTGATTCTTCATCTGCAGACATACCATAAGTTAATCCCGTGCAACCGCCACCTTGAACTTTGAAACGTAAGAAACCATGACCCAGATTGTTTTTTTCTAACATATCTTTAACTTCATATGCTGCACTTTCAGTTAATGTAATCACACTCATTATGTTTCACCTCACCAGTTTTAAAATTGATAGCGATCTAACTTGCTTTTTTCGTCTTCCTTTTCGATCTGCTTGTATATGCGTTCGAGCAGTTGCTCAGGTGTTTTACCACTTACAGTCTTTCCGTTCACGTATGCAAAAAACATTTTACTACAGATGCCACAGTTACTGAGACAGCCATAATCGACGACATCGAGTTCAGGGTCTTTCTGAAGTGTATCATATACGTTTTGTGAACCCTTTAGCATATTAGATGAACAGAACTCAACGATATGATACATGTCATTCCCTCCTGTAAAATGAAAAGCGACCACTGGGGTCGCTTTAGAATACTTGCTCTATCTCTACAAACCCAGGTACTTCTTCTAATAACGCACGCTCAATACCTGCTTTAAGCGTTATCGTTGAGCTTGGGCATGTTCCACAAGCACCAAGTAATCTAAGTTTGACTACACCTTCTTCGACATCAACAAGCTCGCAATCCCCACCATCACGCAGTAAGAATGGACGTAACTTCTCAATGACCTCATCAACTTGTTCGAACATTGAATCTTGTTGCTCTACTGTCATTGTCTTCACTCCAGTTCTTTCAAACAGTAAAATTCTATAATTTATATTATAATAGACATTGATAAAAAAATCTAATAAAAGAGAGGTTGGATTACATGCGTGTAGCAGTAAAAATTTATGGTCGCGATGTTATCTGTGCCAGCTGTGTGAACGCTCCCGGATCGAAGGATACCTATGAATGGCTAGAAGCCCTACTTCCAAAAAAATATACGGATACTGATTTCAGATTTTCATACATTGACTTAGACAATGCAGAAAACCTATCAGATCACGATGATTCACTGATTGAACAGATTAACGATGATGAGTTATTTTATCCGTTAGTGACAATGAATGACGAAGTGGTACAAGATGGTTATGTAAATTTAAAACCGATTTATAGATGGTTGGACGGACAGAAAGAGAACGCTCAATAATTCAATACTTTAGTATGATTTTTAAATACGGACATAAGTCTGGTCCAAATTATAAAGCACACTTGACGCCTAGGGATAAACTGCTCACTGTCAAGTAGACAGATTAAAAAACAAAATAATGTTTTGTACGCACACGACAGTTGTCGTGTGCTTTTTTATTCCATTCTATTTTTATTGACACTCAACCGCATTAACTGTATTATCTTAGTTATTACAGATAGTACAGTGTTATAAGGAGGGAAACGATGTGATACAGATCGATATGAAAAGTCGAACACCCATCTATGAGCAGTTGATCAATCGCATTAAGTTGCTCATGGCACAAGAAGTGTTGCAACCTGGTGATCAATTACCATCTGTGCGCGTGCTCGCTGGTGAATTAACGGTCAATCCAAATACTATTCAAAAAGCATACAGGGCGCTTGAATCAGAAGGCTATGTCTATTCACTCCCTGGGAAAGGTAGCTTTGTAAACGATATGAAAGAGACGATTAACAATGACAAAATTGCACAATTAAAAACTGAATTGATACGTATTTTCACGGAGTTGTCACTGCTTAATGTTTCCAAAGCGGAGTTAATTGAGTGGATGGATGCAGTAGAAAACTTAAATGCGAAAGAAAGTGGTGATACAAATGAAAATCACAATTGATGGTGTAAATAAATTTTTTGGACACCAGCAAGCGCTAAAAAATGTTTCGATGACAATTGATAGTGGCACGATTCACGGTGTTCTTGGCTCGAATGGTGCCGGGAAGACGACACTGTTGAAGTCGATGATCGGGATTTATCAGCTCGATAGCGGTTCGATTAAATATGAGGATAATCCGAATTCAGTATATGAACAATCTGACATTAAAAATCGAGTGATTTTTCTTGCTGATATACCCTACTTTTTTAGAAATGCATCACTCGCTCAAATGGCTGAATTCTATGAGAATATATACCCAAAATGGTCTCAATCGCGCTACAACAAATTGAAAGAACACTTTAACTTCAACGAAAAAAAATCACTTAATCAAGTATCTAAAGGGATGAAGCGTCAAGCTGCATTTATTCTTGCATTTTCAGCACGTCCTGATGTGATGATTTTAGATGAACCGTTTGACGGACTTGATCCAATCATTCGTTCACAAGTGAAAAGCATCATGATGCAGGATATCGCTGCACATGGCATGACAATCATTGCATCGAGTCATAACTTGCGTGAGATGGAAGATATTTGTGATTCTGTATCGATTATTCATCATGGAGCACTTTTATTCTATAAAGAAATGAGCGATATGAAAGGCGAACACAGCAAGGTTCAAATTGCATTTAAAGAGATGCCAGATGAATCGTTCTTCAAAGCGTTAAATGTCGTACATCATACGAAGAAGGGACGCGTGATGACATGTATCGTACGTGGAGACATGATGGATATCGAAGAAAAAATTACGAAACATCCGCACTATAGACTTGATAGTAGGATTTCCTATAAAACCAGCATTTCTAGTTTGAAATTGGCAAAATATTGGCAACTCACCCATGTTGTTCATGTAGAATTTTTACATTCCGCTTGCGAATATCTTCAAGCAGGTGTAAGTAGGTCTTTTCTACAATTTCAACCGTATCTCCTAATTGATCTGCTACATAAACTACATCTGCTCCTGCAAGTAAGAGGGAGCTTCCATAGGTATGTCGAAAAGCATGAGTAGCTATATCAATCTCTTTTTCTTCTCCAAAAGTTTCCTTGAGATAGTTTTTTAACTTTGTCCGTACCGTTTTATAGCTAACGGGACGAGTTAAATGAAGTTTTCGACTAGGGAACAAGAATCCCACTTCACCCCGTTTTCCTATCGTTAACTCATATCTACGGTTATCAGCGATACATTGTTTTAAGAAGCGGACGGTTGAAGGAGCTAAATCAATGGTTCGATTTTTTCTGTTTTTCGTAGGGGCAAATTTAAGTGCCCGATGATCCCATTGCCGATCCACTCGTAAAGTGTGGTTCTTGAAGTCAATACGGTCATGTGTAATGCCTAAAACTTCCCCAATACGTAAGCCTGTACGTCCTTGAACAAAGAGTACTCGTGCAAACATATCTTCAAAGTGATTCAAAAAGAAGTTTTCCAGTTGTTTTAATTCATTTACTTCAAGGTACTTCTCTTTTTCATCTTTAGGAGGAACCCCGCCAATTTTTATGTTGAATGTCGGATCTTTTGGAATTACTTCATCATACAGAGCTTGTTTTAAACATACCGCAAAGCATTTATGATAGTTGATTATCGAATTTTTAGCAAGTCCTTTTGCTTCTAATTCATTCATAAAAGTTTGATAAATAATTTGAGTTAACTCGTTCATTTTTACATGAGACAGATGATCTCTAAACTTATCAATCGCATGTTCATATGCAAGGTCAGTATTTTCAGAATGTTTCCCTTTTTTAAATGTGAGAAACCATTTCTCAAAGTAATCTGGCACCGATAAGTCTGTAAACTCGCTTATTCCATTTTCTAATTCTTTCTTTCGGTTGTCTGCCCATTCTCTTGCCTCTGCTTTGGTTTGAAACGGTTGTTTGCTATCTCTGAGATAGCGTGGTTCGTCACTTCCTTTGTACCAGCGAGGGTTCTTTGCACTAATGCGTACACCCCAGCCATGTTTGGTTTTTGTAAATGAAGCCATTTTTAACACGTCCTTCTGAAAGAAAAACGCGCTACAATATGCGCCCTTATTGTAGCACATCTTTCTGTGGGATTCGAATAGGGAGAATAGTTTATAGAGAAGTATAATCAGGGCGCTTAGAGAGTACCGTTTGATTGATCTTTGCCAGTTGGTTGTCAAAGAAGATGATATCAATTTCTGTCGCAGTAAGTTCCAATGTTTCTGCTAAATCAACTACTTCTTCAACGGTAAAATGAGACTGGTTATTCATTTTGTTTGAGAAGGTGTGACGGTGAATACCGACTTTATCGGCGAGTTGGGTTTTGTTATAGCCATGTTGGGCCATTTTGGCGAGTAAGAGAGAAGTGTTTGTCATATGAGGTCAATCCTTTGTAGAAGTTTTTGAGAGGGAAATAAGAGGGTAAATTAAAGAATAATCTCGTCTATAGAGACGGATTGTTGCTTAAGAAGGGTAATATGCTTATCTTTTAGTTTGGCTTTGGAAATCATGTCTTTAATATGAGAGGTGTTGTGAAGTTCATCTAATTTAGTGGCAATTTTTAACGAAGGGGCAACTTGATGGGCGAGCCAGCGAAGTGTTCGATCGAACGTATAAGGTTCAGGCTTTGTGGTAAGCCTCATGGCTTGTCTGTTTTCGCCAATGAATAACTTCCAGTCATCATTGAGTTTCCATTCGGAGCGAGGTTTTCCTTTTTCTTTATCGCAAAAACGAAGATAACGATTAATAATTTTAAAGGCGGTTCGTTCAGGATTTTCATGCCTGAGTAAATCTTTTAACGCATACAAGGCACGTTCATTCTTTAGTCGAATTTCAAACCGATTCTTTGTCTCCGTATCGGATAGGGGAATATTCTTTTTTGCATATTCTTCATAGTTCTTCTGATACAAACACAGATAAATATCCGAACGTAAGGAACCAATATATAACGTATGACCCATGCCTATCTTTTCATCACGTCTGGTTAATTCTCCACTACGGTAGCTCTTAAAACTCCGAAAGACAGAAATACATTCTTCATCCGCACATTTCTTTGTGAGAGTTGGAATATTTAATAAACCGACTTTATCATTGATCGCTAAGTCCAATCGTTTGATGACCGCTTTTTGTATCAAACAATCCATGAAAAATTCATACCAATCTCTTCCTTGTGCGTCAAGGTAGCCTTCAAATTGGCGTGTTCCCCGACCTTTTAATTCTAAAAGTACGCCTTTGTCTTCCTCATGAGAAACAAGCACCATAATATCTCCTAAGACAAAATGCTCGGAGTAGCCATAATAACCAAAATCCTGATGTAAGAAGTATTTTATTTTCAGTCGTAAAGTCTTCTGAATAACTTCTTTTACATCCGTTGTTGGAAACCTTAAACGGACATAATCAATCATCATGTCTAACGGGCTTTCTGGATTGAAACGTTCTAAGGCTTGTTCAATCATTTGTTTTCGTTCGTCCGAAGGAACTCTTTTTCCTGTTTCAATTTGATTGTAATATTGACGAGAGATCGTAGAAGCTTGAGCCAATTTCTTTTGAGAGAGTCCATAAGCAATTCGTTTTTCCTTCAAATTCTCATGCCATTGTTTCGTTGTCATTGTACATTCCTCCTGAAATTTAGTAGTCAACTCATGCGAAAAAGTTGACAGGTACGTTAAACGCTGTGGTATCAAGTCTACCTGACGAAATATTGTCTGTTTCCAGTTGTTTTTTACCCCACTGTTAGATGGTGTGGGGTAAATCAGCTGGCGTGGCTAACGCCACACCAGCCAGCAGCTCTGGAAGCTTTGGCTGGCTTACGCTCCGCCCGCCGCCTGTGCTTCCAGACTGCTGGGAAGTTGTCACCATTGTTATCACTCCATTCTTTGTGGTTTAAAAAGGGGAATCTTTCGTTAGACTTAGCTTGTTCACTTTTCTTTCTATTCTCCCTTGAGGATAAATAGTGAAAGAAATAGCTATGAATAAAGGAATTGACTCTTTCTCCTTCTTCTATTTCAACTCAAGGAAAACGATCCCCTTCATACAATAGCCCGACTGAAACACCCGAAAAATCGCGTTTTCAGAGTCATTCTCTTTGAATTTTTAATTTATCCTCATAAAGATGTCATTTCCCTTTTCTAAACAATACATACCGAGGTAACGTCAATTTGTTTCATAGATAGGAAAAATTCATAAAGTAATCAAAAAGATGTTCCCTCACTCTATCTCTCGACAGGTGGAGTGGAAATGTTGCATATCAATAATAGAAAGTTAAGAAAACTTTTCTTTATGAAAGTAGTGCCCCTTCATCCACTTAGTCTCGATTGAAAAGTGAGGAATGTAGCGGTTTAACTTCAAAGTATTTATTTTAAGGAGAATTGGTTTCCTTGAAGAGTATCCTTCCTTCATACAATAGCCCAACTGAGAAGGGGGATTTGTTGCGACTACGTAATAAATTCTGGAATTTAAGTTGTTTTATAAAATAATATTATTGAGTGATAGAGAGAAGCGCCCCTTCATACTTAGTCCCAATTGGGAATGGGGATTTGTAGCGTTTTTCCTTATAAAAGTTTATTTTGAGTAGATTCTTACTAAGAAAATAACTTCCCTCTTCAAACAATAGAACCGATTGAAAGATGAATTTGTTGCATTTCTATCACTTTTTTTGAATCATTTTCTTTCTTTTTCAATAAAATAACCTGATCTTCTTTCACTTAATAGAAGGGATGGCAAGTGGAATTTGTTGGAATTATTAGAAATAATTTATGAGCTAAGAGTCATAACGAAAAAAAGAGTCAAGGTATAGAAGGTGGAATATAGTGAATTCCTTTTCTATACATTAACTCAACTGGAAACATTAAATTGTTGCATTGAGATACCTAAGTATTGAACTTTTTAAATATATTTACTAATAAAAAAAAGAGTTAAGACTTTTGTAAGAAATAAGACAGACTTTAGAAAGGTTTGCTCGTTATGATGAGATTAGAAAGTATAAAGAAGGGAAATGATAAAATGTCATATTTAATAAAATTAGAATTTAAAAAAATACAACCCATATATTTGATTGGATTAATAGTAGGAATAATTTTTGCAGTGAGTACTTTATTTTTTTTAAGAGAAGGCTATGTCTACGCAAATAATATGGATTTATGGATGAATACGGGAGATTTATTTACTGTTGTCTTCCCTTTATTTGCTACAATTCCAATTATTTGGCAATTAGTTTACGAACGAAAGTATCACTATATACGCTACATGCAAACCAGAATTCCAAAGAAAAAGTATCTGATAGCAAAATGGTTAGTCTCAAGTGGTTCAGCCGCATTCATTATTTTTCTAATTTCTTTTCTTGGTTTATTCATTGCTCTTTATTTATTTCCAGATGTAGCAACTACGGATTCAACATTATTAGAACAAGCTGAAGCATCACAATTGAGTGGATTTGGAGGATATTATACTTTAAATCACCCGTTAATCTATGGAATAGTGGTAAGTCTATGGCGATCTGTTTTAGCAATTGTTGTGAATAGTTTAGGATTTCTGCTAGCAGCTTATATTAAAAATCTATTTGTTGTATTGATATCCCCATTTGTAATTGTTCAACTTGAGAATTTTATTACAGCTGTTGTGGGTCGATCGGATCTATCGCTATCATATAGTTTCTTTCAAAGCGGTTTAACAAGCCAAGCAGTTTCTATTCCAAAATATTTGATATCCCCAGTTTGGATTGTATTGTTGATAGTAACTATTTGGATTTATTTTGCCAAAATAAAGAAAGAAACCATATATGATGTATAAGAAAGGGAATGAAAAATGAATAGTATTGTTATTAGAGAGAAAATGTATCAGTTTTTCACTCCAAAAATTTTAGCAATGATTTTTTTACTTCTTCTTTTTATGGGATATGAACGATCGCTTTATGCAAATACAGCAATAACATATTCTGAATTTGTACTTCATGGGATGACGGAAATTTATTATCTATCATTTGGGTTTCTGCTCCCTTTTTGGGTATTTGTATTTTTCACTTTTAAAGAAGAAACAGAGATTGCTCTTTTAAGGTTTGGAAAAAGATGGAAATATGTTTGGCAATTAATTCTAGCAGGGTTTTTAATCTCTCTAGTCGTTGTAGCCATTCATTTAGTTCTCTTGCTTCTACTTGCGCTAGGTCTTCCTTTTCAGAATGAGTTTTCCATAGTCGCTCAAGATTCACAAAGCCAACTCTATTTCTTTAAAGAAACATTTTCTACACCCTTATCTGGAATTATAGGAGCTTCTAGTTATATGGTTATGGGATGTACAACGTTGATTACGTTATTCTTAATTTTGAAGAAATTTTTAAAAGAAAAGTTACTGGTTCTACTTTTAGGTTGTCTTTATGTAGGAGTTACTGTCAGTACTCGAATGGAAGTCCCAACAGCACTTAACTTTTTTCTATTAAATCGTTATTTAATTTTTCATCAAGGATATTTATTTGGGTATGGTTGGTATTTTTATCTTTTAATTACACTAGGTCTTATCTTATTTTTGCTAAGTATAGAAAAGTATAAATTTAGAAAGAACGTAAGAGAGTTAAAAGTGAAAAGAAAAAAAGAGAGGTTAACCCCACTAACTGGTTCGTTAACCTACTGGAATTTACAAAGCTTATTATCAAAAAATCGAATAGTTATTTTAATTAGCTGGTTACTTCTGTATGCCTTACAGGGAGTGTTTACTACGGAAGGATTACAAGTTGGACATGTAGGAGACTTAATCCTTACACAATTTTATGGGACTTCTTTAGAAGAGCCTAGTCTAATGAGCTTGGTATTTTATAGTTTATATATGCTTATTCCATTTTATTTTGTGGGAGTATATTTAGAAGATCGATTATCTGATGCAAGCTCAATTTTATTAATCCGTCTAAGAGATAAAAAGAAATGGATTTACTCAGTCATTAGAGCAATTGTTATTTTCTTAATTGGATATGTGCTTGTATCTTTTCTACTGTCTTTCATAGTAGGAGTAGGGTTTAATGCTGAAATCTTTTCTTTGATTGAAGGCACTGGACTATCACCTAATGGACTTGGAATAATGGCAGTAAATTTATATTTAGAAAGTTTTGTTTTACTTGTTTTAGAAATAATAACTGGATTTTTATTTCTTTTTAGTCTGTATTGCCTAACGAAGTCAACAACAACTAGTTTTATCGTTATTCTATTTGGATATATTATTACTGGATTTCCTTTTTCAGTGATGAGATTTAGTCCCTTTAGTATGGCAGCTATTGGAAGAAACACAGGTTTCGGTGCACAAATTGGTTTGTCATTTTATCAATCAAGTTTCTTATTGATTTTATACATTGCAATCTTACTAACGTATATTTCTATGTTAGGGAGTAAGAAATTATTCAAATAATAGATATGAAATATGAAAGAGGGAGAATATAAAAATGAGTCAAATTATTGAAGTCAACGGAGTATCAAAAAGATTTAAGAAAAGAACACTAATGAAAGATGTAAACATTACAGTGAATGAAGGATCGACGATTGGTTTAGTTGGAGAGAATGGAAGTGGGAAGTCAGTTTTATATAAAATGATTGTAGGGTTAATTGAGCCAGATACGGGGGAAGTGATTGTACGAGGAAAACGGATTGGAAGAGATGTCGATTTTCCTTCAAACACAGGAGCTTTGATAAATGATCCAGGATATATTGCTCCATACTCGGGATTTAAAAACTTAAAATACCTAGCAGAGATTAACCAAATTATTGATGATGAAAAAATAAGGGATACCTTGAAACGTGTAGGGTTAGATCCAGAAGATAAAACGAAAGTAAAAGATTATTCTTCAGGAATGAAAAAGAAACTTGGAATTGCTCAAGCCATTATGGAAAATCAGGATATTATTATTTTAGATGAACCATTTAATGCTTTAGATGCAAAATCAGTGGTTAATATCCGGCAGGTGATTAAAGAATTGCAAACAGAAGGAAAGACGATTCTATTAACGAGTCACAATCATGAAGATATCGAAATGCTTTGTAATGATGTCTATATTATTCTGGATCAAGAAGTCGTAGAGTTTGATGAAAAGATAAAAGAAATGTATTTCAGTCATCAGTAATATGGTAAGCTTTAAGTAATAAAAACAAGGGAAAATCGAGGGATCTTTAATGAAAAAGGTACTAATAGTGGAAGATGATCAACATATTAATAATCTCTTATTAGATTTACTCAGCAAGAATAAAAAAGTTCATATCACTCAAGCTTACTCTGGTACTGAAGCAAAAAGATTAGTAGTGGGAGACTCCTATGATTTGATATTATTGGATTTAATGCTTCCAGGGCTTCCAGGGGAAGAATTTATTAAAGAATTTCGTAAAATCTCTGAGGTACCTATTATTGTAATTACAGCTAAGTCAGAAATAGATGTACTGGCTGATGTATTTAAACTTGGAGCAAATGATTACATCGCAAAACCATTCAATACAGTTGAAGTATTGGCAAGAGTAGAAGCCCAACTAAGAAAGACTGTTCATTCAGTAGGTACTTCAATCATTCAAGTAGGACCAATTAAAATGAATGAAGAGAGACGACAAGTAACTATACACAATGAAGTCGTGAATTTAACTCAAAAAGAGTATGAAATGTTAAAGCTGTTCCTGCTCCATCCCAAGAAAGTCTATACAAAGGCTAATCTTTATGAAAGTGTATGGCAAGAACCCTATATTGGAGATGATAATACTATATCTGTGCATATGTCTCGTTTACGATCGAAATTAACAGATTATTCAGATGAGGAGATTATTCAAACTGTTTGGGGAGTTGGATTTAAGTTGGCACTTGAAAGTTATCAAGGAAGTGACTAAGCGTGTTACAAAATATATTAGAAACAAATCAATTGAATAAGAAATATGGAAAAGAATATGCAATAAAAGATGTTTCTATCCACGTTCGTCATGGAGAAATTTATGCATTAATAGGAAAAAATGGTGCAGGAAAAACCACTATTATGCGTATGATGATGGGACTTGCGAAACCTACTTCTGGTGAACTAAGCATTTATGGAGAAACAGAACCTAAAAAAGTAAATGAATCTCGACAACATATGGGATTTATGATGAACTCATCCTTTTATCCCTATTTAACTGCTCATCAAAATGTAGAATATTTTAGGCAATTAAAAGGAATTGCTGATAGGAACGAAGTGGACAGGGTTCTAAAACTTGTTGACTTAGATCAGGAAACGAAAGTATTTCGCTCCTATTCTATGGGAATGAAGACAAGATTAAGTATAGCTGTAGCTCTTTTAGGATCACCAGATATTGTTGTTCTTGATGAACCAATTAATGGGCTTGATCCTCAAGGCATAGCTGATTTTAGAGAGTACATCCAACGATTAAATAAAGAACAACATGTAACGTTTATTATCTCTTCACATATTTTAGGAGAACTAGACCTAATAGCAACACGTTATGGATTTATGCATGACGGACTACTTCTTGAAGAAATTGATCGGGAAGATTTAAGGAATAAAACTGAAAATCGAACGATTATTAAAGTTGATCGTCTTGAAGAGGCTACTTATATACTTGAACAACATTTGCATGTTGAAGACTACAGAATAAATGGAGATAAAGAGATTGTTTTATCACACTACACTCGAGGTGTGGATGAATTAAATGATCAGTTAATTGCCGGAGGACTGACAATCTATAAATTAGTTAATCAAAGTAGTACTTTAGAGGAATATTACTTGGAATTAGTGAAGTTAAGAGGTGTGAATAAGGATGATTAACTTGGTTCGTGCAGATATCCAGCGCATACTTCACAAAAAATCGATGTATATTGTGTTATCGCTTTTATTTGGTGGATTTACATTCCTACAATTGTTTATAGTCACACCCAACGTTGGGGAAACAATTAGTGAGCCACTTTTTAGGCATACTTTAGATATTGTCGCGCGTTTCAGTACTCTTATTATTGGTATTTTTACTTTTTATACTGTTTATATTGATGATTTTTCTTCAAATAATCTATCAAATATTTTAAGTGTGGGAATAGAAAGGTCAACCTATGTTTTTTCTAAACTTATCGTTATGGTTCTATTTGTTACAGGCATTCTTATATTAGGAACTGTTTTTTTCTTTAGTCTCTATGGCATACTTGCTTTGATTCATAATGGAGCGCCTTTTCATGTACACTTTTTTGAACATATTTTATATGGTGTAATCACACTATATTTTGGCATTATAGCTTTCTCCTTACTAGTTCAAGTTATCTTGTATAGTACCCAAAGTGCTTTAGTTAGTATTTTTGCTTTACTGTTTGTTTATTCGAGCGCTATTATTGAAATACTAGATAGATTCTCTACTTTGAGCAGATTAGATTTACAATTAGTGAAATCGTATACCTTATCTTACCGTCTTTTTGAAGTATCACAGATGTTAACTATTCCGAATTATATAGAAAACGGGTTCTCATACACTATTTTGCTTGCAACCTGGGGTATAGGGTTACTATATATTTTGTTTTTGCTTCCAATCGTTATTTTCATACTTAAAAAAGTAGATATTAAATATGATGCTCTTTCTTAACTAGACATATGTAAAAATGTATAGGATACTTTAGATAGATTGAGAGTATGTAGTGTAATCTACATTTTTTTAAGTTAGGGAAATAGGGGTGCAAAAGATGGGAATGCTGGAAATTTTTATTGGGATATTAATAAGCAGTCTACTTTTTAATGGACTGTTTATTTTTAAAGAAATGATTCAGAAAAAACAAAATAAACGAACAACAACACACTTGAAGAAGATTATTGAAGGAAAATCGAACTCTGCGCTTTCTATTTCAGGTCAAAGTAAAAGTCATGATGAGTTGATAATAGAAGTCAATAGACTTGTTAAAAAGTTAAATGAGATCTCTTTTCAGTATGAGAAAATGATCGAAGAAAATAAGCGAATGGTATCATCTATTTCCCATGACTTTAGAACACCACTGACTTCTATGCTTGGCTATATTCAAATCGTTAAGAAAGACGCTTTTACTTTAAACGAGGAGAATTATCTAGGGATTATTGAAGAACGAACGAGAACGTTAAACAGTCTAGTAGAAGACTTTTATATGCTTTCTCTTCTTGACTCCAAAGAATATAGTGTTTCATTACAACGTGTAAATCCAGTCCTTGTTTTACAGGAACAATTAGCTCTGTATTATGAAGAATTAGATAAAATCTTTGACTCCATTGATATTCATATAGAAGAAACTCCTATTTATATTCATACGAGTCAAAATGATTTGAAACGAATTATCGGGAATCTAATTAAAAATGCCTTTCAACATGGAGTAGGAAGTTTTTCTGTCTATTCTGAAAAGAAAGAAGGATATATAAGTTTTCATTTTGAAAACGAAGCAGAAAACCTTTCCGCAATTGATGAAGAGAGACTGTTTGAACGATTATATAGAGCAGATGAAAGTAGAACTAGCGGATCTAGTGGTTTAGGTTTATCCATTGCCCAAAAACTGGCAGAACGTTTGCGAATGAAGTTGTCTGTGAAGACTATGGATAATAAGATTCATTTCACTTTACAAATCCCTGTAGAAGATTAAGAATTTAAAAAGATTCATAATTAAAATAGAATGGTATTAAAAACTAGAGGACGTAAACACCCTCTAGTTTTTGCATATGTGCGCATTTTTCTTAGTATTTTTAACTGAAAATTTATTGGAAAAACATTGGAAAAAATCTCTAAAATTGTCAAAATATCGGATAAATTTCTTTATTCATGATAGAAATTAAGAATTGCCCTCTGTATAACTAAATATTAGCTATGGACAAAAAATACGACAACCACGCTGTTACTGTTAAGTTATGAGAAATGCAATTAAGCTTATTGTATCAGGCTTAATTGAATATTTTTGTCTCTTTAAGCAGTGAAGTACATGTACGATATATTACCACTGACGTTAGAAGAAATCTTTGCATACGAGATGGGAGGTAAGGGCTATGAAATCAAAAACATCATTTTGGAATAAATCATTGGTGCGCTATTTCTTTAATAACATCGTCTGGTTAGCACTCATTTATTTCATCGGGCTCTTACTCATTCACATACCTGCATTGATTAGCCATTCTTCTTATATAGATAGCTTTACGCTACAAGAATACACAATCGAGGATACGATTACATACTTTCGTCAGCTCGGCTCTTTGCAACATTTGTTTACACTCGTCATGGTAACGATTATTGCCATCACACAGTTTGATTATAAAAACCATGAAGCATCATCAGATTTCATCCATGCTCTACCAATCAAACGCACGCAAATTTTGACTCAGGGCATCATAATCGGAACGAGTATATTGTTTATCTTAACTGCAGTCGTCGGACTGATTATCTATCTATTAACATTTGGACTTGCATTTGAATTACCATTTGCTGAAATTATGACGTGGATACTCTTCTCATGGTATGTCATTTTTGTAACGTATAGCTTTACTATATTCGTCGGTATGTTTGTAAAACGTGCTGTATTACAAGCTCTGTTTACTGCAGCAATGATGCTCTTACCTTATATTACATGGGTACTCAGTCAGTTTGCTGCATCCACATTGTTTGTTGGGGCATCCAGTTTTACACCACTTCAATCATACGGGTTTAGTCGTTTTATGGAATCATTAACATTTCCGGTGCATATACTGAGCGCGCTTTACACAGGGTATACTTTCTCGATCATATTTTGGGTAATCTTTGCAATCATCTTAGTTGCGGCCACGTATATGCTATACAATCGTCACCATGTGGAACGTACAGCACAAGCATTTTACTTCGATTGGTTACACGTTTTGCTCAGCGCTTGGTTAACGACACTCGGCATGCTTGTATTTGGTAGCTTTATGTCAATCGTATTTTCTAACTGGATTGTTACGATTGTCAGTTACTTCATCGGTCTCGGACTTGCTTATTTAATTGTAGAGATGATCTTACAATTCACACCGAGGATAAAATTCTCTCTAAAATCAATGATTGCAGCTCTCGTATTTGCATTAACATTCTGGATTATCTTTTTTATCAGTTGGCATGTGCATTTCTCAACGATTCCGAATCAAGATGATATAGAAGCGGCATACATCTATGATTCGCGCTATCATCTTTATGACTATTTTGTGTTACAAGAAGCTGAGATAATCGATGAAAATCATGGCTACTCAACAAAAAAATCCGATATAGAATATTTCCATAGCGTTCACAAAGAAATAATCGAAAATCGTTCCAATATTTTTAGTTACTTATCAAACGGTTGGCAATATTACGATGCTTCCAATGAAGTGAATGTTTCTTATCGATTAAGTAATGGAGATTTTCTACACAGAACATATTTATTAGACGATGATGAGATGGCATTATATGACGAGATTGTTGATAGAGTGGAAGTAAAGAATATTTTAGATGGAATTATTAATATCGATGCAGTGAATCATGTAACAATTACGACTTATTCTGATACGATACAAATCGAAGGCACACGTAGCGCTGAATTTGTGGAAGAATTTCAAAATGCAGATAATCGTGATGAATTATCACTCGCTCAAATCCAAACACAATTAAATCCGATGTTATTTGTTGATGTTGGATTCGAGTTGAATGGTATCGATTACTATTACTGGATAGGCAATCAAAGTATTTCATATATAGACATTTATAACAGTGCGATACAGTCCATATTACTCGATAGACAAGAGGCTGCCAACATTCCAATCTCTGAATCTCTTGGACTCTCTTATTCTGGAGATGTTTATATTGCCAACTTGTCAGGTGAGATAGATGAATTTGTTGAAGCGATACAAAACGATACAGTAGAAGAAGTCTTTGAAGCATATGATTTCGAACGCGTTAAAGAGGAATCACTTGAAGATGTGTTTGAAAAAGTAAACGATGCCGCATTTGATGGAAACGGAGAACTCGTACTTGTTTACGCACCGGTTTACTCAGAGGAATTTGAAATAGTAGAGGAATTTGAAGATTTATATGATATCCCATTTAATAATACGACCTTGAATATTTTAGGACTAGAAGATTAATCAAAAAAATCACACTTACATTCGAGTAGGTGTGATTTTTACATTTAATTTTTCATTAACTGATCGGCATACCTTCGCGCTCAAGCAGCTCGCGATAAAATGGATCTTGTCCGAAAACAATCGTTCGGTCACATAATTGTGTAATTTCATCCATATCATGTGAAGTATAGATGACCGTCATATTTTCTTCTTCACTCATGTAGTCGAGTATGTCATTGATTTCGATCTTCGACTTTAAGTCAATTCCGACCGTCGGTTCATCGAGTAATAAGAGTGACGGATCATGAATTAAGCTGATGGCTAAGTTTAATTTCCGTTTCATACCACCGGATAATTCTTTAACTTTTGAATCAAAGCGGTCAAGCTGCATGTCGAGAAGTATATCTTTTAATTCTTTTTCAGACTTCTTCACCCATGATAACTTTTCAAAGAATAACATGTTCTCCATAACAGTTAAGTCTTCCCAAAGTGCGATGTCCTGTGGGACGTAACCGATCTGTTTTCTAATCGCACTTTTCTTTGATTTATACTTCATATCATTGTAAGTGATTGTACCTTTTCTAGGTTTTAACAATGTTGCAAGTATATTTAAAAATGTCGTTTTACCCGCACCATTTTCTCCGACTAGACCGATAATTTCCCCGTCTTCGATTTCTATCGATACGTTATCTAAAACTTTCTTTGTACGATATGAGAATGATACATTATCTACTTTAAGCATGTCTAACCCTCCAAAATAGTGCAATGATGACGAGCAATCCGACACTCCAGTACACTGTGATTTCTTCATTAATAAACTGATACAACGGGTTGAGATGATTTAAATATCCCAAATCCATCGTGACAAACAACGGATTAAGTACGAATGTGAATATGATAATCGCAATGATAACAAACAGACTGACGAGTAAATATGTGTAGACATTTTTTATCAGCACAGCGAGTACGTAAGCGAATAATATCATCATCAATCTCACACTGAGCACTGTTAAAATACTGATTGACTGCTCGTAGAAAAACTCAAAGACAAACCATGCAATCAAGTCTGAAACGACGAGTAATATCGTCAGAATTGATACCTGGTACAAGAAGTATTTCGTCATGTTATAGCGAGTAAATGCCAATCGTTGCATGACTTTTTGCCTACGTTCTGACACGATCAATTCGAAAATAAATAACGTAACAAAGAATGTGACGATACTCCAAATCAAGAAGATGTTCATGTCTTCATGGTCCGAAACCGGAGTAATATCGCCATAATATGAATATTCATATTCGAGTAAGTTAAAGCGGTCGATGAGATCATTGATCAACGTATCAACGGTTTCTAAATCCGATTGTTCTGCGTCATTTTCCTCTTCTACTTGATTGATCATATTTTTTGCGTAGTACAAACCGTAGCGTTCTTGAACAACTGCCCCAACGCTTTCTTTAATTGCACCATACGCAAGCGAGCGGTTCGAGTAATGACTTTCAATCATGTTTGTTCTTCTTAAGTTCTCCAGATTATCATAGAACTGTTCATCAAAGACGAATGTACTATCTAACTCGTGTTGTTCAACGAGTCTTCCAGCCTCATCTGCCTCAATCATTCGGACATTGATTAAGTTATTGTCACCAATTTCTTGAATGATTGATTCAACTTCTTCTTCATCGCTGTCATTTGCGATACCGACTGGTACAGAAAAATCGTCGGTCACATCGTTGAAAATATAAAAAATTCCCATCGTTAGTAATGTCGGAACTGTCAACCATACAAACAATCCAATGAGACGCTTTTTACTCAACATCAAGCGAATATCTATCATATTTTTCATGCGCGTCTCACCCCCTTAAAGAGTGACGCAAGGACAATCAATCCATAAATAACACCAATTGCAATTGCTATAGGAACAAGTTCCATATAGAAACGTCCACCAAACACAATCTCCATTACCCAGTAAACAGTCATATGTGACACACTGTAATCAAATACAGGTAATAGATACTCAGGGAAGTAAATTTCTGGGATGAGTGCACCACTAAATACAATAAGTAAAATACTCATGATCAGTTTAACAATCAATTGTGTTTTTACATTATCGAACAGTATACCGATTAAAATATGAATACCACCGATTGCGATAATAAACAATGCGACGAGTGTTATAACTCTCAATATGTTATCAAACGCTAAGTTTAATATGTCTGTGAAAAAGTACAGTCCGAGCAATGAGATTGCTGCAAGTATGATCATAGATGCAATCAATACGGCAATCTTGCTTATGCTCTCTGTGAGTTCAGTGACACCATATAATTTCATACGTGTTTTAACACGTTGATGTGTTTCGCCTTTTAAATAAATCGAGATAATCGTCGACCAAATAATCAAAAGTACAAATACAACAGACAAAATATAATAATTATTCGTATTATTTGTCGCAACGTTACTTTGTAAATTCTCATCTAACATATCGCTACTCGACATGACTTGCACGAAATATTCGACGAACAAGTTCAAAATCATCTCATCAACTTCTTCTTCATCAACACCCACTTCAGCTGCACGATAACCAATTGCTAAAATACTCGCTTGCGAATTTCTGATGTGCTTCGTGACAGTCGCAACAATCTCATTGACGATATCACTCTCTAATGACATGTCCGCATTTCCGACCACTTCAACAGTCGAAGAATTACCACCGGTCATATCCGCAAAAAAGTCTTCAGGAAAAATTATGTTTGCTGCGATTTCGTTACTACTAATTGCGATCTCCGCTTCTTCTACCGTCATGTTATGTATCGTAAGCATTTCACTTATATCTGATGTTTCCATCAACGCATTGACAATCATCGTTGTTTCTTGTGCTTCATCGAGATTTGTCAATCCGACTTGAATATCCATCTCTTCAAAATCACCAATAAAACGAATCGCCAAAAAAGCAATCATTACGAGCATAATTACTGGTGCAACTAAAAGAAGAGGAAGTGTTCTCCACTTCCTCAATAAGAGTTTTATGTCGTTGTTGATGAAAAGCATGATATGCTTAAACCATTTCATAAACGACACCTCGGTTAACCTTCGTTAAATTTTACTGCTGTTGTGTTTGACTGAACAGACCCATCAACCAGTTGTTAAAGCTTTCAGCTATTTCCGTGTTGAAGAATGTTTCAATCTCAGTTGCTGACATTCCACTTAAGTCTGTCGCATTAGAAGTGTCAATCATTTCAATACCATTGATTAAACGACTTTCAGTAGTTAACACTACTGCAAACTGATCATGAGTCACAAATTCAGGAATATTGAATGTGATACGATCCTCACCTTGAGCATTATCTGCTTGGTAAGTCGATGAACCACTCCATACGATTTCAACTTTTTCACCTGTTGGACCTACATTAAATGTGTAAGTGTAGTCAGAAGAACCGTCGCCTGTGTTCGCTTTATCTACTTGAACAAATGCAACTTCTTCACCGTCAGCTACAAGTGTGAATAAATCATTGAATCCTTCAGCACCTTCACTTAATGATAACGTACCTTCAAGTACTGAACCATCAGCTTCAAGTGTATAAACTGTTTCAGAACCAGTTTCTGTTAATGCAGTTTCACTTACATAGTTAATCACAACAGATTCACTAGTTTCAACTGTAACATCTTCAGTACCTTCTTCAGTTCCGTCTTCTTCAGTACCTTCTTCTACTTCTGTGCCTTCTTCGGTTTCAGTACCTTCTTCAGTTCCCTCATCTGTTACGTCCTCTTCACCTTCATCGTCTTCAGATGATTGCGCAGCGAACTGACCATTAGAAGAACTAATTGAAGCGCTATCGCCTTCAGTATCGTCTTCAGTACCGTCTTCTACTTCAGTGTCTTCCTCAGTACCGTCTTCTACTTCTGTACCGTCTTCAGTTGCATCTTCCTCAGTACCATCTTCTACTTCCGTACCGTCTTCAGTTGCATCTTCCTCAGTACCGTCTTCTACTTCTGTACCGTCTTCAGTTGCATCTTCCTCAGTACCGTCTTCTACTTCAGTTGTTTCATCAACTGGTGCACTGCCAGTACCTTCTGGTGCCTGGATTTCAGTAACCACTTCACGCTTCAATACTTGATTATCTACAACATAAAGTGTAGAAGTTAAACCTTGTGGGAATTTCGTTTCATTGAATTCAGTTTGTAACTCTTCAATTGAGTCAACAAACTCTTGTTGTACATCTTGACTATTCATCTGTACTTCAAATTGTGTGGCAATTAAATCAAGAATTACTTCGTCATTTTTTAATTCTTCTAATACAACATTTACAACTTCATGAATTTCTTCTTCTGAAAGTTGCATAGTAAGTACTGTCGCTTGCTGAGATACACCAGCGATTTCTTCTTCAACTTCTTCTGATGTAAATGACTCATCAGCTAAAGTTTCATATACTAAATCGTTATAACGTGTAAAGTATTCTTCATCTAAACCTTCAACAGTCATTTCTGTTGCAAAGAAATCAGCGAAAGTAAATTCTCCTAAGCTCTCACCATTTTCTTCAGCTAGACGTTTGATTCCATCTTCCGTCAGTGTTAATGGTGTGTCATAGAATGGTAAGTTAGCAATTAATGTATCTTGATCAATACCAAATGCTAAATCATCGATGTTTGCGCCACCAATATTCGCATTTACATCTACTAGTAATTGTTGGGCATTCATATCTTGTTGAGCTAAGAACTCAAGGTAAGATGAATTAATGATGCTTTCAATTTCTGGATCGAAGTCAGGTACACCATTTGCTTCTAAGCTAAGGTTCACTAAACTTTCAGATGCATTGTTTGTACTCTGCTCTGCCCAATCCATTTCACTCTGGAAACGAGATTCCAAATAAGTTGTAACCTGAGCTGATTCATTTTCTTCTGCTTGGATGTAAGCATCTTTAGCTTCTGACTGAGCTTCTGCAGACATACCAAATGCTAATGTACTGACTGCTAAAGCGGATGCAGTTGCTAGTTGCAGTGGAAATTTTAAAGCTTTTTTGTTACCTTTCATAATTAACCTACCTCCATTTTGTTGACTACCAAGGTGAATACCTAGTAAAAACAGCATAAAATCATTCATACCAAAAAATCAAAGTATACACGATGATTATACAAAAATATATAATATCATCACGATTTCGAGTTAATTTATTGTAAATTAATTACAGTGATGAATGTTTATACAGGCTCTTTTTGGTATTCATTTAATCCTATACCCACTTTTCTCAAACTTATAGCAAGAAAAACCGTAATTATTGCAAATATGATATCTTTTATCACAAATGGAATTACTGCAACTTGCAGAACACCAATGATCGAGTATGGAGTATCCAATACAAAATTCATAATGATATAGAAGTGTAGGACACCAAAAATATATGTCACACCAATTGCACAGACCGATAAAAGGATATAGAGCGGAATGTTTATCTTAAATCGATGACTCAGGCCAACGATCATTGCAGCAAAGATAAAACCAACGACAAAGCCGAATGTAGGAGATACGACTGAACTCAGTCCCCCACCGAATGAAAAAACTGGAATGCCGACCAAGCCGACAAGTATATAAATGAGTACACTATAGCTTGCGCGCTTTGAACCGAGCAAAAATCCAGTGAGTAGAATTGCTGGTAGCTGTAGTGTGATTGGTACAGGGCCAATTGGTATTTTTATAAAGGTAGAAATTGCAATGATTGATGCGAATAACCCGATTAAAATTAGTTCTTTTGTTTTCATGATGTTCTCCTCAATTTTTAGTTACTTTCAGATTGTAACATAATTGAGTGGTGATTGTTAACCTATTTTTATTTTTGGTTGACAATTAGTTTTTGTCCGCTTTGAATGCTGTAATACTCTGATTTTCATTTTCGAAAAAGCGATATACCTCTTGTTTGAACTGCGCATATAAATCTTTTGCTTTAGTGAAGTCTTCTTTAAGAGATTGGTGATCAATGTTTGTGTATTCCCTCTGAAGCTTTTGACGCCATTCGAAAGTTTCTACAATTTTGTTTTTGTTTTCTTCAGACATTACACCCTCAAGCGCCATAATATCCATCACATCACTGTAACTGCCAGGATCTCTTAAGATAAAACCATCGATAATCATGTTCCCAACATCGACAGTTACTTCTATTAACATGTGACACACCCTTTCGAGTGCGAAGCCATCTTGACTTTCAACTTCATGTGATAATTTCTCAATGTAATCTAAACGTTCTATTAAAAGTTCTTTATCGACAAAGTACATGTGCCTATCCCCGTTCATTTTTATTTGTATATAATTATGATAGCATATGAAGAAATATTATTAGAATGGACTGAGCATATGATAGATTTTTACCTATATGATGATACGGAAGATACGAGTACCAGATTCGTAAGCTTCGTCGGTGATGAAAACCGTTATGATTTGGCGGTCATGCAAACGACGCGTTTTTTTGGTAAAAGTATCGTAATGAACATGCAAAATAACAAGTTTGGAATTTTCGGGACCGATGATCTGGATGAAGAAGGGTTTACATCCTATGCACTAGGTTACACGGAAGAGGAAGCAGCCGAAGTCGAAGTCTTCTTGAGAGAAGTTATATCACCTGGCATGGATATTGGAGATTTGTAGGGGATGCGTTGAAAGGCAGCTGATTATTGGTATGGTAGCGGCTCATCGTAAACTTGTGAAACCACAACTTTACAGTAAGCCATCTAGCGTAAACTTGTGAAACCACAACTTTACTATAAGCCCTCCTGTATAAACTTGTGAAACCACAACTTTACAGTAAGCCATCTAGCGTAAACTTGTGAAACCACAACTTTACAGTAAGCCATCTAGCGTAAACTTGTGAAGTCACAACTTTACAGTAAGCCATCTAGCATAAACTTGTGAAACCACAACTTTACAGTAAGCCCTCTAGCATAAACTTGACGGTGATCAGCTTTACACAATAGTGACTCTATGGATTCTCATTGGTACGCTGGCACCTCTAGCTCGACTCTGTGGATTCTCATTGGTACGCTGGCTTCTCTAACTCGACTCTGTCGCTTCTCATTGGTACGCTGGCACCTCTAGCTCGACTCTGTGGATTCTCATTGGTACGCTGGCGCCTCTAACTCGACTCTGTGGATTCTCATTGGTACGGTAGACCCTCTTTTAGTGTACGTAGTAGCTCGGCACAAAAAAAGTTCAACAATCCCATGAAGGTTTGTTGAACTTTTCCTTATTAATCTCTCTGAAATGACGACAACGTACGGTTCGTACTTTTTTTCTTAGCAGTGTTGTCAGCGGCACTTTTTTTCTGCCCCTGTTTCCCACGCGCAGCAGGTTTATTCCCACCGGCACCGCCTCCGCCATCTTGCTTCGCTCGCGACTTTCTTCTTCTTGATCGGCGGTTATCTGGTTTTCCTTGCGATCGACTACCAGCTTTCTGGTCTTCACCTTGACCACGCGAGCCACGCTTCGGTTTACCGGCAGGTTTTATATCTTTCCCGCCCGGTTCGTCACTTGAACTAGCTTCGTCACCTGAACCAGCACTTTCACCTAAACCAGCACCATCATCCGAAACCTTATCATCAGCCGTCTCAGCCGGTCCGCCCATCTCGAGCTCTATAAAAACAGTACCTTCTTCTTTCAGTTCTTTCACTTCTTCTTTCGAGAGTTTTCTCAAGATAAAATACGCGCAGCCGAAGTTGCAGTACTCGCTGATGTAATCTTCAATGGCACTGAATTTTTTCTCTCTTTCAACCTTCGCTTTATTATCCCGATAAAAACCACTCATTCGCAGTTTTTCATAACCGATATCGCCGACGATGTAATCATACTTGTTCAACACTTCACTGTATTTCAAAGCAAACTGTTCTTGATCAAATGCATCTCGATAATTTTCGATTATGTCAAAGTGCATGTGTCCAATGGATATGACCACATTATCACCTACTCATTCGTTTCATTTAAAAGTTTGTCACCCATTGCTTGTTTTTGTTTTGCTGCTTCGTTCACTTGTTCATCTGCATGGTAACTTGAACGAACCATCGGTCCTGCTTGGCAATGTGAGAATCCTTTTTCTCGTGCCACTTTAGCCATTTTACCAAATTCAAGTGGTGAATAATATTTTTGTACTTTTAAATGTTTACGTGTGGGTTGTAGATATTGACCAATCGTCATGATGTCCACTTTGTGCTCAAGTAAATCATCCATTGTCTGGTGGATCTCTTCTAGTGATTCACCTAACCCAACCATGATGCTTGATTTTGTAGGAATTTCTGGATACATCTCTTTTGCACGTTGCAATAGTTCTAAAGAACGGCGGTATTTAGCTTTCGCGCGCACTCTTGGCGTTAAGCGTTCCACTGTTTCAATATTGTGGTTTAAAATATCTGGCTGTGCATCCATTAAAGTTTTTAAGTTTTCGTACACGCCACCCATATCACTTGGCAATACTTCGATTGTCGTATACGGATTTACTTCACGTGTGCGACGGATTGTCTCAGCGAAAATTCCTGATCCCCCATCTTTTAAGTCGTCACGCGCAACTGCTGTAATCACAACGTGTTTCAAATTCATAGCTTTCACTGATTCTGCAATACGGTTCGGCTCGTCCTTGTCGAAGTGTGTTGGCAAGCCTGTTTTAATTGCACAGAATCGACATGCGCGTGTACATGTATCACCAAGAATCATAAACGTTGCTGTACGGCGCTCTGCCCAACATTCATGGATGTTCGGACATCTCGCTTCTTCACAAACCGTATGTAAATCTTTTTCTCTCATCATTTTCTTGAGATCTGTATAGTTTTTGTTCGTATTTAATTTTATTTTCAACCAATCGGGCTTTCTAAGTATTTCATCATTCTTCGTTGCCATAATAAATCCCCCTTAAGTCGCATTTACTGACTATTTTAACATACAAATCAGTAAATATTTGACTTAATTAAGAAGTAACGGTATTTGTTTTTGAACTTTTAATGAACCTCGCAACAACTGTTACCGCAACTAATAATACTGTCACCGTTAACAGTCCAAGTAATACGTTCGTCGTATACCCGAGCACGATAAAGCCCACGAGTGCGATACACGCTGCGATGACTGCATAAGGTATCTGAGTCATGACGTGGTCGATGTGGTTACTTCCAGATCCCGTCGACGCAAGTATCGTCGAGTCTGAGATTGGTGAACAGTGGTCTCCAAATACACTACCCGCTAATACTGCTGCAATCGTGATTAACAGTAACTCTGGTGAATTTAATGCGATGATGATTTCACCTGCAATTGGAATCAAAATACCGAATGAACCCCAGCTTGTTCCTGTTGCTAGTGACATGATACACGCGACAATAAATACGATTGCTGGAATCAATGCGATTGGTAAGTTGCTTGTCTCTACCCAATGCCCGAGCAATTCTCCTGTACCTAGACTACTGATGAGTGAACCGATCATCCACGCAAGCGTTAAAATAATAATTGCTGGCATCATCGCTTTAAAGCCATTAACAATACCTAAACCGAAAGTCTTTGCACCAAATTCTTGTTTACTCCCTGTGTAGCTAAAGTAATAAAACAGACTCACTAGAAGTCCAACAATCCCACCGACAACAAGTGAATGTGTGACTAACGTGTTTTCAAAAGCACTGAATAATGAGTATGAACCTCCTTCATAAACACCAGTTGCATACATCATCACGAATACAGTAACAATCAATGCGAAGAGTGGCATAATTAATGCCATCGGTGAACCCTCTTTATGTAATGGCAAGTCGTCATTCATCTCACCAGGTATCTCTTTATCTGCATCAAATAAAATACCTTCTTGCATTGCGCGTTCTTCGTGCGTTCTCATCGGACCGATGTTAATGTTGAAAATAATCACTATGAACATGAGTGCAAGTGCTGCAACAACATATAAATTCATCGGAATCATTTCAATAAATGCCATGAATGCTGATGTTTCAATACTCGCTGCGACTAACAGTGGCGCTGTCAGTGCCATGATTCCTGCACCCCATGATGAAATTGGTGCAATGACTGATACTGGTGACGCTGTCGCATCAACGATGTATGCAAGTTTAGCGCGTGACACTTTGTGCTCATCAGTGAGCGGTTTTGACACTTGACCAACCATCAATGCACTGAAGTAATCATCAATAAAAATAATAATTCCGAGAATACCCGCCACGAGCTTTGATTGTCTTCGCGTTTTCACTTTACTGACTACCCAGTTGGAGAACTGCAGAGCACCACCCGACATATTAATAAATGCAGTCATGATTCCAAGTAATACTAGAAATATTAATATAAACGCTTCCCATGTGTTGATGCTGCCACTATCTACAAAAATAGCTGCAAACCCCTGCCAAAGTAGTGATAACGTCTCACCAAACTGACCATTTCCAACGACAATTGCAGATAAAATAATACCGATACCTAAACTGAGCACAACTTTGCGTGTCGCGAGTACCAAAATCAAAGTGATTAACGGCGGCACGATTGGCATGTACTCCCAATTTAAAATAGCTTCCATAAAAATCCTCCTAAATATAAAAAACCATGATCCAATACAATGAGATCATGGTTAAATATATAAAAGATGTAGTACTCCATTTCCATGACAGTTATACGTATGTTTTACGTATCCCCAACATGATATGCCACCGCATACCACATTTCGGCAACGCTCCCTTTCCATATCATCTCGGCATGTCTGCTAAAATATGTACTCCTGAGAATTGCAACCTCTACATTGATTGTATTAAGTTTTTTGATGATTATGATTATAGATCACAAACTCAGTCTTGTCTACCTTAATCGACCATTTTAAAAATTTCTGGGTCATTTCTATATGCGTTCTGCACGATATCACGCAACATATCCGGCATTAAATACTCTTTTTTCGCCGACTTAAATTGCGGGAAAAATCGACCGAATGTATACATATCGAGCGTTCCCAAAATGTATGTTTCGTGGTCATCGATTAAGACCGGTTCATCATCTTTGTAAATAAAATGTTCACGCTTTGACTCGATATAGCCAACATTATGCATGACAAATCTTCCAAAAATATCTCCGCGGAATCCTAGACCTTTAACGATCATATCTTGATATTCATGGTCCTCTGCTTGATGAATGACCTCTTTCAATTCACGGCCGCTGAGTTCAATTCTCACTGCGTTTATTGCATGGGGCAAGACTTTGTGAAGCTCATACATCGTCAACTCACCACCATCGAATTGCTTAACGACGAGTCCCGTATTAATCAGTGTTGCATGACTTCTCGTAAACGATAAAAGCACAGCACTCAGTGCAGTCATAAAACAACTTGCGCTGAGCAGCCGACGTTCGATTGGTTCCGCACGAGAAACAATCGGCGTACTGAGTAATTGTTTTCCATGTTCAAATGATTTATCGTGTTTTGAGCTGAGCAAGTTAACATCAATTAATCGCGCCGCTTTTTTGATCACTTTGCCGTCTTCAATATCTAGCGTGATCTCACCGATGTATTCACCGAAGCGACCCGCAGCACCGATCAGTGTATCGTTCTGCCATTCACCCTGTTCGAAATAATGATGCGTATGCCCACCTAAAATCAAATCCACTTCTGGCATCTTTTGTGCGATCAATTCATCATCATACATACCAAGATGACTCATGACGACGATGATATCGACATTGTCTTTAATCTCTGCAACTGCTTTTTCAATCCAACGGATTGCCCCGGACACTTCCCAATCCAATGCTTCATAAAATGGTGTAAACTCTACTGTTGCTGCAATAAACCCAATTTTAACGCCATTTACTTCTTTAATCACATAAGGATCAAAAAATAATTCATGGGTATCTTTATGTCGTAAGTTTGCACAGATCACATCGAAATCCGCGGATTCATAAAGTCTTTCTAAGTCCTTTTTCTCAAGTGTTATGCCCTCGTTATTTCCAATCGTGGCAACGTCACATAATGCCTCGTTCAACATCTCAACATTGGCAAGACCGCGCGTCGCTTCAGTCAATGGATGTGAGCGATCCACATGATCGCCGATATCCACATAAAGCATATTATCTCCATACTTTTTCTTCATATCCTGTATAAAAGAAGTAATCTTAATATAGTTATCAAACGTACTATGTACGTCATTCGTGTGAAAGATCTTTATCTGCATGGCCATCAACTCCTAGAAGAATGTTTGTAACACCATATAGAGCCCGAGTCCCATTAAAACTAAACGCAAAACGATGACTGTACCTTGAGATGAAATGACTTGATTGATGTTGACGCCAAGTCTCGCACCAATAAACGCTGCTGGTACTAAGAATAATAAATAATAGTAATGAATGTTTCCTTGTAACATGTGTCCAAATGCACTGGCTAAACCAGCAAAGAACACGATCATCATACTCGTGCCAACCGTTACTTTTGGTGGCATTCTGAGTAGTATCAACATGATTGGTGTCATCAGTGCACCACCACCAATTCCGAATAACCCCGTGCTGAATCCAACAACAAATGTTAACACAATCGCAACGAGTGGTGAGAATCCATATTGATACTCTGTACCATCGGCATCAGTAAATCGTTGCATGTATTTTTCATTCTGGAAAATTTTAAATGGTTTAATTCTACTTCTAATAATTAAAAGTAAACTGATAAAAATAAGAAATAACCCGAAGTATAAATAAAAACCATCAATCGTGAAAAATCTATTTACATAAGATCCGACGAGTGCACCAGGAATAATCCCGATTAAGAACATGCGACCATTTTTATAGTCCACCTGACTCTTTCTACCGTAACCAAGCATCGCTGACAGCCCAATAAATATGAGTACTGCACTGGATGTCCCCACTGCAATTTGTGGTGTAATACCATCGACCCATTGCAATTCAGTTCCGAAGAAAACAAGCAGTGGAACGATGAACACACCGCCACCTAGACCAACCAATGCACCGATCATCGATGCGAGTAATCCGATTAGAATTAAAATGATTATATACATAATTTCTCCTAAAATAATTTAAGTTGTTGAGGTGCTAATTTCTCATATTGTATCCCTAACATCTTTATAAAGTGCAGTGCATTGTTCGCAGCATGACCACCTGAGTTATTGTTAAATACAATATAAATATCTTTTGCTTTGTGTGACAGTATTTTTATCTCGTGCTGCAACCAATTGAGTTCCTCTTGATTATAATCATACAAGTATCTCACATTACGCCACTCTTCTTGCGACAAATCCTTCTGTGTCCATCCTTCCACATTTCTTCCGTGCATCCGGATAAACGCCGATTCATTCGTAATGCGATTGACAAAAGGAATGCTGCCGATACCCGCTTGTGGTTCATCACAAATACTATGAATGGCAGAGTTGCGATGTAAAAACTCCAATGTCTGTTCCTTATTCTCTTTCGTAAACCATGTCTGATTGCGAAATTCCACGGATATTGGATACGGTTCAAGCTGCTGAATGGCATATTGAACATATTTAACATTTTTTACCGAACAGTCGAACCAAGGTGGAAACTGTAACAATACGAACGCGAGTTTGTCATGTTTAACCATCGGCTTCAGCATGTCGTTATATGCGTCAAACACATCTTTAATCGAATCAAAGTATTGTCTAAAATCACTGTGTCCCGTCATATATTGATGAGCCTTGACGACAAATTTAAAATTTTTGGGAGTCTCAATACACCATTTTTCAATTGTAGATTGCCGTTGAATTGCGTAGTAAGTCGCATCCAATTCTACAATTGGAAAATACGATGCGTACGTGCGTAGTTTATCTTTTTTCTGACTAACATCCGGATAAAGATCGTCGTGATCCCCCCACCCTGTCAAGCCGATATAAATCATACTTATCACCTTGGTATATTGTATCATAGAAAATTATGCATAAAGGGGTACAGGCTTATCGAAACTAAAAAAATCCGAAACACTTTTGAAGCAGTGTTTCGGAGTCTATAAATTAGTTATTGAACAGTTTCTGATTCGTTGATTAACGATTCATCAGGTACATAGACTTCATCTTCATTAAACTGAATGCCATCTGTGTGAAGTGGCTCATTTTCAACCGTTACGATCATATCCGTACCGTAGTAGTAGTTTTGAATCGTATGGAGCATTGCTTCCAGCGTCATTAGTACTTCAGTTGACCCTCTTAACTCTGTTATTTCATTTGAGAAATCTACAAAAAGTCGGTTGTCTGATGGATTACTATTCCAATGTGTGTACATGAAGTTTATCGTTAAACCATCCGGTGCAATTTGTGGAATACCATCATGCTCACCTTGGAAAATAGAAGCAAAGTCGCCCCTCATAAACGTGTCAGTTTCTGTGAATAATTCATATTCTACAGGTTCTAAGTACATACCCTGCTCATCCGGTACAAATACCGTTATCGTTTCATACCAACCATCTGTTTCAATACTATCGAGCGTACTTGTCACTACAACAGGTTCCTCATCTTCACCAGCCACACTTGAGAATTCTTCTAACACCAAACCGACACCTGGTGCATAGTATTCTAATGTTTGATTTTCTTCATTCTGTTCTGTTTCCTCGTTCTGGTACACTTCAATCACTAAAACATCCTCGTACGTTTCATCTCCAACTTCTACTGTTTCATCGATGGAAACAATCTCACGCGCACCAGTTTCAGTTTCCCAATAGTTTCCAACTTCGATTGGTGTTTGTATCAAGACATCCAGCGGTTCATCCGCTTGAGAACGAACACGGGAAATAAAGTTCTCACGCACATAAATTTCAGGTTGCGCGTACCATTGATATACCGCTTCATCCGTCGCTTGGAAAATTTCCACTAAACTCGTTCCAGAAATCGTACGCGTTTGTACATAATCATCATCGATGAAATCAAAGTATGTTTCATATGTTGCATACTCGATACCTTCACCTTCAAAGAAAGCATGATAATTATCCGTCAGCGGGAAGTAATCACTCGCAAGTGGTCCGTCGATTTCTTCGGTACCGTCCTCTTCAGAGCTTTCGTCTTCGGTGTTAGATTCTTCGTTATTGTCTTCTTCTGTGCCGTTGTCTTCAGTGCCGTTGTCTTCTTCTGTACCGTTGTCTTCAGTGCCGTTATCCTCTTCGGTGTCGTTTTCTTCAGTGTTGTCTTCTTCAGTGCCGTCTTCAGTACCGTCTTCAGTACTGTCTTCTTCAGTGCCGTTATCCTCTTCGGTGTCGTTTTCTTCAGTGCCGTTATCCTCTTCGGTGTCGTTTTCTTCAGTGCCGTCTTCTTCAGTGCCGTCTTCAGCACCGACAACTACAGTTTGGTGATTTGTACCAGAAGTATCGAGTGTATGGAGTACGCTCGTTACACTAAACGGCTCCTCACCTTCAATTTCTGAATAGTAGTAGTCTTGAACGAGACCTACTCCAGGAGCATAGTATTTATACATTTCTACTGTTTCATTTTCAGGAATCTCAAAATCTGGATACTCTCTTACAACGATTACATCCTGATACGTTGTGCCGTTTATCTCCAATGGAATGAACGCCTCAACAATTTCTCTCTGACCACTCGCAGTACCCCACGTATTACCAACTTCTAGTGGTGCTTGAAGTGGCACATCCACTGGGACATCCACAGTGTTCTTTATTTCAGGAATATAATTATCTGGATCATACATCTCAGGTTCTTGATACCAGAGGTACAATGTATCTTCAGTTACCTGGTAGATTTCTAACATGCTCGTACCAGAAACCGTACGCGTTTGAACGTAATTGTCCTCAATATAATCAAAATAAACATCATAAGAAGAAAATTCTATACCGTCTCCTTCAAACCATGCATGGTAATTTTCTGTTAATGGAAAATAATCTTGAACTGTATAGCTGTCTTGAGCAAAAGCAGTCGCATAAAAACCAAGCGAAATGGCAAAAGTTGCTATGGCCGAGGCTAATTTTAACTTCATTTGGTATCTCTCCCTATATTCAAGTTAATAAATCTGATGAACAGTGGTGATTTGGAGGTTTGCGTGACTATGAGCAAGTTTCATTGGCGCGCAGAATCCATTTGACGGACTATGAGCGACTCTCATTGGCGTGCATATCAGTTTGACGGACTATGAGATAACCTCATTGGCG
>NZ_FOIT01000003.1:92488-128603 GCF_900110815.1 Aliicoccus persicus | reverse complement strand
ACGGACTATGAGCGACTCTCATTGGCGAGCAAATCAGTTTGACGGACTATGAGCGACTCTCATTGGCGCGCAAATCCTATTAATAAACAAAATCATATTCTTTATTTTATAAAACTACATTGAATAGTATTTATATACCCATTTTAATAAGGTTTCAGTTATAATCTGACAAAACTTGCACGGATGCTTTCGTATACTTCGTTCCACAGTGTTTCATTTGTACGATACCGTTCCGTCAAGTCATTGATATAAGCTTGTTGAGCATCTTTAAATCCTGCAGTGTCTTTGTGAGGTAACAAAGCTTTTCTTTCATCGACAAGTTTCTGAACGGATTCTGCACGTGGTCCCCAATTGCCAAGGTCATTAAAATTCTCATCTAAATAGATAAACTTCGGAATTGAGCGTCCACCGTTTGTTAAATATTGATCCATCAATTCAAGATTCTGATCTCTATAAACAATGCGCACTTCATAGCCTGCTTCATCAGCAATATGTCTTAAAATCGGCATGTTCATCATCGCATCTCCACACCAGTCTTCACTAATTACAAGGACACGTAAATCTTTATCTTTGATGTCTGATAAATCGCTACCTGCTGGAAGTTTAAAATTCTCATAAACGTATTGCATATTCTCTTTATGCGATTCCATTTGTGAAACGTACGTCTCGAAATCGATTCCTTTGTCAAAATATTGTTTTAAATCCATATTCAATTCTCCTGTCTCTGTTTAATAAAAATTTTTAAGGGATAAAACGTATACTTACTCATGACCATCATAACAAACTTTCAAATTGTTTATGACATTCAGAAGTTGTAAATATCGATTAATCAACCAAACAAAAAAAGAGAGACGTCAATCCGTCTCTCTTCTAAAAGCACATTATAAAAATTAACCAATCGAACCTTCCATTTCAAAGCTGATTAGACGGTTCATTTCTACTGCATATTCCATTGGTAATTCTTTTGTGAATGGTTCAATGAAGCCCATGACGATCATTTCTGTTGCTTCGATTTCACCGATACCACGGCTCATCAAGTAGAATAACTGTTCTTCTGATACTTTAGAAACTTTCGCTTCGTGTTCCAATGAGATGTTATCATTTAACATTTCGTTATATGGAATTGTATCTGAAGTTGACTGGCTATCCATCAGCAACGTATCACACTCGATATTTGAACGTGCGCCTTCTGCTTTACGTCCGAAGTGTACGATACCACGGTACGTCACTTTACCACCTTTTTGTGCAATCGATTTTGAAACGATTGTTGAAGATGTATTCGGTGCGTGGTGATACATTTTTGCACCAGCATCTTGGTGTTGTCCTTTTCCTGCAAGTGCGATTGATAATGTCATACCACGTGCACCTTCTCCTCGTAGGTGTACTGCTGGGTATTTCATTGTCACTTTCGAACCTATGTTACCGTCAACCCATTCCATCGTACCGTTCGCATCAACGAATGTACGCTTAGTTACTAAGTTATATACGTTGTTTGCCCAGTTTTGGATCGTTGTGTAACGGCAGTATGCATCTTTTTTAACGATGATTTCAACAACAGCTGAGTGCAGTGAATTCGTCGTAAATACTGGTGCTGTACAACCTTCTACATAGTGTACGCTTGAACCTTCATCACAGATGATGAGTGTACGCTCAAACTGACCCATGTTTTCTGAGTTAATACGGAAATATGCTTGTAATGGTGTATCTAATTTCACGTTTGGTGGACAGTAGATAAATGATCCACCTGACCAAACTGCTGAGTTTAACGCAGCGAACTTGTTGTCCGTTGGTGGTACTACTGTTGCCCAGTGCTCTTTAAATAACTCTTCGTTTTCACGTAATGCAGAGTCCGTATCTTTGAAGATTACACCTTTTTCTTCTAAGTCTTTCTCCATGTTGTGGTATACCACTTCAGATTCATACTGTGCAGAAACACCTGCTAAGTACTTTTGCTCTGCTTCTGGAATACCTAATTTATCGAATGTGCGTTTAATTTCTTCTGGAACTTCATCCCATGAACGCTCTGTTTTTTCTGATGGTTTTACATAGTATGTGATTTCATCAAAGTTTAACTCTGATAAATCCCCACCCCACATTGGCATTGGCATTTTGTAGAAATGCTTTAAAGACTTCAAACGGAAGTCTAACATCCACTGTGGTTCACCTTTCATATTAGAAATTTCACGAACGATTTCTTCTGTCAAACCTCTATCTGAACGGAAAACTGAGACGTCTTCATCATGGAATCCATATTTGTAATCGCCAATTTCTGGTGCGTTTTTTACCATGTTGATCACTCCTTATATTATTCAACGTCGGCTTTGACACCACGTTCAAGTGCCTTCCATGTCAATGTAGCACACTTGATACGTGCAGGAAACTGATTGACACCATTCAGTGCTTCTATATCTCCCATGTCATCTGTAACATTATAATCTTCGCCGAGCATCATCTTGCTAAACTCATCACTTACTTCAAGTGCTTCTTCGATCGTCTTACCCTTGATGACTTCGGTCATCATCGATGCTGATGACATTGAAATCGAACATCCTTCACCGTCAAACTTCGCATCTTTAATCACATTGTCTTCAACATTCAATGTCAAATGGATGCGATCTCCACAAGTCGGGTTATTCATATCGACTGTATAGTCACCATCTTCAATAATACCTTTATTGCGCGGGTTTTTATAATGATCCATAATTACCGAGCGGTATAGTTGATTCAAATTATTAAAGTTCATAATTGAAAAACTCCTTCGCGCGTTTCAAGCCTTCGATAAAACGATCAATTTCTTCTGTACTATTATAGAAATAAAAACTCGCTCTTGCTGTTGACGAAACGCCTAATAACCTCATGAGCGGCTGTGCACAATGGTGCCCTGCTCTTACTGCAATCCCGTCTGAATCAAGCACTGTAGATAAATCGTGAGGGTGCACGCCATCTAAGTTAAACGTCACCAATCCAGCACGTGTTTCTGGTCCATAGATTTCGATGCCTTCAATGTTACGCATTTTCTCCATCGCATACTTAGTCAGTTTATCTTCATATGCACTGATGTTTTCCAGTCCGACTTCAGTAATGTAGTCAATTGCTGCACTTAAACCGATCGCTTCGGCAATCATCGGTGTACCTGCTTCAAACTTCACAGGCACTTCCGTCCATGTTGATGTTTCTTTTTCAACAAAATCAATCATGTCACCGCCATATTCAACTGGTTCCATTTTCTTCAGATGTTCCATCTTTCCGTAAAGTACACCGATGCCCGTTGGCCCGAGCATCTTGTGTGCACTGAATGCGTAGAAATCAACATTTAAGTCTTGAACATCAACAGCTAAGTGAGGCACGGCTTGTGCACCATCGACGACGATGTATGCATCATTCTCGTGTGCAATGCGTGCAATTTCTTTAATATCGTTAATTGTACCTAGTACATTAGAAACATGTGTAATCGCCACGATTTTCGTTTTATCTGTGACAACATTTTTGACTGAATCGATCTTAATCGTGCCGTCATCTTCCAATGGAATAAACACGAGTTTTGCACCTGTACGTTTCGCTAGCTCCTGCCAAGGTACGAGGTTTGCGTGGTGTTCCATTTCCGTCACGATAATCTCATCACCAGACTCAACCATCATGTCGCCAAAACTACGGGCAACCAAGTTGATTGCAGCTGTTGTACCACGTGTAAATACTATTTCTCCAAAGCGTTTCGCATTGATAAACTGACGCGTTTTCATGCGCGTCGCTTCATATGCTTCTGTCGCTTTCGTACCGAGCGTGTGTACACCACGGTGTACGTTAGAATTATATCCTTCATAATACTCGCTCATTGCTTGTATGACTTGTACAGGGGTTTGACTTGTTGCAGACGTGTCAAAGTAGACGAGTGGATTTCCGTTCACTTCTTGATCGAGAATCGGGAAATCTTTTCGGTATTCAAATATATCCATTGACACACTCCCTTTCGTAAACTATTTAGAAACGACTTTAAGCTCAATCACTTCAGTTAACTGACGTTTAACTGATTCGATTGGTAAAGCCTTAACAACTGGTGCTAAGAACCCATGGATCACGAGTCTTTCTGCTTCTTTTTGTGAAATACCACGGCTCATCAAGTAGAAGAGTTGAATTGGGTCAACACGTCCAACTGACGCCGCGTGACCTGCAGTTACATCATCTTCATCGATGAGTAAAATAGGGTTTGCATCTCCACGTGCACGATCGTTTAACATCAGTACACGAGATTCCTGTTGTGCATCGGCACCAGAAGCACCTTTTTTAATTTGACCAATACCGTTAAAGATACTTGTTGCGCTATCTTTCATCACACCGTGTTTTAAAATATGACCATTAGATTCTTTACCGTAATGGATAATTTTTGTTGTAAAGTTTTGTCTTTGATCTCCGCGACCTACGACAACAATTTTTAAATCTGAGTTTGAACGGTCACCCATTAAATATGTCGTGTTGTCATAAATAACGTTTGAATCGTTCATCAGACCAAGTGCCCAGTCGATTGTTGCATCATTTGAAGCAACGCCGCGACGGTTTGCATAACCAGTAAATCCAGCTGCTAAGAAGTCAACTGCACCATATGTGATTTTTGCATTATCTTTTGCGATGACTTCTGAGATGATGTTCAACTGCTCTTTTGATTCTTCAACAGTTGATACGTAGTTTTCTACGAATGTCACTTCCGACCCTTCATCAGCAACGAGTAACAAGTGATTGAATAATGACGCGTTCTCATCATCATGTAATACAACCATTTGGATTGGTGTCGGTACCTTTACATTTTTAGGTACGTAAACGAAGAGTCCACCGTTTAACATTGCTGCATGGTATGCTGCAAGCTTATGCTCGTCAATTTTGACACCATCTGTCATAAAGTATTTTTCAACAAGTTCTCTATGGTTCTCACTTGCTTCAAATATATTTTCAACAATGACACCTTGCTCTAATAAGTCGTCAGAGACTTTTAAAAATGCAGGCGTATTATTGTGTTGTACGTATAGGTTTTCTACGACGTCTAAATCGACAACTTCTTTCACCGTGTTTGGCAATGTTTCTAAGCTTTCATACACTTCGCTATTTACAACTGGTGAAGAAACAGTGAAGAAATCCCAACGGTTAATTCTTGTCTTATCCGGTTTTGGCATTTCTAAAGCATCGAACTTGTCGATTGCTTCTTGTTTTTTACCAACGATAAAGTCCCCTTCACCACGCTCTTTAGAACGTGCGATGATCGACTCACCATCTAACTTAAAATCTTTTACTTCAGTAGTCATGAGTATCCTCCTGTCTTATTATTCTACAACCGTTTCGTCTTCGATACCGAGCTCATCTTTAATCCACTCGTAACCTTCTGCCTCTAAGCGCTCAGCTAATTCTTTACCACCAGATTTAACTACTTTACCTTTCATGATAACGTGTACGAAATCAGGCGTGATGTAGTTAAGTAAACGCTGGTAGTGCGTGATGATTAAAGCACCGAAGTTTTCACCGCGCATTGAGTTAATTCCTTTAGAAACAACTTTAAGTGCGTCGATGTCTAGACCAGAGTCAATCTCATCTAAAATACCGAATTTTGGTTCTAGCATTAATAATTGAAGAATCTCGTTACGTTTTTTCTCCCCACCAGAGAAACCTTCGTTTAAATAACGTGTAGACATGTCTAAGTCCATTTCGAGTTCATTCATGTTTTTATCTAACTTCTTGATGAATTGCATCAAGTTAATTTCGTCGCCTTCTTCACGCTGTGAATTGATTGCTGAACGTAAGAAGTCTGAGTTTGTTACACCAGAGATTTCAGATGGATACTGCATACCTAAGAAAAGACCTGCGTGTGCACGCTCGTCTACTTCCATCTCAAGTACGTTTTCACCGTCTAATAATACTTCACCTTGTGTAACATCATATCTTGGGTGACCCATAATCGCTTGTGCCAAAGTTGATTTACCAGTACCGTTTGGACCCATTACTGCGTGAATCTCACCTTGTTTAAGCGTTAGATCGATCCCTTTTAAAATTGGTTTACCGTCGATTTCAACGTGTAAATCTTTAATCTCTAAAACTGAAGTCATGAATAATACCCTCCACAAAATATTTTTCTTATCACTACTCTAGTTTATAATAATTCTAAATAAGAATCAAACAAAAGTGTGATTTTTATTACATTTATAGTCTACATCATTTTGCGGTAAATTAATAACTAAACAGGTTAATTTTAAGAGATTTATCAGGAATGACACAAATACAAAATTAAAAAGGTATACCGCCTGCAAAAACAGGTGGTATACCTTAAATTTTTAAGTCTAATTTTCTTAATTCGTAATAACCATAGTGAGTCGACAAGTATTATTACTATTCTATAGTAGATTCAGTACAAAAGGTGGTCTCCAACGTTCGCCACCTGCTGTTTTAACAGCACCACAGATAGAGAAAATGACAAGCGCTAATCCGATTAACGGCGTCGTTACAAATCCGATTAATACAATCATCAATAGACTAGAGATCGCTAAGTAAATAGAGTAGCTAATTCCATAGTTCATGACATCGCGAAGTCCTTGCTCTGTCTCGCCGCCCTCATCTCTTTTGATTACCCATATTAAGATTGGAATAATTAATAAAGAAACGAGAGTAGAGATGTAAGAAACTGCAACTAGTGTACCATCAAATGATCTTTGTTCTTCGTGCATAATTTCATCTCCTTTACGGGCTCATTATACCACGAATAATGCACGATAACTCGTCATAACTATTGTGCATTAAAATTACTCTTCATCCTCTTCATCCTCAGTGTCTTCTTCTGTTTCTTCTTCAACGTCTTCTGATTCTTCATCTTCATCGTCTTCTGCTTCTTCGTCTTCATCATCGTCAGTATCATCTACTGGAATGACTGCACCGTCATAAGTTTCCTCAATGAATGTTTGAATTTCTTCACTTTGCAATACTTCAAGTAAGCGAACGAGCTCTTCACGTTCTTCATCTCCGTTACGTACTGCAATGACGTTTACATAAGGTGAATCTCCATCTTCGATGGCGATTGAGTCTTCAACTGGATTTAAGTCACCATCGATTGCAAAGTTTGAGTTGATGATTGTTACGTCACCTTCATTATATTCGTAAAGATTCACTAATAACTCTGGTGCTGAATTGTTATTGAAATCAAAGTTATGTGGGTTTTCTGTAATGTCTTCAAATCTTGCATCTTGAATTTCGATACCTTCTTCGATTTCAATCAATCCTTCGTCCAAGAAGAATGAAAGGATACGTCCTTCATCTGCAACGTTATTCGACACGAGAATTGTTGCACCATCTGGTAAATCTGTAATTGATTCATAATCTTGAGAGTAAACTGCGATTGGCTCAATATGTACAGGGCCTAAGTTTACAAGATCGTAATCATTTGTTTCATTATCATTGTCTAGGAAAGGAATATGTTGGAAGAAGTTTGCATCTAATTCTTCTTCATATAAAAGTCTATTTGGTGTCACATAGTCGTTGATCACAGAGATGTCTAAAACGATGCCTTCTTCTTCAAGAATCTTAGCCGCTTCTTCTAAAATTTCAGCATGTGGTGCAGGTGAAGCACCGATTTTAATAACTACTTCGTCATCTTCTTGCGCGTATGCACCTGATGTTAAAGTTGAAAACGCAATAACTGACGCAGCTGCAATTGATGTGAACCTAGCAAATTTGTTTAATTTCATAATAAATCTCTCCTATTTTTTTATAATATTTATATTTATGATTATCGTTTATCGACTGCTTTAGATGTTAAATCTCCTACAATCTGGATGATAAAGACAATAATCAGTATTGCTATTGTTGCAACCAGTGTGACGTCTGGTTGTCCACGTGTATGTCCGACCATGTAAGCGAGTGTACCTAACCCACCTGCACCGATAACACCTGCGATTGCCGTTGCACCAACGAGCATAATCGCAGTGACTGTGATACCTGAAATGAGTGCAGGTAATGATTCTGGAATCAACACTTTAAAAATGATGTGCCATATATTTGCACCCATCGACTGTGCTGCTTCGATGACGCCTTTATCGATTTCTTTTAGTGCAATCTCAACGAGTCTCGCGTAAAACGGTGCTGAACTTAAAATCAATGCAGGTAATGCACCTTTAACACCCATGATTGTTCCCATGATTTCTGAAGTAAATGGTATGAGTAAAATAATTAATATGATAAAAGGCACTGCGCGGAACAAGTTCACTAAAAAGGCTGTCACTAAGTAAATTACCCGTATGAAGCGTCCGTCTGAACGACCACTCAAAAATAAAATAATACCGACGATCAATCCTAAAATAAATGTGAACAACGTTGCGTATCCAGTCATATAAAGCGTTGCGACTGTCTCTTCCCAAACTCTATCCCATTGAACGTTTTCAAAGCTAATCATCTCTAGAAAATCTTCACGTAATTTATCCATGCGTCTCGACCTCCAGCTTCACATTCTCAGCTGCAAGGTCTTTAGTAATTGCCTCGAGTACTGAAGGAGATGTGTCGATCGTTACATGAAGATGACCAAAACTCTCTTTGTTCGTATGTTTAATAGACCCTGCGATGATGTTCATATCGACATCATATTTCTTAATGATTTTTGAGACGATTGGCGTCTTACTTTTTGAACCGACAAAGGACAATTTAACCAGTTCGGCATTCGGAAATTGTTCGCGTAATGCTTCAAATGAAACATTTGTTTCTTCATCATCGATATCATCTTTGACGAAGCGTTTCGTCACCGATGACTGTGGATTTCTAAACAGTTGCTTTATTTCTCCAATTTCAACGACACGACCGTTTTCCATCACCGCTGCGCGGTCACAAATTTTTCGAATGACATACATCTCATGTGTAATCAACACGATCGTCAGTCCCAGTTTCTCTCGTATATCGAGCAGTAAGTCGAGTACCTCATCTGTTGTCTCTGGGTCAAGTGCACTCGTTGCCTCATCACAGAGCAACACCTCAGGTTCATTCGATAAAGCGCGTGCAATGCCCACGCGCTGTTTCTGACCACCGGACAGTTGACTCGGATATGCTTTTTCTCGACCCGTTAATCCAACTAAGTCGATCAATTCCTTAACGCGTTTCTTGCGTTCTCGCCGATTTACACCGGCGATCTCAAGTGGAAAACTAATATTCTGTTCAACAGTTCTAGACCAGAGTAAATTAAAATGTTGAAAGATCATCGATACTTTCTGACGCTTCTGCCTAAGCGCTCTACCACTCAGTGCATTGATATAATCGTCTCCGATGCGAATATCACCACTCGATACTGTCTCAAGGCCATTCAGCAATCGAATAAGTGTCGATTTCCCAGCACCTGAGTAACCGATCACACCGAAAATTTCACCTTTATCGACTTGAATCGATACGTTATCAACTGCTTGGACATCCCCGGATTTCGTTTTGAATAACTTTGAGACATCTTTAATTTCAATCACTTGGCTCCTCCTTTCCAACAAAAAAACCTACTCAATAAATTTAATGAGTAGGTTAGTATATTAAAATACTTTAACCTCTCATCTTCGTTAAATAAATAACAGTGACTTGGCACCTTGTCTAAAAGACGGTTGCCGTGGTATCATCGGGCACTTCCCTCCACCACTCTTGATAAGAGTTAAAACAATATTTAATTTGTTGTTGCCAATCATATCATCACTAATTTTGTTCGTCAACCGTAAAATTTTCTAATTTTTCAAAAAGATAAGAAACATCACGAAATGCATAAATTCTGTCGATAATTTTTCCATCTTCGATCAATAGCAACACTGGTACAGACATTAATTGTTCTTGTTGTACCCATTCTTGATGATAATTTAAATCGATCGAGTAAAATTTAAACTTCAATGTTTCTTGAACAATTTTTAGCATGCGATGTGAGATTTCACATGTCATACAAATCGGTGCGAAACCGAAAATAATTACGCGTGATTTAGATTGGATTATACTGGATACTTCTGTCGTACTTAGTTCGTTCCTCATTATTATACTTGCCTCTCATTACTAAACTTGTATCGACATAAAAACCGTGGCGCATGAGAACATTTGCCAAATAATCTCTCGGGCATCGTCCAACTTCACCAAACTTTGGATCTATATAAATGTGTGTGCTTTCACTTAAATGTTTTTTAAACCATTTTCTAATATTACGACCTTCTTTATCGGCGTCAGATAATATATAAATATCGTTGCCGTTGAGTTGTTCGAGAATTTCATCAAACTTCTCGATCCCCATCGTGCCATACGTACATATAATTTGAACTGGTTCAATCAATACTTCTTCGACTCTTCGCTTATCTGTTTTACCTTCAACAATGAGCACTTTATCGCAAAAATACATCTTAAAAACCACCTATTCATAATGTATTAGAAAATCGTTTTAAAAAAACTCTAGACAGAATTGTCTAGAGTATAAATTACGCATTCGTCATTTCGTCGTATGCGTCTGCATCCATTAAGTTGTCTAATTGTGATTCATCAGATAATTCCACTTTGATCATCCATGCGCCTTCGAATGGAGATTCATTTACTAACTCAGGGCTATCTTCTAATTCTTCGTTAACTGCAACAACTTTACCAGATACTGGTGCATATAACTCAGAAACAGTTTTTACTGACTCAACGTTACCGAAAGATTCGTCTACTTCTATTTCATCGTCTACTTCAGGCAGTTCAACGAACACGATATCTCCAAGTTCAGATTGTGCGAATGCAGTAATTCCGATTGTTACTTCATTTCCATCAACTTTAACCCATTCATGGTCCTTACTATACTTAAACTCTTTTGGTGTTTCCACGTGAAAACCTCCTTTTATCTTTACACCTTAATTATTGCATTTATTAAGTGCTTATACAAGTCTTTTAAAGCTTGAAAGTTTCTCTATATGTGTTTTCGTTAAAGCCGATTACAACCGCGTCACGAGATACAGTGATCGGTCTTTTGATTAACATACCATCACTTGCAAGAACATCCAGTTTTTCATCGTCTGACATCGCTGGTAGTTTATCTTTTAATTCTAATTCTTTAAACTTCTTCCCGCGTGTGTTAAAGAAACTATCAATGTCTTCACCAGACTGTGCAATGACATCGCTGATTGTGTCTTTATCTAATCTATCTTCCACCATATCAATAAAAGTGACATCTTTATTGTTTTCCGATAAAAACTTCTTTGCTTTCATACATGTTGAACATTTTTTATAACCGTAAATTTTAACCATCTGAAACCCCCACTACACCTAATTGATTTATCTCAATTATACAACAAACAACATAAATTAGCGTATAATTGTCGGTTTAATTTTTTGTTATAATTGTAATGTTCATGGTAACATGTGTTTGACTACGAAAAGAATGAGGGGTTATTCATGGAACCAATTACAACGTACCAAGATTACAAATCAACGATCGATAGCGATGAGAAAATCGTCATCAAGTTTTATGCAGGATGGTGTCCAGACTGCACGGCATTAAATATGTTTATCCCACCGATTTTAGAAAAGTTCGACAGCACGACGTTCTATGAACTCAATCGTGATGAAGTGGAAGATGCTGCAACTGAAAACGAAGTGATGGGGATTCCTTCACTACTCGTATTTAAAAACGGTGAAAAATTAGCGCATTTACATTCGCGCGATGCGAAGACACCTGAACAGGTCGAAGCATTTTTAAGCGAACATTTATAAGTAAAAAAGAGCGGCAATCCGAAAAACTGGATTGTCGCTTCATTATATTAATCAAACTTCGTTAAGTTTTGCTTCAGCAAGTGCGCATCGATTTGCCCGTCAGCTACTGAATCTTCTAAGTAACTGTACATCAAGCATGAACCGAATACACCGCCTGCAAGCCGCGTGATACGTCCCGTCTCACCCATAGAAATACCGACGACTGGCTTATCAAAAGCTTGACGCGCATCATGTACTGCACTGAGTACACTCAGTACATCCCGACCATTTTTAGGCATGTAAGCGAGCTTCAATATTTCTCCACCTTGCGCGATCATCGCTTGGTAAGTTGCCATCATCTCTTCAAAGTGTGGCGTATCCTCCATATCATGGACACTTAATAATACCGTCACACCTTTTTCTTTCGCCTTCTTCACGAGGTGATCGACGATATCCTCGTACTTAAAGAATTCAATATCGATGATATCGATATCACATAACTCTATAATTTCAGAGAGTAACGCTTCATATTCTGCTGCACTCTTGCCACCCTTACCGCCTTCTTGAATCGTGCGGTATGTATATAGAATTGGAATGTGACTCAGTTCTGAAATTACCGTTTGTACACACTCGATATGCTCTTCACGACTCAGTGCTTCGAAACTGTCCCCACGAATTTCAATGATATCGAATTTATCATTGTTTTCATGCGCGACATTTAGCTCTCGCTTAATCTCTGTTAGGTTATGTCCTGAAAAGGATACGACAATTTTCGGAGACCCTTCACCGATGTTTACATTTTTAATTTTCATTTTTCTAATGCCTCCTTCATATCAACTTGTATTATGTGGATTATACCGTATTTATTCCATTTCGTGTATATTATATTTTTTTCTGTTGATTCGGAAGGAATTTCCAAAGATGTTTTTAACTTTTTCTCAAAATTATAGATTAACAATCCCTTGAGTTGTATCAAATGTAAATTGAATATGAAGACCTAGATTTAAGAGCGTTTTAGCAAACAACCAGTACGTAAGAATCGACAATACGATTCCGAAATAATAAACTGCCAGATTCCGGATTAAGCGTACTTTGTTTTACGATTCATAGAATTATACCCAGTTTCTAAACTAAAATTTTTACATTGGATATTGTTGAGTATGTATTACTATAATACAATTGATTATAATTATTCGTAAACGTGGGGAGTGTACAAACTTTGACAACACTAAATGTTTTAATCATCATGTTCTTACTTATGATCATAATCATCATGGCATCCTTCATTACGCATAAAACAAATGAATTGTTTCTATTTGTCAGAGCGATGATATTAACTGTATTTATATTGATTGTCGGCGGCTTATTTTGGATTGATTTATTTGTGTAAATGAAAAAGACACCTTCACAATGTAAGGTGTCTTTATATGTTTATTCATTATTTTTTTAGTCTGATGTTTCCTGTGTTTTCAATAATCACTGTCATTGCGGGACTTTTATCTTTTACGTCTTTAGTAAAGTCTTCCTCAGGTAATACGTGGTGCATTAAACCTCTGATGACACACACACCTTTTTTACCTAAAAGAATGTTGTCCCCTACAGTTGGAACTTCTGCTAAATAACCTAGACCTAAGTTTTCAGGTTTACCATACTTTTCTGTTTCCTGATCAACACTAATTTCTTGAAGAAAAACTTTAATCATTTTGCGTAACCTCCAATAATTTATCTAAACTAATAGATTTCTATTCAATTGTAACACTATATATAAAAATGTTTAAGTAACTATACAAATTTTATCACTAAATTTTCATTATTATTGATTACTTCCAACTCTGTTACGTAAATCCATTGGTGTTATAATAGAAAAAAGAGTCTGGATGGAGGATCAAATCGTGAGAGAGCTCCTAACTTTAAATGAATTATTAATTATCCATTTAATAAATAATCGACATCAAAGTGTCTTGAGTGAACTCGTTATTGAAGAATGGCAAAGAAATTATAACGAGGACCCACTCGAATTAATTGAATCATTAAAATCGAGACGAATTGTGGAAGAAAAAGATGAACATTACTTTGTTTCACCCCAATACGATAGTCAGATAAAAGACACGCGTTTCATTTATGAAATTACACAAGAGCGTCCGAAGTTACTGGATGAACATAAGGCGTATCTTGTCTATCGTAATAATAGAAATACACCAGAGGAAGAATTGTTAATCCGAATGTATGATGATATTTTATCGTATTCTTCGAATCCAGAGCATCATCAACAAGCACACATGCGATTGAGTGAACTCTTCGGGCAAATCGGAGAACAGAACCATAGTGAAAACCATATGCACTGTGCCCAGATGCTGAGTACATTGATGCAGATGGAAGAGACGATGGTTGATGTTCGGATGAAGTCCAGTCCGGATGAGATTCGTGCGCGGTTTCCGATTCCGAACGATTTTTTGCAACGTTATCAATACATCATTGACCATGAAAAGAGAAGTCCAGCTTTGCTCCGTGATGATATACTTACAGCGGCCCGACAATTGAAATGGGATCGCCAACATTTGGAAGCGGCTGCAAACTACATTGCTTTGCGTGCTGAAGATGATAGAAATGCTGAAAAATATTTACTCGCCTACTTGTTTAAGACGGCTAAAATATATAACGTCGGAACGATAAAGTACATGAGAAAACATCGCCTTGAAGAGAATGGTGGGCGACTGCAAGTCCTGTCTACTGAACAACGACGCGTAAGGCTAACTCGTAATATTGAGAAACCCGAGACAAAGTATCAGATGCAAGAACTGCCTAGGCGGGATGTTGATGGGGATCGTTATGGATCGGATTATAGACAGTCAGTACTTGATAATCCGAAGAAAAAGAGCAAGAAAAAGCGCAGACGACGAGGACGCTCAAATAATTTCTTGATCATCTTTTTCCTAATCGTATTCTTCCCCGTCGGACTTGTCTTGATGTGGACGAGCCACTGGAGACTTTGGTTAAAAATTGTAATCAGTGTATTTTATGCGATGGGACTAAATGCTGCTGGTGGTGGAGACGGTGGCGATGGGAATTTTGAAGACACGACGCCAGTCTATGAAGAAGAGTTTAATGATTTTGATCGGGGCGATGACCCATTTTTTGATTAGATAGATTTTGGATTTATGTGCCGGATGTTTGAGGTGTGCGGCAGCTTGGGATTTTGGGGGCTGCCACACACCTAAAATGTTCCTCAGCACCCATTTTTGACCTCGGGTGGAACACTTTACTGCCATTTATGAGACTCAGCACCACTTTCTCTCCACGGGAGTACCACTCTACACAAACCAAAGAAAAAACCGTGCTCTTCACAGCCTTTTTCAGCTTAAAAATGCACGGTTCACTCACCAAAACCAAACTTATACTAATTCTTCTGCAAACTCGGTCATAAACTGACAGATCATGGCTCTTGCGTCATCCGTTGATGATGTACTCATCAGTTCATTTCGCAATTCTGCTGCGCCTCGAAATCCTTTAACATATATCTTAAAGAATCGATGCAATGTTTTGTACTTTCTACCAGTATCTTCAACATATTGATCAAACAAGTCCAAGTGCATCAACAATAATTCCAAGTGTTCTTTACTCGAATGCACTTTCTCATCCACTTCAAATGCAAAAGGATTTTTAAACACACCCCGTCCGATCATCACTCCATCCACCCCATACTTTTCAACCAGCTCAAGACCTGTCTTTCGATCTGGAATATCTCCATTAATCGTCAGCAACGTATTTGGTGCAATCTCATCGCGCAACTGCTTGATCTCTGGAATCAGTTCCCAATGAGCATCGACTTTACTCATTTCTTTTTTCGTTCTCAAATGAATTGAAAGGTTCGCGATATCTTGTTCCAAAATATGCCTAAGCCAATCTCGCCACTCTTCTACCTTATGCAGGCCGAGTCGTGTTTTCACACTGACTGGTAAGCCACCTGCTTTTGCGGCTTCGATTAATTCCGCAGCTACATCTGGTCTTTTTATCAATCCACAGCCTTTACCGTTACCGACAACATTCGGTACGGGGCACCCCATGTTTAAGTCGATCCCTTTAAATCCCGCTTCTGCCATTCCGATGCTCATCTGTCTAAAGTACTCTGGATTATCTCCCCAAATATGTGCCACGATGGGCTGCTCATCTTCTGTAAATGTAAGTCTCCCACGCACGCTGTCTTGGCCGTCCGGATGACAGTAACTGTCCGAGTTTGTGAACTCTGTAAAATAAACGTCCGGTTCGCCGGCTGCTGCTACAACATGACGGAAAACGACATCGGTCACATCTTCCATCGGTGCCAGCACGAAAAATGGACGTTTCAATTCTTGCCAAAAGTTTTCTTTCATAATGTTTCGTTCAATCCTCTCTCGTCCATACCACTTATCAGACGATAAAATAACATATTAGATTATAACAGAAACAAGCCACTTTGACTCATGAATAAAATTAAAAAGGATGACAGACAAACTGTCATCCAGCAATATTACACTTCTTTTTTTAGTGCCGAAGTATAACTTAGCGAATTTAATCCGAAGATTGCTAACATAATGGTAATTGCTAACAATTGATTAGTTTCTGTAGCAATACTGACAAACATAAGAATGAGTACGCCGAGAATAATATTTACCTGTGTTGACTGATTCGATTTGTATAATCCTTTTAATATCAGGTGACGCTCGCCTTCATCTGACACTTGAAATATTTTCTTTGAATAATCTTTATCATTTATTGAAGGAATATTACGTTCAGGGTAAATCTTTGGCAAAATTCCCGCATTATAAAATGTGACGTAAACTGTGAAAAATAATAATAAAGCTGCGAGGATAATCATCCCAAGTAGAAGAAACGTATTTTGATCTTCAGTCATAACAACACCCGTCACTGTAACGAACATTGTCAACAGACCGAGTAACAATCCAATAGTTGCATTATCTTGGGCAGAATAATAAGTTCTATTCACCCATTCGTCTAACTCATCGCTTATTTTTTCACGACTGCTCCTATTTAATATACTTTTTGATTTCAACATCCCATTTACCGTTGTTATCAGACCGAGTATCCATGTGATTGAAAAAATGTAGATAAAGTAATCTTCAATTAATCTTGCACCTAATATATATTCTTTTACAGTATCATTCATGAACAACAATATAATGAGTCCACCAAATATAAATCCGAATAACGCGGATACTATCATTCTAGACATTACACTTTTCATTAAAGTTCACCTTCCTCAAATATAAAAATACTTTCTATTGGCTCGTTAAAAATTTTCGATAAACGTAAAGCGATTAGAAGTGATGGCATGTAATCCTCACGCTCGATCAAGCTAATTGTCTGCCTGGATACTTTAGCTCTTTTTGCGAGTTCCGTCTGATTCAAACCATCGCGTGCACGAAGTTCCTTTAGTCTTGTTTTCATTTCATCTCCTCACCCTTTCGATATTAGTGTAATATATTGTTTACAATTTGTCAATTATTATTGTCAAGATGATAATTATTATTGTCATGAACAGTTAGATTTAGGCACAAAAAAACCACCTCAGACGAGGTGGAATGATTTTTGAGCATCAGTGAATATAAAATTTCTCTAACTGCTAATTAGTTTTCTTACGCGCTTCAAACGATTCTAAAATAGTTCCTACACCCATTGAAGCAATTAAGATGATTGCCATAGCACCGAATATCATTAAATATTCCATGTTTAACATCTCCTTTCTGCTATTGACTATCCAAAGCTACACTTTGTCCATAGACCTATAATAATTTGTGCATTAATTAGATTATATGTATGAATCTGAATTTAATCAATAAAATAAGGCCACAACGTCGTTTCAATAAACGATTGTGGCCTTATAAATGGAGACGGCGACCGTTTTTAGTCTTTTGATTAATTACAGAATGTTATAGTATCAATGGTTTAGTCAATTATTACACATTGTAATTATAGACTAATATAGACTAAAACGCCCCAAAAACTGCCCCGGATTTTAATATGTGATAAACCTTCTTTTTATTACCCATAGTATTTTTAGTTACGTGCTCCAGGTAGAGAATTTTAGAATTACTAATTGTTATGACTTTACCTCAATTAGATCAATATAGCCATTCGACAGCTTTTTTATTTTTTGTTTCGCTGTTGGTTCACACCAAAAGGAAATTGGAATAAATACTATCTATTTTTATTATTTATAAAATTTATTATCAATAATGAAATTCCAATTAGAATGAATATGATAATTATAAAATTTGGTATTATTGAAATTTCTTCTAAAGCAGTGTTAAAGATACCTAAATTTTGATTCCAACTTGATTCTAAAAGAGTATAGCTATAAATCGATGCGGAAATAATATGAGTACAGTATATTAAAACACTTATAAATAATATAGAAAGACCAAGTTTTGAATAATTCATTATAATTCCTCCTTGTTGGTACAGTTGCATTTTAAACTGCCATCTTGGTTTATAAATAAATCTTTATTTTTTTCTTCGTAGATTACTGGGAGGTCTTGTGTATTTAAAATCATACGCATTAACCTTCCGTCTTTATCAAGAGTTGTTAAGCTACCACATTTCGAGCATTCCAAATAATTCCCATCACCAAAAACACGGTCAAATTGGCTCATGATTCCACTCCTTTTTCTTGTTTTTGAACTGTTCTTTCTTATCTTGATACTAAGGGTCAAATCGAAGATATGACCCTATAGCCCTTAATCCATTGATATTACTGTATTTAACACAAAAAAACTTGCACCTTTACCTAATATGTTTTTTGCTGAATACTTAAAACATATATTACTAGGTAAAAAGGTGCAAGTTTTGTACCTTTCTTCGGCAGAAAGGAGTTTTCTAATCATGGAGAAGTATATCCAAAAGAAGTTGAGAAATCAACTCTTACACACGATGGACCATGCCAGGGTATAGAGCGCCCCATTAAGTAGAATATAATCAGTGATTCAATATTTTACCTTTAAAATGATAGCTATAATAACGATATAGCTTTAAACGTTAAAATTTAACCTTTTAAGAAGTTTTAACAGTTTTATGACTTATACCCCTACAAACTGTCTAAACGGCCGATATAAACGAATCTGATAAGCCGTTTTTGTTTTACATTGCATTTACTCGTGCCACAAGTGTTATTGTATAGTTTTTTCCAATATCTTTTACAATTCTGATGATGCTATATTCTTTCCCCTTAAACTCTATCTTGTAATGTGGTTTGATATCTCTTGTATATCGAACGATGAATTGTTTGATTTCAGAATTAGTACAACCTATTTCCCGTGTGGCAAACTCACATTCTCGTAATGGTCGAACATTAGCAAAAACATTCATTACATATCTTTTAACTAATGGATCATGAAAATTTGGTCCATGCACCAATTCAAATAGTCTTATTCTATCTTTGAATAAAAATGTCATATTCTATCAATCCTTTTATTATCGTATTCCGCCCTCCAACTAGATTCGCCTTTAACAACTCTCTCGTAAGCTTCAGGATTTTCTTTCTTTATCCTTCTCGCCCTCTGGACGGTAGCCTTACTGACTCTAGCTATCTTCCCCAGTTCGGCGTTGGTGTTGGTTATAAATTTGTCGTTTGACTCCGAGGAACCTAACGAGGTTTTTTGATTATTCAAACCTCTCAATTGTTTAAGTTTGTTCTTCTCAACAATCTCTGTTATCAAGTCTTCACTGTTTAGAACGATGTTCAATCGTTGTCTTTACGAGAGTTTCCCTAGTGTAATCACTCCAGGTGTCTACGATGTCATTTTTGTTAGTTTTAACTAAGATATAACAATGATTCTTGAAGTCATCTTCTGAAATAGTTGGGCACCCCTGGAAATATACCCCCTATACCATAATAATGGTTAGAACGATGCGACCATCACCGAGTGAGAAACTCCCTAAACTCCACCTATACACTTATTCTCTATTATTAATAAAACAACCCCCTTAAATGAATTAAGAGGGTTACAACAATTATTACAATCGCTTAATATCTTCTAATGTGAATTCATCGATGTCATATTCATAGAATTCTACTTCTTTAATTACTATTCTAAAATCCTTATCTTTTTCAATTTCTTCACGGTAAATTACTTCGCCGTCGTCTTCAAAACCTAATATACTGATATTACCAATTATGATATGTCTAGGCACATGCTCGCCTACATCTCGAAGAATTAGAAAATGGAATCAGCCAGGCGGAAAAAGAGAGAACATTCAAGTCCTACTACATGGAGTGGATTGAAGCGAAGAAAAAAGGAAAAATAACCGACCAACAATATTATTGGTACACCTATTCAATTAAGTTATTTTGTGAATACTTCAGTGAAGATAAAAAGATTAGTGATCTAACTGATATTGAATACCAATCATTTTTGAATTGGTACGGTAAAGGACGGACCAAGTCTAGCTTAGAGAAAGTGCATGTGTGTCTATCCCAGGTGATTAAACGGGCACACAATCAAGGCATCTTAGTTAGAAACCCGGCTCATGATATTGATTTGAATTTTTCAAAAGAAGAAATGAAAGAAGAAGAAAAGTATTTGACCATAAAGCAATATTTAGACTTGATAGAATTCTTTAGAAGTAAGAACGAACGTTCATATTTATTATTGTTCATCTTGGCGATTACTGGAGCACGGTTTTCAGAAGTGAATAAGTTAACATTGAATGATCTGTCAATAGATACAATCCATCTACGTGGCACAAAGACAAAAACGAGTGATAGAGTGATTGAAATAAGCCACCAGGATATGGAGCACATCAGAAGTGTTATAAGAATGATGCCACAAAAAATAAACGGTGAGATATTTGGTATTTCTCATAACGCTTGTACTAAATCATTTAAGTTTGCTATGAAACATTTGGATATTAAAGAATACCGGACACCCTATTCACTAAGACATACCCATTGTAGTTATTTGATTTCTGAGGGAATTCCAGTAGAGTACATCTCTAAGCGTCTTGGACATGCTAATATCAAAATTACTTTAGAAGTCTACTCACATTTACTTGAAGAACATAAAGACGAACAAGCTAATAAAGTACGTGCATTATTTTCAAAGTGAAAACCTAAATGCCCCAGATATGCCCCGTAAAAATAACAAAACCCCGTACCTATAAGGTTTACGGGGCTTTTTAAATGGAGACGGCGGGAGTCGAACCCGCGTCCAAGGGACTCGTTACATTCCTTTCTACGTGTGTAGTTCGCGTTTAGATTTCGCAAAGAATGTGGTACGGAACAAACCGAATTCTATGCTAGTCTAATTGATCTCTTTACACTGTTCTCTAGACGAAAGAAAGTGTACGTATCCTGCTAAATTGGATCATCGTCATGGGCCGCAGGTGAGCTCATGGGATGATGTAGCTAGCTTAGGCAGCTACTAAATTGTTTTGTTTGCCAGTTATTATAACTGATGTCGTTTTTACGAAGCCGACGTCTTCGACACGCTTAAAATGCTCGACCATCCCCTGTCGAATCCAAAACGTCCCCTTGTGTATAAAAATGGTGCGTTATTCATTATACCAATTTGAATTCAATATCTCAAATCATTAACATCAACTGCGGTGGTCAAAATATTTCTCCATACGTTTATCGTCTTTTCTTTCTTTAACAACGAGTATTGCGTGGATGGCTCCGGGCAGCCAAACAATCTTTGTTAAAAAAACATTTAATAATGCTTGGAATGGTTTACCTGAAAAAAGCACGGCAATAGGCGGTGCGATTACTGCTTATAAATACATCATCACTTATGACTCCAATCAATTTAGATACGTTTATTGGTTATATGACTTGATCGCTCTCGCCATATCACGCTTCACTTGTTTTTCTTTAATCGCTTGACGTTTATCGTGTTTTTTCTTACCGGTAGCAATGCCAAGTAACATTTTACACACGCCGTTTTTAATATACAATTTTAACGGAATGACTGCAGTACCTGGGTCTTTTAAAATTCCATACAATCGGTCGATCTCTTTGCGATGTAATAATAGCTTACGCGTGCGGAGTGGATCTGTGTTATAGCGATTGCCTTCCTCATACGGGGCGATGTGCATGTTGTACACATACATTTCACCTTTGTAAACACGTGCATACGCATCGGCAATATTCGCCGATCCTCGCCTAATGGATTTTATCTCTGTTCCTGTGAGCACAAGCCCCGCTTCAATCGTGTCATCGATCGTATAGTCATATCTGGCTTTTCTATTCTGTGCTAAAGGCTTATTTTTTTGTTGATTCATAGGTTATCTTCCTCTTACTTTTTCTTACGTCTTTGCTCTTTTTTGGCAACTTTCGTATAGAACGGTGCGCGTCCTTTTTCATTCGTTACTATTGGACCATTGGTCTTTTTCTTTCTTGAACGTGTCTTTTCTTTTTTGTTCGAAGTGTCTCTTGATTTGATGTTAATCGGCTTTCTCACTCTTGAGCGTTCTTCTCTCTTCGGCATGCCAACGAATTTAAAGTCGATAGAGCGATCGTCTGTATTCGCATCAAGTACTTCAACTTCAACAGGATCTCCAATTCGATAAACTGCTCCAGCATTATCACCAATCATCGCCATGGCGCGTTCATTGAACTGATAATGATCGTCGGTCATATTCGTCACGTGTACAAGTCCCTCGATCGTATTCGGCAATTCCACAAATACGCCAAAGTTCATCACGCCTGAAATCACACCTTCAAATACTTCACCGATATGTTGTTTCATATACTCTGCTTTTTTCAGATCAACTGTGTCCCGCTCAGCATCTTGTGCACGTCGTTCTCTTTTCGAAGTATGATCTGCAATATCTGGCAGCTCATTGTCAATTCGAGATATCGTTTTCGCATCGGTCTTACCTTCGATTAAGTACGTACGAATCAAGCGGTGTACGACTAAGTCTGGGTAACGACGAATCGGTGAAGTGAAGTGTGTGTAAAAATCTGTCGATAGTCCGAAGTGGCCGAGGCTCTCTTCAGAATATCTTGCCTGTTGCATTGAGCGTAGCATCAACGTGTTGATGACAAGCTCTTCTGGCATATCTTTCACCTGGTCGATAATTTGTTGCAACGCTCTCGGGTGAACATCGTTCGACTTACCTTTCACCATGATTCCGAAGTTTGTTAAAAATTCATAGAAGCGCTGTAACTTCTCTTCTTTCGGATCTTCGTGGACACGATACAGGAATGGCACATCCATCCAGTGGAAATGTTCTGCCACAGTTTCGTTGGCAGCAAGCATGAATTCTTCTATCATCTTTTCTCCAACAGAACGGATACGTAATGCGATGTCTGATGGTGTTCCATCATCTTCCACGATAACTTTTGCTTCGTTGAAATCAAAGTCGATTGCGCCACGACGGGTACGTTTATTTCTAAAGATTTGTGCAAGTGCTTCGGCATCTTGTAACATCGGAAATACATCGCTATATTCATGAATCAATGTTTCGTCATTATCGTCGAGCATTTTATTGACGTCTTCATAAGTCATTCGACGATTTGAGTGAATCACCGATTCGAAAATGTCATGATTCACGACTTCCCCTTCTGAGTTCACTTCCATTCGACAGCTCAGTGTGAGACGGTCGACTTGTGGGTTTAATGAGCATATTCCATTCGACAGTCGGTGTGGAATCATCGGAATGACACGGTCGACTAAGTACACACTCGTTGCACGTTCATATGCTTCTTGGTCCATCGGTGAATCTTTTGTTACATAGTGAGACACATCGGCGATGCTGACTGTGAGTTCGTAGTTACCGTTATTTAATTTTTTCACAGCAACCGCATCGTCCAAATCTTTGGCGTCCGCACCATCAATCGTAACTGTAAATTCGTCTCTTAAGTCTCTGCGACCTTGAATTTCATCTTCTTGAATCGTTTCTGGTATACTCTCCGCATGTTCTAAAACTTCTTTTGGGAACTCAATCTCAATGCCATGCGCATAAATAATCGATAAGATATCAACGCCTGGATCATTTTTATGGCCAAGAATTTGGATGATATGTCCTTCAGGATTATCATCGTTATCCGGAAACTTCGTAATTTCTACTAACACCTTATGTCCGGTTACTGCCCCAAGGTTATTTTCTTTCGGGATAAAAATATCATCGCGATGTTTTTCTGAGTCGGGTAAGACAAAACCAAAGCTCTCGTTGTCTTGGTACGTACCAACGATGCGTGTTGTACCACGCGTTAAAATGCTCGTTATACGGCCGTCTTGATTATCACCTGTCGTTTCTTTACGAACTTCAACAAGTACGATATCGCCATCCATTGCACCGTTGATTTCTGTCGGAGGGATGAAAATATCCTGAAGTTCACGATCCTCAGGGCGCAAGAATCCGAATCCTCGCTTGTTCATTGACAAAGTACCTTTAACGAGATTCGTCTGTTCGACTTTCATAAATTTATCTTTTTTTGTTTTAAATAAAACACCGGCTTCTTCCAAACCAACAATCTCTTTAACCATCTCTTTAAAGTCATCTGAATCTTGGATATCGAGCTGCGCTTGAAAGTCCTCAATTTTGAGTGGTTTATAATCATCTTTGTTAATGATGTTTTGGATATCTTCAGTAAATTTTGCCATAGTATCCTCCCTATTACTGCTGTTCATGAATAAACGCTAACAGCCGCTCAAACAATTCTTGTTTTTCAACATCTATCGTCGGTACATGCCCACTCTTTTCAAGCCACATCAGATCTTTATCGTCGGATGAGATATTGTCGTAAATAATATTTCCTGACTCTGGATTGATCACTGGATCATGTTTTGATTGGACGACGAGTACCGAGTCATAGACGTCTTCCAATCGGTCCTTCGTATGTTGAATTACTTCTCTTATTTCATCAAACACATTCGTTTTTTCGTAAGTTGATATTTCGTTTTCTATCGTTTCTTCGTCTTTGCCTTCAAGTTTTTTAAACGTTCTCGCGTACGTTTTAAAGCTTTCAAAGAGTTCTACATCTTCTTTTAAAAACATCGGTGAACAAATCGTCGATACACCTGCTACTCCTTTTTCAGCAGCAAGTCTCAATGCATAAACACCGCCGAGTGATACACCAAACACATAAATTGTGTCGAATCCTTTTTCTTTGAGTGACTCGTAACTTTCAACAACTTGAGACCACCACACATGTGGGGATGCATTTAATATGTTTTTGGGATCTTCAGCATGACCTTCATAATGTGGCGCCATCGATGTAATATTTTGCTTCTCTAAGAATCGGCCAAGCTGTCTTACATCTGATGAATTTCCTGTAAATCCATGCAATAAAAGTACCGCAAAATCTGCTTCTCCTTCGAAGTAAAACGGTTTTGGTAGTTGTATCTTCATCTCTTTACCCTACTTTCATCTCTTTAAATTAATTCTACATGAAAAAGTCGAATAAAAATAGCGCACAGAATCATCATGATTCCGTACGCTATAAAATCCCGTTCAATACAATTTTGAATATTCTATTGATTCATTAATATATATAAGTAATTAACATTAACAATCCGAAAAACATGATTGATAATAAAATAGTCACTCGGTGTAGCATCAAGTCCATACCACGTGCTTTTTGTTTACCGAATAATTGCTCAGCGCCACCGCTGATCGCACCGGATAAACCTGCACTCTTACCTGATTGAAGTAATACCACTGTGATTAATGATATCGAGATAATGATTAGTAAAATGATTAAAGTTGTGTTCATTAATGTAATCCCTCCGACGCTTAGTAACAGTGATATTATAGCAATATATAACGGCGTTATCAATAAGTAACGCATATTGTAATGCAATTGAAATATACTTGAATTATTCTAGATTTCAATATTGAAGAATGCGTCTAGACCAAGGTATTTACCTGTTTCAAACAGCTCATCTTCAATGCGTAACAATTGGTTATACTTCGCTACACGGTCAGAACGTGATGGTGCACCTGTTTTAATTTGACCTGCATTGACAGCAACTGCAATATCTGCGATCGTCGTATCTTCAGTTTCACCTGAACGGTGCGATATAACAGACGTATAACCTGCACGCGCTGCCATTTCAATCGCTTCAAACGTCTCAGTCAACGTACCGATTTGGTTCACTTTAATTAAGATTGAGTTCGCAACACCCTCTTCGATACCGCGTGCAAGCTTCTCAGTGTTCGTCACGAATAGATCATCACCAACTAATTGCACTGAGTCACCAATCTTGTCCGTTAACAGTGCGTGACCTTCCCAATCATTTTCATCTAAACCATCTTCGATTGAAATAATCGGATACTTTTCAACTAAATCACTGTACCAGTTGACTAACTCTTCAGATGTCAGTGATTTACCTTCACCTTTAAGTTCATATTTACCTGTTTCAGCATCATAGAATTCGCTTGAAGCTGCATCCATCGCAAGCATGATATCTTCTCCAGGTACATAGCCAGCGCGTTCGATTGCAGTGATAATCGTCGATAACGCTTCTTCATTTGAACCAAGATTTGGTGCGAAACCACCCTCATCACCAACTGCTGTGCTCAAACCTTTTTCAGAGAGTACTTTCTTTAAATTATGGAATACTTCAGCTCCCATACGTAAAGATTCTTTAAATGTTTCCGCACTCACAGGCATAATCATGAATTCTTGAATGTCGACGTTATTATCGGCATGCTCTCCACCATTGATAATGTTCATCATCGGAACTGGTAATTGCGTAGCATTAAATCCACCAAGATATTTGTAAAGTGGTTGACCTAAGAAATCTGCTGCAGCTTTTGCAACAGCGATTGATACGCCTAAAATCGCATTCGCACCGAGTTTTTCTTTGTTCGGTGTACCATCTAATGCGCACATCATCATATCGATTGATACTTGCTCAAGCACACTAAAATCACCTTCAATAAGTTCCGGTGCAATTTCCTCATTCACATTATCAACAGCTTCTTGTACACCTTTACCAAGGAAACGCATGTCATCTCCATCACGTAGTTCTACTGCTTCATATTCACCAGTAGATGCACCTGATGGAACAAGCGCTCGACCAAACGCACCACTTTCAGTTAACACTTCAACTTCAATTGTCGGATTACCTCTTGAGTCTAATACTTCACGTGCATAAACATCTGTAATTAATGGCATGTTCGATCTCCTTTATGTGTTAAATTTTTACCCTTATATTATAACAGGGATTGACCTGTCATTTCATCTGGTTTCTTTATTCCCATTAATTCAAGCACCGTCGGTGCAATGTCGGCCAAACGACCAGGCCTTACAATTGCATTTTCCTTCGTTACGATGATTGGTACAGGGTTCGTCGTATGTGCAGTCATTGGCTCGCCATCCAGTGTGATGACTTCGTCACTGTTTCCGTGATCTGCTGTAATGACAGCTGTACCCCCTTGATTTACAATCTCATCAACGATTTCACCGAGGCATTCGTCCACCGCTTCGATCGCTTTAATCGTCGGTTCCAGCATACCGCTATGACCAACCATATCCGGATTCGCAAAGTTTAGAATGACTAAGTCCAGATCCTTCTTCGAAAGTTCTTCCAGACATTTATCCTTCACTTCGTATGCACTCATCTCTGGTTTCAAATCATAGGTAGCAACTTTCGGTGAATCGACTAAAATACGCCGCTCACCATCAAACGCTTTTCGCTGCCCACCACTCATAAAGTATGTCACGTGAGGATATTTTTCAGTTTCAGCGATGCGTAGCTGTTTCTTGTCTTCATTCGCAACGACTTCACCAATCGTATTAATAATGTCTTCTTTTTCAAAAACGACATTTGCACGTACATCGTCACTATATTTCGTAAATGTAACAAAATGAATATCTGGATAACGACGGTCCATTTTAAATCCTATGAATGAATCATTTGTATATACTTCCGATAATTGCGCTGCACGATCTGGTCTAAAATTAAAGAAAATCATCGCATCGTGTGGTTCTACACCGTTGCCGTGCTTACCGTCGTGACCTTTAATGACAAACGGTTCGACAAATTCATCAAAAATTCCCTTTTCATAACTTGCCTCTACACCTACACGTGCACTGTCGAACACTGGGCCGTCTCCGTTTGATATTACATCGTAGGTTAACTGTTCACGTTCCCAGCGCTTATCTCGGTCCATGGCATAGAATCGTCCGCTGATCGTTGCGAATTCACCGATACCAATCTCTTTAAATTGTTTCTCCGTTTCATCGATATACTTAAGCGCTGAATCTTGTGTGACATCTCTACCATCTAAAAATGCATGCACAAACACACGACTGACACCATGTTCTTTTGCGAGCTTTAAAATTGCGAATAAATGATTGTAATGTGAATGGACACCACCATCGCTTAACAGCCCCATCACATGGAGTGCAGAATCACGTGTGATGCAATGTTTCATCGTCTCGATGAGCACTTCATTATCAAAGAAGTCGCCGTCTTCAATCGACTTGTTGATACGTGTTAAACTCTGATAAACGACCCGACCTGCACCGATGTTTAAATGACCCACTTCAGAGTTTCCCATCTGCCCTTCAGGAAGACCAACATCAAGTCCTGATGCGAGAAGCTCAGAATGTGGATATTGATTGTGATAACGATCGAAGTTCGGTTTATTTGCTTGTTTTACTGCGTTTCCTTTAACTTCATCTCGATTTGCAAAGCCATCAAGAATGATTAACCCCACCGGTTTACTCATTTAGAGCACCTGCCAATAGCATTTCAAATGAATCGGGCTTAAGTGCTGCACCACCAACAAGTGCACCGTCGATATGTTCACATGCCATGTATTCTTTAATATTTTCTGGTTTTACTGAACCACCATATTGAATGCGTACTTTTTCACTCACTGCTCCAGAGTATAGTGCAGCGACTTGCTTGCGAATAACGCCACACATTTCATTTGCATCAGCACTTGTTGCAGATTTTCCTGTGCCGATTGCCCATATTGGTTCATAAGCGATAACCGTTGCTTTCACCTGTTCGGCTGTCAGTCCTTCAAGTCCTAACTTCACTTGAGATTCAACAACTTCAGCTGCTTTACCAGCTTCACGCTCTTTATCGCTCTCTCCGACACAGACGATTGGTACGAGATTATTTTTATGCGCTTGTTTCGTCTTTAAGTTCACTGTCTCATCTGTTTCATTGAAATATTGACGACGCTCAGAATGACCAATGATGACATGTTTTACACCGATGTTCGTCAACATCTCAGCAGACACTTCACCTGTATATGCGCCAGCATCTTCAAAGTGCATATTTTGAGCGCCGATGTTTATTTGTGATGATTGTGTCTTGTCGACGAGTTCTTTTAATTGAATGAATGGTGCACATATTGCACTCTCTACCTCATCATTACTTGGTACGTTTGATAATGCATCGATGAATTCAACCGCTTCATCGAATGTTTTATTCATCTTCCAGTTTCCTGCAATAAATGGTTTTCTCATATCAATTACTCCCTTACCGTTATTTATCTGAAATTGCCTCGAGTCCTGGTAATGCTTTACCTTCTAAATATTCGAGTGACGCACCGCCACCTGTTGAAATATGCGAGAACTGATCCGCGAATCCTAAATCATGTGCAGCGGCTGCTGAATCGCCACCACCGATAATGGTCGTCGCATCTTTGAGTGCTGCAATTGACTCACACACACCGATCGTTCCGTGTGCAAAGTTCTTCATTTCGAATACACCCATCGGCCCATTCCAAACAACTGTTTTAGCACCATCTAATGTTTCTTTGAACAACGCCACAGTTTCAGGCCCCACATCTAACCCCATCATGTTTTCAGGAATTTCATCTATTTTTACAGTCTTGTGGTCGGCATCATCTTTAAATTCTGATGCAACGACTGCATCAACTGGTAATACGAGTTTGCCAGCGCCCTTTTTTAACAATGACTTCGCGAGGTCCACTTTATCTTCTTCAAGTAGTGACGCCCCGATTTCATAGCCTTGTGCCTTTAAGAATGTGAACATCATACCGCCACCGATGAGTACTTTATCGGCTGTGTTCAAAAGGTTTTCAATGACTCCAATTTTGTCCGACACTTTTGCGCCACCTAAAATAGCAACGAATGGACGCTCTGGATTATCCACGGCGCCACCGATAAAGTCGATTTCTTTCTTCATTAAAAATCCAGATACTGTTTCTAGGTGAGCTGAGATTCCGACGTTTGAAGCATGTGTTCTATGTGCTGTACCGAATGCGTCATTAACGAATACATCGCCGAGAGATGCCCAATATTTGCCGAGTTCAGGGTCATTACTGCTTTCTTTTTTACCGTCTAGATCTTCGAATCGTGTGTTCTCAAACATGAGGATCTCACCATCGTTTAAGTCTGCTATTGCATCTTCGAGTTCTTCACCACGTGTTGCTTCAACGAACACAACATCAGTCGATAAAAGTTCGCTCAAACGATTGGCTACTGGACGCATCGATTTATCTTGTAAATCTTCCTCGGTTTTCACTTTTCCTAAGTGAGAGAATAGAATCAGTTTCCCACCTGCATCTAAAATGTGTTTAATTGTTGGTAAAGCTTCAACAATGCGATTGTCGTTCGTAATTTCACCGTTTTTCATCGGTACATTTAAGTCTGCTCTTAGCAATACTTTCCTGCTTGTTAATTCAACATCTGTCACACTTTTTTTCATGGGTATTTGACTCCTTTTTATTTTAATTTCTCCTCTCTAAGTATACATGAAACACATGAAAAAACGAGTGAGATTATAATCCCACTCGTCATCATTTTTTATTTATTTGTCGCCATGTGATTGAGCACTCTTAACATCTGTGTTGAGTAACCCATTTCGTTATCATACCAAGCAACGACACGTACAAGCTGTTTACCATCTACATCAATCACACGCGTTTGAGTCGCATCGAAAATTGATCCAGCTTTCGTGCTGATAATATCACTTGAGACGATTTCATCCTCATTGTAAGCATAAGAATCATTCTCACGTGATTTCATCACTTGATTTAATTCTTCAACTGATGTTGAGTTTGATAACGTCGCAGTAAGCTCTGTTAAAGAACCCGTCATAACTGGTACGCGCTGTGCACCACCATCAAGCTTACCGTTTAATTCTGGAATAACAATGCCAATCGCTTTCGCAGCACCCGTTGAGTTCGGTACGATATTTTCCGCTGCAGCACGTGCACGGCGGTAGTCTCCTTTTCTGTGTGGACCATCCAATGTGTTTTGGTCACCCGTATATGCATGAATCGTCGTCATCAAACCATTTTCAATACCGAATTCTTCATGCAATGCTTGTGCCATAGGTGCTAAACAGTTTGTTGTACAACTCGCCGCAGAAACGATTGTTTCCGTGCCATCTAATACACCTTCGTTCACACCGTACACAATTTGTTTAATACTTGAGTCTTTTGCTGGCGCAGAAATGAGCACGCGTTTGGCACCTGCTTCAATATGTTTGTTTGCACCTTCTTCTGATGTAAAAAATCCTGTACATTCAAGTACGATATCCACATCGAGTTCACCCCAAGGTAACTTCGTTGGGTCTTCTTCATTAAATGATTTGATTTCCTTACCATCGATTTTAAATCCGCCTTCGATGTTTTCAATTGTTCCTTTGTAAGGACCATGCGCAGTATCATATTTAAATAAGTGCGCTAAAAAGTCATCATCCGTTAAATCATTTACAGCTACGAGTTCTAACTCAGGAAAATCTTTCATTTCTCTTGCAACAATACGTCCAATACGTCCAAATCCATTAATCGCTACTTTTACCATAATTTATGGCCTCCTATTTTTCATTAAATATTCTCCGACTGCTTCATCAGTAATTAATACAGTATTCTTTGGTGCAATTTTTAAATACGTTTCAATTGCCTCTTGTTTGCTCGTTCCACCCGCAACAGCAAATACTTGTTTCTTTTGTGCCAAGTCTTCCATTTGTATACCGACAGTTTTTATACGATGAACAACATTTCCATGTTCATCAAAATAAAATCCAAACGCTTCTGTAACTGCCTTGTTGCGCTTTAAAATCTCCACTTCACCTTCAGGTGAATGGCGGCGTGATGCCATCGTAAATGGTTCCCCAATTCCGTGTATCACGAAATCAGATTGCTGATTCAACTGAATAATCTCTTTCACATCTGGTTCATGCATCAATGACTCAAGTGTTGATTTACTTAAGTAGTCCGGTGCATGCAATAATCGGTGCATTCCACCCGTTGCTTCTCCTAATGCACTAGCGATCGAGTTGGCCTGAAAGTGATTGCTCTCACCGAGTCCACCGCGCGCAGGAACAAACAGTAAATCTTTCACTGCTGGTTTTAAATAGTCACTGAGAGACGCCATCGTTGATCCACCTGTTACGGAAACAATTGCACCATCCGTTAACACGCGAGATAAAAGCTCCGCCGTCACCTTCGCCAATCCATCTTTTGTGGATTGATTGGCATCCGCATCACCAGAAATGACATAGAATCCTGCAATGTTGTAAATGCTTCTCAGTTGTCTGCCAAGTATTTCGTTCTCCGAAAGTGGTGCTAAAAATGTTTCGAGTTGTTCTGTTAAATGACTGTTCTCGTGAGTTAAAGTAATTCCTTTTTGTTCTACCTTGACGAGGTCAATCGATTGTAGATAATCTATTTCTTTGCGAATGAGACGTTCGGTTACGCCTGTCTTTTCAGACAAAGCACGCCTACCAATCGGCGCATGTGCTTTAACCTCTTTTAGAATCAAATACCTTCGATTGAGCTGTGTGATTAAATCAGGTGCAACACGATTTAACAACTTTAAATGTTCATATTTCATGCAACGCTCCTCCCTCGTGGGACAAATACGTCCCGATAGGGACAAAAAATAATCACACTCTTACTATACCATGAAATGGTTAGAGTGCAATCATTTTATTTAAATATTTTTCTCAACATATTCTAAAATCGTAACGAAATCAATCTGCCCATATTGAATGACTTTCCCTCTGTGTTCCACAACTGGTACTTCCAACATATACTTCTGTAGAAGTGCGTCAGACGTATCAATATCGATTTTCTCTACTATGACATCAGGATAGTCTTCCAGTGCCAGCGCAAGCTGTATTTCACCATCATCGCAATTCATACAATTGTTTCGCGTATAAAAATTTAGCTTCACGACCGTACCAACTTTCCTTTAATGCCGTAATAAACTTGATTCAATGTCTCGGCGAAGATAATTCCGATTGCGATTGCACCCGATACAAGTCCAACTTGGAAGATAAATTCAATCGCAAGCTGATAGTCATTCGTCACAATATGTCGCATGGCTTGATATGCGAGTCCACCTGGTACGAGCGGGATAATACCACAGACAATGAATACAATAACAGGCGTTTTTAGTCGACGTGCGAATAGGAGAGAGATAATCGTCAACACAAAACTGCCTAAAAACGCAGCAATTATATTTTGATCTATCGTGTTCATGACAACGGTATAAATAATCCACCCCACACCACCGGCTAACCCACAGTAGATGAGCACATTTTTCGGTGCATTAAACATAACACCAAATCCAATCGTCGCACCAAATGCCAATAAAAATTGCAGAATGTATTCCATATTATCCCTCCTTTTAAATGATAAAGACCACACCGACGCCGACACCAATTGCGACAGCAGTTAACATCGCTTCGATACCTTTCGTCGCTCCTGCCATCAAGTGTCCGCGAATCATCTCGCGCACTGCATTAGTAATCAGTACACCAGGTACAAGTGGCATGACACTTGCGATGATAATTGTGTTCAACATTTCTGTTAATGAAAACCCTATAGCTATATAAATCGTTGCGGTGATTGCAACATAGAATGATGCAAAAAACTCTGTAAAAAATTTTATCCGTGTGTAGCGCAGCATCGATTCGTTAATGAGTAACGCACCAGCGCCACCAATGAATGCGATGAGCATATCGCTCGGTACGCCGTTAAACATGATGAGAAACATGGCAGATGCCAATCCTGCAGCGATTATCATGATCCATAATGGTAACGACGGTGTTTCGTGTATTGTTTCTAAACGTTCAATGGCTTTTTTAATCGGCAATCCATTAGAAATTTCACGTGATAATCCATTGATTTCAATGACACGTGCCAAGTTATTAAAACGCTCATCAATTCTAACGGTTTGTGTTAGGGAGTAATCATTGATGGAGAAGATGATCACCGTTGGCGTCACGAAAACTTGCGTGTTTGCAATGCCGTAAGCCGATGCAATTCGCGTCATCGTATCTTCAATTCTGTACGTCTCTGCACCACTCTCTAACAATACTTTCCCAGCATTAATCGACACAAAAAAGACCGAACGCACGAAGGACTCACTATATTCTTCCTCGGCCCTCGGCACCTCGACCACTTCAACTTCATTCATACACTCACCGCCCTTTATGTAACTTTTGTTTAGCGTCTCCGGGGGGGATCGAACCCCCATCTCAAGAACCGGAATCTTACGTGTTATCCATTACACTACGGAGACAGATTTTTTTATAGCAAGTATAGAGTATCATATCACATGACAAGTTTGAAAACATTCGTAATAATATAGTTAAGAAGAGTCATTCGTATTTTTTGACCTTAATTGACTAATGTGTTTTAATATAGTCAGTACATTAAAGAAGATACATTTTTAAGGAGAGATATTATGAATTTAATACCTACAGTTATTGAACAAACTAACCGTGGTGAACGTGCATATGATATTTATTCAAGATTATTAAAAGATAGAATCATCATGATCGGTTCACCAATTGATGATAACGTTGCAAACTCTGTTGTCAGCCAATTGTTATTCCTACAAGCACAAGATGCGGATAAGGATATTTATCTTTACATTAATTCACCAGGCGGAAGCGTAACAGCTGGTATGGCAATTTACGATACAATTCAACACATCAAACCTGATGTTCAAACAATTGCAATCGGTCTCGCTGCTTCAATGGGGTCATTCCTACTTGCAGCAGGGACAAAAGGTAAACGTTTTGCATTACCGAATGCTGAAATTATGATTCACCAACCACTTGGTGGTGCGCAAGGTCAAGCCACAGAAATTGAAATTGCTGCAAAACACATTTTGAAAACACGTGAGAAATTAAATAAAATTCTTGCTGAGCGTACGGGTCAAAAATTGACTAAAATTGAAAAAGACACAGACCGTGACTTCTTCATGAGTGCAGAAGACGCGAAGAAATATGGTTTAATCGATGATGTAATGGAACCATCAGACTTAGAGAAATAGTTTAATAATGACCACAACACTTGATTTCCGGTGTTGTGGTTTTTTTATTTGTGTTGCTACACTTTTCTGAATTTTTAAATTATACTTGGATTGAAAGGAGGACACGAATGAATATACTCATCACAGGCGGCACAGGCATGGTCGGAACAGACCTTATTCAATCATTAAGCATAGATAATGACAATGTCTATGTGTTAACGCGACAAAAAGATAAAAAGAATTACGACAATGTGACTTTCGTGACATACAACCCCACACAACCCGATGATTTATCTTTTTGTGATCATCTACCTCAAGAGATTGATGCCATCTATAATTTAGCCGGTGCTTCATTGCAAAGACGATGGACTGATGATTATAAAAAACGCATCTTATCATCCCGAGTAAACGTGACGAAGATGCTGGTCGAAGCAATTGCTACGAATCGATTTAAAGTCGGCGTCCTCGTCAATGCGAGTGCAATTGGTTACTATCCACCGAGTACATCTATACATTTTGTTGAATCACATGCATTCGTACCACAAGATTTTTTATCAAGCGTGGTGACTGAATGGGAGAATACCGCCTTGCAAGCTAGAGCATATGGCGTGCGGGTCGTCTTTGCACGCTTTGGCCTAATTCTCGATAAAAACCGAGGCGCATTAAAGTTGATGTCATTGCCGTACAAATTTAAAGTTGGCGGTAAGATTGGCCAAGGCAACCAGTGGTATAGTTGGATACACATTGAAGACGTTGTGAATGGGTTGCTGTTTGTGTTCGCCAACTCTGATATTGAAGGGCCAGTAAACTTCACAGCACCAGAACCACTTCGCCAAAAAGATTTTTCTACGTATTTGAGCAGTACACTCGAGCAACCAGAGTTTTTTACAACACCAGAGTTTGTAATACGCTTTGCTTTGGGGGAAATGTCAACACTAGTATTAGATTCCCAATTTGTTTTACCAGAAGTATTGATAGAAAACGAATTTAAGTTTTTATATCCGTCGCTGGACGTTGCACTGGATAGAATTTATAAAGATTGATTATTTGATGAGTTTGGGACCATCTTTAGTAGGTGGTCTTTTTTTGTCAGGTTTTTTGGTGCTAGCATAAAGCTGTGGTCCCTCAAGTTTATGAGAAAGCACTTTGCGTAAAGCTGTGGTTCCTCATATTTATGAGAAAGCACTTTGCATAAAGCTGTGAGCCCTCAAGTTTATGAGA
>NZ_FOIT01000003.1:24249-92303 GCF_900110815.1 Aliicoccus persicus | reverse complement strand
CACTTTGCATAAAACTGTGGTCCCTCAAGTTTATGAGAGAGCACTTTGCATAAAGCTGATCACCCTCAAGTTTACGAAAACACCAACAATCTACAAAAAACCAAACAAAAAAAGACAGGACCGCAGTCCTGCCCCACTACACAACTTAACAAACTACAACTTCACTTCTTCGCCCGAGCGCAGTTTATCGGCAATTTGGTCGAGCTTTTTCAAGCGGTGGTTGACGCCACTCTTCGATATTGCGCCAGAACTGACCATTTCTCCGAGTTCTTTCAAGGAAACACCGTCATGCTCGACTCGCAATATTGCAATTTCTCGCAACTTGTCTGGCAACTCGTCCAAACCGATCATCTCATCAATATAGTTGATGTTCTCCACTTGGCGAACGGCCGCACCGATTGTCTTATTCAAGTTCGCGGTCTCGCAATTCACCAAACGATTTACAGAATTGCGCAAATCTCTCAAAATACGTGTATCTTCAAATTTCAACAGTGCCTGATAACCGCCGATCAAACTCAACAGCTCGGCAATTTTTTCTGCCTCTTTCAAATACACGATAAAGTTCCGTTTCCGCTCGATATACTTCGCATTTAAATCATATGTGTTCATCAAATGTGTTAATTGTTCTGCATGTGTTTCATACATCGTTGAAATTTCTAAATGATATGTGCTCGTCTCTGGATTGTTCATTGAACCTCCAGCCAAAAACGCACCGCGCAAGTAACTGCGCACGCAACAATCTGATTCTGTAATTCGATCTGGTATATCCACAGAAATCTTGTCACCTTCTAAAAGTTCCAAGTCTTTCAAAATTGCTTGCGCTTCTTTTTTCACACGACATATATATACATTATTTTTCTTTAATTTCATTTTCTTTCGTACGAGTAAATCAATTTCTACTTTGTAGATGCTGCGAATAATAGTAAAAATTCTCCGTGCAATAGCAGCATTCTCAGTCTGTATTTCAATGACCCACTGTTCGTCAAAAGTGCTCAAAGCCCCACTCATTTTAATGAGTGCAGACAATTCACTTTTTTTACAACAGTCATCTACTTCTACACGTGTCAGTTCATTCTTCATCTCTGAAGCAAATGACATGACAATCACACCCTTATTTTTTCTTATATTCAATGGTCGACGTTACTTCAAGTGCGATATTATATAGCACTTCCGCCAACACTTTATTGTTGTGTCTAACAGCACCTTCTTCATTGATCTCACATAAGTCATCATGCGTAATAATCTCAATGTTGCGTGAGAACAGCGTATGTTCATCAACGCGAACCGGTGTTACGCCTTGTTCTTCATAGAAGGGCGAAATTTTTTTCGTAATTTCTTTGTGATTCAAAACAACTGCATCCATGGTCGCACTTCCAATATGTTTTTCAATCGCTTCGATATGGTCACACACTGTGTAGTTATTTGTCTCTCCACTCTGAGTCATAATATTACACACAAATACTTTAACACCTGTCGCTTCTCTAATCGCTTCTTTCATACCGACAGGTAAGACATTCGGAATAATACTCGTATATAAACTACCCGGTCCAAATATGATTAAGTCTGATTCTTTGATTGCTTCAATTGCAGCAGGTGTTGCTTGACTATCTTTAGGTGATAGATAAACTTCTTCTATTTTTTTATTTACTTTTGGAATATAACTTTCACCGACGATAAATGAATCGTCTTGCATGCGCGCCACAAGCTGTGGTCCTGTATTCGTTGAAGGTATAATTTCACCTTTAATATTTAATAACTTGCTGAGTTCCCTGACTGCCGAAGCAAAATCTCCAGTCATGTCATACATCGCAGCAAGCATCAAGTTGCCGAGTGCATGTCCATCGAGTTCATCTTGTTTAAATCGGTAGCGGAAGAGTCGCGATAATTGCTGCTCTATGTCACTCATTGCACTCATCACATTGCGAATATCTCCAGGTGCAGGCATGTCGATCTTATCCCGAATTCGACCTGTTGAGCCACCGTCGTCCGCAACTGTGACAATCGCAGTAATATCTATTGGATAAGACTTCAAACCACGTGCAAGTACGCTCAGTCCAGTACCACCACCGAGTAACGTTACCTTAATCTTTTTCATCGCAACTTCCCTTCTATGGATGCATCGCGATGTGTCACATGCAAGTTATAGTCAAACCGCTCCTCAAGATCTTTCGCGAGTCGTTCAACCATTGTCACCGAGCGATGTTGACCCCCTGTACAGCCGATACTAATAACTAGCTGACTTTTCCCTTCTTTTACGAAATGCGGCATAGAGAATGTTAGCAAATCATACAACTTATTGTAGAATTCTTTTGATTCATCCCATTGCCAAACATAATCTTGTATTTCTTTATCCATACCGGTATACGGTCGCAGTTCGTCAATGTAATGCGGATTCGGTAGAAAACGTACATCAAACATAATATCTGAATCGATTGGGATACCATGTTTAAAACCGAAACTTTTTAAGCTCACTTGGAACTTAGAAATACCTTCTTTGATAAAATGCAGACGTATACGTTCACGCAGTACTTTAGGCTGAACATTCGTTGTATCGATAATTTCAGATGCCCAAGCGCGTAGCTCTTCCGTATTTTTTCTCTCTTCACGGACAGATTCTAGTAAACTCATGTTGGCTTGTAATGGATGTGCGCGTCTTGTTTCTTTGTAACGTGATACTAGTTTTTCATCAGAAGCATCGATAAAAAACAACTTAAAATCAATATCATCATGTTGACGAATCTTTTTTATCTCTTCGATTAATTGTCCAAAACTATCTCTGCTGCGGACATCGATGCCGAGTGCTAGGTGTTCCATTTCGTATTCTGGTGAATACATCATGTCAATCACCTTTGGAAATAGCGTTGGTGGTAAATTATCGATACAAAAAAAATCGATATCCTCTAGTGCTTCAATAACTACTGATTTTCCTGCGCCACTCATACCAGTTACAATTACAAGTTGTTTCAATTGACTCACATCCAATTAATAGTAGTTATTCTATTCTATCATTATTCTGTTTAAAAAGTGTAATTCTGAAAATAATGCATCCTCTCATAAAAATACGAGCATCCCCATTATAAAAATGGTGATACCCGTGATCTTTATTGATTTAATCATTCAATGAATCTAAATATTCAGAGGCATTTTGTGCTGCAATACTGCCATCACCTGTTGCTGTAACAATTTGACGCAGTGACTTTACTCTCACATCTCCAGCCGCAAAGATACCTTTAATCGGCGTTTCCATCTCTTCATTAGATTCGATGTAGTTATCTTCTGTTAGTATTCCTAAATCTTTAAATGGTGCTGTTAACGGTTGTAAACCGATATAGATGAATACACCATCTGCATCATAGTCATACACTTCATCTGTCTCTTTGTTTTTCAGCGTGACACTCGATACTTTCGAATCACCATTGATCGATTGGATTTCAGTATTCCAAATGAATTCAATTTTGTCGTTATTAAACGCACGATCTTGTAAGATTTTTTGTGCACGGAGTTCATCACGTCGGTGCACGATTGTCACTTTAGAAGCATATTTCGTTAAGAACATACCTTCTTCAACTGCAGAGTCTCCGCCGCCAATGACAACTAAGTGTTTCTCTTTAAAGAATGCACCATCACAAACCGCACAGTAACTCACGCCTCGACCACTCAATAGTTCTTCGCCAGGTATACCAAGTTTCTTGTGTTCAGTACCCGTTGCAATGATTAAACTACGCGCTAAAATATTTTCACTCGCCGTTTTGATGACTTTGATGTCACCATCAAGTTCGACATTTTTAATATCTCCATACTTGTATTCCGCACCAAATTTTTGAGCATGTTCAAACATTTTATTTGATAGTTCTGGACCAGTAATGTAATCAAATCCTGGGAAGTTCTCGACTTCTTCTGTGTTCGCCACTTGACCACCAGGCATACCGCGTTCCAGCATTAAAGTTGATAAGTTTGCACGTGATGCATACACCGCTGCTGTCATCCCTGCCGGTCCTGCTCCGACGATGACAACGTCATAAATTTTTTCAGTACTCATTCTAATCCTCCTACTCCTCACAATTCAACACTATTATATATTAAACTTGCCTATTTCTCATGTAACTTGCTTATCACCCTAAGTGCCTTTTCGAATTTATAGCGAGACACTTGAAAAGCTTCTTGCAATGATTTTTTCGTAACATTTTCATACATTTGATACATACTCGCTGCAACATATGGCGCAATATCATCAATCTCTACTTTTGCCTCGTAAAGAAGTGAAACGATAATCAACCACGTATACATATCGTCATCAGAAGTAAAGCCGTTTTCGTACAAAATATTTAAACCATGATGCATCGTTTCTGGTCTTCTGAAATGTACTTCTTTGTATAGCCATGAAACATAGATTTTCTCTAAATCACCGAGCGATTCTAGCGTATTCCATACCGGATGTCCGTAGATAGCTTCAAATGGTTTCACTCTCGACATACGATAAATACCAATCAGACGCATGTAAAGATCATCATCAAAGAAATAATCTTGTTCTATAGAACTGATTTCATTTGTCGCGTGCCCTTTTTCCCAAGGACTATATAATTCCGGCACCGTGTGAAACTGCTGCATCTTTTCCCAAAAGTTTCTTGACTCATCGATATGACCGAGCTCATATGCTGAGTGACTTAACGCGTGAAGTAATTGGAAGGAGATAAACTGCCCCTTTTTATAGAGTGGAAACAGCAATTCATAGGAGCGTTCATGTTTACGTAAGAAATTTAAAACCAAACCGATTTTAAATTGATCATCATCGTTTAAGGGCTGTACAACTGCTAACTTTTGCATCGCATTGTCGTACTCTTCTCTTGCGTCTGTATGATAATACAAGAGTGTCATATGACTGAGTGCGTGCATATCTGTTTTGTCTTCTTCTAGAAGTTGCTCTAGAATAATATGCGCTTCTTCAAAGCGATTCATGAATAGTAAGCCCATCGCTTTTAAATTTCTAAACTCTTTAATTTCCTGAAGATGAATTGGTGCTGCATTTAGCACATCCAACGCATCATCGATACGCGCATTCATAAACAAATACTGAAATAGATGACTCGTTATGAAAATATCCGCTTCTTCGATAACGTCCTCTGATTCATCCACATCGATTTCAAAAACATTTTCGAGCTCTTCATCATAATTCTCATCAGGAAATTTATCGGAAAATTTCATGCCAAATAAGAATGATTTATTTGCATCACCGACAATCATATACATCTGCGAGAAGATAAAATAAAATTCAGCATCATATTGATGCTGAATGAATTGATCGATCACAATCTTCTCTGCATATGCCAGCTGCCCTCTTTCTGCTAAAAGATATGCATACTGTGCCATGTATGATAAGTTGTCCGGTTCTAAATCAAACGCTTTTTCGAAGCTTTGAAGCGCTTCAGACTTTTTATTCTGTTCAATTTTTTTCATACCCTGCCGGAAGTGGAACGCACCATCTGGCTGAAACGGTATGATTTTACTATTATTCATCACGTTTGCTCCTCATCATTAGCGGATGTGGGTAACATGTTGTGTTATCTGGTATGTCTTTTGACACGACACTGCCTGCACCAACTGTGACATTATTACCGATCGTTACACCAGGTAATATCGTCACGTTCGCACCGACCATTGTGTTAGAACCTATACGAACATCCCCAATTCGATACTCATCCACGAGATACTCGTGTGTCAATATTACTGTATTATAACCAATAATTGTATTATTGCCAATGTATATCTTCTCAGGATACATCAAGTCCGGCATCGCTTTATATGCGAGAGATACATGACGTCCAAGTTTCATACCGAGTCCTTGCGTATAGAGCCAGTGTTTGAGTCTCGTAGACGGTGCGAACCGTCCGATTTCAATAATTACAAAATTCTTTACAACTTTAAAAAATGAAATCGTGCGGTACATTCTCCATAACGGATTCGTCTTTCCGACTTTGTGACGCACTAAGTCTCTCATTATTGCTTCCCTTTCACCTTTCCATTCTGCACTGTCGATGGATTTTTCTCTTTGTGTTTAAACACACTGTTCACATCTTTATATTTAGGCAGATCATACTTCATATTGCGGTAAATCCAAACTGCAATCGCACCGATAATAATAACAATTGATATCATCTGTGCTGCGCGCAATACTTCTGTGACCATCAAACTATCCGTACGCATGCCTTCGATGAAGTAACGGCCAACAGAATAATAAATCAGATAGATCAATATGGATTGACCGATCTTTAAATGCGGTCTCAAGAGCAAGATCAATACGATACCGACTAAATTCCACATCGATTCATATAAAAACGTCGGGTGGTAATACGCACCATCAATGTACATTTGATTAATGATGAACTCTGGTAAAAATAGAGATTCTAAAAATTCTCGACTGACTTCGCCACCATGTGCTTCTTGATTAATAAAGTTACCGACGCGGCCGATTACTTGTCCAAGTAAAATACTCGGCGCTGCAACATCTGCAATTTGCATGAAGCTATAGCCCTTGGCACGCGAGTAGATAATACCGGCTAAAAATCCACCGATTAATCCACCATGAATGGCCATACCACCTTGGTCTACACGGATAATATTCATCGGATTTGCAGCATAATACTCAAAGTTAAATAATACATAATACAGACGCGCACCGACGAGTGACGCAATGATGATATAAAACATTAAATCTACGAATGTACCTTCTGGTAAACCTTTTCTGTTTGCTTCATAGTTTGCAAGTAAGTATGCAAGGAACATACCACCAGCGATTAATACACCGTACCAGTGAATGTCTAATGGCCCTAATGAAAATGCAATAGGATTTAAGGGCTGAATGTTCATCAACATATGTTATCCTCCGTTATTCTCTTTAATTTGTTCCTGAATTCGTTCATTTAATTCAACGGCTGCGTTGTAACCAAGTCGCTGCATGCGATAGTTCATTGCGGCTACTTCAACAATTGCTGACATTGAACGACCTGGCTGGATTGGTATCGTCTTTTTATCGATTTCAGTATCTAAAATCTTTAATTTAGTACGATCAAGTCCAAGTCGATCGTATTGCTTACTCGGGTTCCACGGTTCTAAATGGACATTTAACATGACGCGCTTTTCATCCAGTATACTTCCTGCACCAAACAACGTCATGACATTGACCACACCGAGTCCTCGTATTTCAAGCATGTTGCGAATGAGTGGTGGTGAGGATCCCATCAGTACGCCTTCTGCCACTTGTTTAATCTCAACATTATCATCCGCAACAAGACGATGCCCACTTTTAACGAGTTCGAGCGCGGTCTCACTTTTACCGACGCCACTCTCACCTGTGATCAGTACGCCGATACCGTATATATCAATCAGCACACCATGTCTGTTGGTCTCCGGTGATAACTCACGTTCAAGATAGTATGATAGACGACTGAAGAAGTTCGTTGTTTTCGTATGTGTTAACAAAAGCGGCACGTTGCTCTTGTTACATGCGTCAACGATTTCTTGTGGTGGTTCTAACCGTCTTGAAATAATAATACATGGAGTTTGTGGGTCACACAATTTCTCTGCTCTTTTCTCACGTTCATCATGTGTCAGCATTTGATTAAAAAATGTGAGCTCTGTCATCCCTAAGATTTGTACGCGGTGGGCTTGATAATATGTAAAATAACCGGCGATTTCCAGTCCCGGTCTTGAAATATCACTATTTCTAATTTCTTTTTGTAATCCATCGGAACCCGCTAAAACTTTAAGCTCAAACTTTTCAACAATCGTCTCGATTGTTAACATCCACAACACCTACCTTATTGTATAAACTATAATTAAAATTATGCTTACTTTCAATAAAAATCCTACCATACCTTACGAAATGGCAGGATTATTTGTTTTGTTTCTTATTTGCGATGTAGCGTCACACTACCGAATTTAGTAGATACTTCTAAATAGACGCTTGGCTCATCTGTGTCATTGATTAACATGACTTCTTTTATACCGACATCTTGGTGCTTCATACTGCGTACTTCAATATCTGATGGATAGTTCAATTGACCGAGAACAGTGCTCATGCGACCTTCAAAATGGCGATCGCGTGGAACAGTTAAATTGATATTACCCATGTTTGAATTCAACACTGCAGCTTCAGTTTGAGATTCTAATGCAATATTTACCGCACCGTTTGCTGACACGTTCAATTCTTTTGCATACAACTTATCCGTATTGATCGTACCAAACATCGAGATCATCTCAAGCACTTTGTGGCTACCTTTACCGACAGTCAAATTACCTCTAGATGTTCTCAGAAATGCATTGTTCGTCATCGTGCCATCGAGTTTAATATTCCCATTTAATAAATCAACAGATAACTCATCGAATGTATGGTCAGCAAGGTCTACATTACCGTTCGTTCCTGAAATGATGAGGCGTTTTAGAGTGTCTTGATTAAGCAACACTTCTACGTTCACTTTTATAAACTTCGCATCTGAGACGATGTTTAAGTTTCCATCATTTACTTCACATATGATATCTTCAAAATAATTTTTTTTCTTATCTAATTTTCTATAAAGTGGTATCACTTCAAACTTTACAGTCGTTACGCGCTCAGTCGGAACGATCGAAACATTGCCGTGCGTCACATCAATATTCATGCGATTGATGTCTTCGTCAATTGTCTCAATCAATCGATTTTTTGGGCCTTGTGAGAACATCGACTCAAAGTTCGTATTTTTAACGGAGTCAAGTGCCTTCCCTACCGTATTTTTTACTTGTTGCGTCTGTTCACTGCCTCTAATATTTTTCCATGTTTCTGAGAGCTTTTCACTGTTGAACAATTTTTGGAAATCATTCGTGATATCACTGAAGATATCTTCGAATGCATTTTTCTTTTGACCTTGTTCATTCGCATCTTGTACTGTCTTTCTCTCTCCTGCGTCTTCTTCAGTCGGTCGTTCAACAGTTACTTTCTTCGAGTCGTTTGGAGTTGAAGTTTCAGAATCCTTATCGAGTGCTTCAATTAGTTTAAATGCTTCTTCCGCGTTGATTTTTCCTTCTTCAAGCATCTTTAAAATTTGTGCTTTGTGATTCATTGTCATCCTCCTAATGGTTTCTTTCCAACCATTTTATTAAATGTTGACCTGTGTAACTCGCTTTTTCTTCCATAATCGTATCTACTGATCCCGTGACAACGACAGTTCCACCCTCGTCTCCACCTTCTGGTCCCATGTCGATAATATTATCCGCTACTTTTATGACATCGAGATTATGCTCGATAATCACAACTGTATCTCCTGCATCCACTAAACGTTGGATGACGCCAAGCAGCTTTTTAATATCCTCAGAATGTAAACCGGTTGTCGGTTCATCTAAGATATAGAGCGATCGACCATTTGAACGCTTGTGGAGCTCTGAAGCAAGCTTCACCCGCTGTGCTTCACCCCCAGATAATGTTGTTGCTGGTTGTCCTAAGCGCACATAACCTAAACCTACATCCATGATGGTTTTCATCTTGCGGTTGATCTTCGGATGGTTTTCAAAGAAGTAGTACCCTTCTTCAACTGTCATGTTTAATATATCAGAGATGTCTTTGTCTTTATATTTAATCTCCAATGTCTCTCTATTATATCTTTTTCCTTCACAAACTTCACACGGTACAAAGACATCTGGTAAGAAATGCATCTCTATTTTTATAATTCCATCACCTTTACACGCTTCACAACGTCCACCTTTAACGTTAAAACTAAATCTGCCCTTATTGTACCCTCTGACTTTGGCTTCATTTGTCTGTGCATAGACATCTCGAATGTCATCAAATACACCGATATATGTCGCCGGGTTGCTTCTCGGTGTTCGTCCGATCGGTGATTGGTTAATATCGATAATCTTTTCAATCATCTCCGTCGCTTCGACTGTGTCATGTTCACCTGGAATTTGTTTTGAACGATAGACATGTGTGTGCAATCCTTTATAAAGAATTTCATTGACTAAAGTACTCTTACCCGATCCTGAAACGCCTGTGACAACGTTTAAGACAGACATCGGGAACTTAACATCTATATTCTTTAAGTTATTTTGACGTGCACCTTTTACTTCAATATAACGTTTTTCATCTGGTGTTCTATATGTTTCTGGCAGCTCAATACGCGCTTTACCACTCAAATATTGGCCCGTTAACGACTTCTTATTATTCATCACTTGCTTCGGCGTACCGCTCGCAACGATTTCTCCACCATGCTCGCCCGCACCAGGTCCTATATCGATGATATAGTCTGAAGCAAGCATCGTATCTTCATCATGTTCAACGACGATGAGTGTGTTACCAAGATCTCTCATATCCTGTAGTGTAGAAATTAATCGGTCATTGTCACGTTGATGAAGCCCTATTGATGGCTCATCTAATATATAAAGCACACCGCTCAATCGAGAACCGATTTGAGTTGCCAATCGTATGCGCTGTGCTTCCCCACCCGATAAAGTACCGCTTCGACGATTGAGTGTTAAGTAATCCAATCCAACATTTCTTAAAAATGTGAGTCGTGCATTAATTTCTCTAAAAATCGGTTCAGCAATTGTCTGTTGGTTTTTACTCAATTGCACTTCTTCCAACGATTTTAAAGCTTCTTTTACCGATTGTGCAGAATATTCACCAATGTGTTTATCTTGAATCCTTACACATAACGCCTCATCGCTTAAACGGTAACCATTACATGATTGACATGACATTTCCTTCATGTACTGACTCATGACTTCACGCACATAGTTCGATGGGCTGTCTGTATATCTGCGTTCAATGTTATTAAATACACCTTCAAATGCCATCTTTCTCTTACGTGTTACACCGTTGTCTTGATTAAATGTGTATTGTATCTCTTCACCGTCTGAACCGAATAAAATAATATCTTGTTGTTTCTTCGGTAACTTATTAAATGGTGTATCCATATCGATGCCAAAGTGTGCTGCCGTTTGTTTTAATAATGTTGGATAATAATTAGAACTGATTGGCGTCCACGGTAATAGCACATCTTCATTTAAAGATAAACTTTCATCCGGCATGACGAGTGATCTATCCACTGCCATCTTGATGCCAAGGCCGTCACATGATTTACATGCGCCATATGGCGCATTAAATGAAAAAAGTCTCGGTTCCATTTCACTCAATGTGAAATCACACTTTGGACATGCAAAGTGTTCAGAAAATGTCATATCTTCCCCATCGATGACGTTTACTGTGACGTTACCATCACCTTTATTTAATGCGGTTTGTAATGAGTCAGATAAGCGTGACTCAATGCCATGTTTAACGACGATTCTGTCGACAACGATATGGATGTTATGTTTTTTGTTCTTTTCTAATTCCGGAACTTCTGAAATATCATACATCTCTCCATCAACAACGACTCTTGAGAAACCTTCTTTGTTAATTTCTTCAAACACTTTAACATGCTGCCCTTTGCGGCCTTTAACAATCGGCGCAAATACTTGAATACGTGTCAATTCAGGCAATTCCATAACGCGATCGACCATCTCTTGAATCGTTTGAGACGATATTACTTCGTTATGTATTGGACAGTATGGTGTGCCTGCACGTGCAAACAACAAGCGCATATAGTCATAGATTTCAGTTATTGTTGAAACCGTTGACCTCGGGTTGTTGCTCGTCGTCTTTTGGTCGATTGAAATTGCTGGTGATAATCCTTCGATTGAATCCACCTCAGGCTTATCCGTCTGTCCTAAAAACTGTCGTGCATATGCACTCAACGACTCAACATAACGACGCTGTCCCTCTGCATAGATCGTATCAAATGCGAGTGATGATTTTCCAGATCCAGACAAACCCGTCATGACGACGAACTTGTCTCTTGGAATGTCAATATCGATGCCTTTTAAATTATGTTGTCTTGCACCACGTATAGATATATATTTATTTTTCAATTCCTTCATCCTTCCGCTTTCAACTCAAACAGAGCATCCCTTAATTCAGATGCACGTTCGAAATCTAAAGCTTTCGCAGCATCCTTCATTTCTTTTTCGAGATTGACCATCACTTTTTCACGTTCTTTCTTCGTTAACTTCCGCTTTTTCTTCATCGGTTGTTCTTTGGATTCATCATCTTTAATCTCACCAGATGCACTGATCAGCTCGCGTATTTCTTTCTGAATCGTCGTCGGCGTAATGTTGTGTTTTTCGTTAAATTCAATTTGTAATTCACGACGACGTGCCGTCTCATCGAGTGCATATTTCATAGAATCCGTTACTTTATCGGCATATAATATAACATGACCGTTTGCGTTACGCGCAGCACGACCAATCGTCTGAATAAGCGAGCGGTTTGAACGTAGAAATCCTTCCTTATCCGCGTCGAGAATTGCAACGAGAGACACCTCTGGTATATCCAGACCTTCTCGTAATAAGTTGATTCCGACGAGTACGTCGTAAGTACCGAGTCGGAGCTCACGAATAACTTCAATACGTTCTAGCGTCTTAATTTCTGAGTGCAAGTACTGGACTTTAATGCCCGCTTCTTTTAAGTAATCCGTTAAATCTTCACTCATCTTTTTTGTCAATGTAGTAATGAGTACACGCTCGTTTTTCTCTACACGCTGTAAAATCTCTTCAACGAGATCATCAATTTGATGTTCAGATGGTCTGACATCAATTGTTGGATCCAGTAACCCTGTCGGACGGATAATCTGTTCGACCATCTTTTCAGTATGCTCTAATTCGTATGGACCTGGCGTTGCCGAAACATAGAGTAACTGCTGTGCTTTCTCTTCAAACTCTTCGAATTGCAACGGTCTATTATCTAGTGCACTCGGCAATCTGAAACCATGTTCAACAAGCACTGTTTTTCGTGCTCTGTCACCGTTGAACATCCCGCGTATCTGGGGTAATGTCACGTGTGATTCATCGATCATAATTAAGAAATCTTTAAAGTAATCAAGGAGTGTATATGGTGTTGAACCGATTGGACGAAGTGTCAGATGTAATGAATAGTTCTCGATCCCTGAGCAGAATCCCATCTCTCGCATCATTTCTAAGTCATAGTTTGTACGCTGTTCTAGTCGCTGTGCTTCTAGCAACTTGTTATCTTCTCTTAACTCAGTTAAACGCTCTTCTAATTCCGCTTCGATTCGCTCTATTGCAATCTTCATCTTCTCTTCACGCGTTACGAAGTGTGATGCAGGGAAGATTGCAAAATGTTCTCGCTCAACTAATACTTCACCGGTTAAATGGTTAATCTCACGTATTCTATCGATTTCATCACCGAAAAATTCGACGCGAATACACTGTTCGTCTCGTGACGCTGGGAATATCTCCACGACATCACCGCGCACTCTAAACGTACCGCGTTTAAAATCGATATCATTTCTCGAATATTGAATGTCAACGAGCTTGCGTAACAATTGATTGCGCTCGATTGTCATCCCCACACGTACACTTACGACCATGTCTCGATATTCTTCTGGGTTACCTAAACCGTATATACATGATACCGATGCGATGATGATGACATCATCTCTTTCAAAAAGTGCACTCGTTGCAGAGTGCCTCAACTTATCAATCTCATCATTAATCTGTGCATCTTTTTCGATAAAAGTATCGGTTGATGGTACATATGCCTCCGGTTGATAATAATCGTAGTAACTGACAAAATATTCAACACGGTTGTTTGGGAAAAACTCTTTAAACTCACTGTATAGCTGTCCTGCTAACGTCTTATTATGCGCGATGATAAGCGTCGGCTTTCCGACACGTTGAATGACTTGGCTCATCGTGTATGTTTTACCTGTTCCTGTCGCACCTAAGAGCGTCTGATGTCTCTGTCCTGAATTGATCTGTTCGACAAGCTCATCAATCGCCTTCGGCTGATCCCCAGCAGGTTGGTATTTTGAAACTAACTCGAATTCTGCCACCTCATCACATCCTTTTTATATTCACTGCATTTATTATTTTATCAAATATACAGCAAAAAAAGTAGTGAAAAGCACAAACGTATGTTCGCGTCTTTTCACTACTCTCCATCTTGTACATCTATCGCATCTAATTCATACAACTCTATCAACATATAACCAATTACAATTGAAACTGCGTTTAAAAATAATGTCCATTCAGAGTAAAAATACCCCTGATATATTGCTGCAGCAAACAAGATAAAAGTCAACAACACTGCAACGTACTTATTATGTGTCCATCGTGTAAAAAATATAACGATGACCGCAGGAACGATAAGTGCCATCATCGGCCAAAATAATTCCAAAATTAATCAAATTCCTTTGCTAAAATTTCCTGAGTGATATCGATTAACTCAGTCGTTTTTATAAATTTCTCTTCCAACATCTCTGGAATAATGACATTGACAAACTGTTGAACGCACGTGAGATGCTTAAAGGAGATAATCTCTTTTAGACTTTCTGTATATACTTCAAAAAACAGCGGCTCTGGGTTACGTTTCTGAATTTCGCCAAATGATTCATACAATAAATCCACTTTATCGGCGACTGATAAAATTTGACCTTCAATCGTATCATCTTTACCTTCATCCGCAAGAAAACTCTTATATGCTTCTTGATACTCTTCTGGAAATTCAGACTCAATGAAGCGTATCGTCATAGATTGTTCTACTTCAGTAAACAGATAGTTTAATTTTTCTGAAGCATATTTAACCGGTGTTTTAATATCTCCTGTGAAAATCTCTGGATAATCATGATTCAAAGCTTTTTCATATAAATTTTTCCAATTGATCTCGTTGCCAGCGTGCTCTTCAACTGTTCCAAAGTACTGTGCAATCTTTGTCACTTTGTATGAATGTGCGGCCACATTATGCATTTGATACTTAAACTTACCCGGCATTCTAATGAGATTTTCCATATCATTTAAACTTTTAAAATATTGATGAATTCCCATCAGTCCAACTCCTTTACATATGATATATAGTTGTTGAGTAGATCGAGATTAACTTCGCCAATAAATACACGTATGATTTCTCCATCACCATCGACGAAAAACGTCGTCGGAATGACACTCACTTTAAATTCATCTAAACCAGCATCTTCATCATGAAACTCATAGACTGGAAACAGTACATTATGTTCTTCTATAAACTTATCGCGACCATCTACAGTATCATCGACATTGATTGCAATTATCGCAGCATCCGAACCGTTAATTTCCTTATGTAGTTCGTTTAACTCAGGTACTTCCCGCTGACATGGTAAACACCAAGATGCAAAAAAGTTAACGACAGTCACGTCATGTGAAGATACGACTTCTTGAAGTGTGGCATCATTGTTTATGACATAATCGAAATTATCATTTAATATGTTATTACCCACAGCCATATGCGTATCTCGTCCTTCAGCGTTACCAATCGATTGAATCATTTGATCACGTATTTGATTATTTGACATCGATAATACTGCATAGATTGAATAGGCTACTACCATAAGTAACGCAAATACACCGACTAATAAAAGTACTCGTTTTAATTTCATATCGTCTCAACCTTATAATATATTGTGTTTATTCTATCATACTTGTCGGTGTCCACCTATTCACATCAGTATGTTATCTTGATAAATTTGTGTCGATTATAGGCAAAAAAAAACACACACACCATTTTTAATGGCGTGTGTTAAAAAAGAATTACATTTCGCTGAAGAATCCAGCAAGGACATCTAAATCTTCGTCACTGATTTGGTTTTCGTTGTAGCTAGGCATTGAACCAGGACCTTCGCGTACTGCGTCAGTAATAGTACCTTCATCTAAACCTGTTAAATCAGGACCCATAGCACCTGTGAAGTCTTGTCCGTGACAAGCTGTACAGTTTGTACGTGCAAATTCTTCTGCATCAAAGTCTGAAGTTGAAGCTGAATCATCTGCTTCTTCCTCTTCATCAGTTGCTTCCTCATCTTCAGTTGCCTCTTCTTCATCAACAACTTCTTCTGTGTCCGCATCTTCTTCAACATCATCTGTTGTGTCAGCATCATCATCGCCGTTACCACATGCACCTAATACTAGGACAAATGATAGTAGAAAGAACATAAAGAACTTTTTCATCTAAATTCCCTCCCTATTTTATAATATTTTAAATCCAATTTAATTATACCCATAATATCTACAAAAATGTCAATATATCATTAATTATGTGAAATGTTTTGTCGTAAGAATGCATGAATAAATGGCAATAAGTCACCATCCATCACTTTCGAAGTGTTTCCGACATCTAGATTTGTTCGATGGTCTTTGATCATCGAATACGGATGGAAGACGTAAGAACGGATTTGCGATCCCCATCCGATTTCTTTCTGTTCACCTTTTGCTGCGTCAACTTTTGCTTGTTGCTCTTCTAGTTTTCGTTGATAGAGCTTCGACTTTAACATCGACATCGCTTGCTCACGGTTTTTTATCTGTGAGCGTTCGTTCTGACACGTGACGACGATGCCTGATGGATGGTGTGTAATACGCACAGCTGAATCTGTCGTGTTAACGTGCTGACCACCTGCACCGCTCGCACGGTACGTGTCGACTGAAATATCTTCAGAACGTATTTCGATTTCTATGTTTTCATTTTCAAATTGTGGTGTTACCTCACATGAAACGAATGATGTATGACGACGTCCTGAAGAATCAAATGGTGAAATTCGCACGAGACGATGTACACCTTTTTCTGCTTTTAATAATCCATAAGCATTGGTTCCTTTAATCAATAAAGTCACGCTTTTTACACCCGCTTCATCACCTGCAAGATATTCCAACACTTCAACTTTAAAGTTCTGTTGTTCACAAAATCTGTTATACATACGGAGTAACATCTCCGCCCAATCTTGTGATTCCGTTCCGCCTGCACCAGGATGCAGTTCAAGCAGTGCATTGAGATGATCGTGTTCATCACTCAGTAACACGCTGAGCTCAAATTGATTCAGTAATTCCTCGGTTTCTTTTACATTCTCGACCACAGTGTCGTGCATGTCTTGATCATATTCTTCTTTCAACAACTCATAAGATACTTCGATATCTTCGATGTGTGACAGAATCGCTTTAAACGATTCTGTCACCTGTTTGATTTGGTTACTTTCGTCAATGATTGCTTGTGCTTTTGATTGATTGTTCCAAAAGTTAGGGTCAGCCATTTGCTCTTCGTACTCAGCAATCTGTATTTCTTTTTCCTCTAGGTCAAAGTGACCCCCTAAAGTTATCGATTTTTTCTTCCATATCTTCTAAAAAGTTTTTAATTTCATGTAATTCCATGTTTACGCATTACTCCCATGACAATTTTTATATTTCTCACCAGAACCACATGGGCACGGATCATTTCGACCAATTTTAATTTCATTAATGATTGGCTTGCGACGCACCGGTTGTTTTTTCTGGTTTGCAGCATTGTTACCTGCTTGAAGTGTTTCCTTATCCACCACTTCTTCACGCTTGATTTCATCTTCTTGACGGATTTTCGTCTTCAAGACATATTTCGCTGTATCATCTTCGATCGATGTCAACAGCTCTTCAAACATTTGTAATCCTTCACGTTGATACTCTTGCAGTGGGTTTGTTTGTGCATACGAACGTAAACCGATACCCGTTCTTAACTGATTCATCGCATCGATGTGCTCAATCCACTTCTTATCAATTGTTCTAAGCATGATCATACTTTCAAACATTCTCATGCGTTCTTCGCCGAGTTGTTTTTCTTTATCCTCAAGTTCAGATTCAATTTTTTCCATCAGTATTTCTTTAACTTCTGCTGCATCACGACGCTCAATTTCAGATTTCTCAAGTGCGCCTTCTGAAATAAAGTTCTCCTCTGCTTGCTGTATAAATGCTTCGTAATCTCTATTATCTTCATCTTCAATAATGTGATATTCAACAAGGCGATCTACTGCCCCTTGAATCATACCCATCAATGAATCATTGATGTCTTCATTATCTAAAATTTCGTTACGTTCGCGGTAGATCACGTCACGTTGTTGACGTTGTACATCGTCAAACTGTAAGAGACGTTTACGTGCATCGAAGTTATTACCTTCAACGCGTTTTTGTGCTGACTCAACAGAACGCGTAATGACTTTTGAAGATAATTCTTCGCCACCCATACCGAGTCGTTCCATCATGTTTTGAATACGCTCTGAACCAAAGCGACGCATTAAGTCATCTTCAAGTGATAGATAGAATGAACTTTCACCAACATCCCCTTGACGACCTGAACGCCCGCGTAACTGATCATCAATACGACGTGATTCGTGACGCTCTGTACCGATAACATATAGTCCGCCGAGTTCTTTAACACCTTCACCAAGCTTGATATCCGTACCACGACCAGCCATGTTCGTCGCAATTGTCACCGCACCTTTTTTACCGGCATCTGCAATAATTTCCGCTTCACTTGAGTGATGCTTCGCATTTAATACGTTGTGGCGGATTCCTTTTTTACGTAAAACTTTACTGATCATTTCACTTGTTTCTACGGCAACCGTACCGATTAAAATCGGTTGGCCTCGACGATGTCGCGCTTCAACATCCGCTAATACTGCTTTGAATTTCATATCTTTCGTCGAGTAAATTTTATCTGGGTTATCAATTCGTTCAACAGGAACGTTTGTCGGAATAGAAATAACTTTCATGTTGTAAATGTTTACGAATTCTTCTTCCTCGGTTTTCGCAGTACCTGTCATACCAGATAATTTGAAATACTGTCTGAAGAAGTTCTGGAACGTAATCGATGCCATTGTACGTGATTCGTTTTGAATCGATAATCCTTCTTTCGCTTCAAGCGCTTGGTGTAAACCATCAGAGAAGCGTCGGCCTGGCATTTTACGACCAGTGAATTGGTCGACGATTACGACTTTATTCTCTTCAACCACGTAGTCAACATCGCGCGCCATCGCTTTGTTTGCACGGAGTCCTTGGTTGATGTGGTGAATTAAATTTACGTTTGAAACGTCATATAAGTTGTCTAGTTTGAACCAGTTTTCTGCCTTTTCGACGCCAGCCTCAGTCAGCTGAATGTTTTTAGTTTTCACATCATATGTGAAATCTTCTTCAATTTCCAACGTTCTCACAAATGCATTGGCTTCAACGTAATTTGTCGATGTTGCATCCGCTTTACCTGAAATGATCAATGGCGTACGCGCTTCATCGACTAAAATCGAGTCAACTTCGTCGACGATTGCAAAGTTCAATTCACGTTGTACACGGTCTTTTTTGTAAACGACCATATTGTCACGTAAATAATCGAATCCGAGTTCATTGTTCGTCGTATATGTTACATCGCAATCATATGCTTCGCGCTTTGCATCACTTTTCTTAGAGTTCAAGTTAAGACCGACTGTTAATCCTAAGAAATTATATAGTTTCGACATCTCTTGACTCTGTGTTTCAGATAGATATTCGTTGACTGTAATGACATGTGCACCACGTCCAGTCAATGCATTTAAATAAACTGGCATCGCTGCAGTTAATGTTTTACCTTCACCGGTTTTCATCTCAGCAATATCGCCTCTATGAAGCACAATACCACCCATGATTTGTACAATGAAAGGTTCGAGCCCGAGTGTACGTTTTGCTGCTTCTCTGACGAGAGCAAATGCTTCTGGTAAGATTTTTTCCATCAGCTTTTCTTCATCGGCACGAGATTCCAGTTCTTTAAATTGAGCACGGTATTCTTCAGTTTTCTTTTTAAAGTCTCCATCTTGAAGGCGACTCATCTCATCTTTTAAATTATCAACTTGCATCGCAATTTTTCGTATTTGGTTAAGGTCACGCTTATTAAAGTTAAATATTTTCTCTAAGACATTCATCGTGTGTCATTCTCCTCCTAGGTACACTCTCAATCATTCATTTTATCACTCTTGCATGTAAATTAAAATTATAATGGACATAAAAAAAGAGGCCTTGCGGCCTCTCATGAATCCTCTTAGATTTCTGTTTCAATTAATCCATATTTTCCATCGTTACGTTTGTATACGATACTCGTACCTTCTGTGTAACGATCATTGAAGACGAAAAAGTCGTGACCGAGCATGTTCATTTGTAAAATCGCTTCTTCCGAGTCCATCGGTTTTAAATTAATTGTTTTATTTTTAACGATATCAAAGCTATCATCATTATTTTCTTCTGTTGAAGCTCCAGCTTCACCGTTCACATCAGGCGCACCGAAGTAGTAAGGTTCTTCATTCTTCTCTCTGAACTTACGGTTAATTTTAGTTTTATGCTTTCTAATTTGTCGTTCGAGTTTATCGATGATTAAGTCAACTGCCGCATATAAATCATCGTGTTTTTCTTCTGCGCGTAGTGTTAGACGCTTCATCGGAATTGTAATTTCCACTTTTGCAGTTTTGTTATTGTACGTTTTAATATTCACGTGTGCATGTGCATCGGGCACATCAGTGAAATAACGTTCGAGCTTTGCTACCCTACTTTCTATGTGATTTCTAATAGCATCAGTTACAGTGAGTTTTTCTCCTCTAATTTCACATGTAATCATGATCCCAACTCCTTTTATAATTATTTACTACTTTAATTATATCACTATCATCAGCTTCTTGAAAACGTTAACAGGTCGATATTCTTACAATTATGTGCATAAAGTTCCTGAATTGCTTGATGCACAGTAATTCCTGTCGTGTATATATCATCCACTAACAATATGTTCGCACCATATACCCGTTCTTTATCACCTTCATGCATGAAAAATATTTGTTTTTCACGCAAGCGCTCGGCTTTCGTAAGTTCTGATTGACGCTTTACTTTATTCGTCTTTAAAATATCAGAGTAATTTACATTTAACTGGTCGAGTACCAAAGACACTTGATTATATGTCCGCTCCTCTAACCGCTTATTTGAGATTGGTATCGGAATTACAAGATCATACTTTTTAAAATCCACATTGATGAAATGCGCAATGACTTCACTCATTGCCGCATCATTGACGAATTTGTAGCGATGAAATAACTGCTGCACTTCTTTATTGTAGTCAAATACTGTAATAATTTGATTCGGCAAATGTTTAAAGGACTGACTTAAAAACAGACAGCTCTCACAAAGGTCAACCGCTTCTTCTGTCTTATTGGCACATCTTTTACACGTTGGAGAATCTGAAAGGGGTGAGAGTTTTTTCTCACATGTATGACAGATGATACTGGACTTTTGAAACAAGGAAAAGATATCGACATGTTGACTCAACGGTGAGTGACAATATAAACAGATCATAAATCCTCCGCATTAAGTTTTTGGATTGTTTTTATCGTACGGATAATATCTAGTGTCTGAAACTCAGTAAAGAAATGTATGTTGCCGATTGGATCATCGATTTTTCTACCAACTCTTCCACAGATTTGCATCAGACTGCTAAAATCATAATGGTCTGCCCCAATGACGATGACATCCAAATACGAAAAAGTGACACCTCGTTCTAAAATGGTTGTCGTCAATAATATTTCTATTTTAGATTCACGGATTGCTTCAACTTTGACATAGCGGAATGCATCGTCGCTATAGACTGAAGTCATACCGTCGAATTGGTTGGATAGCAGCGTTTCTAATTGATGCATCAGTTCAATTTCCGGAACGAATACGAGCACTTTGCGTTTACTTGCCACAATTTGTTTTAGCAGTTCAACCAGTCTTTTATTGATTCTATTTTTTCTCAACTGTTTGATGACGTCTTGCCATTCTAATCTAGGTATCGCAAGTGGATGGCCATGATAACGTTTATTTATCGTGACTGTTTCATGTTGTCCTAAAAATTTAAGCGTGCGCTGAGACGGTGTTGCGGTCATAAAAATAATGCTGTGTTTCTCAGTTGCCGCAACTTTTATGGCTTGCATTAAAGTATCATCAGTCGTCAGTGGAAAGGCATCTGTTTCATCGACGATGATTAAATCAAAGTGATCATGATAGTTATATAATTGTTGTACTGTTGCAACTAGAAACTGATGTTCAAACTCTAACTTCACACCGTCATACTTTAGATCAATTCTCGAATTGACAAATGCTGCGCTGAGTCGTGTGTAAATCTCTTTGACGACATCGATTCTCGGTGCTATAAATGCAACGCGTTTAGCCCGTTGTCGTGCTGCTGCAATACATTGGAATGTGATTTCCGTTTTACCTGCACCTGTGACGGCTGACAGTAAAATGTTTCTGTTCTCTATACTCGCCTTTAGCAATGCATCGGATGCCTTTGATTGAATTTCACTCAGTTCAAAATCTAAAATAAACTGTGCCCGCTCTTTTCTTTTTATGACATCGACACCACGGAGTGGCTTCCGATTTGTCATCGCACCAAGTTGTACACAGTTCATACAATATGTGACCGGACCTTTATAAAGTTTTGATTCATACGTATAGAACAGGTGTTTTTTATCGTTTTTACAGCGTAGGCATTTGAGTGGCTTTATCGTCACAGACTTTAGAGCAATAACAACGTTCCCTGTATTTTTTATTAACATATGTCTCCACAAAAAAAGGCACAGCTAAATAAGCTGCACCTAAATATTTTTTCTTCTTTTTTACATTTCTAAATCGAATGTTGTGTAGCCGAGACCCAGACTACCTTCGCCTAAATGTGTTGCAATGACTGGTCCGAAATAACTCAATGTAAAATGAACGTCCGGATAGAGAGATTGTAAATGCCTCATCCACTCACGCCCGGCTTCTTCATCATTACTATGAATGACAGTTGCTGTGATCTTCTTGCCCGCTTGCTTCTTAATCTCTTCACCAAACTGTTCTTCAACCAAGCTCTTCGCTTTCTTCATCGTCCTTACTTTTTCATAAGGAACAATTTTACCTTCTTGGAATTCAAGAACGGGCTTAATGTTTAACAGACCACCAATCAGTGCTTGAGAATGAGATACACGTCCGCCCTTTTGTAAATTCTTCATAGAATCCACGATAAATTTCGCATCGGAGCTCGTCTTTTGTTTCATCTCTTCCAAGTTCTCTAATAGTTCCACTAATTCAAGCTTATCTTTGTTTTGCGCTGCATAGAGTGCCATAAACCCTTGCATCAAGCAGGCGATCTCCGTATCCACAACATGCAGATTTATACCATCAACTGAGGCACCAGCAGCTCGAGCATTCGCACACGTCCCACTGATTTCAGCGGAAAGATGAACGCTGATGACATCTGTGTAGCCTTCGTTCCGCAATTGTTCAAGGAGTAATATATAATCACCAATAGATGGTTGTGAAGTCGTTGGTAACTCATTCATCGCCGCCATTTTTTCAAAGAATTCAGCTGTTGTGATTTCAATTTCTTCCTTGTATGAACCATCATCCATATTTACGATCAATGGAATTGTATATATGTTATATTTTTCCTTTAAATCCTTTGGAATATATGCTGTCGAATCCGCGACTACTGCAATCTTCATAAAAAATCCTCCTACAACTAATACACTCATTTATATATTACTATTTACACTCGACTTCGTCCATTATGATAGAATGTAAATGAGGTGTCAAAATGGAACAAACGTACATGAATTATAAAAATACTTCTGCAGAAATTACAATCAACAAATCAAATTTTATCGGACATATCGCACGAACTGAGAGTGAAGATGAAGCGAAAGCATTCGTTGCCACGATTAAAGAAAAATATAAAGATGCGACACATAACTGCAGTGCGTATATCATTGGAGAAAGTGCACTGATTCAGCGTGCAGATGATGATGGGGAACCGAGTGGCACTGCAGGCGTACCGATGTTAGAAGTGTTAAAGCGAGAAGAACTCTACAATACGACAGTCGTTGTTACACGATATTTTGGTGGTGTTAAACTCGGTGCAGGTGGGTTGATTAGAGCGTATGCGAAATCAACATCAGAAGTAGTAAAAGCTGCGGGAAAAGTCTATCTTGTCATGATGCATCCCGTGACTTTAGTCGTAGATTATACGTTCACAAATTCAATTGAGCATTACTTTGAGAACAATGATATTCAAATTAAAGACACTGCGTATACCGATAAAGTGACCTATCATTTTTATGTTGAAACTGATAAAAAAGATACACTTCAACAACAGATTCAAGCGATTACGAAAGATAACTATAATATGGATGTAAAAGAAGAAGTCCCTAGTGAGCGTGTACTTTAGGGACTTTCTTGATTATTTCTGAATATTTTTCTCATCAGATTGAGCAATGGCTGCTTTTTATTGCCACCAAGACTCGTGTACTCGACGACGATGGCTGTTGTAAACAACAGGATAACCGCCACTGTAATGATGCCATACTCGGGTGATATATAGAGGACAACGCTCGAAATTGCATATAAACTCGAAATCAAATAGATGATTATAACACTTCTACGGTGACTGTGTCCTAAAAATTGAAGGCGATGATGCAGGTGATGTTTGTCTGCACGAACGATTGACACTCTATTCTTATAGCGTCTTATCATTGCAAACAATACATCGATGATCGGAACAGCTAAAATGATAATTGGGAACAGCAACGATAGAAATGTTACTTCTTTAAAGCCCATCAAACTGACGACACTTAGTATGTAACCGAGCAACATTGCCCCATTATCCCCGAGAAATATTTTTGCTGGGTAGAAATTATATACTAAGAACCCTAAACAAGAACCGATGAGAATCACACAGATCATCATGACGAAAATATTGCCTTGCAACACTGTTATCACTGCTATTGCTAAGAGTGATATTATCGACACGCCTGTTGCTAAACCGTCTAGACCGTCTATAAAGTTAATTGCATTAATGATTGAAATGATCCAAAAGATAGTAACTGGAATAGCCAGATATCCAAATTCAATGGAAAAACCAAATAGGCTGATTTCATCGATGATAATGCCGTAATATATCGGCACAAAGCCGATGAGTATTTGTCCGATGAACTTGATCAACGGCTTAATATCAAAAATATCATCAATAACGCCTAGAATGACGACAAAAATACCCCCGACAAAAATTGCGATATATTCTACTTCAATCGGTCGGGAGATTACGACGCCAAGTATGAATGACAATAAAATTGCAACACCACCTAAAAATGGCATAGGTACGTCGTGTACTTTCCTCGTCCCTGGTCGATCTACTAAACCGAATGCATGAGAAATATATATTAAAATAGGGATCAAAATAATCGATATTAAAAATGACATGAGAAACAAAAAGATTGTGTACATATATTCACCTTCACTGGTCAGCTACTTACTAAAACAACCACCACTACTCTATAACATTGTAACCTATATTAATTATCAGTATAATTAATATGGTGAATTTACTCGTAAGGAGGACCGCATATGTTTTTAGATGTCCTTATCAATTTAACGCTCGTCATCAGTATTATTTACTTTTACTATCGAGCGATATATCGATTCAATAAATCTTTCGTCGAACACGACCGTACACAAGCGATATTGCTTGCGATACTTGCGCTTGTGCTCGCTTATATAATGATCGATGTCAATGGTTTTGGCATATCCATGTTTTTCGTACCACTATTATTAATCTCAATATTTAAACACCCTGTCATTTTCTCACTAACACTTCTTGGTGTATTCATGATGAAATGGATTGAAGGTATTTTTTATTGGGAAATGATTGCAATTTTTATTGTGGCGTATGCGATTGCACTACTCGCTGATCATTTTCAAAACTTTAGCCGATTTGTAAATTCAACGATATCACATTCGCTGTTTATATTTATTTATTTTATCGGTATTTATGTTGCTTTTGAAGTCATTTCATTGTCAACAGTATTCATAGCAATCATAATTTCTCACATCATCGCATTTTTAACAACGATTATTCTAAATGATATCAACTTCATTGCCAAATTAATAAAACGTTATGAACAAGATGAATATACGGATCAACTCACACAACTTGGAAATAGTAAAGCGCTCGATCGCGATGTTGAAAAATGGATTGCATCCAAAAATCATTTGACGATGTATTTAATCGATATCGATGGCTTTAGTACATACAATGAAAATTATGGTTATCGCACAGGTGATGCGATTATTCGTCAAATGGTCGATGCACTTAAAAATATTTCGCCTCAAGGTTCTTTATTGTTTCGTAATGGTGGAGAGGAATTCACAATTTTGATTCCTGAACTCAGCTTCGATAAATCTGTTCGTCTTGCCGATGGCATACGCAAGAATATTGAAAACCATCTGTTTTACATCGATGATGATGAACAGATTTCACTGACAGTTACGATCGGTATCGGCTACCATAGCAAGTCTTTAGAAACCGATAAAACAACATTATTTAAAGATGCGGGAGATATGTTACATCGTGCAAAAAAGCAGGGACAGAACCAGATTATGTTCAGTCCCCTATAAAAAAATCACATGCGATTGTGGCATGTGATTTTTAATCTTCTGCATTTGATAACGTATTCATTTGAATTTCTTGATGTGAGCCATTCCATTTTACTGCTTTGTTTTTAAAGTAAAATGCCTGTGGAGATTCATGCTTTATGCCATATTTTTCTTCGATATGTTTTGATAACTCAGCATGATCTTGGACAATTAAATAATATCCATCCATATCGCATTCATAATGAAACTTTTCAAAAGTCTCATAAGCAGCCTGAGAAACTGGGCAACTGTTACTGTGTTTCAAAAAATAAAAAACTTCTTTACTTTCTAACAACTGATCGAATGCATCGATTGTAGTAATTTTTCTTAACATAAATGTCACCTCTAACTAGACTGATAATAACTTATCATTCTTTGTCAAATTAAGCAATAATGCATTGCTTTTATGATATAATACACACGTGGAGATTGGAGGACGAACGAATGAAACAACCAACACTAAAACGCTGGACAATATTAGATACTTTGAACGCATCATTATTAATCGTGTCGATTTTATTCTTGATTAATTTTGAAGAACAGCCACTCATTTCTTGGCTACTCATCGCAGTATTTACAATGTGGGCTGGGTTTTTAATTTTTAGAAATGTGGTCATTTCTAAAGCTCAGAATGACCCAACGCATCCACTGAACAATGCTGTCAAAAAGGAATCAAATTCTAACGACAAGTAAAAATAATATAAATGATTTTAAATTAAAAGAGTTGGCAATTTGCCAACTCTTTTAACTTTCATTAATTAGCTCTTCCAGCGACTCTATGTACGTACTTTCTAGCTGTTCATACACATTGATTTGTTGTAATATCGTATCGATTTGTAGTCGCTCTAATTCTTCGTTATAGAAGAGCGTATCTCGTCTCTCTGTGTAATATCTTTCATATCCATAGTACATCTCAAGTGTAATACTTCTCACTCGAATTGCAATGTCGGTATCCAAGTTCATCTCATTTAATTTTCTAATGTGTTCTTCTATAATTGGTGTCAAAGATTCATCAATATAATTTTGTTTATCTTCTGATTCTGTTGTTTCTTGTAATTCCTTTGCACTATTTTCTAGCTCACTGCTGTTCTCGTTTATTTGATCAATTATACGATTGACTTCTTCCTCTTCTTCCTCAGTCTCAGCACTAGCAATATACTCGTTCCGAATCTCTTGGTTCTCTATGAACATCTGGCTGAGTCGAACCAGTTCTTCACTTTTAGTAAGCGTTTGATAGTACAGTTCGATATAACGCTCTATATCATTTATGAAGTCTTGCTTAACAGCAAAGCTCTCTAAAAATGTTGTATGAATCGAATCAATTTCATCATTTGTAATTTCGATTGTCTCAAGCTCTTGCTCAATTTCATCTACAAGTGGTACGATTTCATCCTCAATCACCGTGCTCATCTCCCTGAGAGAATTTCTGAGAGAAGCACTATCACCGTTAATGCTGCTGCCATTTAACAATGAATAATCAAATGATTCAAGCAATGTATTGAGTTGATCATTCTTAGTCGCTATTTCCGACATGTCTCGTTGATAATCTTCAAGCGCTTCACCAAGCGAATTTGAACATGCCGTTAATAACAATAATAAAATGTTTAATAACATTATTCTTTTCATTTCATCACATTCCTAGAAAACTATTATATAATAGAATATAGCACAACATATTTCCGAAAGTATGTTCATATTAACAATTCAATGATATTATAGCTATTATTTTATCATTCGGAGGTTTAACCTAATGATGGATACACAAAAAATTGCAGCTGATTTAGCTGATCGATTAACACATTCAAACATAAAAATAAATGAGCCTTTAAAACATTACACATATACTAAAACAGGCGGAAACGCAGATGTTTATCTTACTGTAAAAACACTAGAAGATACAGCTGAAGCAATTAAATACTGTAAAGAGAATAACGTGCCAGTCACCTTTTTAGGCAATGGCTCGAATGTCATTATTCGCGATGGCGGCATTCGTGGCGTTGTATTTAATCTATTAGACATTCGCTACTGTCACGTAAACGATAAAGAGCTCGTCGTCGGGAGCGGTTACCCAATTATTCAAGCGAGTCGTGATGCGCTCGAAAATGAACTCAGAGGACTCGAATTTGCATGTGGGATTCCAGGTTCTGTTGGTGGCGCAATATACATGAATGCTGGTGCTTACATCGGTGAAGTGAAAGATTGTATTAAAGAGGTCAAAGCGATTGATCAAGATGGCAATATCCTTACGCTCAATCGTGATGAATTAGAACTTGACTACCGTACATCTATATTTCAAAGAAATGATTCAATCATAATGGAAGCAACATTCCAACTTGAATACGGAGACAAGCAAGAAATTAAAGCAATAATGGATGATTTAACTGAGAAACGTGAATCAAAGCAACCGTTGGAATATCCTTCTTGTGGCAGTGTTTTTCAAAGACCACCTGGGAATTTTGCCGGGAAATTAATCCAAGATGCAGGACTACAGGGCTATCGTATTGGTGGCGTAGAAGTTTCTAAGAAACATGCTGGATTCATGGTGAATGTTGATGGTGGGACAGCGAGTGATTACGAAGATTTGATCAAGTATGTCCAAGAGGAAGTTGCACAGCAATTCGGCGTTGAGTTAAATCGAGAAGTAAGAATAATTGGAGAAAAATTATAATATATTCTTTCTATAGGATCAGAATAACCCGTCTGATCCTATTTTGTGCATAAAAAAAGACGCACGACTAATGTGCGTATGTTATTTATATTATTCTGCTACAGCTGCTTCAATCTCGTCTAACTGAGTCATTAAAGTACCATATCCACCTGCATTTAAGTACCAAGGTACTGGTGATAGTTCGTAGATGTTTTCGTTTTGAACGGCTGCGACACTACTCGTCACATCGTTCACTAGAACATCAATGTTCGTTGCTTCACCTGTAGATGTTGCTGCACCACGGTCCATGACGAAGATTAATTCTGGGTTTGATTCTGCAATAAATTCAAATGACACTTGGTTACCATGGTTTTCTGTCTCAGTGTCTGTGAGTTCCCCTGCAATTTCAAAGTTTAACTCTTCAAATAGGAATCCGTAACGTCCACCAACACCGTGGAATGCTAGATCTCCACCATTTGTTTGGATGAATAGCATTGAATTGTCTCCAGCATCAATCATTTCATTTAATATTTCGATTCTTGTGTCTAGTTCTTCAACTAACGTTTCTGCTTCTTCTTCAACTTCAAATAATTCACCAAGAATTAATGTTGAAGCTTTAATATCTTCAATGTAGTTTACGTTATTTGCTGCGATATTAACGATTTCTGCATTTGGTGCCGCAGCTTCAAGTTCTGCAATGATATCCGTTGATGACTGACGTCCACTTAACAAGATTAACTCCGGTTGGATCTGTGCAATCAATTCGTAGTTTGGTTCGAATAATCCACCTAAATTTTCAAATTGTTCATCTTCAAACACTGCTAAGTCTTCAGATAAACTTGCATTGTTCTCACCTTTAGGTAAACCAGCGATTGCATCTTCAATCCTTAATTCAACAAATGTTGTCGCTAGACCTAAGTCGAAAATTACAACATTCTCAGGATTTTTAGCAATTTCTACTGTTTCGTTGTGCTCTTCTGAATCACCTTCTGTACCTCTTGGTGGACTGATCGTAAAGTTATTTTCAATTGTTACAGTTTCTTCATCTTGTGCTAAAACGACTTCATCATTACTTGCGAAAACAGAAACTGCAACGACTGAAGCTAAAGTAATTCCTAAAGATTTATATAGAGTTTTCATTTAATATGCACTTCTTCCTTTTGAATATATATTTATTGAGCTACTTTTACCTTTTGCAGTGCACTCAGCTCATTCGCAGTTGTACATTTCTCATCAAAGTAGACACAGATCTGTTGTCCGCCAATCACTTCGATATTCATGTCCATTTCATAAATTTCTTCTAAGACTTCTTTTTTGATGACTTGATCTTTTGTTCCACTAATGGCTACCTTACCATGTTTTAGTGCAACGATATCATCCGAGTAACATGAGGCGAAGTTAATATCGTGTATGACGATAATGATTGTTTTATCTCGTTCTCTGACAAGTCTTCTGAGAATTTGCATGATTTGCACTGAATGTTTCATATCTAAATTGTTTAAAGGTTCATCTAAGAATATATATTCAGTATCCTGTGCGATTGTCATACCGATATAAGCACGTTGACGCTGACCACCCGATAATTCATTTATGTAACTGTGTTCATATTCCTCGAGTTCCATATATTGAATTGTTTCGTCGATCACACGCTCATCCTCTTCAGTCAACCGTCCTTTTGAGTATGGGTAACGTCCGAAAGCAATCAGCTGTCTAACAGTAATTTTTAATTGTAAATGGTTCGATTGTTTCAGGATTGAAATTTTCTTCGCAAGTGCATCACTTGGTTGTGTTAAAATATTCTCTCCCTCAACAAGCACTTCTCCAGAGTCATTGCTAAGAAGTCTTGTTACCATTGACAACACTGTTGATTTCCCAGCACCGTTCGGCCCAATTATCGATGTGATACGCCCTTTACCTATGGAAATTGAAACATCGTCTACGACAGGCTTCTTACCGAAATATTTTGTGATCCCTTTTACATTTATCATTTTTGACTCCTTTTTAAAACTAAGTATATAAAGTACAGTCCACCGACTAAGTTAATTATTATGCTTAACTCGATATTGTTATTGAATACAAATTGCACAACCATCTGACCAAGTAACAATGCAATAGTACTAAATAGCATCGTTCCTATAATCATATATCTATGCCTAAATGTTTCAAATATCTCATGTGCAATATTAACAACAAGTAACCCTAAGAACATTATAGGACCAACTAAAGCTGTTGATATAGATACTAGGATAGCAATTATAATCAGTAATTGCGACACTTTGCGATCATAATTAACACCTAAGTTGACTGCATGTTCTCTCCCTAAGGCTAACACATCTAGCGATCCGAAATCTTTAAATACGATTATCAAAAGAATAATAATGATAATTGAAGTGAATAACAGCAATTGTTCATTTACTGAAGAAAACGAACCAAACATTCGGCTTTGTAACACCATAAAGTCCTGTGGATCGATCAACAATTGCATAAAGGATGCTAAATTTCCAAAAAATGTACCGAGTATAATTCCGATGAGTAATAATAGAAAAACATTATTACCAGTAAACTTAAATAGATACTTAAACACGAGCACTGTAAAAATTACAAGTAGTATTACGCTGACAAAGTAATTGATACGATTATCTAGAAGCAATGTAGATGTTGCGCCAGCAAAAAATATAATAGACGTTTGTATAAACATGTATACTGAGTCAAGCCCCATGATTGAAGGCGTTAATATACGATTGTTAACAATAGTCTGGAATATTACTGTTGAAACTGCAATCGCTACTGCAACGATGACAATTGCGACAACACGCTTTGTTCTAGACGGTAATTGATAGAATAGAATATCTGGATTTAATTGATACAACATGTAAAATGCGATGAGTCCTATGGCTGCAACAGTAAGGATTATGAGTAGGCGATTTCTTCTCTTATCTGTCATGTTTAGCCCTCTTGAATATTAAGATTAGGAAAATTCCGCTACCAACCGTTGCAATAACCAGTCCAACTGAAACCTCATAAGGATATATAATAATTCGCCCAATAATATCACATATCATTACAAAGATTGCACCGACTAAAGCTGTTATGAGAATTGTGTTTTTAAGATGATCTCCTCTAAATATCGAGACGATATTTGGGACAATCAAACCTAAAAACGGAAGTAATCCAACTGAAACTACAATAACAGCGGTTAATGCTGCAGTTAAGAACAGACCGGTGTTTAAAACAAATTTGTAGTTAAGACCTAGGTTTTTAGAAAAATCCTCACCCATCCCAGCAACTGTAAAACGACTGGCAAATAACATGACGATGATGAACATCGGTATTGTTATATACATGATTTCATATCGTCCTGTCGTCATCATGGCAAAGTTACCGTGCATCCATCCGGATATTGCTTGTAATGCATTTTCACGAATCGCTATGAATGTCGTCACACTCGCGACCACGCTACCGAGCATTAGACCGATTAATGGTACAAATATTACGTCTTTAAACTTTATGCTTGTGATAATTCTCATGAAAAGTAACGTACCCAGTACAGCAAGAACAGTTGCAAATCCTAGTCGACCAAAGATCGATATTGCAGGGAAGAAAATCATTCCGAGCAGTATACCGAGCTGCGCCCACTCTGTCGTACCTGCAGTCGTTGGTGAAACAAACTTATTTCGCGTCAACTGCTGCATCACTAAACCACAGACAGCAAGCGCTGCACCAGCAATGATGATTGCCATTGTTCGTGGAAATCGACTGGAGAACAGAATATTTTGTTGGTACTCACTCAGTGAGAATATATCTGTGATACTAATTGCCGATACACCAACAAACATCGATGCAATCGATAAAACAATCAGCAAAACAAACAGTACATCAAGACGAAACAAATGCTTTACCATTCAAATAACCTACCTAACAACACCAAGTGTATAATCTTATTTAGAATCATTCTAATTGAGAACGATTCTCAATATCAATTACGATTTTAATCTTAGTATATCATAATTATGTAGTCAAGATATTTTACAATTAGAATACGCTTTTCCTTTTAAAGGATGAACTTCAGACACAAATTAAACATAAAAAGTGAATGGTCTATATTGCGAGAACCATTCACTTTCTCAATTACTCATTTGCAGTATTATCAAGGTTAAGAAGTAGTACCTCTTTTAATGAAGCATCATCTACTTCTATATATTTGATATTTAAATTGGATTCTTTTAACTCTTTCGCCATCATCGATAACATTGCATCAAGTGCACGTTTAATCATCGCATTGTACATTGAAAAATCGTCTTCTTTCATTGTTTCCACAAGATGTAAGAGTGAACCAGAGCTCTCTGTGTGTAGCAACGGCACGATATGTTTTGCACCGACATATGTGCCCCAGAGATGTGCATCCATCTTAGCAGAAAACATTTCATAATCCATTTCAAATAATTCAGGATCAGTTGATTCATTCTCATGTACATGGATAATACCTGCCAGTTGATTATCCAATCGCTCAAGTATTTCAATAAGATTTTTCCAATCTATTTCTTTACTTGGTTCTAACAGTGCGACAGAAACATGATTAAACCCATCTTGATCCAGCTGTTTCTGCAACGCCTTAAGTGCTGAATAATCTGGTCCAGCCAGTATGATTTGATAATTCTCATCTAACAAAGTATATGCAACACTTTTTCCGATATCTGTGTTTGGATTACATATAATATAGACACGCTGACCTTCTGCCATATTATCCCTCCATTGCTATTTCAAACAATTATAACAAATTTAAGCACAATCTAATCAATTAATCTTCTACAGTGATTGTTTGATTCGGCATTGTGTGTAATGAATGTGCATCTGTATGTGCAATGACCTCATACTCACCCGTATCTTCAAATGTGTATTCAATAACGTAATTTCCGTCTTCTGTATGTTCGGCCACAATTGAATCGAGAGATTCATCGTCTAATTTAATTTCAAACTCTACTTGATCCGCTTCAGTTTCATCTTCACCATCGTATGTCACATGTGCGCCGATTTCGATACTCTCGCCCGCAGTTGCTGTATCAGGCATATCGATCTCTACTTCTAACATCGCAACTTCAGATGAATCATGATCTTGATCATGGCCTTGGTGTTCATCGCTTTCTTCTGTTTCTTCATCACCGTTACATGCTGCAAGCAACAGCACAGACCCTAGTAGAAGTGCTAAATTTCTTTTCTTAAACATTTCATTCTCTCCTTCATTCATCTTATACTTGTTAGTTTAACAAATTCTGTATATCATATCGTTTTAAATGTGTCTAAACTCGAAAAAATAGAAGCCCACAGTTTTCGGGGCTTCTATTTCAGTTTATATTAGAAGACAAAGTCTTCATCACGAATCGCTTCGACATTCAGCGCGATGACATAGCCATCACCTTTCACACTGAAGAAGTCGTGGTTCTTTGTCGTTGTATCGAGTGCGTTCTCTATGATCGGGTTGAATGCTTTTTCTTCAAAGTATGGTTCAAACCCTAAGTTTGCTAATGCTTTGTTCGCGTTATATGTGACGTAGTTCATCACGTCTTCTGTTAAACCAATCTTATCATAAAGTGATTTTGTGTATGCTTCTTCATTCGCATATAGCTCTGTAAGTAATTCATACATCTCTTTGTCCGCACGATCTTGCTCTTCTTGAGATAGATCTCCACGCATCGATTGTGCATCCAGTCCTGTAAAGACACCGTGGATCGATTCATCAAGTAAGATTTTACGGATAATTTCACCACTTGTCACCATTCTACCTTGTCCAGCAAGGTAGAGCGGATAATAGAATCCTGAATAGAATAAGAATGACTCTAAAAATACACTCGCTACTCGTGCCATGTATTGATCATAAACACTTGCATCTCTGTCAAACAACTTGTGATATCTACTGACGATTTTATCTGCTTTATATGTCAGATGTTCGTTCTCGAGCACCCATGTATCGAGCAATTCATTCGTCTCGCGTGACGGTAATAGCGTTGTGAAAATCTGTGAATAACTTTTTGCATGTATCTGTTCCATCATTCCCATGAAAGAATACACAGCTTTTTTACGTAAATCCTTAGTGTGTAACATGATAAGTGGCATACCGTCGTCCGCTTGGTGTGTGTCGAGTCCAGTTAATCCTGCAAGTACTTTTTTAAATGTATCTTTCTCATCATCCGTGAGCGTCGCCCATGAGCTAATATCTTTAGATACTTTAAATTCTGACTCCACCCACATTTGCGCAACATTTTGACGCCAAAATACCATGGTCAAATCGTCTTCTTTGTTCCAGTTAACAGCAATCATTCAAATATTCTCCCTTATATCAAATTAAACCGCGCAGCTTGTGCACTCTTCTACACTTAGTAATTTGTTTCTTGTGTAGTATAAAGACTTCAGTCCTTTGTGGTGTGCATAGATATATAATCTTGCTAAAGAACGCGTAGAAATCTCAGAGTTCACGTAAAGAATTGTACTGATTCCTTGATCGATATGCTCTTGAATGACTGAAATCATATCGATAATTTTCATTTGGTCTGTGTTAAATGCACCTTTGTACAACCACATTGTTTTCGGTGAAAGGAACGGCATTGGGTAAAACGTTTCAGAGTTACCGTATGAACGACGTTCAATCGTATCAACGATCGGCATAACCGAGCTCGTTGCGTTTTGTACGTAAGAGATACTTTGTGTTGGTGCAATTGCTAAGCGATATGCATGGTACAATCCATGCGCTTGTATGTTTTCTTTCAGTGCTATCCAATCTTCTTGAGTCGGGATATGGATATCTTCGAACAATGCTGCAACTTTCTCTGATGCTGGTGCATATGAATTGTTGATGTACTTATCGAAGTATGTCCCTTTTTTGTATTCACTACGTTCAAAATCTTTAAATGTTTGATTGCGTTCAATCGCAATTTCCATCGAGCGCTCTAATGAATAGTAGTTCATTAACATGAAGAATACATTTGCAAAATCACGTGCTTCTTCTGATTCATACGTAATGCCGTTTTTAACGAGGTAACCGTGAAGGTTCATTGCACCAAGACCAACTGAGTGTAACTCATCGTTTGCCTTTTTAACACCTGGCGCATTTGCAATTGATGTATCATCACTCACAACTGTTAGAGCGTCAATACCTTCATGTACGGATTCACGGATCTTTTTAGATTCCATCACATTGACGATATTTAATGAACCCAGGTTACAAGAAATATCACGTTTGATTTCGTCCTCAGTACCATAATCATTGATTACTGAAGTTTCTTGCAGTTGGAAGATTTCAGTACATAAGTTACTGATTTTAATCTGTCCAATATCTTTTAATGGGTGAACTTTGTTTGCGTTATCTTTGAACATAATATATGGGTAACCAGACTGAAGTTGTGTCTGTGCAATCGTATTTAACATTTCACGTGCATCCATTTTACGCTTTTTAACATTGTCGTTTGCAACAAGTTGATCGTACATCTCATCGATGTTCATATCATCAAGCGTCATGCCATATTCACGTTCCACCGTGTGTGGAGCGAATAGATAAAACGGCTCATCATTTTTCGCGAGATCGAAGAACTTAGATGGAACAACGAGCCCTGTTGAAATCGTCGATAGACGTAAGTCTTCATCTGCGTTCACTTTTTTCGTATCTAAGAATTCCGGTAAATCATAATGGAAGATATTTAGGTAAACCGCACCCGCACCTGGACGTTGTCCAAGTTGGTCTGCATAGCTAAATCCATTCTCAAGTGCTTTCGCTACTGGAAGGACACCTTTTGCAACACCTTCGATACCTTTGATTGCTTCGCCACGTGCACGCAATTTAGATAAGTTAATTGCGACACCGCCACCGATTTTACTCAACTGCTTCGCTGTTGAATCGATGTAGTTGATTGAGTTTAAGCTATCATCCGCTTCTAAAAGGAAACAAGAAACCATCTCACCGCGACGTGCACGACCTGCATTTAAAAATGTCGGTGTCGCTGGTTGATAACGCTGTTCAACCATTGACGTGATAAAGCGTTTCGCAAGGTCAACATCACCTTTTGATAAGTATAAGCTGACGATGACAACATGCTGCTTGTAATCTTCAAGATATTGTTTCTTATCGTTTGTTTTTAGTGCGTAGTCCTTAAAGAATTTACTCGCAGCCATGTAGCTCTTAAATGTAAATTCTAAGCTTTCCGTATGATGAATGATTTCAGTCAGTTGATCTTCTGTGTATTCTGCGAATAAATCGTAATAGAAGTCGTTATCAACTAAATAATGCAGACGCTCAATTTCTGAGTTAAACGAGATTGTTTTATCTCTTACTTCTTCCATAAATACGTCTTTTGCTTCGATATCTTTGTGCAGCTGGTAGAATCCAGTCTCATCTCTCTTAGTGACTTCGTTGTTTAACTCTATGTGATTATACTTTTTCTCGTCTAATACTTTCATCTAACGCGCCTACCTTCTCTTTAAATTCTTTGCGTGATTGCTCATTACCATGTAACTCAAACTTCATAATTAACGGAACGTGATAGTCTTCACTGATGCGATCACCAGCTTTTGCGTAATTCCCACCCCAATTTCGGTTGCCGCTCGATGCAACACCGATAAGTTGGCTATGGTTTTTTTGTAAAAATCGCTGGACCATCGGAGGTACTTCTCCGAAGTTAATCGTCGGTGTGACCAATAGAAACGGTTCATCGATTGCATCATCGATGTTATCTTTCTTTAACTCGATTGTTTCGTATTCATCAGCAATACCTGAAGAATTGACGAAACGACGACAATTTCCTGTCATCGAATAGTATACAATTAACACATCAATCCTCCTCTACATACTAACACAGGTAGAACATATGTTCTACACTGTGTGCTTGAAGCAATGTGCGTCATGGCTTTTGTGTTCAACGAACCATTTGGAATTAAAACACAATATATAGTGTTTATAGAGAAAAACCAACACAATATATTGTTAATAGCTATATCATGCCATACTGAAATTTAAATATCAATATTTAAAACGATTTTATTTTTGCAACTCTTTTGCTCAATATTCTTTTCAATAGAAAAAAATAAAAAGGTGTGGAATTTTACTTCACACACCCTACATAGAGAGAGCTGCTAAATCACGATGTTTTCTACATGCGATTCAATTGCTTTTAAGAAATGAGGACAATAATGTTTCAATTTGTAACTCCCAACACCATCAAAATAAACCATTTCTTCTTTTGTTGTTGGTTTTTTCTTCGCAAATTCTTTAATCGTTTGTAGTGTAAATATATTTTCTTCATCGACATTATACTTTTGAGCAAGTGATTTTCTGACATTCAAAAGTTTTTCATATAGATCGATACTCGGTAATTCATCAGTAGAAATATCCACTTTCTCAAGTAGTGATTGTTTAAACGGCTCAGTGAAAATCATCCGTTTGCCTTCAATGAGCAGGCGTCCTTTAATAAGAACTGTTAATTTATCGTCTTCAATGTGAACGTAACCTCTATAGATAAGTTCGTCTAAAATGTAATAAATTTCACTCGTCATCGTATCGCTCATCGTGCCAAATTTAGAATTTCGATCAAGTTTATATTTGAAAATGTCTTCCGTTTTTTCACCACGTAAAATTTGAATCGCCATAGACTTCGTTAAGTGATTTGGAAACTGGAGCAAGAGTTCCATGATTTCTTTTGCTTCAGCTGTCATATCATATGTTCGCTTCTGACTTAAACAGTTTGAGCAATGCCCACACTCACTGATGTAATCATTTGGACTAAAGTATTTTGTGACGAATCCTGTCAGACATTTTTTTGTTTTTTGATACTGCAGCATCTTGTCGAGTTTTTCACGCATCTTTTGTTTGTGACCCTCATTCGCATCAGACTTATCAATAAAATACTGGTGCAAGTTGATGTCCCGTGCACTTGATAGCAAGATGCATTCACTTAATTTTCCATCTCGACCTGCACGCCCAACTTCTTGGTAGTAGCTTTCGATATCACCCGGCATATTATGGTGGATGATATAGCGGATATCCGCTTTGTTTATTCCCATACCAAATGCATTGGTTGCGATGATAAGCGGTACCTCGTTACGGATGAACAAATCTTGATTCATCATGCGTTCTGTTTTTTTCATACCACCATGATAGGCGACATTTTTAATATCATGGTTTGATAAGTACAGCGAAAGTTTCTCGACTTCAGCACGCGTTGCAGCATAAACGATACCCGCTTCGTCTGGACGCGCTAAAACATAGTTCAAGATAAACTGATCGCGTTGGAATGTTGGGTTAATCATCAACTGAAGGTTTTCACGCTTCACTTCACCCTTAAACACACCCGCTTCATCAATATCAAGTAGCGTCTGAATGTTCTCCTGTACTTCTTCAGTCGCAGTTGCAGTCACTGCAATGATTGTCACATTTGGAAATAGGGACTTTATGACAGGGATTACATCTTGATAACTCGGTCTGAAATCATGTCCCCACTTAGATATACAGTGCGCTTCATCAAAAGCGATAAGGTCTATCTTTAATGTTTTTAAAAAGTCTTGAAACGTGTCAGAAACTAAACGTTCCGGTGCAACATATAAAAATTTATATTGATTGTTTGATAAGTTACTTTCAACTTTTGTAATTTGCGCTTGTGACAACGTTGAGTTCAGATAAGCGGCTGGTATATCACGACGATTTAACTCTTCCACCTGATCTTGCATCAGTGCGATCAGTGGAGAGATAACTAGAGTTAACCCATCCTGCATTAACGTCGGAACTTGATAACAAATTGATTTACCTAATCCCGTTGGCAAGACACCTAGTGTATTATGTTTTGATATGACCGATTCAATAATTTCTCTTTGCTTCGGTCTAAACGTTGAGTAACCAAAATATTCTATTAAAGTTTTTTCCATAGACACTAACCATCCAATTTAAATATTAGTATATTATACACTTTTTTTGTGTGGATTTATAGTTGGTTATGTAAATGTTTTGTGAAGGTTGGTTTTTTATCCGGGAGAGATTAAAAAAAAGACCCTTAGAAGGGTCTTAAAAATTAGAGTTTCTCTTTCACAAGCTCTTTAGATAATTTATAATCGATCGCTTTGAACAAACTCGTAATCCACAGATGATGGGCATACAAGTTCGCATGGGCATCTTCAATGTCGATGCATTTAAATTGTAATTGTGAACCCGGACGTTTCTGTGCTAATTTGTGTAGATGATAGCTTGGAATTGTCCCAACATGTGATGCTGTCGTTGGCTGGTCGAAGTCATTTAAAGTAATCACCGGCTGATCTTCTGGAATAAAGACCCCACCACGCAAGCCATATTGCTCAATGTCATGACCATTGGCTGTCTCTGCCACATCAACTGCGCCACCTTTTAAATACATCATGATTCGGTTCTTTTCATTGTGTACACTATATGTATTTTTTTCTAATTGTTCATAGATCTTCGGGTCGACACCTGGGACTTTTACGATGTGAAAAATGTCAGAGATGTACACTTCTGTTAGTGCGTAATAATCGACACCCCAATTAACCGTATTATTCGTTCTTAAAATATTAAACAACTCTTTATGTTGTTCTGTGTACTCACGCTTCATGATCAATTCGTCACCGCTTGATAACACGTTCGTACCTTCAGTTTCTATGCCCCCTGCAACACCCATATATAACCTGTTGCCGCGCTTTTGAGAATCAAATTTCACCGTGTCGCCTCTATCGAATAAGTAGATTCTATTCGTATTCAAAATGCGTCCATTCACTTCACCTGCAAAATCAGCACCAGAGAATGCGACAATCGTCGGCTCAGTAAATTTAATGACTGCGGGTTGCACGGTCATTTCAACCGTGAGTGCATCTATAGGATTGCCCACGAGTTGGTTAGCCATCTGAAACGCTAAGCGATCGAGTGCACCGTTGTACACACGATTATCATCATTTTCTTTCTTATCTAATGTTTGTAGCAGCGTCAACAAACCACTGTTTTCAATAATTACACTCATATCGACACGCCCACTTCTTCTAAAAACTGTTGAACCTCTTCCATAACGATGATCGACGGCTCAATCGTACCGTGACTTACCATGACTTCAATGGGTAAATAAGTAAACGTCACATCATTGTTTGTCATATTAATCTCTGTTAAAAAGTCAGATTTGTATGATTCAAAATGCTGTTTGATTCTTTCTTGAGTTGTCTCTTCAATTTTAGTATCTGTGCTATACGTGATATAACAATCACCGTTTGCAAATAGCATGTGCTCACCTAATCTCTATAAAAAATTTCTAGCTGTGATGTTACGAATTCAACGAGATTCCCCATGATAAAATTCACAATGAAAATCGATGTGATCACACCAGCAAAAGTAAACAATATTGCAAGTATTCGAATGTTATTTTCAATTAAGTAGTTTACAACGAAATGTGTAAACAAAATAATTCCCGTCAACAGGAGAATTAATAGTATCGTAATCATGTTTCACCTCATATTTCAAACTTCACTTTAGTCCATTCTCTGACACTGTTAATCATAAATACTTCTATAGAACCGCTTCGGTATTTCTCAATAAATTCGTTAAGCAAGTACGTGCGCTCAGTCAATTTTTGTTCGTGTATTAACTGTTGACGCATCACACCGTTCAGTAATTCTGATGAATGTTTCGGTGTGTAATACTGCCCGGATTCTTTAATAACGATATTACCAATATTAAATTCCGTCAGTTCATTGTTCTTATTATAGTATAAATTTAATGCATTATCACCTGTTAACTCATAGTGATATCGCACGGTTGTCTTATGATTTATATATTCTTTAACGCCATCGATCGGTTCGTGATGAATCGTACTGAACATCTCCTTATCTTCGTTGAGTTCTGAATGCGATAAAGCCAGCGTTCCGCTTTGATCAAGCAGCGCACGTAGCTTATACACACCAGCTGAAAGATGCAGTTTCACGTATTGATCAATTAAAGCAATATTGTTGTCATTAAAAGGATACCCTAGTGCATCCGCACTGCTTTTTAGGCGCTTTATATGCAAATCTAAACGAGGTATCGCACCAGCATCAACACGCATCGACTCGATCAGTTGGACGTAACCATTCCAAAGGAATGATGTTTTTGCAACGATCTCGTCGTACTCATCGCTCGGATTAGAATCATATGTAATGCCCGCACCCGCACCATATACCGCATCAGTTCCTTGGATGTATAATGTACGAATCGGTACGTTAAATACCCAGTTATCTGGGGAAAGTAACAGTCCGATTGTACCACAATAGTACTGACGTGGAGATGATTCTAATGATTCTATGATGCGCATCGTACTTTGTTTCGGTGCACCTGTGATTGAACCACAAGGAAACAAGCCCTGCATCACATCATTTAATGATGCATTCGTCTTTAATTCTGCTTCAATCGTGGATGTCATCTGATACACTGTCTCATACTTTTCAATCGTGAATAGTTCAGGACATCTAACAGTGCCCTTTTGTGCAATTTTTGACAGATCATTGCGTAACAGATCGACAATCATGACATTTTCAGCACGGTCTTTCGTTGAGTGTTTTAAAAACTGATAACTTTCTTCATCGCGCACCTCATCTGCGTAACGTTGAGATGTCCCTTTCATCGGTTTCGTACGAATCGTATCACCATCGCGTTCAAAAAAGAGTTCGGGTGAGCAACTGATAATTTTTTCATTTTCATACTCAATGTAAAATGCATAGTCGCCATTATTTTTTGACATCAATTGTAAGAATAACGTGTGTGCATCGCCACTAAATGTACCATGAAGGCGGGTCGTATAATTGACTTGATATGTATGACCATCTCTTATATAATCTCTGACCTTCTCAATGTCTGCTTCTATTTTTTCTCTCGTTTCATCGAATTCAAGCGGTGACAATTGATAGATGCCCTGCTCTGTTCCAAATGTTTCTTTATCAGCAAAGCAGTCAAAAATACCGATGATAAAGCTCTCATTTTTTGGCAGTACTTGATTGCTCTCGTAGGTGATTGCCGGTACGACATAGTAACCCGCTTGCAAAGAAGTCTCGACAATTTCTAATGCCTCACGAAGTGAACAATCTTCTTCAGTTAAAACACGAATCGGATGGTTAAAGTAAAAGTCAGAAACAAGACCCTTCACTTTTACTTTGGCATGTACTCTCATAATGCACTTCCTTTCACAATATCCACAAATAACGCCAGTTGATCCATACCGTGATTACTTAAAATCGCCTCTGGATGGTATTGCACACCATAAATCGGTAAGTGCTTGTGACGTATTGCCATATTCACGTTGTCCTCAGTGCGTGCCGTTACCTCGAATTGTGAATTCTCACCGCTTGCTTCCAATGAATGATATCTTGTAACATCAAAACATTCAGGCAATGCTTGAAATAGTTCACTGTTATCATGCGTGATTGTATACACATGACCGTGGATTGGACGGTCACCTCTTTGTACATCGCCACCGGTCATATACCAGAGCATTTGATGCCCGAGGCAAATTCCGAGGATCGGTACTTTCCCCCAATATGATTCGACAAAACCCATCGTGTCCGGTCGGTCTTTTGGATGTGACGGACCAGGGGAGATTATTATTCCCGAAAAAGATTCTTTCATATCTTTTAGTTCATGGGGTTGATAAATAACAATCTCAACCCCATCAATTTGTTCGAGATAATGGATGATGTTATATGTAAATGAATCGTAGTTATCAATCATCAATAGTTTAGACATGAATTATCCCTCAAATTCGTTAATATATGTTTAATTATAAGTAAATAAGCCTTCGAATGGTACTCCTCTTACAATGAACTGTAGTATATAATATTTTGTCGTAAAGTTATAATAATTTTTTTAATATTTATGTTTATTCATTTATACATCGGGTAATTAATAGTATAAAAACAGAGGGGAGTTTTTACAAATGGGTTGGCTTATTACATTAGTTGTCGGTGGTATTATCGGTTGGTTAGCTGGTGCAATTTTAGGTAAAGATGTACCATTTGGTATCATCGGTAATATCATTGCTGGTCTTATTGGTGCGTCAATTGGTAATGCACTTAATTTAGATATCGGACCTGAAATCGGTGGCATGAGCATCGTTGGCGGTCTATTAGGTGCAATTATTTTAATTCTAATTGTATCATTTGTTATGAAAGCAATCAGCGGAAACAAAAGAGCGTAACACATATTGTCTTAATTAAATATGATAAGCGTATGGATTATCCATACGCTTTTTTTATTTCCGGTCTTTATCTTCTATTAACCAACGATCTTCACGTTCCAACTTGATTTCATCACGCAGTTTTCTATCATTTTTAATTTTTTCAAGTTCTAGTTCCATATGTTTGTTTTCTAGCAAAAAGTTTTCTTGACGCATTTTTTCTAACTCTTGTTGCTCTTTCACATGTTTCAGCTGGCGTTTGCTATCATTCGCGTCTGAAGTTCTTTTAATTGCGTAGAGCGGTATGCCAAGTGCCATGACGGTTGCGACGAGTCCAATGATGAGTTCAAAATCCATATTATCCCTCTTTCTTTTCTTTTAACGCACTCTGCTTAGTCGTCAATTGTTTCTGAGGTCGCTTTCGTTCCTTAATTAACCATCGTTTGTCATTTAAATCCTCTTCTAGTGCCTTCCGTTCAGCGCGAATTTGTTCTAATTCTTTGAGCATGGATTTATTTTCAAGAAGATAGTTCTCCTGTTTAATTTCTTCTAACTGACGAGCTTCAACCATTTTTTTGTATTCCAGTTTAGATTTACTATCTCTAATATTTACAAAAGTTTCACCAACGACTGAAATAATTGCTGGTGACATTATTGCAAGTACAATTAAGAAGATAAATTCCATAGCTCAACACCTCACATATTTCTATTATACATAATTATTCAATACAAAAAAGGATGAATAAATTTACAAACGGCCATGGTTTCTTTAAATAAAGAAGCCATGGCCGTTTAATCTCTTATTTTTTGTTAATCTTCTATTACTTCAATGTTGTTATTATTGTAATTACGGTGGAGCGCAACTTGTTTCACCAAGTGATTATCAAGTTCAAGAACGATCCATCGGTCCTTTTCGGTATCGATAGAATCATCCACTTCAATTTCTGAATTCATACTTCTAATCCATCCACCGATTGTGTCGATCTCTTCGCTATCTTTAAACTCAACATCAAACTGTTCTTCTAAGTCCGAAAGTAGAACACGTCCACTGATATGGAACACATCGTCATCGACTTTGACAACATCTGGTTCCTCATCTTCATCAAACTCATCTCGTATTTCCCCAACAATCTCTTCAAGAATATCTTCCATTGCTAGCATACCTGCTGTACCACCATATTCATCAATAATCAATGAAATATGTACGCGCTCTCTTTGCATTTTAATCAATGCATCACTTATTCTTGAAACTTCAGTGACTAGAGGCATTTCATGTGTATAATCTTCTGGGCGTACGTTACCATTCGTTGCGAGGTGCTGTGTTAAATATTCTCTGACATTAATATAACCGATAATATTATCCTTATCGCCGTCTGAGCCAGTAATAGGATATCTCGTAAAGTTGTGTTCTTGAACAACTGCTAAGACATCTTCTGCAGTAATTGGCTCCGTTAAAGTAATCATCTGAGTTCGTGGTACCATAATATCTTTCGCCAATCGCTCATCAAATGAAAAGATATTTTGCATATAAGCAAGCTCTTGCTGGTTAATTTCACCACTCTGATAACTTTGCGTCATGATAATTTTTAATTCTTCTTCACTGTGACCTTGATCGAGCGGTGCGTCTTTAAAGCCAAGTATTCTTAAGAGTAAGCGAGATGCACCATTCAAAACAAAAATAAACGGCTTCAATACAACCCCGAATATATAAAGTGGTAATGAGAACATCATTGCTAATTTCTCAGCATAATGAATCGCGACTGTCTTCGGTGCAAGTTCACCGACAACAACGTGTAAAAACGTAACGATTGCGAATGCTGTCGCCACTGTAAATACTGTCTCTAAGTTGTCAGGTAATCCAATGAAATCAAAGAATGGGTGTAGAATGACTTCAAATGTACTTTCTCCGATCCAACCAAGTCCGAGTGCAGTTACGGTAATACCGAGCTGACACGCAGATAAGTAGTAATCGAGTTCATTCGTCATTTTTTTAACACGTACAGCTGCGTTGTTGCCATCCTCAATCAGTTGATCGATTCTAGATTGTCGTGCTTTTACAAGCGAGAATTCTGAACCAACGAATATAATCGTTAGCAAGATCAGAATCACAAAAATAAGTAAGTTTGTTATGGTGGATATGTCCAATTAGTTCCCTTAAAAAAGGGATTCACCTCCGGTAAATTTAAAAAGTTTATAATGTGTTCATTATATAATACAATATAATATCAAAATGATAATAGATTTACAATTAAAATCCAATTATTTTAAGCGTAAAAAAAGGTGCACAATCGCACCTTGGTTACATACCTTTTACAAAACTAAATGCTATCGTTCCGTGGCCAGTGTGAACACCAGCAACTGGTACGAATGGTTGGAATACCAGATCAACTGAATTGAAACTCCCTTTTAGTTTTTCAACCCATTCATCCGTCAATGATTTAGTACCGGCGTATAGCACAGCAATCGTTTTGATACTGTCCTCAGCAACGTGGCGTTCGAGCTTATCCATCACCAACTTTGCCATCTTGCGCTTCGTTCTTACCTTTTCTCCGATAACAATTTTACCCGCATCAAACTCTAATTGAATTTGAATATTCAATAATGATGCCAGCATCGACTGAGATGCAGATACACGCCCACTCTTACGCATCTGGTTGAAACTCTTCGGTAAAATATAGAGTTGTGAATTGTCGATTACGTATTGAATACGTTTGCCAAGTGCTTCTAACGACTCATCCGATTCACGAGATTCAACAGCAAGTTCAATCATTTTATGGAGTGGATAACTACCCGTTGAAGAATCAATTACTAAAGCTGGCTTTGAACATTCTTGTGATGCCGATAAAGAACTCTGGTACGTACCAGTAAGTTCACTTGAAGCATGAATGGCAATGACCGCTTCATAACTTTCATCTTGTTCTATTTCTTCGTACACTTGAATAAATTCACCGATCGTTGGTTGAGATGTCTTCGCACCTTCTCCACTTACTACTAGCTTTTCATAAATTTCTTCTATCGTTGCATCGACACCTTCACGATATGCGACACCATCAATAATTACAGTCATCGGTAAAATGATGACATCATGTTCCTTCGCGTATTCGTTTGATATGCCGGATGCACTGTCAGTAACAATCGCAAGCTTCTTCATAAATCGTCCCCCTATTGGTACGTGGTTAAGCTTTCTAACCACCGATGTAACTCATATTAATTTTGTTTCTTTCGCGACGTTTTTCCTCAGTAATTTCTGTACGAATATCTGAATAACGGTCGTTTCTTCTCGACCAAACATCCACTAATTCTGCTTTCAAATCATCATCAGACATATCGCTTCTCAACATCTCTTTAACATTAACACCTTTCGTTGCAAATAGACATCCATAAAAGCGACCATCTGAACTTAAGCGTGCGCGTGTACATGTTGAACAGAAACTTTCTGAAACACTCGTGATGAATCCGAGGTGACTGTTCGCATCCTTGTGCTTATACACTTTAGCCACTTCTCCATAATATGCTGGGTCGACTGGTTCTAAATCAAATTCTTCACTTAAAACTGAAAACATTTCTTTTTTCGTCAGCACTTTATCGAAGTTCCAACCGTTATCATTACCCACATCCATAAACTCTATAAATCTTAATGTGACGGGTAATTGTTTAAAATAACGTGCCATCGGCAAAATTTCTTGTTCATTTAAACCCTTTTGTACAACCATATTAATCTTCACTTGGAAACCGATGTCTAGCGCATGGTGTATATTTTCTAGCACTTGTCTTGCACCGATTCCGCGATCATTAATATTTCCAAATAATTCATCATCTAAAGCATCTAAACTCACGTTGATACGCTTCAACCCTGCATCAAATAACTTCTGACCATGTTTTTTAAGAAGAATACCATTTGTTGTCAAGCCGATATCTTCAATACCCTCGATTTTATTTAACTTTTCAATCAAGACGTGCAAATCACGACGCAACAACGGTTCTCCACCTGTCAAACGCAGTTTTTTAACACCCATCTCACTATATATTCGACTGACACGTTCGATTTCATCGAAGCTCAGCAGTTCTCTCTTCGGTAAAAATTCATAGTCGTCACCAAATATCTCTTTTGGCATACAATATGAACATCTGAAATTACATCGGTCTGTGACTGAAATCCTTAAATCCCTTATGGGTCTTCCAAATTTATCTTCTACAATCATTGTGACCCCTCCTAACTAATCATGCATAAATCTACTTCAATTCTGACTTCCTGTTAATATTGATAAAGTTCTCGCGATCAAATCCTTCTTCAATTACATCTAAAAATGTGACATCTATCTGATCGAAAAATGAACGGATACTACGCCCACCCGAATTCAAATGTGTTGCTAACTTATCCACTAACTCAGGATCATCAAACACAGCAATCGTCGGATGTAACATACTATTTTCTAAAGTAATGATAGATTTACCCGGTTGCGCTTCTGCATGTTCAACAAGTCTTTTTATCCATGAGGAAGGTATATAAGGTGTATCGCAAGAAACAAGTATAAATCGTGAGCCTGGATACTTTTTCGCTACTGCATATAAACCGCCAAGCGGTCCGACGTCAGTCAGTGAAGGTTCATCGACAATTACTTGATGCGCGCCAAATTCATCTTTTAATGTTTCATTCGTACTGATGATGATCTCATCGGTCACACCTGAATCATCGACTAAATCATAGACATGTTGATACATCGGTTTACCATCGATTTTGTATAACGACTTATCTTCACCAAAACGCGTGGAGCGTCCGCCTGTCAGTATGATGCCGATTGTTCTCATCCGCCACTCACTGGTGGAATAAGTGCAACAGTGTCTTCTTTTTGCACTCGATAATCTGCGCGCACGAAGTTTTCATTTACTGCCACCATGTATACTTCTCCATTTAATGTTGGCGCGATCTCTTCTATATTTTCACGCAATGCGCTGACCTCTAACGACTGTTCAACTGGAATGTCAATAAACTCCCGACCGACCTTTTGTTTTAAACCTGCAAATAACAGAACTTTCATTGTTCTTCCTCCACGTCTGGATGATACTGCTTCGTATCTCCTATCCATTCTTCTCCATCTTCCCAAACTTCTTTTTTCCAAATCGGGACGATTTCTTTTATTCTTTCTATTGCATACGCATTTGCTTCATATGCATTTTTACGATGCGGCGAACTCGTGACGATAACGACTGCGATATCCGATATATTTAAATGACCTATACGATGTGCCATTGCTGTCATGACACCTGGCCAACGTTCTTCAATCTCGGCACCGATTTGTGCCATCATTTTTTCAGCCATCGGTGTATATGCTTCGTATTCTAAATGAACCGTTTTCGTTCCATGTGTCCATTCGCGAACATGTCCTGTAAATGTCACGATTGCACCTTGATGTTCATTGAGTACGAGCTGTTGATATTGATTGACATCAATCGGCTCTTCTACCACGCTAAATAACTTCAATTTAAATCACTCCAACCTTTAAACCATGAAAACAATTTCTCTTTATCATACCGTAAATCAAACGTTTCTAACACCGCTTCAAGTCCGATATCATTGATGTCTGTCTCTCTGGCTTGACCAAATGAATAGTTCAATGAGATTTTTGGATACGGTTGGTCCTTATATCCTTCAATAAAGACGAAATCGATCCCTGACTTTTCTAGAAATTCCAGTTGATGATTCAATTGAACGACAATATCTTCATCATGACGCTGTGTCAATTCAGTATATGTCGGTGTGTTCAATATACTGTATTCAGCTCCAGTTGCGACAAATTTGCCCGTATCCACTTCTTCACGGATAACGGCTTTGTCTAAATGATGATGTTTAATGACAGCAACAGATTTTCCATGAGATTTAACATGCTCAATAAATGTACGAATCGTCGTTGTCTTACCTGAATTTTTATAGCCGACGACTTGAAGTATCTTCATATCAATCATCCTCCGTAAGCAGAAACGAAGGTGTACCACTCGTCACATCTGTCAGCATGACTTTCACTTGATCTCCTGCAACAAAACCACGTGATCCACTTGGCAAGATGATGACACCGTTCGATCTTGCGATAGAAGTGACTGCGTTTGATTTATTGAATCCAGCAGGTGATGCATACAGTGTGCCACCTGTGTATTCTAATTCTGCTCTAATAAATCGTGTAAAAGGATTTGCCTTTTTGGAATCAGCACCAAGCGTCGCTTCAACAATAGGAGCATAAATATTTTTTCCGCCAAGCATCTTTAAAATCGATGGTCGTGCAAATAATTCAAATCCTGAATAACATGCTGAAGGATTACCACTAAGTCCAAACAGCAGCGTATCATTCAGCTTTGCAACCGTTGTGACACTGCCTGGACGCATTGCGACTTTGTTGAATAATACTTCTGCATCATAGTGGGCGTACACTTTTGGTAATAAGTCATAGTCTCCGACAGAGACACCACCCGTTGTAATGACAACATCGAAGTCAGACGTCAATTCTTTAAAAATCTCTAAAATTTCATCCAGCTCATCTGTTTTAAACCGATAAACTTTCGCCTCGATGCCCATGCGTTTCAACTGGCTAATAATCATCGGCGTATTAGAGTTTCTAATTTTTCCTCGCGTCAGTTTATCTTCTACATCTAACAGCTCACTGCCTGTAGACATGACCGCAACTTTCGGTAACTGATGCACGCGCACTTTACCATGGCCAAACGTTGCCAAGTTCGCAACGACACCAGGATTGATCAACGTGCCTTTTGGCACGACTAATTCACCAGTCTTAACCTCTTCGCCACGCATGGCGATGTTATCATTCGGTTCGAAAGGTTTTCTAATCGTGAATAATGTATCATCAATCGCTTTTGATTGTTCAAACATGACGACAGCATCAGCACTTGTCGGAATTTCGGCACCGGTCATAATTCGAAATGCTTCATTCTCTTTGAGCGTGTAATCACTCGTTTTTCCAGCAGGTAATTCTTCAACTACTTTGAACGCGATACGATTGTCACCCGATGCACCAATCGAGTCTACAGAACGAATGGCAAATCCGTCCATGGCAGATTTATTAAACAGCGGTAGATCTTCATTTGCATATAAATCTTCTGCTAAAAATCTCCCGTAACTGTCTAGATAGTCAATCGTTTCGATTTTTGTTTCTTTTGTATGTTTAATCACACGAGCAACAGCATCGGTGATATGAATGGGTGTACGTTGTAATGTCACGGCGATCACTTTCCTCTATTTTAGTATCTTGTTATGATTCTGCGTTATAATGATTACATACTATTATATAGCAAGGTGATTCTATGACAAAGTTTACGCACTTCAATGAAGAAGGACACGCACGCATGGTTGACGTCTCTGACAAAGATATAACGAAACGCTCAGCAACTGCGCAGTCTAAAATTAAAGTGACTGAAGAGATCTATGCAGCTATTACTGAAGACAATATAAAAAAAGGTGATGTACTCGCTGTCAGTCAAGTCGCAGGAATTATGGCAGCGAAGAATACTTCACAAATCATCCCCATGTGCCATCCACTCATGTTAAATGGTATTGATATCAGTTTCGAATGGGAGAATGATAAAAAGAATGATGTATATATTTTAAAAATCAGTGCAACGGTTAAAACAACTGGAAAGACAGGTGTTGAAATGGAGGCACTGACAGCAGCAAGTGCAGCGGCATTAACCGTTTACGATATGTGTAAAGCGCTCGATAAAGGCATGGAAATTTTAGAAACTAAACTGTTGTTAAAGTCCGGTGGTAAAAGTGGGGACTATCAAGCCGATTAAGAATAATCAAAAATGAAATCACGTATGTCTCCTTGTATGAGAAGACATACGTGATTTTTACTTGATTATTTATTTAGTTCAGAAATCATATGTTTCAACTCAGGCACGACGAGTCGTTCCATCGCAAGCTTGACGGCACCTGTTGAACCGGGTAGTGAAATAATTAACTTATTTTCTTCCGTCGTACCTGCTGTAGCTCTCGATAAAATACTCCGTGATCCAATATCTTCTGTATAGCTCAACATTCTAAAAATCTCACCAAAACCTTCGAGCTCTTTTACAAAAAATGATGACACCGCTTCAATCGTCACATCGCGTTTGGCAATGCCAGTCCCTCCTGTCGTTATAACAGCATCCACTGTGTTAAGCATCTCTTTTAATTCAGATTGAATGGCATTAACATCGTCTTTAACAATACGATAATGCGTCACTTCATAGGTATCATCATCTAAATAGCTTTGCACGAGCGCGCCACCCTTATCAGTCTCTTTCGTCCGCGTGTCACTGACAGTTATCACACCCACTCTAATTTTTCTTCCGATATCCTCAACGTGACTCATTTCCTCAACTCCTTATCCAAACACTTGATTGACGATTGTCTGTCCTTTATTGACATCCATGATGCCATGAACGAGTAATCGTCCATTTTGAAACGCAACGATACGTGTATCATCATAATGAAATTCTATGAAATATGGTGTTTCTTTATATTCTATTGAACGTTCTGTAAGTGTTTTAGCAACCACTTGCTCTGTGAGTCTGTCATCAATAATCTGCACCGTATCGCGTCCGCATAAACTAAATTGACGATGTGTCGTTCTATTTAATTCTGGAAATTCTTTCGTTTGACACGTTGGGCATTCGTCATGAATCAACGCTTCTGTACCGATCGTCATGTGTTCGTTTTGCCACAGGTCACCCATTGTCATCGATGGTTTTATAATTTCTCCCCCACTCAAAATTTTGAGCGCAGCTGAAATTTGTAAGCTGACAGCTGTATGCACTGCTGGTGCGATGATGCCTGCCGTGTCACATGTTAATGTTGTCGTCGGTAAAGTTGGAATCAAGCATCTAAAACACGGCGTGTTTTTATCGGGTATAAATGCACTGCTCACATAGGTACTCTCAACACATGCAGCATATATCCATGGGATGCCTAATTTATAAGCGACATCATTGATTAACAGACGCGTTTCAAAGTTATCCGTGCCGTCTAATATTAAATCAGCACCTGCTGCAATCGATAAAAGCAACTGTGCATCACAATGTTCGATATACGTTTCAATGGCTAGGTCACTTCTTATTTCCTTAATTCTTTCTTTCGCTGCGACAACCTTTGGTGTTTGATTCACCGCATCGCGCTCCGTAAATAAAGACTGTCTCTGTAAATTTGTTTCCTCTACATAATCTCTATCGACGAGTATTAATTTCTTTACACCAGCTCTTGCGAGCATCTCAGCCGATACTGTTCCGAGCGCACCAACACCAATGATTACGACCGTACGCTTTGTAATCGCACGCTGACCGTCTACACCGATATGTTTAAACAATGTTTGACGACTATATCTTCCCATATAAATGCCCTCCTTCTCTTCTTACTACCAGTCAGCAACGTGTATATTAAAAGATTGTTAATATTGCTAAGTTTTCGTGTTGATATGTTAAAATATTATTATAATTGTCCACTGTGGATACATAAAGTGAAAGGAGCTTCTCCATGCGTACAATTCTAGTTGTCGATGATGAACCATCAATTTCTACGCTCTTACAATTTAATTTAAAACAAGCTGGTTACAACGTAATTTCAGCAGATGATGGTAAACAAGCTTTAGAGATTGCTTTAAAAGAAAAACTAGATTTAATCATTCTCGATTTAATGCTCCCAGGAATGGATGGGATGGATGTATGTAAACATTTAAGACAAGAGAAGGTCAATGTACCAATTATCATGCTCACTGCCAAGGATGAAGAATTCGACAAGATTCTTGGTCTTGAACTCGGCGCAGACGATTATATGACAAAACCATTTAGTCCAAGAGAAGTCATCGCACGTGTCAAAGCAATCTTACGACGCACACAAGATGTGAAAACAGAGGACGAAAATGGTGAAGTCATCAAAATCGGTGATTTGAAAATTTTCCTTGATCGTTATGATGTTCATTTTAAAGATAAATTACTCGTTTTAACACCAAAAGAGTTCGAGCTCCTACTATATCTTGCGAATAATCATGGTAAGGTGCTGAGTCGAGATCAACTGCTCAACGGTGTTTGGGACTTCCATTATGACGGAGATACACGCATCGTCGATGTTCACATCAGTCACTTGCGCGAGAAGATTGAAGATGATTCAAAGCGTCCTGTATACATAAAAACGATTCGCGGATTTGGCTATAAGCTGGAAGGACCGTCGGATGAATAGATTATGGTTGAGAATAGCTTCAGCATTTTTCTTGAGTATTCTCATACTTTTATTGTTATTATGGTGGGCATTAACTTCTACGATAGAATCGTTTGCTAGAGAACAAGTTATCACACAATTAGAAGATACTGCACAACTCATTTCACAACAACTCCAGTTTCAAGAAATCGATGAGATACATGAGAACGTAGAAATATGGTTGGAAGATTTAAACACAGAATCCAATGTACGCATGACTTTTATCGATACGGATGGTGATGTCATCGTTGACTCGATGCACAACCAGGCATCTATGGAAAATCATTTAGAACGTGAAGAGATTCAAGTTTTACTTGAAGATAGTCGACGCTCTTATACGACTGAGAGATATAGTGATACGCTTGAAGAATCCATGCTTTACCATGCACTTAAAACATACGATGCGAATGGTGAAATCGCAGGGATCATACGGACATCGATGACCTTAAATTCTCTAGAACAAATGATTGCGGAATTTTGGAGAAGTGCAGCCTTTGTAACAGGTGGTCTACTCATTCTATTCGCAATCATTAGCATGTTGATTGCACGTGGTATCTCGCGGCCAATCAATGAAATTATCAAAGTAACGAAAGAGCTGCGCAACAAGAATTACAGCAGTCGAGTGAATATCGACACGAGCGGTGAGATCAAAATTCTCGGTGAATCTGTTAACGACCTTGCGGTGAGTCTGTTTGAACAGACGCGTGAAATTGAAGAAAATGAAAGAGAACTTGAGAGTATCATCTCTCAGATCAACAGCGGAGTTATGATTGTAGATAAGGCAGGATATATCGAGCTGATCAATCCGTCGATGACATCTATTCTCAATTTAACGAAAGACGATCTAATCGGTAAGCATTTTACGAGTATTAAGTCTTTCCCTACTCTGATTCGTTTAATGCATGAATTGTATCAAGATAATAGAAAAATCCAAGAGGAACTACACTTATCTGAGAATTTTATCTATGATGCCCATTTGACACCATACTATGGTAAAGGGTGGAAGCGACGCGGGATTATCGTCGTCCTCCATAACATTACGAACATCAGAAGACTTGAACAAATTCGAAGTGATTTCATCGCGAATGTATCACATGAATTAAAAACACCAGTCACATCGGTAAAAGGATTTACAGAAACACTGCTCTCTAACGAAGTCAATGATGAAAAGACACGAAACTACTTCTTACAAATTATTTATGATGAAAGTGATCGTATCGATCGTCTAATTCACGACTTACTACAATTGTCTAGAATTGAAAAACATGATATCCCGCTCAATATTAAAACGGTCGATGTCATCCAGCTCATTCATAGTACGGCCGCAACATTACAAAATGAAATTGAGAAAAAAGGACTGACATTGCAACTACCGAATTTGGATGAGAAGGAAATGTTTGTTGAGCTTGATGTGGATCGATTCAGTCAAGTCATCTTAAACTTAATTGCAAATGCAATTAACTATTCAAAAGAAAATGGTAATATTAAAGTCGGTGTTGTATTCTCAAAAGATGAATTTGTACTCGCTGTGACTGACGATGGAATAGGTATTCCTAAAAATACGATTTCGCGTGTTTTTGAACGCTTTTATAGGGTAGATAAAGCAAGAAGCCGTCATTCAGGTGGAACCGGACTCGGATTATCCATCGTGAAGCACCTTGTCGAACTTCACAAAGGTCGAATCGATGTTGAAAGTGTTGAAGGCGAAGGCTCAACATTTACAGTTATTATTCCGAGAAAACACCATGACGTATCAAGTTAATGATCAGAGGGTGAGAATATGAAAAATGCTAGACTGATAGTAAATGTTTTAATTTTAGTACTGATTCCAATCATCATGAATCGACAAAACATAAAGAATTACATCACTGATAAGGGAATTCCTGAAAAATCCAGCAATGCACTAAATTCAATAAAAAACACAAGTACGAAAACAATTAAAGGTGCCAAAAATATCAGTTCATCTGTCTACTCCAACACGAAACAAACGATTAAAACAGTCAATTCAAATGTTGGTGACAAGGTAGAAGAATTGCGTTCTAAAGAAAAAGTAGAAGTACCTCAGATTTTAAAATCTCAAGAGCAAAATAATTTAGATTCTAAAGAAGTACAAGACATCAAAGATATTCAAAATATTAATGTCCAACACGAAAAGGAGATTGGATCAAACATGCTAAATAACATTGCAAAATTAAATGAAAAGAAAATCGCTGCGAGTCGAAAGGAAGCAGAGACACTCGATCCTGGAAAACTGCATGAAAAACACAAGCGTGCGCTAGATTCTAAAGCGGTTGACTTCACGCAAGAAGAGGAAAAAGATCGTAAAGATAATCACGAGGTAGAAACAGATAAAGATTCATCAAAGAGTCTCTTTGAAAAGCACAGAGAAAAACAAGAAGCACATATACAAGAAATTGGTAGAAAAACGGGTATCTAAAGGAGTTGCGTCGCAATGAGAGAGTTAAAGAATATTACGGTTTTCTGTGGCGCTGGATCAGGTAAAGATCCTGCTTATATAGAATCCGCACTTCAGTTAGGAAAATTTTTAGCAGAACAGAATATCGGACTTGTGTATGGCGCTGGCGCAACAGGCATGATGGGTGCAGTCGCAGATGGTGCACTTTCTGGGAATGGCTATGTGAAAGGCATCATCCCACAATTTTTAGTCGACCGCGAAGTCGCGCATGCTGACATCAGTGAAACGATTATTGTTAAAACAATGCATGAGCGTAAGGCGATGCTTGAAGAACACGGTGACGGCATCATTATGTTACCAGGTGGCGCAGGTACATTAGAAGAATTTTTCGAAGTATTCACTTGGGGCCAACTTGGATTACATGATAAGCCAATCGGTATTTTAAACGTCAACGGATACTATGATCAATTGTTAAAAACAATCGATAAGTTGATCGATGAAGGATTTCTAGAAGCGCGTTTTAAAACACTCGTTCAAGTAGAAACTTCTGCTGAAAAACTGCTTGAAGGATTTAAAACATTTACGCCATTATCCACACGAACTTACGAAGACATTCAAAATTTGAATTAAAATTGTATTGTTGGGTACCTCCTGTTATATGCAGGGGGTATTTTTGTTTTTTGCGACGCTTATTGGTGAGTAAATCGAGTTTGCGTGTCCGTGAGCGAGTCTCATTGGAATGTAAACCAATCTGCGTGTCAATGAGCAACTTTCATTGGCACGTATATCCACACACTCGACAACAAAAACCCCCATAAACTAGTTTTCTTCCAGCTCACAGGGGTAATCCAACAAAACCTATTATATTTTTCGATAAAAAACAGAAAATGGCTTTAATTGATGGCCATCCGTTATAAGCGGATGGTCAAAGCTCGAGTGATACGTCATGCCGATTTTTTCCACGACATTTTGAATAGCAAAGTTCTTCTTTGGAAACAGGGCATATAACTCATGGATGTTTGTGTTCCGATCAACAAATCGAATCAGACCAACACCCGCTTCTGTTGCGTAGCCTTGGTTCCAATATTTCTTCATCAGTTTCCAACGGATTTCAACGCACGGGAAAATTTCCAATTTAAAGGGACCATTTTCATCGATCACTTTAATACCAATCATCCCGATAAACTCCCCTGTCCGCTTCAGTTCGACTGCAAAAAATCCAAAGCCACGATCTTCTAGATGTTTTTGAAATTCTTCTGCGCGCGTTTTCGAAATTTCTTTGTCCAATTCTTTTACTTCATAATATCTGCGAACGTCTGGGTCTATATTCATACGCTGAAATTTCGGGATGTCAGATGCCTTCCAATCCCTAAAAATCAATCGTTTCGTTTTAAAATAAATCATTGTTTACCTTACTTATTTTCTGGAGTATCTCGTTTAACATAAGATATTAATTCGATATCAAAATTGGCATCTGTAAAATCATACTCTGAAAGCTTTCGCTTACTCGGTAACGACGCAACGACATCTATAAAATCTTTATGATCCAGAAATTCATATGTTACATGAAATGTATCTTGTGACACGTTCGTATTTGGCTTTAGCGCAACATCTCTTTTATAAAAAAATTCATCTTTATTGATCGTTTGTCCGACAACACTTTCCAGCTCAAGTGCAAGTTCTTTTAATGTCATTTTTTTATTTTCTAGCAATCTAAATTGTTTTTCATACATATTGTTCACCCAATTTTCTCAATTCGTAATCACTTGTTTATTATATCACTTGAACATTGGTTATGGAAATATGACTGGCTCACACGCACAGATAAAAATACACGTATTGCATCCATGATGGGGAATACGTGTATTAGTATTATTTTATATTTTTATCTTTTAAATAAATGGTTTACTCTGGGGCAGTAACATTCTCTAAGCGAATGATACCAACTGGATCGAGTTCAACACCACTGACTAAGTCTGTATTGATACCAATTCCGAGCTCTGAATAGTAAAGCGGTGTAATCGGAAGGTCTTCAAGTAAGATGCGCTGTGCTTCACTATAGAATGCAGCACGTTCTTCTTCATCTTGTGCTTGACGTCCACCTTCTAATTCTGTATCAAGTTCTGGGTTAGAATACAACCATCTGTTACCTGAACCATCTTGAGAATCTGTATGGAACATTGGATATAATCCGTAGTCCGCATCACCTGTTACTGTAATCCACTGAAGCATGAACATATCATGTGTACCGCTGTTTGCCATATCTAAGAATGTACCGAACTCATATTCTTCAATTGTAATATCGATTTTCAACTCACCAAGTGTCTCTTGCATGTACTGCGCTAAGTCACGGTTCGTATCTGAGTTAGATACCCATAGTGTTGCACTGAAGCCATCCGCCTGGTCAGACTCAGCCATATATTCTTGTGCTAATTCCATATCATATTCGATTTCTTCGAATGACTCGTCATGGAAGTTAACTGTACGTGCAATATGTGTTGAACCATGAATGCCTCGACCATCTAGTAGACCATCAATCATACCTTCACGGTCTAATGCATGTGAAATTGCTTTTCTGACATTCACATCAGCAAACAATTCGTTCTCAACGTTAAATGCTAAATAAGTCATTGATAATCCTTCTTGATCGATGATATCCATATTATCAGCATTTCTAACACGTTCCATATTCACTGGGTCAACGCTATCAGAAATTGCGATACCACCTGTTTCAAGTTCTGCTAAACGCGCTTGGTTTTCTGGGATGACGCGGTAAGTAACTGTACCAAGCTCGCGTCCTTCTTCATAGTAATCGTCGAAACCTTCAAGCACGATGTTATCTCCTGGCGTACGACTTACAAATTGTAAGTGACCTGTACCGACAGGGTTTGGTGCTAAATGATTTCCAATGAATTCAGTAATCTGAGCCGATACATCATCGAACTCATCTCCACCTTCATCGCGCATCTCATAATATTCATCAAGCGTAATGTCTAATCCAGCTTCGTCAAGCGCGTTCTGATAATCTTCATCAATCGTATCTTTGCTTAAAATACCCGCTGTGTTGTGAGATAAGTTACTCAATAACGGTGCAAACGGATATTCTGTCGTAATCTCTAACGTATGTTCATCGACCGATTCTATATCTGTAATCATTTCAAACATAAATCGAACAGATGATGCTGAACTAGGATCCAGTATACGCTCAAGTGTTGCTTCCACGTCCTCTGCTGTAAAATCACTGCCATCATGGAATGTTACACCTTCACGTAATGTGAAGCTCCATGTATTGTCATCCACTTGTTCCCAGTCTGTTGCAAGGCCTTCTCCGATCTCCATATCGAAATCTTGTTTCACTAAAGTGTCATAAAGCTGAGTTCTAATCTGTGCAGACGGAATGTCATTCGCAGTATGTGGATCCATCGATACCGGTTCATTCAGTAAACCAATATCTAAATCAACACCGTCTTCCTGCGCATCTACACTACTCGTTGCCATGCTATACCCTAACGATGCTGTGAGCATTACACCTAAACTTGTTAACATCATCTTACCCAAACGCATTAAATCATCACTCTCCTTATAGTCATAAGTTTAGTATAAAGAAAGCGTTTACAGATTACAACGGAATTCGTAATAAAATAAATTTTAATTAATATTTATTTGTTATCCACGTGCTGTATCAACAAATCTTTGGAATAATTTTTGTGAATATTCATCTACTTCATATGTACATTCTGGATGCCATTGCACACCAATCACGAAATCATGTGTTGTCGACTCAATCGCTTCAACGACACCGTCTTTACTTCGTGCAACGACTTTAAATCCTGGTCCAGCTTCTTTGTTTGCCTGATGGTGGAATGAGTTGATTTTAATATTGTCATCCCCCATAATCTCGTGTAATTTCGAACCTTTTTCAATATCAATATAATGTGAATTTCGTTGCACAGGTGATTTTTGATTATGCTGATAAACATCATCCATCTGCGCGTAGATGTCCTGATACATATTACCTTTCATTGCGATGTTTAAGATTTGGCTACCGCGACAAATACCTAAAATTGGTTTGTTCATCTCAAGTGCATATTTGATCAACAGCATTTCATATTCGTCACGTCCTGGCTCAATTTCACCAAGTTTTTGATGTGGCCCTTCTCCAAATAATTCAGGATCTATATCGCTACCACCTGCTAAAATGATGCCATCGAGTGCTTCGACTTGTTTCTTTACTTTATCTTCGTCTAAAGTTTTAACAAGGAGCACTGAAACGCCCCCACAGTCAACAATTGCTTCACCGTAATATTTTGGTAAACGATAGCTGACACCTTCAATAAATGTCGTTACGCCTATTAATGGAACTTTCATATCCTCTCTCCTCTCCAAAAATAAAGAATGCCGTTTGGCACTCTTTAAGTCTAGCTATTATTCAATGATTATTCAAAGTATAAATCTTTGAAGTTAATATTATTAAATCTATCCATCTGTACATTTTGTAATTCAGTTCTGTATGCGTTCAAGTATTCACCGTGACGAACGAAGATTGCTGGTGCATCTTCAACAATAATTTGTGCTGCATCTTTGTATATTTGTTCACGTGCATCATCATCAACTTCTTCTTTACCTGCATCAAGTAAAGCATCGAGTTCTTCACTCACGTAGAACGAACGGTTACCCACATCACCTAAACTATCAGAGTGGAATAATGGAACAAGTGCGTTATCGCTACCACCGTCTTCACACAACTCGTAGTATTCTTCTAGAGATAATTCAACACCCGCTTGTTCAAGTGCATTTTCATAGTCCGCTTCGATGAGGTCCTGACTCATCATTCCCCCACCATCATGGCTTAAATGCTCGAGTAATGGTGAATACGGATAACTTGTAACAATTTCAACAATATATTCATCGATGATGTTTACTGACTCTACAGCTGTATAGAGGAATGCACGCTCTGAAGCGAAATTTGGATCCAATACTCGATCTAAGTTTGCTTTAACAACTTCTGCATTAAACTCAGTACCATCATGGAATGTTACGCCTTCTCTTAAATTAAACACACAAGTTGTGTCATCAACTGCTTCCCATTCTGAAGCAAGTAGCGGCTGAATTTCCATATTTTCGTCTAACTTAACGAGACCTTCATACAATGTCGTACGCATTTGGTTCGATGGTACATCGTTACTTCCATGTGGATCCATTGATACCACATCACTATTAATCGATACAATCACATCGCCACCTTGTTCCTGTGCATCAGCTGTCTGTGATAAGAACACACCGTCCCCGAGTAACATTAATGATAAAGCCAAAGTGCTTTTCAATCGTTTCATTTGCATTCTTCCAAGTTAAATTTGAAACAATCATATATCAATCTATATTCAATTCAAGTATTATTATAAATTATTCTAATTTAATTTTAGTCCAAGCTTTTTGTATGACAATTTCATATTCGTTAAATGCAATAAAACCAGTTTTTCCCATAATTTTCAAATTAAAATCTCCGATAACATTGATTTTATCGATTTCTTTATTATGAAGCATTGTAATCGTTATCATTTATACACTTGTTTATTTTCAATTTTTGATAATAAAAATTAAATTTTATAATTATTATTTGATTTTCCTAGAAACTCTATCAAATTAATTATGCAATCGTTATACGTTAATTATGAATTTTTCATATGATCTCTAATCGTTGGTTTGTCATTGTAATTCTTTTATTCCAACACAAAATTTATTCAAAAGAAAAAAGCTAGGACACATGTCCTAGCTTCATCATCCATAATTTTTTAGTTGTCTTCTTCTATTTCTTCTGTTTCTTCATCAGTTTCTTCTTTCCCATATTCAAACTCAGGATCTAATGCTTGTATCTCTTCAAGTAATGCTGCATTTTCTTCCTGAAGCTCTGCTATTCGTGATTCCATCCATTTATTTTCTTCTTCCATCGTTGCACTTTCACTACTTGCATTTTCACAGCCATTAAGAACGATTGTAACAGTAAACAATAAACAAATCGTTAATATTCTCTTCATATCGCCATCTCCGTCCTTCTATCTAAAATACGAACACCCATAATATGAACCATACGACTAAGAATATGAACACGAGTAAAGTAAATAATGAGCTCGCAAGAAATGCTAATAATGAGCCGATGGATGCTCGTGTTGCTTGGCGTCTATTTCTTGACTGATAAAATTCTACAGTAAAAACCCCAATGACAGGAACTAAAATGATACCGATTGGCGGGTACACAAACATACCGGCAATGACACCGATGATTGCTGCATATTCACCCGCTTTTGTACCACCGAATCTCTTTACAAATATAGAGTTAGCGATAATTTCACTAAAGAAGAGCAACACTGTTAAAACGGCTGAAGTTGTCCAGAATATCCAGCCGAGTTCATACCCACTAATTAAAAATTGATAGATAAAAAATCCAATCCAAAACATTAATATCGAAGGGATCACTGGTATAACAACGCCGACAAATCCAATGAGAAACGACACGACAATCAAAATCCACCATAAAACTTCCATATTAAATCGCCTCCTCTTTTACTACTGGCTTCGTTATAAACAGGATAATCATCGATATGATGACAGCAGCTGTACAAAGGTAAAATACACTCTGTACGCCAGCAAAGTCACTGAGCATCCCACCGAGTAAATTTCCTAGTAACTGCCCAACGATCATACCGTTGGCAAAAAGTGTTGAAGCAAACCCCGGAAATTGTGGCACAAGTTCTTGGAAATAACTAATTCCAAGTCCTAACATGATTGCTAAAAATATGGAGAGTGGCACTTGTCCAATCAGCATCCACGTAAAGTCTTGTATCGTGCCGATTAAGGTGAAATATATAATTGCAAAGAATCCACTGACTATGAGTAAATTTCTAGCAGAATATCTCCCCGCAATATAACCCACCATAATCATAAATGGTACTTCGAGTCCTGCACAGAGACTCGCGATAATTCCGACGTTTCGTTCATCAAGTCCAAGCGTCCCCGTAACATATAACGGCATGTTAAGGTTATACATAAACATAGCCATTTGTAAAAAGATAAATGCTATAAACGGTAAGAAAATATACATGTTTTTTGTTAATGAGGGTGCTTGATTAGACACTGATACATTCATCTGAACATCGTCGCGCTCACTCGGTGGTTTTGAACGAGGTTTTATCAGTAACGCAAGTATTAATACCGAAACGAAAAATAATGAAGTACCGACAAACAAACCATCGAAGCCAAAATTAGCGAGTAATATTGTACCGATTAATGGACCGATCAAAAATCCAAGTGAAAATGTAGAACGTAAGACTGTGTTGGCAAATGTCGCAAGGCGGGGCTGGTAATCGTTAATCGATTCGCGTGCACTTGCATACAGTTGTGGCATTGCTGGTGCACCGAGTGATGCAAACAATATGTAGCTGACAATAACGATGAGTAAATTCTCAAATATTACGAAGCCCATAAACGCGATGATCATACTGACTAGCGCAGCGACGATTATGTATTTTCGGTCAAAGGTAATATGGTCACTTTTTCGACCGACATATGTATTGATGATAAAACTCCCGAGTGCTGCAGCTGCTAAAAACAAACCAAACGCAGTTGTTGATATGCCATATTCTTCAGTCATATAGATGATTAAGAATGGACTCGTGACAGCAATGGCAACTCCAAGGAATCCCATATTAACTAAAAACAATGGGTAATTTTTTATATTAAATATATCCCTTAGCATAGGCACCCCTAATTCTTTCTATTATTTTGTTGTACGAACGTATTGACTAATGATTTAAATGCATTGACTTGAGGTAATCGCAACATGGTTTCATCATATGCTAAATATGTATCTCTTAAAAGTGGTTCGCCTCTAACTAACACTTCTTCGATATTGAAATCTTCATTGCTTAAATCCTGTGTTGCAATTTCGGGTAAGATCGTTACACCTATACCTTCTAGCAACAGCTCTTTACACGTACTCATCTGGTCCACTTTAATCTGTGGATCATATCTTTCCTGATATCTTTCAACGTAAAACTGCTCAATCTCATTTAAGTATAAGCGGTCTGCTTGAAATTCGATAACAGAAAGTTCATGGGCATCCATCTGTTGAATTGGTGAGACAAAATAATGTCGATCGGTTTTAATACGCTCGTTAATCTTATGAGAGATCTGTGTACCGCGTATTATCGACACGTGATACTCGTTACTTTTCGAAATGATTTGAGGTGTTGATCCAACGGTGATTTTAATATTCACATCCGGATATTCCAGTAAAAACTGACGCACAATTTTCGGTAAAATCGTACTGCCTATAATGGAAGACACACCAATCGATAAATTCCCTGACACTTCGTTCTTATGACTTCGCAAGTACTCTTTAATTTCTTTTTCTCCAGCAACAACGCGCCTTGCATGTTCAATGATACGTTCACCTTCGGGTGTAACGTGGATGAAGCGCTTCGTTCTAATGAAAATCTGCACGCCCCAATCCTCTTCTATTGATTTTAGTCGCTGACTCACTGCTGGTTGGGAGATGAATAATAAATCCGCAGCACTTTTCAACGATTTCGTCTGATCCAATGCTACGAGTAACTCATGATCATCGACTTTCATTTAAACAACCTCCCGATTCATCTTATTTATTCATTACTTCTTTACAGTCGTTACAAAAGGTTGTAAAACCATTAAAGTCAGAATCCAACATTTGATACACTTCATCTACGATAGAATAGGCAAAGTCAAATTGTTCCTTTGTGACTTTGTCTTTTTTAAGTGCGTGTTTAAGGTCTTTCTTATCGACGACTTCCTTTTTACCAGAAGGCAATACTAACACATCCAGATAAAGATCTTTTCGCCGCGCATTATCGAGTTCTAATGTATGTTCATAATTGATGTCAATATAATATTGCAAGACCTTCCAGTCTTCATCGTACATGACCGTAATGCTGTAATACTTATTCTCAGGCATGATTGTTAACCAACGATATCCAGGTGCGACGACACACACATCTTCACCGACAATCTTCACTGTAAGTGGATTCGTTACTTTATTTATGCGGATTAGCCCGACTAAACACCGTTCATCATCCAATGTGACCAACTGTTCTTTATAACTAGAATCTGTTACACGTCGCCATCCTCTTTTATCTATAAATTTAGTCCTCACTGCAAATACCACCTACTTATCTCGTTGTATCAATTAATTTGCAACGTTGTGATGGACAACAGACACATCATCTAAATCATCCAGAGAATCGATGAGCTGTTCAAATTGTCTCATTCCTTCTTCATCCAATGTAACTTGTGACTGAGGAATCATCGTGAGTTCTGCAACCTCATACTCAGAAATCTCCAACTGATCCAATGCTTGTTTTATTTCGTTAAATTGACTTATTTCTCCATAGACTACCACTAAATCCTCTTCAGTTGTTACATCAATTACTTCAACGCCTTCTTCCATTAAATGCAGAAAGACTTCTTCTTCGTGACCTTTGAACACAAAGACACTGCGCGGATCGAACATGTAGCTGACTGCACCACTATTACCCATCGTACCGTAATTTTTACCGAATGCAGCACGCACGTCACTTGCTGTTCTGTTAACATTATTCGTTAAAGCTTCAACGATGATCATTGAACCCGCTGGTCCGAATCCTTCATATTTCAACTCATGATAATCTTCATGATCTGTACCCTTAGCTTTTTCAATTGCCTTATCAATGATGTGTTTTGGGACAGAGAATGTTTTAGCCTTGTCTAGTACTGCCTTTAGAGCTGCATTACTCTCCGGATCTGGTTCTCCCTTTTTTGCAGCGACGTATATTTCACGTCCGAACTTAGCGTATAATCGCGATGTGTTTTTATCTTTCATCGCTTTCTTTTCTTTAATGTTATTCCATTTCCTACCCATATCTAACACTTTCTTTCCATATATAATTGTTACTTACTAATTTTAGCAAATTACTTTTTATAAGTGTTATTTTTTCTACATTTGTTATAATGGCTAATGTTCTGTAAGACACCTAAAAAGTAACAAAAAACGGGTTTAGATTACAGAATTCCCTATGTTTATATTAGAATGATTTAAATTGTTTTACAGTTATATTACAAAGCCCAAATCATAGTTTTTATCTGCTAATATATGAATAGTTAATTAGACAACAGAAGAATGAACAATATAGAACAATTTACGATGGAGGAATTTCTAAATGAAGAAAATTGTTACAGCACTCACTGCATCAGCAGCATTTGCCACTATTACATTATCGCAAGAAGCTGACGCTTCAGAGTACAAAGTTCAAGCAGGTGATTCACTTTGGAAACTTGCTCAAGATAACAGAGTCTCAATCGATTCAATCAAAAAATTAAATAACTTAAAATCAGATACTATCTACACGAATCAATCATTAAAGTTACAAGATTCTGATACATACACAGTACAAGCTGGCGATACTTTAAGTAAAATCGCTGACAGATTCGGTACAAACTACAGAGCGTTAATGGAAATTAACGGGATTACTTCACATTTAATCTACCCAGGACAAGTGCTTGAACTTAAAGAAACTGTTCAAGCACCAGCACCTGAACCTGAAGAAGTTGTTGAAGAAGTAGTCGAAGAAGAAGAAACAGTTGATGTTTACACAGTACAAGCTGGTGACACATTAGCTAAAATCGGTGGAAGATTCGGTATTGACTATAAACTGATTGCTCAGTGGAACAATATTGAAAATGTTGACCTGATCTATGTAGGTCAAAAATTATCATTAGTTGGTGAAGAAGCAGTCGCTGAGGAAGCTGAAGACGATTACGTACAAGAAATCGTTGAAGAAGTAACTCAAGTTGAAGAAACAACTGAAACAACTTCTGAAGCTTCAGAAGAAGTAATCGAAGCTTCAGAAGTAGAAACAATTGTAGAAGTTGAAGCACCACAAGCAGAAGTTGAAGTTGTAGATAACAGTGCCGCTGAACAAGCGGAGGCTGAAAGAGTTGCAGCTGAGCAAGCAGCGGCTGAACAAGCAGCGGCTGAACAAGCAGCGGCTGAACAAGCAGAAGCTGAAAGAATTGCGGCTGAGCAAGCAGAAGCTGAAAGAATTGCGGCTGAGCAAGCAGAAGCTGAAAGAATTGCAGCTGAACAAGCAGCGGCTGAGCAAGCAGAAGTTGAAAGAGAAGCTGCTCAACAAGCGGAAGCTGAAAGACAAGCAGCTGAGCAAGCGGAAGCTGAAAGAC
>NZ_FOIT01000003.1:0-24169 GCF_900110815.1 Aliicoccus persicus | reverse complement strand
GCAGCTGAGCAAGCGGAAGCTGAAAGACGTGCAGCTGAACAAGCAGAAGCTGAAAGACGTGCAGCTGAACAAGCGGAAGCTGAAAGAAAAGCAAAAGAAGAAGCAGCGGCAGCAGCTCCTGCACCAGCACCATCATATGGTGTTAACTACTACTCTGGTGGACAATGTACTTATTACGCATTTGAACGTCGTAAGCAACTTGGTAAACCAGTTGGAAATAACTGGGGTAACGCTCATAACTGGGCAAATGCAGCACGCTCTCAAGGTTATAGCGTAAACAATACACCTTCAGTTGGTGCGATCATGGTGTTTGCTCAAGGTCAAGGCGGAGCTAACAGCTACTACGGTCACGTAGCAATCGTTGAAAGTGTTAACGGTGACGGTTCAATCAACATCTCTGAGTGGAACTGGACACATGGTCCATGGAACAAATCTGTAAGAACAATCTCTGCTTCTACAGTTAACAGCTACAACTACATCCACTAATCAATAAGATAATAACTAAAAACAGGCTGGAATCTATTTAAGATTCCAACCTGTTTTTTATTGCCTTATGAGTACGGTATTATAATAGGAAGAAACTCGTTCAATTGGCCAAAAAACCACACTTGATTCCTTGTGAATCAAGTGTGGTTTTAGATATTCATACAGTCTACATTGGATGCTTAATTATTCGGTTTGTTGCCACGTCTTTCTAGCTTGCCACTTATGATCATCTCTACACGATATACTCGGTTAATTAACGCCTGGACCGGTGCATGTGTGATTGAAAATAATCCCCAAGGTATACTCGGTTCTAAATCATGTATGGCATAAATGAAGTCATTTCTATTTTTTAATGCTCTAAATTCAAAACGTGGCGTTTTATATTTACTATCGTTGATTAAAAATCCAGAGACGACATCGTAAATGACGATTCCTTCGTGATCTATATCCCTGTTAAGTTTTAACTTAAACGCAGGACTACTTACCTGTGCGATATAAACATAAACAAAATCTTCTTTAAACTCTACACTGACAACATCAAATATAATATTAGACAGCCATTCAAAATAATACTTAGCAACGTCTGAAATTGTCCATCCCTCTGGCATAATAGATCGACTGGCACTTCGATATTCTTTTCTTGGATGTGTTCTGTATCCGAGACCTTTACCTTGTCGTTTAATATCCGTTTTTGTTATGGCGACGGGTGTACCATGTGCCCCTAGAATCTCTCCTAAGTTATAACCGCCAATCTCGTCTCGAACATATATAATTTGCTCTACATTATTTGCTGTTGCTGCCCTACCTATTGAGTCTGCGACAAGCTTCATGATGTCTGACATTTTACCCTGTGTCAAACGACTCAAACGCATGATTGGATCATCAAAAAAGATGATAGTATCCATCCCTTTTACACCTTCGATCACTGCATCTAGATCGAACAGATCAACTTTCAAATATTCTATATCTAATCGAACATTATCTTGATCAAATGTCGAGAATGCATACAATTTGTAAGTCTCCTTTAAAGATTCATAAAGCTCTATACCGACTTCTGAATGCACCCCGAGCAACAAAACATTTCGCATTGGAATCTCTCCTTAAATGACCTGTCTATTCTTTCTCATCAATATCATTAAGACTAACTGTAATAGTATGAGCGTTATACCGATAAATACAAATGGTAACTGGAAGTAAGTCGCAAATATACCCGATAAGTATGATCCCGCTACAGTACCAAGTGAGAAGAATCCATAAAACAAGCCGTTTGCTTTACCTCTTTCACTCATGTTTGCATAGAGTGCAACGACTTTATTCATACTTGGGAAAACAAGACTAAATCCTAAGCCATAAAGTACCATAACCAAAAATGTTGTAAATATTGTCGGCACGAAATGTAACAATATCATAGATAATCCAATGATAAAAATACCAATCGTGACAAGTATTTCTGGTTTGATGTTAGAATACATACGGTTCAATGGTGTTGCAAAGACACCAATTGCTGTTATACCGAACACACTTAGTAATAACCCTGTTGATGTGTCATCTAAGCCAAGCGCTTCTGTTTTTAATGGTAAACCAAATGCGAGTGATCCATTAGAAATCATTAACGTAAACGCTGCAATATATGCAAAAATTAAAGTTGGTCTGAGTAAGAGTTCTAAAAAATTTGTTTCGTAATGTTTCTTACGACTATCCCTTGTTGTACTTTCAAGCACAACGAGACGGATGATAATGATGCTCACTAAGAAAATAATTGCAGTAGTAAGATATACTGTCTGATACGATGCAACACTAGAGATGATACCACCCATTGCAGGACCGATTACTGCGGCAGTACCGATAGCAACTCCTGTAAAGGCCATTGAACGACCAACCGTTGCTTTTTTAGATATATCGGCAACGAGGCTAAATGCAGCTGGTGTTAATAGTCCGCTGGTAAAACCATGGATTGATCGAAGTATGACTAAAAGAAATATATTCGGTACGAAAACATACATGAGTAATATGATTACTTGACCACCCATGGCTATGTATAATAGTCTTCTGCGACCAATTTTATCGGCAAAAAACCCACCGATTATGTTACCAAATATATTAAAGAACGAATAGATTGCAACAATAAACCCTGCAACATATTCAGTTGCACCAAGAGACATTGCAAATGGTGTAATAATTGGTAATTGTATAAATAAATCTAAGAACACGATGACTATGACGACATAAATCAATCTACTCAATTTAATCCCTCTGACATAAAATTTTTGTAATTTTCTAATCCATTATATCTTCTTGATCGAATACCTTCTCATAAGCAACATACCACTCATCTGTATTTTCATCTAAGTTTAAATGACCTTTATACTCAAAATCATTTTTAGAAAACTGGGTTTGCATGTGTGTGTTTTCCAATGATGTATCCGTATGAATACCTTGATATCCATCTTCAATAAGCAATTCTTCAATTTCTTCCATCATTATTTTAGCAATCCCTTTGCCAAAATATTCTGGATCCACCGCGAATCTGTGCATCGCTGCAGCATTTTCCATCGGTAATTCCCATGGAATATCATCATAAGGATATGGATGGTTATCATCCACAACAATAAAAGCAATAATCTTATCATCTCTTTCGTAGATGTACAATGTTTCTTCTTTTATATCTTGTTCGAAAACTTCCCTATTGGGATAAGATTCATCCCACTGCATATTACCATTTTTATGCATATAAGGAAGAACTGCTTCTTTAATCTGAAGAATTCTTGACAAATCTTTAAGTTTTGCTATTCTTAATGACATGGTTTCACTCCTGTCTAAATTTTTATATTTACTATATTTCTTTGAAATTATGTTGTATAATATGAGAAAGTATTTATCCGAAGGGGAAGTTACATATGTTTAAGTTTGATAAGTTTACAAGACCTTATTACATTAGTAATGCAGTATTTTATATTTTTACTACAGCTGTATTAGCACTCATTTATTATTATATCTTTTGGCCACCAATTTCTGAAGTAACAACTGATGACTTTTTTGCAAACTTTGGTTTGCGTGAATTTGGTGGAGCACTATTTTTCTTAGTCTTAGTTATTGTACCACTTTTAGTAATATTTGGTGCATTATATCACCTATATAAGGCGATTACAGTTAAAAAAGATGCAGTACAAGATAATGACTAAAACAACCAAAAAAGAGCTGAACAAACATCCTGAAAAATAAGAGAAATGGCGTTGGAATCTAACATTTAGATTCCAACGCCATTTCTTTTTTTGTAGCTACTCATATATTTTTATATTAAGAGGCAATTTTGATCTGGCTATACATGCTCACTTGCCGCTATAAGTTCTTTATCTACTTCTTCATTTAACGCTTCTGCTCGTTTAAGGACCGCTGATCTCATCGTTAACACAACGACTAAGATTAGTGCCGCTCCACTAACTATATTTACTGCTGCATACATACCTGTATCATAAAGCACACCATACAGTATTGTTCCAAGCGGGCTTAAACTCATTGCAAACATACTGAAAGCACTCAAGGCACGACCTTTAATATGTTGTGGGATACACTTTTGAAGAAATATACCCGCTGGCACATTGATAAATTGCAGTGTCACGATTATCGTAAAGCCAACAATTGCAATGTAGATAAAGCTCGTCCAAGCTTGCATATCGAAATAAATTGGCAATGCATAGATGAAATAGAGCGTACCTAAAATTATGATTCCGAACTTTACTTGTTGCAGCGGATTTTTAAAGCTTTTCATGTTAGCGATGGTTACACCAGCAACAAGTACACCGATACCTGCAAGTGCGTTAACAAACCCAAGTGTTTCTGGCTCAAATCCAAGTTCTACAATCATCATGATTTCCGGGAATACAGATATCGGTCCGACGAATAGGTTAATCAACGATACAGTGATTAGCGTTGATCTGAAAACATCACTACTGAACAAAAATAAAAATCCTTGCCCTACATTTCTTTTGAACTTATTAAACGCACCGTCCACTGCGTCATCATCCGTTTCATAAATCGACTTATCATAGTATAGATCGAACTTTATCAGTATGTTGATGGCTGCTGAGAAAATAGTCGCAATCATAAATACGATGACAATACCTTGGAACCCCAGTAGTCCGAATAAAACACCACCGAGCACAGGTCCTAAAATAGGTACTGCGGATAATATGCTTTGTGTATATCCCATGACCTTTTGTATGCGTTCTTTATGGAACATTTCCGTTATCGTTGCTTGGAAAGTGTTAGATACAAATGGACTGATTAAGCTCGTTAATAACGTCGTGAAGTAAATTGCTACTAAAGACACTTCAGCAAGTTAGATATAGACAAATAGTCCGATGATTACACAAGCAAACAACCTTTCACCGATAATAATCGTCTTTCTCTTATTTCCTAAATCACTAATTACTTCAGCAAAAGGTAGTAATATGAGAGAGATAACCACTGAAATCGCTAAGTTGATTGAGAAATAAAATGCTGATCCTGTTTCATACAAAATAAAGTACGAAACTGCAAACAGGTAAATATAATCTCCTGCTGATAAGATAGATCGATTCAATATAGAATACGAAATTAATACGTTCTTGCGCTGGTATATTTCTATCAAAAATCATAGTTTTACCTCTCTTATTTTATGACAATTGAACCCATATCAGTATTCAACGTAAATCGATAGGTTGCGTTTTTAATGTTACTATATGGATTCACAGCGCTACCCATATTTGTGTTTGCAATCACTTCGGTATCAGTCGGCGCCTCTCTGAATGTTACTTTCACTGTTCCCATATCTGTTTTAAGTGTGCCATCTGCATCCGCATTGATATTATTTGCGTTAACAGTTCCCATATCTGACGACATATTGTAGACTTTTGCTGTGCAGTTATCAATTGTCACTGTGCCCATGTCTGAGTGCGTCTCTATTGAATCCGCTTGTGAATTTTCTAAAGTTACTCGACCCATGTCACTCGTTAATGAAAAGTGTTTACCAATCAATGATTGTCCTGTAACACTCCCCATATCACATTCCACATTCAGTTCATCTATAGTTAAACCAGAGATTCGAACAGCACCCTGCTCTACTTCGGCTTTCAATGTATCTAAATCTCCTGGCCATGTAATTACTAATCTATTCTTCGATGTATTTTTAAAGAATCCGAATATCCCCTTGTTATCTTCTGATTCCTGTCTAAATGTAAGCGAGTTACCGATAACATCGTATGTTAATTCACTGTTTTCGTTCGATGACTCATAGTCCATTTCGAATTTATCTCCAGCTTCAACAACGACAGTCGCATTCTGTACTTCGAAACGAAGGTTTTCAATTTTATTCGGATCTACATCTAAATATTTTGTATTTTGAACGGGCTTAGTTGCTCTCTCAACAGTTATCTTTTTAGAAGGTTTATCTTTCTCAACTGGTTGATCAACTGTTTTTTCTTCCTGTTGTGTTTTGACTTCTTCCTGTTCTAGTAAACCATCTACAATTTCATCAAAGTCACCGAGTGAGCGAACGACTTCTTCTTCTGATAATCCTGTATGAACACCTTGTCGAATATGAACATCGAACTCATTTAATATATCTTGTCTCACATCATAGTCTAAATGTTTAACCTTAGTTTCTAATTGTTGTAAAAATTGTTTTCTATTCATTATTTTCTCTCCGTTTCATTTAATATCGTCTCTACTGCTTTCGTGTAAACTTTCCATTCCTCTACGAGTTCATCTAAATAAGCAATGCCATCCTCTGTCAGTTCGTAATACTTCCGTGCAGGACCTTCCGTTGATTCTTCGAGTGTCGTTTTTAAATGCTTTTCTTTGACGAGACGTCTCAATAGCGGATACAGTGTACCTTCTGCAATCTCGATATAATTCGAAACGTTTTGAGCGAGTTGATAACCATACTGTTTTTCTTTACCTATGAAGCTAAGTACAATCATCGTTAAAGAACCCTTCTTCAATTGAACATTCATTATGCCACCTCACTACTGTGTATTATTTAGTACTGACTACAGTGTAATACACACTAGTGAACATTGCAAGGTATTAAATAAAATTTTTAAGGATAAAAAAAGACTGCACTTGGCAGTCTTACCTGTTATCAATATTTTCAGGGTATAAATCATGGTTCATCATTCTGTTGGTTGCCATCTCTTCAAACTTCGTTCCTGGCTTACCATAGTTGCAGTATGGGTCGATAGAAATCCCACCGCGTGGTGTGAATTTCCCCCACACTTCTATATATTTAGGTGCCATCAATTCGATGAGATCATCCATTATCATATTGATGCTCGTCTCATGGAAACCACCATGGTTTCTATAACTAAATAAATATAACTTGAGTGATTTGCTCTCTACCATTCTCTCACCTGGTATATAGCTGATATAAATCGTCGCAAAATCAGGCTGATTCGTTATTGGACATAATGTCGTAAATTCAGGACAGTTAAATTTTACGAAGTAATCACGTTTTGTATACTTATTATCAAACGTCTCTAAAACTTTCGGGTCATAATCAAATGCGTATTGTACATTTTGGTTTCCTAGCAATGTTAAATCTTTCGTATCATCCATTTTCTACACTCCTTGTTTATTGCTCCAAAGTAACGTATGCAACTGAGGCAACACACGTACGTTTTGAAGTTCTTTATCGTTCATTACTTTATCTACGAGCTGTTCATAGCGTGCTAATAATTTTTCTGTATGATTTTCTACACGTTCACCCAAATATGGATTCCCAACTTGTACATAAAATTCAATGTTTGGATATTTAGCATGAACTTCTTTCGCATGTTCAAAATCTTTGTCATCGAACACGACGACTTTTAAATTATATTGTGCAGGATTTAAACGATTCATCATGAACTCTAGCTTCTTAAAATCCGTCTTCATACCAGAACTCGGTGGTTTCGGACTAATCGTTACGTCATCAATTAACGGTAACCAATCTTGGTACTTCGTCCCTTGAGTTTCAATCGCTAAACGTATACCACGTGCTTTTGCCGCTTCAACAAACTCACTTAATCCTTTATTGAGTAACGGATTACCACCAGAAATCGTCACGTGATTATAGTTATCTTTAGCTAAACGATCGAGCGACTCAAATATGTCGTCACTCGTCATCATGCTGATATTGTCCTTTTGTGAGCCATCCCAGGTAAAAGCGGAATCACACCAACTGCAACGATAATCACATCCTGCCGTTCTGACAAACATCGTCTTTTGACCGATGACTGCACCTTCCCCTTGAAACGTTGGTCCAAAAATTTCTAATACAGGTACCTTCATCATTAAATCTCCTTCGGTCTATAAACGGCATAACTCGTTGCTGTTTCTCTTAAAAATACTTGTAAGCAGTGCACGCTATTGGACTCAGACTTTAAATAATCTGCAATCAATTCATAAATCGCACATGCGACCGTTTCAGTCGTTGGTGGGACATCTTGAAATTTAGCATGATCATTTAACAATGTATGATCAAATGCTTCAGTCACTACTTTCTTCAGCGCCGAAAAGTTCACGAGAAAGCCCATTTCATCCAAAGTATCACCGACAATCGTTATGTTTGCAACATAGTTATGCCCATGAACATTGCGGCATTTACCCGCACGTGCGTCATCAATGAAATGCGCTGCACTAAAATGTAGATCTTTGTTAAGTTCAAATAAAAAGTCATGTGTCCTTACCGGATATATCATAATGCCGCCTCCTTTTCTTCTAAGTAGGCATTCAATCCATTCATGCGGAGTTCACATGCTGGACACTTGCCACAACCATCACTCATGATGCCTTCGTAACATGTCAACGTATTGTCTCTTATATACTCTAACTTGCCAAAACTATCTGCTAACGCCCACGTTTCTTTTTTATCGAGCCACATGAGCGGTGTGGCAATAATGAAGTTTTCATCCATCGCTAAATTTGCTGTCACATTCATTGATTTAACAAACACATCGCGACAATCCGGGTATCCACTAAAGTCCGTTTCACATACACCGGTAATAATTGTTTTCGCACCAATTTGATAAGCAAGTGCTGTAGCAAATGATAAAAAGATCAAATTTCTTGCTGGTACAAATGTATTCGGTATTTTATCATCTGATGAAACTTCCATATCATGTTGTGTGAGTGCATTTGGAGACAGTTGCGAGAGCAAATTCATATCTAACACGTGATGCTTTAACCCGTGCTCTTTTGCTATATTTTTTGCAACTTCAATTTCAAGTGCATGACGTTGACCATATTCAAACGTAACGAGCTCGACTTCCTTGTAATACGCCATCGCATAAAACATACAAGTTGTACTATCTTGACCGCCTGAAAAAACGACGAGAGCTTTTTCTTTATCTAACATGTTTTCCTCCTAACAAAAAAGTCCATGTACCTTAAACTAAGGCACATGGATGTGTTTCTTAGTTTTTTATAGAGGGTTTACGGCTAAGAACCTCTTTATTTATTTTCATTAAACTATTATACACGACGTGCCACGAAATCGACAATACTGCACTGTTCAAACCATTCGTGATTTTGGTATAATATAATAACTGTGCGTAAGCATAGCTATCAGGGATATCCTGCAAATATTTGATGATAGGTGGAAAAAAATGAAATATCGCGTATTACTGTATTATTATTACACAACGATCGAAGATCCAGTTGAATTCTCAGCTGAACATTTAGATTTATGTAAAGAGATCGGTTTGAAAGGCCGGATCTTAGTCGCAAACGAAGGCATCAATGGTACCGTGTCAGGTACGATTGAACAGACAAATGAATATGCTGAATACATGAAGAATCATCCATTATTCCAAGGCATCGTATTTAAAGTGGATGAGTCAGACACACACGCATTCAAAAAGATGCATGTGAGACCACGACCAGAACTTGTAAACTTAAGTTTAGAAGATGATGTGAATCCACATGAAATAACTGGTGAGTATTTATCACCTAAAGAATTCATGGAACAAATGCAAGATGAGAACACTGTCGTACTCGACGTTCGTAATGATTATGAATATGAAGTTGGACATTTCCGTGGTGCGATAAAACCCGATGTAGAAACATTCCGTGATACACCAGATTGGGTAAGAGAAAATCGTCACCTGTTTGAAGGCAAAAAAGTCTTGACGTATTGCACAGGTGGAATTCGCTGCGAAAAATTCTCAGGCTGGTTAAAGCGTGAAGGATTTGAGGACGTCGGACAACTCCATGGTGGAATTGCTACATATGGTAAAGATCCAGAAACAAAAGGACAGCTGTGGGATGGTATGATGTACGTCTTTGATGAACGTTTGACAGTTCCGATTAACCAAGTAGAACATACCGTTGTGGGTAAAGACCATTACGACGGAACACCATGTGAACGCTACATTAATTGTTGTAATCCAGAGTGTAATGCACAGTTACTTGCATCTGAAGAAAACCAAGCCTACCATTTAGGTGGATGTTCATTAGAATGTGCTGCGCACGGACGCAACAGATACATTGTTGATCATGAGTTACCAAATGAATTCGTAAAAGAACGATTAGAAACGTTGAGAAATTCAGAATTCGCTGAGCGAGAAATGCTCGGTAGTTATAAAGGGCGCGGGCGCGAAGCGAAAGCGCGTCATGAGAGTGCGCAATAAATTGATTTAGTGATTTTATATGAGGAACCCCCAAAAGTCTTGGACTTTTGCGGGGTTCTTTTTTGTGTTGGAACTTTCTTGAGCTGCTGGATGCTACTTCAACACGTTTTTTTCGCCTGAAGTAGCAGGAATAATCAAAAGCTGCTACTTCACCATATTTTTTGAGCCCGAAGTAGCAGGTATTTTCAAAAGGTGCTACTTCATGTTCATTTTCGACCTTGAAGTAGCAGGCAAGAGAATATGACCTAATTCTAGAGATAACAATATTCAAGAAAAATCCAGCCTGGCAATTCAAGTCATTTTTTTATCTCGAATTGGCAGGAAAATCGAAATGCTGCCAATTCAAGTCATTTTTTTATCTCGAATTGGCAGGTAAAAGAGATTATTGCCAATTCAGGCCAATTTTTCTCTCTGATTTGGCAGACGAACCAATAAGCATTTGGAAAAATTTATCTCGTGCTTACTCACGATGATTTTCGGACTTGAGTAAGCATGAAAACTCAAACCGTGCTTACTCACGACGAAATTTGGACTTGAGTAAGCATGAAAACTCAAACCGTGCTTACTCATGACGAAATTTGGACTCGAGTAAGCACGAAACCAAAATCCGTGCATACTCATGACGAAATTTGGACTCGAGTAAGCACGAAACCAAAATCCGTGCATACTCACAACTATTTTCTAGCCCGAGTAAGCATGCCACACCAATCTCAAACAAATTTCAACCACAGCCTCCCACCTTCTCTTTGTATAATGTACTCATTTCCGTTATCTTAGATTTAGGAGGTATGTAAAATATGGATATTAACAGAGTTGCTGGGTGTAACTTTACGCTCGGCGTAATGAGTGATGATTTTGTCGATGTGATATTAGGTGCTTTAAAGGAAGTGGATCAAACGAAGGTTTGGAGTCAGACGGATGATGTTTCGACTGTTGTTCGCGGTCGTTATAGTCATGTGTTTGATGTCGTTAAAGCAATCTACTCACACGCTGCACATACAGGTAAACATGTAACAATGAGCGGAACATTTGGTATTGGTTGTAACAAGGATAACGACGCGGAACCTTATTTAAACGAAGATGATGTTCGATTAAATGAAGCAAGAAGTTCTGAGTTCGACATCGATGCGGGTTGTAAGTTTGCAATCTACGCTGTAGGTATTGAAAAGTATGGTGAAATCATTGCCAGTGAAGTGAAACTGGCTGAAGAGGAAGTCGAAGTTACACCAGATCATTTTACAACACGTCTTGATGGCAAGGTAAACAACATCTTTTTAGCGATGGAGAATGCGTTTAAACGTGTTCAAGAAAAAGCACCGCACACGAAGATTACGTTTACGATTTCTAGCAACAGTCCATCTAATCAATCTGAATAATATAAAAATGCCGTGCATCGAATGAATTAGATGTACGGCATTATTGTTACTTGTCTTTTTTATCTTGTTCTTTCTGGTATTCCTCTTCTTCTTTAATCCCTTCGAGTTCACGCTCTGTTAATTCGAGCATCTCTCTCATATACCCCCATTTGTTAAATGTAATGAGCAGCATGAGTCGAATAAATAATAGTTCTAATCGCACGGTCAATTTTCTAAACATATTTCCATCAATTATATTCATCTAATCACCTATAAATAATCTGTCTTAATTACTTGAGTACCCGCTACAAGGTCATGTAATGCATGGTTATCTGCTCTTCGATGAATCATTACCAGTGTTACAATCCAAAGAATACCCAAAGAGAGTACATATGCAAACAGGATAAAAAACTCTCTTATTATGAGTGCACGCAATTTTACATCACTGCCGTCTGCCATGACGAGCTGTGTTTGGTTCAATCGCTTACCTACAGTTAATCCTATCCAAATGTAAGGTATGAAGATAAAGTACCAAAGCCAAAAAATAGCTTCTGAAATTTGTACAATTAATGATTGTGTATCGAAACTAATGATTTGTGCTAGGAGTATGACTACGGTGAAAATAATTAATGTATCCACGCCACGTGATATCATTCGGCTCATTAGAGAAGGCATTTGATCCATAATGAAGTCCCCTCTTAAAAATATTATGTCGTACTTTTATGTCATGTTATAATATAACATACGTATATGAACAGGAGGTACATCGTAAATGACTAAATGTGATGCGTGTAATCAACCTTGGTCCTTCTTCAAAGTACTACAAAGATTGTTTATGATGAAAGCTGCAATGGACTGCCCGCATTGTGATGAAAAGCAGTACATAAAAAAAGATTGGAAACGTATCGTTGTTCCTATATTAATTCTACTGATTGTACCAATTTTATTATTTACTGTTGAAATGTCAGTTAACGTCTTTTTACTTATCTTCTCACTTGCAGCACTCACAGCTTTTCTTTATATGTTTTTCACACTTCGCCTAAGCAGTGTCGAAGATTGGAACCAAAACTGATTATATAATTTTAGATTTCAAGGCTAACTTGAAATCTAAAATACTTTTTCTAGTCGTGCAAACAATCTCTCAGATACACGCGTATTGAAAAAGGTAATTAATGGCCCCGTTAGAAATGCTGAAATTAATGTCGCAACACCGAACGTTGCACCGAGTATGACACCGGCTACAACTGCAATTACATCTTGAATGATGCGTGCACGTGCATACTTCACTCTCTTCTCACTCAACCGTTCTACGATAATCCCCATACCATCATAAGGTGATACCCCGAGATTTGCCGTGATATACATCGATGCCCCAAACGCAATGACGATGACACCGATACTTGCAACAATCAGCTGTGTAAGGAAACTTAATGAATCAATCCCCATCAAATGATAAATCGATATAAACCCATCTGATATCAAACCGATACCAAACATGTTCACAAATGTACCCCAACTGACTAAGTCTCTACCAAATAGGATCAGAGGAATAATTATAATTAAATTGATGACAATTGTTGTCACACCGTAAGAAAGGTTTGTAACGAACTGCCCACCAAGAATAAACGTCGTAAATGGATCTGCGCCGATGTCAGCAATTCTAAATAATGTGACGGCAAATCCAATAAAAATGTTTCCTAATATCATTAAGATGAAGCGACTTATCGTTGTACTTTTCATAAAAAATCCCATCTCTTCACGTAATAAAACTATTTGAAATTCCTATCTATTATACCACTGTTTATTTCGCTACTTCAGGACAAAATTATTGATATGAAGTAGTTTATATGTCGATTAGATCCGTTTGTGTGACTATGAGCTAATCTCAGTGGCGCGTAAATCCATTTAACGGACTATGAGCTAATCTCAGTGGCGCGTAAATCCGTTTAACAGACTATGAGCTAATCTCATTGGCGCGTAATCCATTTAACGGACTATGAGCTAATCTCATTGGCGCGTAAATCCATTTAACGGACTATGAGCTAATCTCAGTGACACGCAAATCCATTTAACGGACCATGAGCTAATCTCATTGGCGTGCAAACGGATTTAACGGACTGTGAGCAACTCTCATTGGCGTGTAAATCCGTTTAACGGACTATGAGCAACTCTCATTGGCATGCAAATCCATTTAATGGACTATGAGCAACTCTCATTGACACGCAAATCCATTTAACGGACTATGAGCTAATTTCATTGGCGTGCAAACGGATTTGACGGACTATGAGCACATCTCATTGGCACGCGAATCGCCACTTCAAACAGAGTAGACTTCTCATATTAATCTTAATCGTTTAGAATGACTGAATCATTATCACACCGACTAACATAATCAATAAACCAATAACGTGAATTTTATTGATATCACCTGGGTGTGACCCGAGTAACCCAAATCGCTCAACGAGTAAACTACCTGTCAGTTGACCAAACAATGCGAGTATAACGGTTGGCCCTGTTCCGATTTCACTTACAAGATAAACATTCACTAGAACGTAAGTCGCACCAAATAATCCACCGAGCCACACCCACCACGGTGCTTTTTTCGTAATTGGATTGATCACATCTTTAAATGACCGTTCTTTTACAATGACAACAATAATCAATATGGCAGCACCCACAAAAAATGAAACGAACGCGGCATGAACAGGCGAACCGAGCACACTACCGAGCTGTCCGTTGATTGCAGCTTGTGCTGACATTAACATCCCCGCACCAATTCCGATTATTCGCCAGATCCATAGTTCTAGTGAGCTCTTCGAATCATCTTGTTCATTTGCGATATTTCGACGCTTTTTGACTAACTCTGTCAGTACAACTGTAAGAAATATACCAATTAAAAGGAGTAAAACACCGACAATTCGATTTGTCGTAAACGGTTGAACAATCGAGTTGAACCAACCGAAATTGTCAATCAACATCCCCATGACAATCATCCCAAATATAGGCATAACAGCAGCTTGTACACTTCCTATTCTTGGAAATAGCAAAATGTTAGTCGTTAAACCGATGACCCCAAACAAACCACCAAGCCATATCCAAAACGGCTGATTCGTAAAAGTTTCGTGTGGAATACCGAGTGAAGAACCACTGACCAACATAACGACAGTCAGAATAAGTACACCAACAATGAATGAAATCATCGATGCTTTAAAAGGAGATAAAACAAATTTTCTTAGTTGTGAGTTGATTGCTGTCTGCATAGCAAACCCAACACCAATAGCAATACCTAGTCCTGTTGCGAACAATCTTTTTTACCTCCTGTTATCTAATCTCATTAAGTAACTTTATCAGCTTTTCTTAAAATTATATATGAATACTTCTTCGTGTTTAATTGGATAATTAAACACACTACATGAGAATCACCAAAGGTGATTAGAAATTTTCCATATTCTTTGAACATCTATGAGTTTCATTTTGTTAAATGATAACTTATAAATATCTGGCATCTCGAGATCCTTCCAAAAGTCATATCCATATTTATTATCAAAATAGTTCATAATCAACACCATTATGTTACCATGAGTACCAATTACAATATTCTTACCTAAGTTTCTTTCTAGAACTTGTAATGTAGCATTGGCTCCTCTTTCTTGTGCTACATTATTTGATTCTCCATCTTTCCATGAGTAATCATAGTCTTCCCATACTTTTTCAATGGCTGCAGTAAAATCTTCTACAGGATTTCCCGCAAGTATACGCTCTTTAAAATCTTCTACTAACTCAATTTCTTTGTCTATGTATTTAGCAACACCCTCAACAGTTTGAATTGCTCGCTTGTATGGGCTTGAATAAACATAATCAATAGCTTCTCTATTAAGCAACTCCGTTACAATTTTAGCATCATTAAATCCATCAGCAGACAAGGGTCTTCCTAACTCGTCTGGTGTGTATTTAGAATGCGCATGTCTAACAAAATATAAATTTGTTTCCAAATAAATCAAACCTTCCATAAAGAATTACTACTATTTAAATTAACAAATTTGAATATCAAAATAAATCCCCCAAAAGCATATCTGCTTTCAGGGGATTTGTCATCTTATTCTATTCCACCGTTACTGATTTCGCTAAGTTTCTTGGTTTATCTACATCGTTTCCACGGTGTAATGCTGCATAGTAAGCAACAAACTGATAAACGATCACTGAAACAAGTGGTGACAACATCGGATGTACTTTAGGGATAACGTAGTCATCGCCTTCTTCATCTAATCCTGCCATTGAGATTGTACATACTTTCGCACCTCGTGCTTCAACTTCTTGTGCGTTTCCACGCGTGTTTAAGTTGACTTTATCTTGAGTGATTAACGAGAATACTGGTGTACCTTTTTCTATTAAAGCAATCGTACCGTGCTTCAATTCTCCGCCAGCAAATCCTTCTGCTTGAATGTAAGAGATTTCTTTAAGTTTCAGCGCGCCTTCTAAACCAACATAGTAGTCTAGCGTACGTCCAATAAAGAACGCATTGCGTGTCGTTTCTAAATACTCACGCACAATATTTTCAATAATAGACGCATCATTAATCACTGCGTTGATTGCATTCGTTACAACGGCAAGCTCTTGCATTAAATCGATATCAATTTCTTGGCCAAGCTCACGTGCTGCAACTTGTGCTGTAATTGATAATACAGCAATTTGAGCTGTATATGCTTTTGTTGAAGCAACCGCAATTTCTGGTCCAGCATAAAGTAATAATGTCTCATCTGCTTCACGTGACAGTGTAGAACCTGCAACGTTAGTAATTGTTAACGTTGGGTAGCCTAACTTTTTAACTTCTACTAATACTGCACGGCTGTCTGCTGTTTCTCCAGACTGTGAAATAAACACGAACAACGGTTTTTCTGAAAGCATTGGTGTGTTATACACGAACTCAGAAGCAACATGAACTTCTGTAGGGATTTTCGCCCATTTTTCAAAGTATTCTTTACCGATTAGTCCTGCATGGTAACTCGTACCTGCAGCGACGATATAAATACGGTCCGTTTCTTTTAGCTGTTCGATAATTGCATCATCGATAACAAGCTGTTCATTCTCATCTTGGTACTGTGAGATAATCTTTCTCATCGCACCAGGCTGATCATTAATTTCTTTAATCATGTAGTGATCATAAGTGCCTTTTTCTACGTCACTCGCATCGATTTCTGCAGTGTAAGAGTCTCTTTCTACTTCGTTACCATCTGGATTAATGATGCTTACGCTATCTTGTTTTAAAATAACGATTTCGCCATCCATCAACTCAACGAATTCATTCGTCAGTCCTAACATCGCCATCGCATCTGACGTAATGACGTTGAATGTGTCACCCAGCCCAACAAGTAATGGTGATTTATTCTTCGCAACGAAAATCGTGCCATCGATATCTTTGTCCATTAGACCAAGTGCATACGAACCTTCTAATAGACGTAATGTCGAATTGAATGCATTTTCTGTATCTTGACCTTGTTTGCTGAAGTAATTGATAAGTTCTACTATCACTTCTGTGTCTGTATCCGATGTAAACTCAACGTCTGATAAATACTCTTCTTTTAACTGGCGGTAGTTCTCAATTACACCATTGTGTACTAATGTGAACTGACCATCGTTACTCTGCTGTGGGTGTGCATTTTTAACACTTGGCTCACCATGTGTTGCCCAACGTGTATGCCCAATCCCAGTATGTCCTGCTAAGTTTTCGCCAACCTTTTCTGTCAAGTCTGCGATTCTTCCTTTTTCACGGACAACTTCTAATGATTCATCCGTTTTTACCGCGATTCCTGCTGAATCATAACCACGGTATTCTAACTTTTCTAATCCTTTTAATAAAATCGGCGTAACATTATCGTTACCGATATAACCAACAATTCCACACATAATAAATGCGACCTCGCTTCTTCTGATGTTTAGTAATTGATTATCCTTTTGTCCTAAAGATTACTCTTTAGTTTTACAGATAATATAACGAATACTTTAGTATCCGGGACAGCATCCGCCGATTGTCGATAACTGTCCTCCTCGTCAGCATATAAATGCCCAGGCGCTATTCCGATTTTTATTTCAATCTACCCTCCTTGTGCAATATTACTATTATATGATTTAACCCATATGAAATCAAGTATTCATCGGTTTTCTGATGATGTTCATATACACGATAAAAACCTCCAGATTGTATTTTACATAATCTGGAGGTTTTATATAGTTTTAAGGTTTATAGTCCCATTTCTCGTTTGACAACTTCTGCTATTTTTTCTGTATACGCCTCTGCTTTTTCTGTTGTTTCCGCTTCAACCATCACACGCACGAGTGGTTCAGTACCTGATGGTCGAACAAGTACACGACCATTGCCGTCCATTTCTTTCTCAACAGCTTCAATGGCTTCACTGACAGACGCATTACTCGTCACATTATGCTTGTCCGTCACTTTTACATTGACGAGTACTTGTGGGAATGTTTCAACTTCTTTTGCAAGCTCACTTAATTTCTTACCTGTTTCTTTTATGATACTCGCTAAATGAATCCCTGTAAGTAAGCCATCACCCGTTGTGTTATAGTCCATCATAATAATATGACCCGACTGCTCACCACCAAGATTAAAATCATTATTTCTTAATTCTTCAACCACATAGCGATCTCCAACTTTTGTTTTCGTACTTTTTAAACCGATATTTTCTATCGCTTTATAAAATCCGATGTTGCTCATCACAGTTGAGACGATTGTATCGTGTTTGAGCATACCTTTTTCTTTCATCGATTTCCCAATGATGAACATAATCTTATCGCCGTCGACAATTTCACCTGTTTCATCTACTGCAATGATTCTGTCACCATCTCCATCGAATGCAAGCCCAAAATCACATGCTTCATTTTTAACTGTTTCTGCCAAACGTTCTGGATGGGTCGAGCCAACATTTTGGTTAATATTTAAGCCATCGGGTGAAGAACCTATCGTTACGGTATCCGCTTCTAAATCACCAAACAGATATGGAGCTAGTGAATATGTTGCTCCGTGTGCATTATCCAGAGCGATCTTCAACCCTTCAAAGTCGTTGTTAATTGTTGACTTCAAGTAGCTCAAGTACTTTTGTCCACCTTCAAAGTAGTCTGAATCTCGGCCAAGTTCATCCCCGACTGGTCGTGGTAGTTCATCTTCGCTATCTATTAAGCTTTCGATTTTATCTTGTTGTTCATCTGTCAATTTAAAACCGTTTGAAGCAAAAAACTTAATACCGTTATCTTCAAATGAATTATGTGACGCAGAGATCATCACCCCTGCTGTCGCTTTCATTTCCCGTGTTAAAAATGCAACACCTGGTGTCGTAATGACACCTAAACGCATCACTTCTACGCCTGAAGATAAAAGACCTGAAATCAATGCATTCTCTAGCAGATATCCAGAAATACGCGTATCTTTACCAACTAAAACTGTCTTCGCACCAGAATGGTTCTGCGATAATACATAGCCACCTATTCTTCCAAGCTTAAATGCTATCTCCGGTGTTAATTCTTTATTTGCTATACCTCTAACACCATCAGTTCCAAAATACTTACCCATGTTTAAAATCCATCCTATTCATTAGTTTCTTCTATCTCTATCGTTGCCATAATAGTTGTAGGTTCTGTTTTTATTAATTCCTCAGGCAATGTAATCTCTATTTCTCTCGTCGTCGATTCAGTTAGGCCAGTCACGTCGATCTCTACAACATAATTCGAATGCATGTTGAGAGAGTTTTCGCTGCCAAAAATTGTTAACTCTTCCGTATCCAATTCAATATTTTCTAATGTATAACCATCAGGGACCTGACCAGTTACTGTATATTCAATCGGTACTTCTTTACTACGTTCACTCACATCTATTTGTACATTTACCGTTGATGGTTCGACTGAAACATCTAGCCGGTTAAACTGATAATCAAACACATTGACCTCTGCTTCTTCTACTTGAGAACTTGTTATTCTCGACGTATCAGAAATCGTTGCTCGTACATATTGTATACGATTCATTTCACTCTCACCACCACGTACTACAACAGTTTGCGGTTCTGTCGTAACGGCATCAAGTGAGTGAGATAGTGGAATGCGTGACTCACTGACTTCTGCATGTATTTCATACGTCCTAGAAACGAGCTCTTGTTTACTGATGCTGACGGTTTGCGGCAATACTTCTGCCGTGACATTTGATGGAAGATTTTCAACTCTAAAAAATTCTTCATAATCTCCTGCGTCACGGTTGCGTAAATCCAGAACAACATTGAACTCACCCAATGTCTGAACACGTGTTACATTTGCCAAGCTACCAAACAACTCAACGCTGACATGTTCCGGGGCCCCCATCACGTAATAATTTTCTTGGTCATACTTAACATTCACGGGGACATTTTCAACGACTTCACTGTACATCTCTTCATCTTCAGAAAATAGTGCATCAAATATATCATTGACACTTAGAAATAAAAAGATGGCCAAAATTAGAGTAACAATACTAATTCCTAATTTACTTTCTAGCAAATAAGCCGCCCCCTTCCTTAATATCTTGAATGGACGTCCAGTTTTTGATCAGTGATTCTTCGAGTTCTTCTGGAGAAAGTGCTTGATATAGTTTTCCACCATGTGTCACAGATACATGACCCGTCTCTTCAGAAATAACGATTGTAAATGCATCCGTAACTTCTGATATACCGACCGCTGCCCGGTGTCTTGTGCCGAGATTTTTTGCGATGACATTGCTGTCTGAAAGTGGTAAGTAACTCGCTGCTGTTGTTACTTTATCTGTTTGGATGATCATTGCACCATCATGTAGCGGTGCATTGGGCATGAATATATTAATAAGTAACTCAGAAGAAATGTTTGCATCGACGCGTGTACCTGTTTCTATATAATCTTGCAACCCTGTCTCTTTTTCAAATACAATCAAGGCCCCAATCCGACGCTTTGCCATATATTGTACGGCTCGAAGTACATCTTTGTGTAATTTTTCTGTCGTCACTTTCGTGCCGCTGCTTGACGCTTTAAATAAGCTACCCCGTCCAAGTTGTTCTAGCGCACGTCTTAGTTCTGGTTGGAAGATAACGATGATTGCAAGGAAACCCCATTCTAAGACCGTGTCAAAAATAGCTGTCGTCGCAGTTAAATCAAAGAAGTTACTGACAAGTCGGCCGATTAGAATTAAAAATATCCCTTTGATCAGCTGAATTGCTTTCGTTCCGCGCATCACAGCAAACATTAAATAGAACACATACCAAACAATTGCAATATCAATAATGCTTGTAATAATTGTTCCTGTTGTTAAATTGTCGAAAAAAGTTTCTTGCATGAGTGCGCCTACTTTCTATCAGATCATCAATAATCGCTCATTTAGGAAGTCAAAAATTTCCTTCATCAGTTTATCTGAATAAATATCTTCATCTTCTTTTGGCAATCCTTCAAAAAGTTCTTTTGAACGACGGATATTACCTCGAGCAAAGTAATAATATGCTGTGAACAAACGACCGGTCGTTCGCTCATCGTGTTGACTTCGTTGGCGTAACATTTCCGTATCATTCAGTTTGTATAAAATTTTGTACACGAGTGTCCTTGATTCATCTTGTTTATACGTAAAGTCAAGTTGCTGCTGCAATGATTCAAACTTAGTATAATATCTATACGCAGTGAAATGTTGGTTCAAATTAAAATATGTCAGACTATAGTTAAAATATACACGAATGAGATCAGCTGTATTCCAATCAAATTTAATTAATTCTTTAAATATCGAATCAAGTGTATCCAATGCTGCTTCAAAGTTTTCTTCTATAATGTCCAGTTCAATTTTCAGCAAAGTAACATCAATATAGTTTTGATGTATTGGTACAGTTGACAATAGCCCGATTGCTTCGGTTAAATGCTTCATTGCATCCACTTTTTTTCCGATAGCATTGAAATAATGCCCGTATATTGCATGGATACGTCCGCAATCTTCTGGCGGCAAATGTTGCACAGATAAAACATTTTTTTCTATAAAATGTCCAACAACCTTATAGTTTCCTTCTTTTAATTGATATTCTTGATAAGAAAGTTCTTTTAAGATTTCAACATCATGATGTTCAAAATTTGAAATATCATTTAAAAAATCATCGACCGTACAATTTAATCTTTCACTCAATTTAATAAGAACATTTGTTGAAGGCTGAACATTTCCCTTCTCAATTAAGCTCAAATACGTCCGTGATATAATACCTTGGGCCAACTCTTCTTGTGTTAAGTTATTATTGTGACGAATTTCTTTAATGCGCTGCCCAATCATATGTAACCTCCAACTAAATAATACATTCCAATTTTATCAAACATAAATTGAATGAACAATTTTGTTAACTCTAATTTAACATTTAATTGACTTTAATTCTATTACTGTATATATTTTAACTGATTGGAGTGATGATATGAAAAAATGCTTAATCATCAATGACATAGATGTATTAAAAAGTGTAAGTAATCCATTCAGACTCGATCTAATCCGTCGACTATTCATAGAACCAAAAACAGGTCAGATGCTTGCAGATGAAATGCAACTACCGCGCTCGAAAATCCATTACCATTTAAATATTCTCATCACACACGGAATTATTAAAATTTGCTATGAAAAGAAAATTAAAAACATCATCCATAAGTACTATGCCCCTACTGCACAATCACTTGCTGTCGATGAACAAATTCTCAACTATGCCATAAATAAACAAAGAAAAAGACATGAGCCGTAACCCATGCCTAATTGAACTATTATATTTGTTTTTTTCCAAACATAAACGCTGCAATATCTACAGCAACTTCTGCCGTTCGGTTTTTTTCATCTAAAAGCGGGTTAACTTCTACTAAATCCATAGAAACTACTTTTCCATTCCTATTTAATGTTTCCATCGTTACTTGTGTATCAACGAGCGATAAACCACCTGTTACTGGTGTACCTGTTCCTGGCGTATGTATTGGATCGAGCGCATCTACATCAAGAGAAATATGAATGGCATCTGTTTTATCTTCTAAATAAGCAATCGCTTCTTGAATGACTGTATCAATACCAAGTTTTCTAATGTCCGTCGCCGTATATAATTTAATATTATTCTCTTTAATATATTCTTTCTCACCATCATCCAGGTCACGCATACCGATCAACACGACATTCTCATGCTTTATTTTAGCACCGTCACCGTAAAGATTCACAAGTTCATCATGACCAAGACCTAAAGAGACAGCGAGTGGCATGCCATGAATATTACCACTTGGAGAAGTGGCACCATCATTTAAATCACCATGTGCGTCATACCAAATGACACCCAGATTATCATAATGCTTCGCTACCCCTGCGATGGAACCAATAGATAACGAGTGATCTCCACCGATAACTAGTGGGAAACGTCCGTTCTCTAAAGACGCATCGACTTGTTTTGCAAGCGCATACGAAAATTCTTTCACTTGGTTAAAGTTGCGTAAGTTCTCTACCTTTTCCTGAGAATGTGTCTCTATATCAACCTTTAGATCCGGTGATATATTTCCTTTATCTTCTACTTCATTGTTTAAACCTTTTAGTGTACTTACTAAACCAGCATATCTTACAGCGTCAGGACCTAAGTCCACGCCGAGGCGAGGTTGACCGAATGCTGTATTTGCACCAATAATATCAATCTTTTTCATAATTAGCCCTCCTAATATAAGATAATGGTACAGTAAATTTACACATTATACAACCATGTATATTTATTAATTTCATTAATATTTTATGCATATAAAAAAGACACCTGAAAATAGGTGTCTTGAGTGAGCCATAGAGGATTCGAACCTCTGACCCTTTGATTAAAAGTCAAATGCTCTACCGACTGAGCTAATGGCTCAAAAGATGGCTGGGCTACTAGGATTCGAACCTAGGAATGACGGTACCAAAAACCGTTGCCTTACCGCTTGGCGATAGCCCAACACTATTTGAATGGTGGAAGGGGGCAGATTCGAACTGCCGAACCCGAAGGAGCGGATTTACAGTCCGCCGCGTTTAGCCACTTCGCTACCCTTCCATGGTGGAGAATGACGGGATCGAACCGCCGACCCTCTGCTTGTAAGGCAGATGCTCTCCCAGCTGAGCTAATTCTCCAAAACAATACTTTAAAAATGGTGACCCCTACGGGATTCGAACCCGTGTTACCGCCGTGAAAGGGCGGTGTCTTAACCGCTTGACCAAGGGGCCATAGAAATATTTATAAAAAGCAAAAAAATGGCTCCACAGGTAGGACTCGAACCTACGACCGATCGGTTAACAGCCGATAGCTCTACCACTGAGCTACTGTGGAATGGTAAATAATTATAAAATTAAATTGCCCGGCGACGTCCTACTCTCACGGGACGTACATCCAACTACCATCGGCGCTGGAGAGCTTAACGACTGTGTTCGGCATGGGAACAGGTGTGGCCTCTCCGCAATCGTCACCGGACAATTACTCTGAATGGATGTCCATTCAAAACTAAATAGAAGACAAAAGAAATTAAAGCGTAAAACACATTTTAACAAACGTGTCATCATATCTTATTTTATTGAATAAGTCATTTGATCCATTAGTATTCGTCCACTACATCTATCGCTAGACTTACATGCCGAACCTATCTACCTCATCATCTCTGAGGGATCTATTGGGAAAT
>NZ_FOIT01000004.1:156078-209326 GCF_900110815.1 Aliicoccus persicus | reverse complement strand
GTGTGGCCGATCACCCTCTCAGGTCGGCTACGCATCGTCGCCTTGGTGAGCCACTACCTCACCAACTAGCTAATGCGCCGCAGGTCCATCCATCAGTGTCAGATAATCCGACTTTCATCCGTAGACATATCCGGTATTAGCCACCGTTTCCGGTGGTTATCCCAGGCTGATGGGCAGGTTACCCACGTGTTACTCACCCGTCCGCCACTCGACACCCGAAAGTGTCGCGTTCGACTTGCATGTATTAGGCACGCCGCCAGCGTTCATCCTGAGCCATGATCAAACTCTCCATATAATTAAAAACTATATTTAAGTTTATAGCTCGTTTGCATTTTTTTACTTGGTTACACCAAGTTGGTTATTTACCAAAATTATTAGAATTAACGTTGACTTATTGTCATTCAGTTTTCAATGTGCAAATCAAAAAATACATAAAAATGGAGCGGGTGACCGGAATCGAACCGACAACATCAGCTTGGAAGGCTGAGGTTATACCATTTAACTACACCCGCACGGTATATAGTAAATCTATTATGAATTTATTTTCTATGTGGCTAAAGATTGATGCGGCTGAGAGGACTTGAACCTCCACGGGATTTAACTCCCACTAGGCCCTCAACCTAGCGCGTCTGCCGATTCCGCCACAACCGCTAACTCATATTTTATTTCAAATAACTATTTTAGCGACATTATTTATTGTATAACATGCGATTCTAATTGTCAACAACAAATTTAAAAATTTAGATGGTGACCCCTACGGGATTCGAACCCGTGTTACCGCCGTGAAAGGGCGGTGTCTTAACCGCTTGACCAAGGGGCCGTGTTTGGTGCAACGATATTTATAATATAACGTACAGACTTTAATGTCAACACTTTTAATTAAAAATAATTCTGAGGTTGTATTTTTATCTTGTTCGGACGCTTTCTGAATAGTTTCTTCATTATAATAAGCTTTAAAATAATAAGCTTTAAAAGTTTTTTAAAAAATGTTGAGGAAAGATAAGCAACCCAATTGAATTATCCGCCGTTTATTGATAAACTTTATTTATAATCATTCTAAATAAGATTATAAACTTTAGGAGGATAATTTTAAATGAGTAAAGAGTACAAAGATTCAAAGTTAACAACTCTGTTTGGTAATCCTGTTGGCGATCGTGAAAATTCTAGAACTGCTGGTCCACGTGGTCCATTAGTGATGGAAGATCCATATTTCTTAGACATGATGGCACACTTCGACCGTGAAGTGATTCCTGAGCGTCGTATGCATGCAAAAGGTTCAGGTGCTTACGGTACATTCACCGTAACACATGACATTACACAATATACAAAAGCAAATATCTTCAGTGAAGTTGGAAAGAAAACAGACATGTTCGCACGCTTCTCTACTGTTGCTGGTGAACGTGGTGCTGCGGATGCTGAGCGTGATATCCGTGGATTCGCACTGAAGTTCTATACTGAAGAAGGGAACTGGGACTTAGTTGGTAATAATACGCCTGTCTTCTTCTTCCGTGATCCTAAACTATTCCCAAGTTTAAACCACGTTGTAAAGCGCGACCCTAAAACAAACATGCATAATGCTGAAAGCAACTGGGACTTCTGGACAAACTTACCAGAGTCATTACACCAAGTAACAATTATCATGACTGAGCGTGGAATTCCGAAAGGATTCAGAAACATGCACGGGTTCGGTTCTCACACTTATTCTATGATCAATGAAAATAATGAGCGTGTCTGGGTGAAATTCCACTTCAGAACACAACAAGGTATCGAAAACTATAGTGCTGAAGAAGCAGAGAATGTTGTTGGTCAAGACAGAGAATCATCTCAACGTGACCTATTCGATGCAATCGAGCGTGGCGACTTCCCTAAATGGAAAGTTTATATCCAAGTAATGACTGAAGAACAAGCGAAAAATCATTACCATAACCCATTTGATTTAACTAAAGTTTGGTACAAAGGTGAATACCCACTGATCGAGGTCGGTGAATTCGAATTAAACAAAAACCCTGAGAACTACTTCGCTGAAGTAGAACAAGCAGCATTTGCACCGACGAACATCATCCCTGGTATTGGATTCTCACCAGACAAAATGTTACAAGGACGTTTGTTCTCTTACGGTGATGCACAGCGCTACCGCTTAGGTGTGAACCATCACCAAATTCCGGTAAACAGTCCGAAAGGTGCAACAAATGTTTGCCCATTCTCTCGTGATGGTGCAATGCGTACAGATGGTAACTTAGGTAGTCACATCAACTACTATCCAAATAGTTACGGTGCGTTCGAATCACAAAAAGATAAAAAACAACCGGCATTAGATTTAGAACTTGCTTCAGTTTACGAGCATAACTTCAGAGAAGACGATGATCATTACTATGAACAACCTGGTAAGTTATTCCGTCTTCAATCAGATGAAGATAAACAACGCTTATTCAAAAATACAGCAGCTGAAATGCAAGGCACAACGACACGTACAAAACACCGTCATATCTTTAACTGCTACCATGCAGACCCAGATTACGGTAAAGGTGTAGCAGAAGCACTTGGCATTGACATCAATGATGTTGATTTAGAGAACGGTGACTTCTTCCACAACAGATAATTAAATGATTTAAAATAAATTAAACTCGGAAATCTTCAATTGGATTTCCGAGTTTTTTATATTTTATCAACTATCACATTTTCTAGAATTATGCAACGTTTTATAAAATTTTGTATAATTATTTAAAATTGCCATTGACAGTATTCATAATGTTCAGTAAATTAAAAACATGGTTTAGTAGTAAATTTACATATTAGGAGGATTTCTATGGATTGGTTTAATGATATAAACACCTTTTTACTTGATATTACTGGATCTATTAGTGATTTCGTTTGGGGGATCCCGCTCCTCGTATTACTTGTCGGTACAGGACTCATTTTAACAGTGCGTTTGTCTTTCTTCTCTTTTAGAATGTTACCACATGCACTTAGAATGCTGTTCAAAAGGTCTAAAGATGTACCTGGTGAGGAAGGAGATATTTCACATTTCCAAGCTGTTATGACTTCACTTGCTGCGACAGTTGGTACCGGTAACGTTGCCGGTGTTGCAACTGCCGTCGTACTCGGTGGTCCTGGTGCAGTGTTTTGGATGTGGATGACCGCTTTAGTTGGTCTAGCTACGAAATACTCTGAAGGTATTCTCGGTGTTAAGTACCGTCAAAAGAATGCGAAGGGTGAAATGTCAGGTGGTCCGATGTACTTCTTGGAGCACGGTCTTAACCTTCGATACAAAAAAATTAACTTTGGTAAATGGTTAGGTGTCATGTTTGCATTCTTTGCAACAGTTTCTGCAATTTTTGGAATCGGTAACATGGTACAAGCGAACACTGCTTCAGATGTTATGCAAGGTACATTTAATGTACCAACATTTGTCACAGGTATCGTATTCGCCGTACTTGTTGGTCTCGTTATTATAGGTGGGATTAAATCAATCGGACGCGTCGTTGCATTCTTCGTTCCATTGATGATTGTCTTCTATATGATCGCAGGTATAGGTATCATCGTCTTCAACCTGGCTGATGTGCCTGCAGCTTTTGGACTAATTTTCTATGATGCATTTACGGGGCAAGCTGTCGCAGGTGGAGCGATCGGTTCAGTAATTCGTTGGGGGGTCGCACGTGGTCTATTCTCAAACGAAGCTGGTCTTGGTACAGGGGCTATTGCTTCTGCTGCCGCTGTCACTGATTTACCTGGACGCCAAGCAGTCATTGCGATGACTCAAGTATTCATCGATACGATTATCGTTTGTACCGTGACTGGCTTAGCTTTAACGATGGCAGATTTATACTCAACAGGACTTGAAGGTGCAACATTAACCGCGATGAGCTTCGACGCCCTTTTACCAGGTAATATCGGTCAGTACGTCATCGCCATTACGCTCGTGACGTTTATCTTCTCAACGATGGTCGGTTGGAGTTACTTCGGTGAGAAATGTTTCACATACTTAGTCGGTGACAATTTCACAATGCTATACCGTGTTATTTTCACAATTGCTATTTTCTTCGGTGCTGTTGTTCCATTACAACTTGTTTGGAACTTCGCGGATATCTTCAATGCGATGATGGCAATACCAAACTTAATCGGATTGTTACTCCTATCCGGTGTCGTTGCAAACGAAACGAAGAAGTACTTGAAAGTACGTTCCAGAGAAATACATCGAGAACTATAATTTACACAATAAAGCAGCGATTGACAGATATATTGTCAATCACTGCTTATTTTTATTTCTTCATAGATAGACTCACTCTACCCTTATTCATATCGACGCCGATAACTGTCACATCTACAATATCCCCGACTGAAACAATATCCATTGGATTTTTTACAAATCGATTGCTCAGTTGAGATACATGGACAAGTCCGTCATTTTTCACACCGATATCAACAAATGCACCGAAATCGGTCACGTTGCGCACGGTTCCTGTTAACTTCATGCCCTCTTTTAAATCTTCCAGTGTTCTGACTTCTGTTTTTAATAGTGGTGTTTCAAAGTCTTCACGAATATCTCTAAGCGGTGCTTTTAAACTTTCTAATATATCAGTCATTGTTGGCATCCCGACATCAAATTGTTCCGCCAATGCTTTACTATCTGCAATTTCTATCTTTGAGATCGCTTCATCTGTCCCGAGTGTATTTGCTGCTACACCAAGCAAATCTAAGACCTTGTATGCCACATCATAATTTTCCGGGTGAATCGGTGTGACATCAAGTGGTTCGTCCCCATCGTACACGCGTAAAAATCCAACGCTTTGTTCGAATGTCTTCTTACCAAGTCTCGGTACTGACGCAAGTTCACTGCGTCGTTTAAAGCCACCTTTAGCTTCTCTTTCCTTAACGATATTATTACTAATCGTTGCAGACAAACCAGAGACGTGTTGCAATAATATAGGTGATGCTGTATTCACATTGACCCCAACTCTGTTCACTGATGTATCGACGACGAAATCTAATGACTCCGTTAAAAATTTCTGATTTAAATCATGTTGGTACTGTCCAACACCGATCGATTTCGGATCAATTTTCACAAGTTCACTCAGTGGGTCTTGCACACGTCGTGCAATAGAAATTGCACTGCGTTCTTCAACATTTAAGTTCGGGAATTCATCACGAGCAATCTGAGATGCTGAATAGACAGATGCACCCGCCTCATTCGCGATAATAAATGGCACATCCGCGTCCATTTCATTGATGACTTCACTGATAAAGCTCTCCGTCTCTCGCGATGCGGTCCCATTACCGATTGCAATTAATTCAACATCGAATTCCTTAATCATTTTCTTAACGGTTGATTTCGCATCATCCACTTTTACTTGTGGTGGATGTGGGTAGATGACGCCTTTATCTATAAATGCACCGTCGCGGTTAATGACTGCAAGCTTACAACCTGTTCTGAATGCTGGATCGACACCGAGAATGACCTTCCCTTTTAATGGTGGTGTCAAGAGTAGCTTCGTTAAGTTTTCTTTGAAGATGTTTACAGCATGCGCTTCACTCATCTCGCTTAAATCGGCTCTCACTTCACGTTCGATACTTGGCAGAATCAATCGCTTTAATCCATCCATAACTGCCGTTTCTAAATAATCACGCGTTTTAGAATTTGGTCTAATAATCTGATTCATTATATAGCGCACGAGGCGTGATTCGTCGATTGTTATTTTCACCGTTAACACATTTTCTCGCTCACCACGGTTCAGTGCCAAAACACGGTGCGGAACAATGGTCTCTACTTTTTCTGTGTAGTCATAGTACATTTCAAAAATGCCTTGTTCATCGACAGCATTTCTCTTTTTCTTAGATTCAATGACACCGTCTACTTTGAACACTCTTAAAATATAGCTTCGATATTTTGGGGAATCTGACATTTGCTCTGCGATGATATCAAGTGCCCCACTGATTGCAGATTCTGTCGTTTCGACTTCTTCATTCAAATACTTCGTCGCTTCTGATTCAACAGCATCGGACTGTTGTGAAAAAATAAATTTCGCGAGTGGTTCTAGCCCCATTCGCTTCGCTTCTGTCGCACGTGTCTTCTTCTTTTGCTTAAACGGGCGATATAAATCTTCAACACGGTTGAGCTTTGTTTGACGTAAGATATCAGACTTTAACTCATCATCAAGCATCCCTTGTTCATCGATCAATCGAATGACTTCTTGTTTTCTTTTCTCCAGATTTTCTAAATACTTGTACTCTGTTTCAATCGTATTGATCTGCTCTTCATCCATGTTGCCCGTCATCTCTTTACGATAGCGTGCGATGAATGGGACCGTGTTCCCTTCATCTAATAGCTGGATGACATTCTTGATGTTACTTTCTTTAAGTTTTAACGACTGCACGAGCAGTTTAACCAATGATTCATTCATATGTATTCTCCTAAAAATAAAAACCTCTTAACGAATTAAGAGGTCTTCTAATTATCAGCATTTTGAACTGCATGTCTGAGTTTCTCTATCGCGACACGCTGTAATCGCGAGACGTGCATTTGACTCAAACCAATTTTTTCTCCGACTTCTTTTTGAGAAAGTTCTTCAATAAATGTATATTGTATAATTTGACGTTCTCGATCACTTAAAAGGGGCAGCACACGCTCTAATATCATGCGTTTTTCAGTGAGCTCATAGTTATCATCAGCTTGCCCCATGACATCGAGCAATGTCACAGTCGAGCCTTCCTTATCCGCTTCAATGGCGTGATCGACACTGAGTGCATTATAGCTTTGGCCCATTTCCATCGCCTCTAACACTTCTTCAGTCGTCACTTCTAAAAAATCAGCAATCTCATCCACTCGCGGTGAACGTCCCAGTTCATTAGTCAGTTCATCCGTTGCAGATTTAATCTTTGGGCCAATCTCTTTAATGCGTCGTGGAACATGTACACTCCACGTCTTATCACGTAAATAACGTTTAATTTCACCTGCAACCGTCGGTACTAAAAAAGCTTCGAACTTTCGTTCAAATGAAGTATCGAAACGCTTAATTGCACCGAGTAGTCCGACCATGCCGACCTGTACTAAATCTTCGTGGTGACTCTGACCTTTAGAATAACGATATGCAAGTGATTCAATCAGTTTCGTGTAGTGTTTAACGAGCTCAGTTTGTGCTTCCTCGTCACCTTCAGTCTGGTATGCCTTTATGAGTGCGTTGATATCATCGCTCGATTGATTATTATCCGTTAGTGATTGATTCTCCATCCGCGTGCACCTGGCTTTCATCCATATACTTCGTCATGCTAATTGTAACACCTGAATCTTTTTTAACAAACACTTCATCCATCAACGCTTCGATTAAGAATAACCCTAGCCCACCTTCTCTAAGAAAATCAACATTCTCATCTTTGTCATATGGTCCAAGGTCTTCTCTAACTTCTTCATAGTTAAAGCTCTTTCCTTTGTCCGACACAACAATTTCTATTTTTTCAGGATAAATAGCAAAACCAATTGTAATATCACCTTGTTCACCATCTTTGTATGCATGTTTAACTGCATTCGTTACCGCTTCAGAAACGGCAATTTTTGAATCCTCTATCTGGTCGTATGATGCACCTGCTCTAGAGAAGACTCCAGATAATGTTAATCGAATTAAGCCAACGTATTCTGCACTTGCAGGAAATTTCATCTCTACATAGTCATAGTTTACGCTCATGATTCGTCACCCTTTGTAATATTCATAAGATCCTTCAAACCAGTAATTTCGAATAAGCGCTCAATTCTTTCAGATGCGCCGATAACGTATAACTCATTATTATTCTTTCCAAGAGATTTCAAAGTACCCACAAAAATACCTAAACCAGTAGAATCCATATATGATAACTTTGATAAATCTATCTTTATATCATGTGTCCCTTCGGATTTTATTGGTTCAAGTGCTTCTTGAAACTTTGAAGCTGTGTATAGATCGAGTTCCCCGTCAAGTGTCATAAAGTAATGTGAATCGCGTTTTTCAGTCATTATAGTTAAGTTCATCATTAATCCCTTTCACTAAAAAAATGATATGCATTTAGATTAAAATACCCTCATACATACCATTTTAACCGTATTAATTTAAATTCTTTAAAATAAATAGTGTTAAATCATCACGTTTTGTCGGGTGTGTAATGGAAATCAATTTCTCATAGATGAACTGCACAATATCTTGTGGGTGTCCATCTCGGTTTACTCGTATCATTTCTTTTATTTCATTAAAATCTATAATCGTATCATCGCGTTTTCTTAGTTCACTGACACCATCTGTAAATACGATCAACATATCTCGCTCTGCCATCCTCACTTGGCGTTGCTCATAAGTCACAAACTTCTTGACACCCAGGACGATTCCCTTGGCATCGATCTCTTCAAACGTATCCGTCTCATAGCGATAGACAAGTGCTGGTTCATGTCCAGCTGAAGCATAGTATAGTAACTTTGTATTGTTATCAAACATGCCGTAAAACATCGTAATAAACATATTTTGATTGATATTCTTTTCAACGACACGGTTAAGTTTTCTCAATGAATCACTCGGGTATTGACTATAGCCGTTGCTATCCATACTAAACTTGATCATGCTCATTGCTAGTGCTGCAGGAATACCTTTACCAATGACGTCAGCGACACCAAATGTCATCATGCCGTCATTGTGGTCAATGATATTAAAATAATCTCCACTCACCTTGTTTGCAGGTACGCTGAGCACACCGAGATCGATACCATCGAATTTTGGAATCGTCGTCTTTAACATCGAATCCTGTAATTGAGAAGCGACATCTAGCTCTTTATCGTGAACTTCAATTTTTTCTGCCATGTCTCGGTAAACTTTAAATGATACACCCAGTTTAATATGTACTTCTCTTAAAATTTCTAAGCTCTTTTTAATTTCTGATGCATCTTTTAAATCGATTTCATCGACAACATCCATATGTATTTGAACAAGTTCTTCTGTAGCAGAATTCATTTTAATCACGCGCTCGCAAAAACCAAGACACTGATGGAGTGCTTCTTGTTCTTGGCCTAATACATAGCGCCTGACTATGTCTTTATAGTCATCATATATGTTTTGTGTATATGGCAAATCCATTCCCTCCATCAAATTAATAACATAAAGTGACGTATGTTTGACGTCAATTATGAGTAATGCTTTTTATGTTTTTTCTTCTTGGATGGATTTAATTCCAGACTGACTTTCAACGCTTCATTAACTTCTTGCATTTTATCTTTTGATAAGCTCGTCAGCTTTTCCTGCAGTCGCTTCTTGTCGATTGTTCTAATCTGCTCAAGGAGAATGACGGAGTCTTTCTCCAAGTTATATGTATCTTTTGCAATTTCCACATGTGTCGGTATTTTTGCCTTATTGATCCGTCCTGTTATTGCCGCAACTATCACAGTCGGACTGTGATAGTTACCCACATTATTTTGAATGACCAGTACAGGTCGGTTACCACCCTGTTCAGAACCTTCTACCGGATCAAGATTGGCTAGATAAATCTCTCCTCGTTTCATCTAGACACCATCTTTTTGACATTATATTTTTATCACTTAAAACTGCTGCTTCTGATTCTGTAGAAAAATAAGCTTTGGAGATAGATAGATTAATCTCATACATTTCTGCATAACCTTTCCGCATCGCGTCATCTGTAGTTTCGCACTTAAATACTGACACAATATCTCACTCCTATACGTTCAATAATACCACTTTATATTATTATGGACTACTTATTTTAAAACATCGTTATTCACGAACTCTGAGTCCCCATAAACATACTTTCTCGGGACTCTTCTAGAAATTAAACAAAGCGCCTCATAGGTGATAGAATCCATATGTTCTGCATAAATATATAATGAATTCGTATGTGAATCTTCGTTTGAGACGATTGTCACTTCATCACCAATTTGAACGCTATCTGGCACACGTACCATCGTCATATCCATACATACATTTCCGACGACTTCGCATTCTGAATCATTAATTATCATTTTGTAACCTTTCATCTGACGCGTAAACCCATCCGCATATCCGATCGGTAAGATGACAATCTTTTCTTTAGACTTTGCACTGTACGTTTGACCGTAACCAACAACATCATTTTCATCTAAGAATTGTTCATCTAACACTTTCGTTTTTAGCTGTACTGCTGCGCATAATTTGATATCTGTTGACTGACGGACGAATTCACTCGGATAATAGCCGAACAGTCCGATACCTATGCGCATTGCATTGCACACTGATGCATCAATCGTTAATGCACCAGCAGTATTTTGTATATGCACATATGGTGGATGCTCAAGCGCTTGTATGATTCCTTTAAAGCGTTCATATTCAACAGATGTCTTATCGTTATCTTCATTCGCCGAACTGAAATGAGAATACAGACCTTCATACTTAAAGTATTTGAAATTTTTAATCTCTTCCACCATCTGCTTTAACTCTCCGACATCATTTGTCCCCTGCCGATTAAAGCCGTTATTCACTTTAATATGAATCCATACTTCTTTTTCGTATTTATCCTTCACCTTTGCTTTCGCCTGTTTTACCCAGTTAAGACTCGGTGCTGTAACAGCGATGCGGTGTTGAATCGCTTTGTTTATATCTTTCGGAATAATCGCACCGAGCACGAGTATTTTATCGCGTATACCATGCATGCGAAGTTCAATCGCTTCATCAAGTGTCGCAACCGCAAAAAAATCTATACCTTTTTCAGATAAAAATTCAGCGAGCACTGTACTGCCAAGCCCATAGCCATTCGCTTTAATGACTGCGATCATCTGCTTGTTCGGCACCACGCGTTTATATTCGCTTAAGTTATGCTCAATGCGTTCCAAATCTACTTCCATAATTGTAGAACGATAATACTTACTAGACATAGCGTCACTCCTTAACGGTTTGGATAATTACTGTCGCTGTTGCGTAATGCTCGGTGTGTGAAATAGAAACGAGAGCAGCTTGATCATTTTGTAAATACGGCTTACCCATCTCATCATTCAAACAGATGATTTCTTTAAATGAAATGGTTGCGCCAATTCCCGAGCCAAGCGCTTTGCTATATGCTTCTTTCACAGCATATCTTCCTGCTAAATATTCAATCTTTCTCGAATCACTCGTCAATGTTTCATAATATCGTGCTTCATCTTCACTTAAAATACGTTTTGATAAGCGTTTGTTTTTATCTTCAACAGCTCTGATGCGGTCGATTTCAACAATATCTGTACCAAGTCCTATAATCATATACTACGCCCGACGTTTTCATTGACGATTTGACGAATTTCGTCACGTAGTGAATCTGCTTCATCGGACTCTAGTTCTGGGATATACACGATGCTTGATGCAGTTCTGAGCTGCACCCCTTTTAAATTATAAAACTCCATCAACGGCCCTTGTTTCGTATCAATGTTTTGGATTCGAATAAGCGGCACATGTTGTCTGGACTTCGTGAACACACCTTTATGCACTTTCAGAACATCATCAACGATGCCGTATGTTGTCGTTCTGTATTTCAAGTTCGGAATGATGATTACATCTGTAAGTAATATAATCAAAGCAATTGCTGCTAATATCCAAGTCACAAAAAGTGGCATCCAATCAAACATCTCAGACAAAACATAGACAACGACCGCTAATAAACCTACGACAATAGCTACCACTGCATTTTTAATCCTCCACAGCGTGATCGCGCGTTTCGATATTTGCTTCATGCTTCATCCCCCTTTTAATCCAATGCCAAATTTTGTCGATATCTTTGATGTCTAAATAACGCAATGTGATTTTCTCTCCAAGTAATCCAGCTGCCATTTTAACATGGATGATTGCTAGTTTATCGAAGCGCAATAGTGGTTGTGTAAATGTGCTAACATGAATCACACGGTTGCGTTTCATTGCATAGTGCGAACGACTAAAGAAAGATGTCGACATAAGATTGATTTCGTCTTCTGATTCATCGATGCGATAGCCCGTATTACGTGCACTATAAATACCAGCGCATGTTATAGCAGCGAATAAAACGATACCGACAATCCATGCGTATTCCCAGTAAAGTATTTGCACGACGATTGTCGCAGTAATGATTACTAACGCCTGAATTTGGAAAAACCTTCTATATGCACGGAGTGGTACTTTACGCGGTGGTACTTCCATATGATAGTTCGGGAAAATATCATGAATAACTTCGTACAATTGTTTTCTTCTAACGAATGGAAGCAACGATATTTTATTTCCACCTTCAGATAAACTCAACGCATCAGAAGAAATGATGACACTTAAACTATAGAAACCAAATATGCGTCGGATAATGCTGTCTTCTATTACAATACCTTGCACACGGTTGATGTTCACACTTTGGTGCTTTTTCTCGAGCAATCCATATTCAACCATCAGATCTTCGCCGCGTTTATAAAGCTTATAATCGTAATACTTAACTGCTAAAAGAATCGTACCCATCACATAAGCAAAGATAACAAACAGAATCGATGCAACAGATATCGCAAGGATTGGCATGCTGATAAAGTTTTCAAACACATCAAAATATCTTTCCACAATCTCTTCAATAAAAACACCTGAGAATGAACCTACGATACCGAGAATAACTGCTAAAAATGTACCGAGGGCACCGCTTGTCATTGCCATGAGGACAAGCATGCGTCCCGTCATGGCATAGAGAAGTTCACGTTCTTTCGGTTCTGATTTCGACGCTCCTGCTGATGAAACTTCTTCTGTTTCATCCACTTCTTCATCGATAACATCCGTTGACTCAGTCTGTCCTTCATCGATGGCTTCAAGTTTCTCTTTTTCATAATACAATGTTTCTTGAAGCTCATTCGCCTGTGTTTTTTTCATGACTGAAATCGTTAAACCTTCACCTGGTGTCGTTACTTTTAACCGGCTTGCACCAAATATTCTTAAGTAGACAGGTTCAGATATGTCTACGGAATCAATACGTCTAATATTTAGTTCTTTTTCTCGTTTAACGAAAACACCATCGTGATAGTGGAATTTATTGTCTTCAATCCAAAACCGTGTACGGTAAATGTTTAGCATTTCAACCAAAGCAGAGACTATGATTAATATGACGACTATGGATAACACGAGCATAGCGACTGTCGATATCGAACGTACTAATTCAATAAAATTCAAATTTGAAAAATTCGTATTCAAAGCTACAAGAAAAATAGGAACGAACATATTTTTCACGAAACTAAACGCACTGGACAAGTAAGCCAGCGGATGGAGTTTTTGTGGTTCATGCATGATTGTCCACCGCCTTTACTATTTCTATTAAATCTTTCTGCAATTGCTCTAACTCATCAATATCTAACGGCGACGTCACGATTGTTTGACTCGCTGAAGAAATGCGGAGTATGCCAAGATTAAAGCGTCTGGAAATGACACCTGACTGCATCGTCACATCTTGAATTCGTCGCAGCGGTAACATTTCTTTACGCACGAAAATTAGACCATACTTTAATTCAAACGCTGTCTTACTATGATCATATTTCGTCACGCGCATATAAATTCCGGGTCTGATGAATAGCGACCAGATGTATCCGAGAACGATCAATCCAATCGGTACATATAACAGCCAAAGATCAAGATCATAATGTTGATGAATAAAGACATAAACAATGATCAATGGCACTTGAATGATTAATCCTAACAAAAATTTAACGCGAATATAGTTCGCTACTTTTGGTTCTAAACGCTTCATTTTTACCTCCATAAAGATGATAAAACATCTAGCATGAGTATACCAAAAAACGCACATACAATCAGTTGATTGCATGTGCGTTATTATTTTCAATCGATTACTTTAACATATCTTTAAACGTTCTGCCTTCTTTTGAACGACGGTCACGCTTGTTGTTGCGATCTGGTCTACCTGAGTTAGAACCAGTTTTTTTAGAATTGTGACTAAATGAGCGCTTATTATTTTTACCATGAGGCTTGCGTGGGTTACCACGACGATTGCCACCTTTGGATTTGAAGTTCGATTTTTTCACAAGTGGTTTTTCAAATGATAGCTGAATATTATCATCTTCTTTAGAAAACATGATCTGGTTAAGCAGTGCAGAAACAAGTGCATTCTGCTCATAGTTCTCAAGTAATTTAGCAGCCATTTGATCAGAACGCTTGCTGTCATTTTCTAAAATCCACTGTGCAATATTCGTTTCGATTTCTTTTTCTTTCGCTTTTTGAACTTCATTATCAAGTGGTGGACGAAGTGCAGAAATCGTTTTGTTCTTTTCAGTTTCAATCATGCGTAAGTAATCCATCTCTACTGGATTTACAAATGTTAACGCAATACCAGACTTGCCGGCACGACCCGTGCGTCCGATACGGTGTGTATAACTTTCAGCGTCTTGAGGGATATCAAAGTTGTAAACGTGAGATACACCTGAAATGTCTAGCCCACGTGCTGCAACGTCTGTTGCAACTAAAATGTCCAGTGCTGTGTTTCTAAATTTCTTCAATACTTCAAGACGTTTTGACTGTGTGATATCTCCGTGCAAACCTTCTGCGCGATATCCTTTTGCAATCAATGCACTCGTCAACTCATCCACACGGCGCTTCGTACGACCAAAGACGATCGCCAGTTGCGGTTGGTGAATATCTAAGAAGTTTGTAAATACATCCAATTTCTCAAGTTCTTTGACAATCGTGTAGAACTCATCGATCTGTGGTGTATTTTCAATATCGTTTTTCGTTTTTACAATCTCAGGATCTTTCATAAATCGCTGAACTAACTCTTGGATTGCTCTTGGCATCGTTGCCGAGAATAAAAGTGTGTGTCGCTCTTCATTTGGCATATTCGACATGATAAATTTCACATCGTCGATGAATCCCATGTTCATCATTTCGTCCGCTTCATCTAATACGAGTGTACGGATATCATCTAAGCGGAATGTTCTGCGCTTAATATGGTCGATAACACGCCCTGGCGTACCAACGATGATCTCAGGCTTTCTCTTCAATTCTTTAATCTGACGTTCAATCGATACGCCACCGAATACTAAAGATACCATCAAGCGCTTGTATTTACTGAATGCGCGTAGCTGTTCGCTAACTTGTACTGCAAGTTCTCTTGTCGGTGTTAAAATTAACACTTGAGAGCCTTTGCCTTTTTGTGTGTTTTCTACAATTGGAATTCCGAAAGCCCCTGTTTTACCTGTACCTGTTTGAGCTTGCCCTAAAATATCTCTGCGTTCTAGCGCAATAGGGATACTGCTCTCTTGGATAGGTGTTGGCTGATTAAATCCCAAGTCATCAAGTGATTTTAATGTCTCATCACTGATACCTAATTTCTTAAAAAAATTCAAATTTTGGATCTCCTTTTTAATAACTATTTCTTTGTTTTTTATCGTCCTAATTGTTCGCAACTTCTAAATACTAACACTTTTCAATTGCTTATTCAAGCATTTCAATTATTCTCTCCAGTTGCATACCACGCGAGCCTTTGAGAAGAATTACTGTACTATCACCCAGTTTACCTTGTAAGTGTGACACAATTTCTTCAATTGAGCGCATATGTTGCTTACGCGTTTGTTCAACTGTGTCATGTATATATTTCGCTCGATCACCAAAAGTGATAACTTCCGAAATTGAATGCCCGAGCGTGTTAATATGTGCACCGACTTGCTTGTGCAGTTCCTCAGTATAACTGCCAAGCTCTAAAATGTCAGCAAGTACAACGATGCGTCTGTCACTATCAATCGTAGCGATGCTGTCTAACGCACTATTCATACTTGATACAGAAGCATTGTAAGAATCATTAATGAGCAATGCACCACTCGCTAGTGTCATCTGTTGCATGCGCATGTCCGTAACTTTTAGATTGGCAAAATGTTTCTGTGCTTCATCTAAAGATATACCTAACGTTTGTGCAACAAGCAATGCCAGTGCTGCATTTTGTGCGTTGTGTGCACCGAGTTGTGGAATATGAATCTCCTCAGTGATACCTGTCATCGATAACGATGTCCCTTCACTCGTCTGCTTAACATTCGACACGACAAAATCATTCGTATCGGCTGTCCCGGCATTCATCTGTTTGTAAGGAGCAGCATGATCAATCAATTCATTCAATCTTGGATAGTCTCCATTATAGATAAAAGTCCCATCTTTTTTTAAACCATTGACGATTTCGAACTTTCCTCGTGCAATTGCTTCTCTACTTCCGAGTTTCTCAATGTGTGATTCCCCTACGTTCGTTATGACTGCGACACTCGGTTCTGTTAACTGACTTAAAAAATCAATATCTCCCGTCTGATCCATACCCATCTCTAAAATAGAAACTTCCGTATCTTTCTTTAGCTGTAGCACGGTCAGCGGCAAACCAATTTCATTATTGAAGTTACCAATTGTTTTTTGCACTTTAAAATATGGCGTCAGTACACATTCAATCATATCCTTCGTTGTCGTTTTCCCGTTTGAACCAGTGATTGCTACTACTTTTGGATTCACTTCGTTCAGATAGACCTGTGATAACTTCTGGAGCGCAATGAGTCCATCTTCCACGAGAATGATTGGCACATCTCGTTCTAAATCTTCATGGTGCTCAGATAGCGAGGCGCTCGCCTTTTTATCGAATGCCATATCAATAAATTTGTGCCCATCGACGTGTTCACCTAAAAACGGAATAAACAGATTTCCCGCTTGAATCGTTCGCGTATCGATCGACACGCCCTTAATCATCTCTAGTGCTTGGCGTTCTGCCGCCTTGTTCAATGTTCCATTCACACTTTTTGCTACATTTTCTAAAGTCATTTCAATCATTTTGGCATCGTCCAATTCATCATTTTAATTACAATGTTATTTTTTCACTGAATTTCTTATTCGTTCATAGTATAATATTATACAGTTAATTTTTGAAATATTGAGGAGAGAAATTGTGGAGAGACAGGATCGTTCAACACGCGAAAAAAATTTTTTCTTTGCACGCATCGATTATGTGTTGATTGCCATAATTGCAGTGCTAGCAGTCATCAGTGTTGTCGTCATTACTTCCGCAATGACAAGCAACCAATACATCGGTGATTTTAGAATGCGCCAGATTGTCTTCTATGTCATTGGTTTTGGAATCGCATTTGTTGTTATGGTGATTCCGATGACCCTGATGAAACAATATATATGGCTGATTTACGGTGCAGGTGTTCTTTCATTACTTGTTTTATTTATAATGCCAGATACGCCATTCACACCTATCATCAACGGTGCCCAAAGTTGGTATCGTATCGGAGGACTCAGCTTACAACCGTCTGAATTTGTGAAAATTATATACATATTGACACTTGCCTATGTCATTAGTCAGCATAACCAATTTAAGCAATCTAACGATCTTATTGAAGATTTCAAATTGCTCTTTAAAATGGTGCTCGTCACAGCACTACCTTTATTCTTTATACTATCCCAAAATGACCTAGGTACCGTGCTTGTATTCATCGCGATTATACTTGGTATGGTGGTTGTTTCTGGAATTAGTTGGTGGTTGATTTTACCCACTTTAATCGTATTTGTTTCAATCGGCGTGACGACGATACTCGGCATATTGTATCGCCCAGACATCATCCAAAACTTGCTCGGTGTACAATCATACCAATTAGAACGTATCTATACGTGGCTGAGACCCTATGAATATTTCCGTGAAGGTGGATTCCAACTCGCGAACTCACTCCAAGCAATCGGTTCAGGTGGATTACAGGGGCAGGGTTATGGACAGGGCTCTATTTACATACCAGAGAACCATACAGACTTTATCTTTACGATCATCGGTGAGGAGTTCGGCTTCATTGGTTCTACGGTTGTAATCATGATACTATTCGTATTGATGTTGCATCTCGCTCGCATTGCGAGTGCATCGATGGATAGTTTCTCTGCTTACTTCATCGTGGGTTACATCTCGATGTTGATGTTCCAAGTATTCCAAAATATTGGAATGACGATTCAGCTGTTACCAATTACCGGTTTACCGCTACCATTTCTTAGCTATGGTGGTACGGCACTGTGGAGTAATATGCTCGCAATCGGAATTGTACTCAGTATCCAGTTCTATCGCATGCGTTATAAAACAGCAATTTAGCCAAAAAAAAACTACAAACAATTGAAATGTTTGTAGTTTTTTATATATTGCTTTCCTTTAGCTTTAAGACTTCCTTATGTGTAATCGCGTTTACCATTTCGAATTTCGACTTAGTGACTGATACTTTCACGCCAAGTTCTTTAAGAATCTCTACAATTGCTTCAACTTTGCTGTTACTTTGTTCTTTCACGATATACATCTCCCTACATCTGTAGTTAGTATACATTTTACACCCTTCTGTTTGAAAATACTAGAAGAGTTTCGTGGAATTTATTACAATTTTGTGCACATTCACATATAATATCACTAAAGAGAGGTGATTTAATTGATAAATCAACTGACAGACTTCATCGGAGAACAGATTACACCTTTTAATATTTTCGTTGCGACACTACTCTTTGTCAACATTCTGTTTGGTATTTCCATGATCTTTATCGAGCGTAGAAGTGCACAGAGTGTTTGGGCATGGCTGCTTGTATTGTTCTTCCTACCTGGTCTCGGTTTCATATTGTACCTCGTATTCGGACGGCGCATTTATAATGAAGATTTATTTAAAGCCGATGAAACAGTTCAACGTAACTTAGAAGAGCACGTACAGCAGCAGATGCAAAAATTAAGAAATAGAGAGTTTATTCTCGAAAATCCAATCTATCAAAAGTACTATAAACTAGTCCATCTCCTTCTCTACTCCAACCATGCCTATGTCACAGTGAATAATGAAATCACGACATATACGGATGGAAACGTTAAGTTCGATGCATTGCTTGAAGATATTAAAAACGCCAAACACCATATTCATTTCCAGTATTATATTTTTAAATTAGATGGCCTAGGCAAGAAATTATACAATGCAATGATTGAAAAACAAAAAGAAGGTGTTGAAGTACGCATATTGTATGATGATATTGGATCACGTTCATTGAATATGCGCAACTTCAGGAAGCTAAAAAAAGCAGGCGGACACGTCTATGCATTCTTCCCGAACAAGCTGCCTTTGATTAACTTCCGATTGAACAATAGAAACCATAGAAAAATCGTGGTGATAGATGGGGAAATCGGATATACCGGCGGATTCAACGTCGGTGAAGAATATGTCGGCCAGTCAGAAAAATTTGGCTATTGGCGAGATACACACCTCCGTGTTAAAGGAGACGCTGTGAAAGCATTGCAACGCCGATTTATGATGGACTGGAATTCACAGGAGAAACGCGAACAGTTAAAATACCAAGATGCATTCTTCCCTAATGTGGATTATAAAGGAAACGTACCGATGCAAATCGGTTCGAGTGGACCAACAGAACACTTTCAACAGATAAAATTCAGCTATATTAAAATGATTGCAACAGCACAACACTCCATACATATACAGTCGCCGTATTTTATCCCCGATCAGTCATTTTCAGAAGCATTGAAGATGGCGATCCTATCCGGCATCGAAGTAAAGATTATGATACCAAGTTTTCCTGACCATCCATTCGTCTACTGGGGAACATATGCGAATGCAGGATTCTTTGCGGAACTTGGCGCAAAAGTATATGTCTATAAGAAAGGCTTTTTACACCAAAAAATTTTGATTGTAGATGATGAAGTCTTATCCGTCGGAACAACAAATATTGACAATCGAAGTTTCGCATTGAATTTTGAAATCAATACTTTCATTTACAGTATTGACGAAGCAGTGAAACACCGTAAAATATTCGAGAAAGACATCGAAGACTCAGAGTTGTTAACACCAAAAATTTATAATGAACGCGGAAAGATGATCCGATTTAAAGAAGCAATTGCTAATCTGATTGCACCGATATTGTAGGTGTTAGGTTGGTGGTTTTGGGGTTGGAGATTGGTTGGATTTGAGGTGGGTTGGAGATTGTCGTTTGATTAAGAATTGGGGATCCCGTTAGTACGGAAATGAGCGAGCACTAGCGGGATTTTTATTTGGTTTTATAGTTTCTCTCCTTGAAGACCTCTGAGTGTTCCTCAACTCTTATTTTTTATCTCGGGAGTAACACTTTGTAGCCCTTAGTGGGACTCAGCACACGCTTTCCAACTCGTGAGGAACAGTTAAAACGTCCCAAGTGTTCCTCAGCTACGATTTTTAGCTCGTGAGGAACAGTAAACGGTCTAGCAGTTGATTTGCGTTCCAATGAAACTTGCTCACTGACTCGCAAATTGATTTGCATTCCAATGAGACTTGCTCACAGACATGCAGATTGATTTGCGTTCCAATGAAACTTGCTCACTGACGCGCAGATTGATCTGCGTTCCAATGAAACTCGCTCACGGACACGCAGATTGGTTTGCGTTCCAATGAGAGTAGCTCACTGACACGCAGATTGGTTTGCGTTCCAATGAGACTCGCTCACTGACACGCAGATTGATTTGCGTTCCAATGAAACTCGCTCACTGACACGCAGATTGGTTTGCGTTCCAATGAGACTCGCTCACTGACACGCAGATTGATTTGCGTTCCAATGAGACTCTCTCACTGACGCGCAGATTGATTTGCGTTCCAATGAAACTTGCTCACTGACACGCAGATTGATTTGCGTTCCAATGAAACTTGCTCACTGACACGCAAACGAATTTGCGTTCCAATGAAACTAGCTCACTGACACGCAGTTTGGTTTGCGTTCCAATGAAACTTGCTCACTGACACGCAAACGCGTTTTCGCGCAAATACCAATGAGGTTAATAAGCCTCATTTCACCACCGACACAAAAAGCAACCCACTCACAAGTGTGAGCGGGTTGCATAATCAAGCTAGACTATCTTGGCTTCTTCTTAACTTTCTTTTTCTTTTTAGGAACGATCTTAGCGTTTTTCAAACGCTGTTCTTTTTCCATTTTTTCTTTTTCATGTGCGGCAATGATTGGTGCCATCTCTTCTTCAACCTTTTTCTTCCAATAACGGTTACCAATGATTGTTTGGAATATTAAGAATACCCCACCGACAGCCCAGTATAACGGTAATGCTGCTGGTGAAATGAATGAAATCCAAACGATCAGGATCGGTGATATGTACATGAAAATTTGCATTTGTTTACGCTGTTCTTCTGGTACGTATTGTACAGATACAAATGCTTGTGCTAAGTATACTAAACCTGCGATGATGACCATCGTAATGTCAGGGCTTGTTAAGTCCATCCATAAGAATTCTGGGTATCGCTCGATTCCTCCATCTGACGGGAATCTTAGTGCGAAGTATAGACCCATGACGACTGGCATCTGTATCAATATTGGTAAACATCCCATATTGAGCGGGTTCATGTCGTGCTTTTTGTATACAGCCATTAATTCTTGTTGTGCTGCCATCTTTTCTTCTTGTGTTGTTGCAACTTTAATTTTTTCCTGAATTGCTTGCATTTCAGGCTTAACTATTTTCATTTTTTCACGCATTAACATTTGGTTTTTATATGTTTTCATCATGAATGGGAAGATTGCAAATCTCACCACTAATGTAATGATAATGATTGCAAAACCATAGTTATGATCTAAGTTACCACCTAACCAGTTGACTAACCAATCCATCGGTCTGACGAAGAAATTAAAGAAAAATCCATCTCGGTTTTCTTCTTGTGAGTAGTCACACCCAGCCAGTAGCAAAACAAGCATCATAGAGCCTGCGAGTAGCCACTTCTTGTTCAATTTGTTCACCTCTAATTATTTATCACATAAGATAGATTGTACCATAAACACTCTAACAAAAAAATCAAAAATAGTATATATGCATCCATTCATTCGTTCTTAATCTTAAATTGTCATATTGTTGCCTAATTAAAACGATAAAAAAAACGACATCGAAGTTATACTTCTGCATGTCGTTTATATAAGTTATGAAAATAATAGTCCACCACAGTGTGGCCATGGTTGTGATCCACGCATATCGTAGAGCATTTGTGCACGCATCGTCTGTTCTGATGCTGATGCATTTGATGGTAGCCCACTACCACCGACTGCTTGCCATGTTTCAACATTGAACTGATATAATCCGTGGTACAGACCGTTTGCACTGACAATTGATGCGTTACCACCAGATTCACATTGTGCAAGTGCTGACCAATTTAATCCTGATTGTTGTTGCTGTGGTTGTGTATTTTCCTGAACTGGTGGTTGTGATTGAACTTGCTCTTGTGGCTGTTCATTCTGTACCTGTTGTTCAGGTTGTTTATTTTGAACTACTTGTTGTGATTGCTGCGTTTGGACTTGCTGCTTTGGCTGCTCACTCTCAACATATGCATTTTCTGAATCAGTTACTTCATACGTCTCTTCTGCTGCTTCTTCGTATGTTTCACTGACAACTTCTGATTCATGTTCCATTTCTTTTTCTTCAACCGCTTCGAGTGCTGCTTCTCTTAATAATGCTTGTTCTTTAAGATATGTCGTATGGCGATCTGCAGTTTCTGTTTCATGCAATTCAACAACTTGCTGCCATACTTGTGAATTTTCTTTATAATTATCTGATTCTATTTCTGAAATAGCTGTTCGTGGTAATAGTTGCTCATCTTTGATGTCGGTATCAACATTTAAAGATTGAACATCGAAGTCTGAACTTTCAACAATTGTTGTATCCGTCATCGCGTGGACGTTCAATACAGCAATGAGTGAAAGAAAGATTCCACCAAACAGTGCAATAACCTTTTTCATAGTGCGCCTCCATCTATTCTGACCAATAATTTCCGAAAGTCTTTGTTATTTTACCAAATAAATTATCGTGTTAGGTTACAGCTATGTGTTATTTTTCACCTTATGTTACAAGTCTGTTACCGTTGTCAGAAAAGAAAGACACCTACATTGAGGTGCAATCAATGTAAGTGTCTAATGTGAGTGTATGAAATTATAGAGGTGTTTATGATGTGTCAGGTGGCGGGTTACGACTTTACAGGCTCTTTTTCTTTCTTTTGTTCCGTTTCAGTCGATTTACTTTCTACGTTTAACGTTTTCATCACATTCTGGAGGGAACGGATATGATCGTCTGTCTGTTGTACGACTTCTGGCAAAATGTAAATTGATTTTTCACCTTTTTCATCCCATAAGCCATATGAACGAATGGCTTCATTCAATTGACGGTCAGGGTTAATTAGGTTTTGTTTGTGTACTTTCTCTGGCATGGCACGGATGGATTCAGCCCAGAGCTCCACTCTGTATTCTCTTCCATTACTCGTATGTTTCGTCACCGTCGCAAGTTGTCCACTGACGCATAAAATATCGCCTTCATTTATTTGTGTGAGTACTTCTGGCAGCACTTTTCCGAACGCTTTACAATAAATGAAATGGAGTTCCTTTGGCTTTTTAGGGTCTTTTGGTTCACGAATCGTTGCAACAATAAATCCTTGTTCAGTAAACTGATTGTTTGTGCCAAGTGTGAATTGTTTCACTAGTTCTCCAACTATTAGTACTTTATTCAATCTCTCACCTCCTCTCCAAAGCGAGCATATAAGCAATTAAAAATTTTGGCAAAATACAATAATACGTAAATTGAGAGATAATTTTCGCTTTTTGAGGATAAACACATACAATAATTTAAAAATTGTAAAAGATCGATACAATTTTATAAAATTCGTATGTCATGAAGTTTTTTTGTGGAAATTTCATCCGAAAAACATATCATATTTTTAAAGAAACCAATGATTCCGCTCTTTATCTAACATCTTTTAAAACAACATTACAAAATTAATAGGAATGTCCTCAAAAAATTATGAGAACATTCCTATATTTATATCGTAACGCCCACGACCAACTGGATTTCAACAGGTGCATTGCCTGGTAAGGATTTAACACCGATTGCTGCTCTTGAGCCGATACCAGCCTCGCCCAAATGTTCAAATAAGTAGTCCGACGCCACATCAGCGACTTTTGAGTGAGATGTGAAGTCTTCATCTGCATTGACATAAACCGTCATCGAGATGACTTGATGTACACGTTCATCGTTCTCGACCAACTGAATGGCAGCACTGTAAGCATTATCGATGGACTGAAGTATCGCCTTTTCATAAGTCTCTAATGATTCTGTCGATGAAATTCTTCCGACATGAACGAGTTCGCCATTCTTTCTCGGTGTCATGCCCGCAGTCGATATAATATTTTCAAAACGTGATGCAGGTGTGTAATTGCCTTGTGGAATTGGCTTGTTCACTTCACTCATTGTCTTAATTCCTCCACAACTTGAATGATGCGTTTCATCGCGTCTACAGATGCTTGATGGTCTTGAGAGAAGTTCACTCTAAAGCTGTTTTCAAAACCAGGACCAAACTCAGATCCCGGCGTCACTGTGACACCTGCTTTTACCCGAAGTATTTTTACAAACTCACTGAGTGACACTTTAAGTTTAGGAAACTCCGGGAATAGGTAGCTGCCCGCTTCTGTCGGTCGTACCTTGAAACCGTCTTGTGTATTGATTAACGAAACGAGGTCATCACGGATTGCTTGGTGGTCTTTAATTCTATTTTCTATCCATCCTTCTGGCTCATCAAACCATAACTTTAAAACCCTTTGGTTATAACCGCTCGCACGCAGTGAAACAATTGCTTGCAGTTGCTCCATACGCTCGATTATTTTAGGTGAGCCAAAAGCAACACCCAATCGGTAACCAGAGAGAGATTCAGTCTTCGATGGTCCGATAATAGTAATGACATTGTCCGAATTGATTTCATCTTGTGCAATGAGATGTGTGTAGTCTCTCTCATCAAACAATTGACGTGAATAGAGTTCATCAACGATGACGGACACATTATACTGTGCTGCAAGTTCAGCAATCTTTTTCACTTCATCTCGAGAGTAGATGACACCTGTGGGGTTATTTGGATTAGAGAACAGAAATGTTTTCACACCATTTTTAAACGCAGCTTCTAATTCTTCTAAGTTGAGTCCAGCACGTGTATCCGTATTATAATAATCCAACTTCACTGGTACGAGTTCACCGTCAAAGAAGTGCACGAGTTTTCTATTCGCAAAGTAATCCGGTTCTACTATCGCCACTTTGTCTCCACGAGAAACAAGCGCACCCATCGCTAGGAATAGTGCACCTTGTGTCCCTGGCGTGATAAGTAATTGATCATCTGCTTTAATTTGCCATCCTGTAAAATTTGTGAGTTTCTCTGCAAGATATTCACGGATTTCTAGACTACCTCTATATTCCGTGTATGCTTGCGCCCCACCGACTTCAAAGCCTTCGTTAAATACTTCAATGGATCCTGGTATCGGCGCATGTGCATCGATATCTCCATGTGAAAAATCAACTGACGTGCCTGGGATTTTATCGATTTCAATAGATACTTCATCTATACTTTGTCTGACTTCTTGACCTGGCGCAAATTCTGCATTCAACTTAGCAAACTTATCTTCAATAGATGACATTTAATCACGCTTCCTTTTTATATTTTGCATATGAATTTATTCTACTCTATAGTTAATAATGTTAATACATTGTTGAGCACGTGCCCAATAGGTTTATTTTATAATAATATATGTTTCTTATTATACGGTGATACGAAGGGAGTCTGAGTGATGTTAAAAAGCATGGATTATGTGTACGCCGTCTATGTAAATAAAAGTTTTTCAAAAGCTGCTGAAGCACTGTACATTTCACAACCTGCGCTGAGTGCGGCTATTAAAAAAGTAGAAATTGAAGTCGGTACACCGCTGTTTGATCGGCGTACGAATCCAATCAGCCTAACTGAGGCGGGGAAATATTATATTGAGTCCGTTGAAAGAGTCATGCAGATTGAGGAAGACATGAAGCTTAAATTTAAAGCATTAAGCGAACTGAACAAAAGTACGATTAATATCGGTGCTGCTTCATTCTTTTGTACTTATGTACTGCCTGACTTGATTCAAGATTTCCAGGATAAACATCCTCAGTATACAGTGAACGTGCTAGAAGCGAATGCTGATGATTTAATGAAATATTTAAAATCCGGCGTCATTGACTTAATTATCGATGTTGAAACGAGAGGTGAACACTATCACTATGAGTCCGTGATTTGGGCTGAAGACGATATATTACTCGTCGTACCGAAAGCTTCTAAAGTAAACGCAACACTTATCGACAGTCAACTGACTTATGACACCGTGCGAAGTGGTGACTATCACAACGATGATTATTTAAAAGTTGACTTATATACGTTTAAAGATGAACGATTTCTTTTGTTAAAAGAAGGCAATGACATGTACAACAGAAGTATGAGAATGTTTAAAAACGCTGAGTATACACCAAAGGTATCCATGTACTTAGATCAAATGCTGACATCATTCCGAATCGCATGTAAAGGCATCGGTGCAACGTTCGTGCGCGCAGGCTTAACGAACTATTTAGAGCCAACTGACGATGTATACTTTTATAAGTTAAATGACGACAATAGTAAACAAAATATTAAACTCTATTATAAAAAAGAAGTATCACCTTCGGAGATCAGACAAGACTTTATCGATTACCTATTGCAACACACACCGAAAACAGTGTAGCGCCCAATTGGTCGCTATTTTTATTTGCTAATAATTTTCTCAGTCACGTTTAAAAATGTCTCAATCTCTTCCACCGTTTGGCAGTGCATCGGTGAAATTCGAATTGTCCCTGTTAGATCGAACGATTCTAGCATTCGTTTAGAATATATACTCGACGCAACGCGTTCATAAACAACAACATCTTCTTCCCCGTACAGACGAACTGCTTCTTCATAACCGATGCCATCTAAAGTAATGCCAACGATAAAGTCACGTGTCGATAAGTCTTCATAGTCTAGGTGTACAGTTACGCCGATTATTTCTCTCAGTCCTTTGACGTTATCATTTCCCTCAAGCAACACTTCAAGCAAGGCACGTTCATGCGATGCGATTGCAGTCATTCCTGCTTCATACAGTGCACGACGCTCTTTTGCATCTGTAAACTTCTCCCCTAACCAGCAGACATAATCAACAACTTCGCTAATGGCTGCAAAGTGGCCAGGTGTCACACTACCTAATCCTAACTCTCCGCCAACCTTTCCAAGTAATCGTTGGTGTGGTAGCTGTGCTGCACGGTCGGATACATAGGCGAACCCAACACCTCGAACACCAAAAAATTTATATGGTGCGATGTTGATCACATCGACATCCGTCTTTTCTAAATCGATGAGTCCGTGTGGTGCATGTTGAACGGCATCGACAATGATATAAAGATCTGGCTTAATCTCTCTTGCTGCTTTAATAATCTTTTCAACATCTAAAATTGCACCGGATATATTTGATGCGTAGATAAAGTTGAGTGAAATGGTATCTTGGTCGATTAACTTAGTAATCTCCTCGACATCCACGCCACCCGTCACTTTGTTCGTTGGTGCAACTCTCAGTTCTTTGCCGAGTTTATCCGCATAAAATTTAGCTGAATCAAATAGTGAAGGATGCTCCAGTTCAGTCGTTACGACATTCGTCCCTTCAATATGTTCTAAGACAACACCTGTTAAATTGAACATCGCCTGTGAGGCTGTATAATACGGAACGATATAACCGTTCTTTGCATTAAAGATTGTTCTCACATCATCGATGCCTTGTTTCTCGATGTTCGCTAAGTAAACCGCAGTCTCGTGACCTCTCATCGGGTGGTCAGGAAACAAATCGACTTCAGCAAAGCGTTCGTTTGCTCGCTTTAAGCGAAATGATCCACCTGCATTATCAAAAAAGATACGCTTTTTATTGGTTAATGGGTCTACATCTATGTAAGCAAATTTATCTCTAATTTCACCCATCAATTGTGAATCAAACAATCTTCCTTCTGTCACATGGCTCATTTTAAAATCCCCTTTTATGTTGTTATCTATATTGTTCGATAAATTTAAGAAACGTACCAATATTAATAATCTATACTGTTATATGAAAAATATTATATACACGAAGAAATTAACCTATTCATTTAAATAATGTTGTATCTTTGGTAAATTGGAATAGAACAAAGTAATTTGAACGTGTTAAATGAGTCAAAAATATGTAGGTGGTGAATGAAACCGTATGAAGTCTTTTAACGTTGTTAGCATTCATTTAAAAGAAAATACAGAGTATTATGAGTTAAATTTTTCAGAAGGTATTATTATCAATAGTGAAATCGGAGAAGATCCATGGTTAATTGAAGTGTCACTTAAAAATTCATGGAAAGATCGACTGGAGAAGTATTTAAATCAAGACATAGACATTCTCGTAAAGATTACTCGCCCAACGAATAACCCTGCACATTTTGTCGGTAAACTTGTCGACATCAATGATGTCGAGGAATTTATCTCTGTTATTTTTAAAGGCCGTCTGGAAACGAGAGACCCAAACTATCCTGTCGATTTACTAGAAGAACTGTTAGATAAGGGATACTCAGGCGAAGATCTCGTTGATCGTTTTAGACAAAACCTCGGTACAAGAAAAGAATCCTAAAGATAAATATCTTTAGGATTCTTCTTTTGGTGCGTCGCCAATAGCAAACGTGATCTCACATTTACATGCGATTTCACCATCTACTGTGGCAACTGCTTCACCTTTACCAATGACGCCTCTTAGTCGCGTAATCTCTACTTGAAGTTCAAGTGTATCACCTGGAACGACTTGACGTTTAAATTTACATTTGTCGATACCTGCAAAAAATGCCAGTTTACCTTTAAAGTTCTCTTCTTGTAATAATGCTACTGCACCGACTTGAGCGAGTGCTTCCACGATTAAAACACCAGGCATTACTGCATATTCAGGAAAATGTCCTGGGAAAAATGGTTCATTTCCCGACACTTGCTTAATTCCAACACTTTTTTTACCTGGTTCAATCTCTGTAATCTTATCTATTAACAGCATCGGTGGACGGTGTGGAATAATCGCTTTAATCTGATCATAGTTCAGCATGATATCATTCCCTCGTTAAGTTAATAATATGTTCCCATGTTTCTAATCTAAATACTTCTAGTGGATTTTCTAAAATTCCAAAGCCAATCATTAAACCTAAGAAAAACAGAATAATTGCGACATAAATATACAATAAGATTCTAACGATTAATGGAAATCTACGATGTACGAGTTTCTTCTCTTTTGTAATTGCCATATTTCTAACCTCTCACTATGACAGGACTGTCGTGTCTGACACATCACCTGTGCGTTCGATATTCGCGCCTAGATTGCGTAATTTCAGATGGAAATCAACATAGCCTCGATCTAAGTGCTTTAATTCCGTCACTTCAGTATATCCATCACTCACTAAACCTGCAAGAATAAGTGAAGCAGCAGCACGTAAATCTGTCGCTCTTACACGTGCACCCTTCATTTCTGTACCGCCTTTAATAACTGCGCGGTTATCATCAACTTCAATGTCCGTACTCATACGGTTAAACTCATTCACGTGCATAAAGCGGTTTTCAAAAATTGTTTCGGTGATTGTACTCGTACCTTCAACCGTCGTTAGTAACGCCATCATTTGGCTCTGAAGGTCAGTCGGGAAACCTGGATGTGGCATCGTTTTTACTTTGATTGGTTTATAGCTGCGCATCGGTTTAACGATAACGTCATTACCATCTTGAATAATGTCGATACCCACTTCTTCTAGTTTAGAAATCAGTGCAGTTAAATGTTCACTCATCACGTTTTCTAAGCGGATTTCACTACGCGTAATTGCACCTGCAATCATAAACGTTCCTGCTTCGATACGATCAGGAATTACTGTGTACTCACAGCCCGTTAATGATTCTACACCTTCGATTTTTAAGCGGCTTGTACCTGCACCACGTACCTTACCGCCCATCGCGTTGATATAATTTGCAAGATCAACAATTTCAGGTTCTTTTGCAACGTTATCAATAATCGTCGTGCCTTCTGCGAGCGAAGCTCCCATCATCAAGTTTTGAGTCGCACCGACACTTGGGAAGTCTAGGTAAATGTTTGCAGCTTTAAGACGGCCGTCAATGCGACCTTCATAGCTTCCATCTTTCGTCGTAAATTGAACGCCCATTTTTTCAAAACCTTTAATATGGAAATCAATCGGTCTAGAACCAATTGCACATCCACCTGGCATTGCAACGTTACAGTAGCCGTATCTCGCAAGTAATGGCCCCATGACAAGCATGCTCGCGCGCATTTGGCTCACGAGATGGAATGGTGCATTACAGTTGAGTTTTGGTGTTGCATCTACAACGAGTTCATTTTCTTTTAAATTTACATCTGCGCCAATAAATGATAATAATTCTGATAAAATACCAACGTCAGAAAACCTTGGTACATTTTTAATGTTTGATTTGTTTTTTGAGGCCAACAATGATGCCGTTATAATTGGTAGAACAGCATTTTTAGACCCTTCAATTTTTACCGTACCGGACAACTTCTGCCCGCCTTTAACGATAATCGTATCCATTAACAATCACTCCTGAGTTTTTCACATCTCTTTATATCATACACTATACAATAATAACATGTATAGTTGTAATTTCGTTAATTAAACATTAACGATGCTTCTTGTACGAGTCTGAAAAAATCCATGATGTAATTGCTAGTTAAACTACCGAGTACGATAGCAAACAAGATCAATAACAATCTGTACTTTCCAATCTCACCTTTTCTGAAAATACCTTCAATTCTAATTGATTGAAGTAACCAGAACGCAAGTATAACACAAGCGATGTGTAAAACTAACTGCATGAGTGCGAGTTCACTAAATCCTAACATTTTTAATTAATCACTCCTTAAATAAAAAATCGACCCTTGATTCAAAGGGTCGATTGTATCAATTATTTGCCTTTTGCGACGTTGAGTCGGTTAGTCGCACGTAGTAATGCAGTACGTGCTTCAAAATCATCCACACGTTCATCTTGAAGCTTTTGAAGTAAAGCTTCAGCACGATCACGTGCTTCCATTGCACGCTCAGTATCGATATCTTTAGCAAACTCTGCTGCTTGAACGAAGGCCGTTACTTTGTTCGGTCGGATTTCACAGAATCCATCCGTCACAGCGAACATTTCTGTTACACCATTAATTTTCGCACGTAATACGCCGATTTTTAACGCTGCAACGACAGGGACATGTCCTGCCATAATTCCAAGTTCACCTTGAACAGAATTTACCACAACAATTTCACATTCATCATCGTGAAATACGGTACCATTAGGCGTTACAATGTCTAATGCAATTGTATTCATTTCCTAACCTCCCGTATTTTATACTTCTACTCCCATTTTACGTGCTTTCTCAAGCACGTCCTCAATACCACCGACGAGACGGAAAGCATCTTCTGGAATATGGTCATATTTACCTTCAAGAATTTCACCGAAGTCACGTACTGTTTCTTCTACTGGTACATATGAACCTTTTTGACCAGTAAACTGCTCTGCGACGTGGAAGTTTTGAGATAGGAAGAACTGAATACGTCTTGCACGTGCAACCGTCTTCTTATCATCTTCTGATAATTCATCCATACCTAAGATTGCAATGATATCTTGTAATTCACGGTATTTCTGAATCGTTGATTGAACGCCACGAGCAACATTGTAATGCTCTTCACCAACGATAGCAGGTGAAAGTGCACGAGATGTAGAAGCTAGTGGGTCAACTGCAGGGTAGATACCCATCTCTGATAATTTACGCTCTAAGTTTGTCGTTGCATCTAAGTGTGCGAACGTTTGAGCTGGCGCTGGGTCAGTATAGTCATCGGCAGGTACGAATACCGCTTGGATTGACGTTACAGATCCAACGTTAGTTGACGTGATACGCTCTTGTAACTGACCCATCTCAGTTGCAAGTGTTGGTTGGTAACCAACTGCTGATGGCATACGACCTAATAATGCCGATACCTCAGAACCTGCTTGTGTAAATCTGAAGATGTTGTCAATGAAAAGTAATACGTCTTGTCCTTCTTCATCACGGAAGTATTCCGCCATTGTTAATCCAGATAATGCAACACGCATACGTGCACCTGGTGGCTCGTTCATCTGACCGAATACCATCGCAGTTTTAGTAATAACGCCTGAGTCACTCATCTCATGGAATAAGTCGTTACCTTCACGCGTTCTCTCACCAACACCCGCGAACACTGAGATACCACCGTGCTCTTGTGCGATGTTGTTGATTAACTCCTGGATTAATACTGTTTTACCTACACCGGCACCACCGAAGAGACCGATTTTACCACCTTTTGTATATGGTGCTAATAAGTCTACAACTTTAATACCAGTTTCTAAAATTTCTACATTTGTTGATAATTCATCGAATTTTGGTGCAAGACGGTGAATTGGGTCACGTCTTACTGATTCATGAACAGGTTCACCTAAATCGATGTGTTCGCCGAGTACGTTAAATACACGACCTAAAGTTTCTTGTCCAACCGGCACAGCAATTGGGCCGCCACTATCTGTCACTTCAGAACCACGTTGGAGCCCGTCAGTAGAACTCATAGCGATCGTACGAACTGTATCGTCACCTAAGTGTAACGCCACTTCAAGTGCTAACTGAGTCACTGTATCTCCAGACTTGATGTCAACGAATAAAGCGTTGTTCAAGTTTGGCAATTGTCCGTCTTTAAACTTAACGTCTACGACTGGTCCCATGATTTGGACCACTTGACCTAAAGCCATTCACTTTTCCTCCTCGTTTAAATTCACTATTTTTCTTGTGCAGCTGCACCGCCAACAATCTCTGTAATTTCTTGAGTAATTGCCGCTTGACGCGCTCTGTTATATTGCAAAGTTAAATCTCCTACAAGTTCCTTAGCATTGTCCGTTGCAGCTTTCATCGCTGTCATACGCATTGCATGCTCACTTGCTTTACTATCTAAAATAGCACCGTAGATAATACTTTCAGCATATTGCGGAAGAATCGTCGCTAAAATTGTTTCTTTATCTGGTTCGAATTCATACAGCGATTGCATCGAACTTTGTGTATCAGATGATAAGTCACTATGTGATAAAGGCAACACTTTACGCTGTGTTACTTCTTGATCAAGCACACTGTTAAATTTGTTGTAAATGATATACAACTCATCCACCGATTCATTGGCGAAAGCATCTACAGCTTCTTCGGAAATCGATTTAATACTACTAAAATGTGGTTGGTCTGCAAGACCTACACGTGAATTTGTCACTTCATAGCCACGAATTTTCAATAATTCTAGACCCATGTTTCCAATCACGAACAATGAGTATTTACTTGGATCATTGTTATGTTTCTCTTCTATCTGAGATGTGATTTTCTTTAACACGTTTGAATTATATGGACCAGCTAAACCACTGTCGGCTGTAATTACAATGTAACCCGTACGTTTCACTTCACGCTTTTGTAGCATCGGGTGAGACGCTTCTCTGTCACCTGAAGCAACCGCGAAAACCGTCTCTTGTAATTTGTTAACATATGGTTGGAATTTTTTACTATTCTCTTCAGCTCGGCGTAACTTTGAGTTCGAAACCATGTGCATTGCGCTGGTGATCTGGCTAGTTTTTTTAGTAGCAGTAATACGACCTTTTATCTCGCGTAATGACGCCATAATTTCACCACCTAATTAATTTGTATTAACCTTCTTCTGATGGGTTAAATACTTTTTTGAATCCTGCCATCGCTGCTTCATATGCATCGTTGTCCGGCAATGCTTTCGTATCTCTGATTCCATTTAGGAGTTCTGGTTGATTTGCATCTAACCATGCGTAGAACTCACTTTCAAAACGTGTAATATCTTGAACTGGAACATCATCTAAGTGTCCGTTAACGAGTGCGTAAAGAATCGCAACTTGCTTTTCAACAGGCACTGGACTGAATTCTGGCTGCTTAAGCACTTCAACTGTACGTTGACCACGTGCAAGCTTTGCTGCAGTCGCTTCATCTAAGTCAGAACCGAACTGAGCGAATGACTCAAGTTCACGGAATGCCGCTAGGTCTAAACGAAGCGTACCCGCTACTTTCTTCATCGCTTTTATTTGTGCTGAACCACCAACACGCGATACAGATAAACCTGCGTTGATCGCTGGACGTACACCCGAGAAGAATAAGTCAGATTGTAAGAAAATCTGTCCATCTGTAATCGAGATTACGTTCGTTGGTACGAATGCTGAGATATCCCCAGCTTGTGTTTCAATAAATGGCAATGCAGTAATTGAACCGCCACCTAAATCATCATTTAATTTTGCAGCACGCTCTAATAGACGGCTGTGTAAGTAGAATACGTCACCTGGGTAAGCTTCACGTCCTGGAGGACGACGTAATAGTAATGATAACTCACGGTAAGCTGCTGCTTGTTTCGTTAAGTCATCGTATACAACGAGTACGTGTTTACCATTGAACATGAATTCTTCTGCCATTGATACACCCGCGTAAGGCGCGATGTATAGTAATGGTGCAGGCATTGATGCAGATGCAGAAACGACGATTGTGTAATCTAATGCACCACGTTGACGTAATGTTTCTACTGTCGAACGCACTGTCGATTCTTTCTGACCGATCGCAACGTAAACACAGATCATATCTTGATCTTTTTGGTTTAAGATTGTATCGATTGCAACTGTTGTTTTACCTGTTTGACGGTCACCGATGATTAATTCACGCTGACCACGTCCGATTGGTACAAGCGAGTCAATCGCTTTGATACCAGTTTGTAATGGCTCATCAACTGATTTACGATCCATAACACCAGTAGCTGGTGATTCAATTGGACGCGTTTTTGTTGCGTTGATTGGACCTTTACCGTCGATTGGTTGACCTAATGGGTTAACGACACGACCGATTAATTCTTCACCGACTGGTACTTCCATAATACGACCAGTACGTTTTACTTCATCGCCTTCTTTAATGTCATCAAACGGACCTAAGATTACGATACCTACATTGTTCTCTTCTAAATTTTGAGCAAGCCCTAAAACACCTGATGGGAACTCAAGTAATTCTCCAGCCATTGCATCTTCTAAACCATGAGCAAGTGCGATACCGTCACCGACTTCGATAACAGTACCAACGTCAGTCACCTTCATGTCTGCTTCATAGTTTGCAATCTGGCTTTTTAAAAGAGCACTTATTTCATCAGCTTTAATTGCCATTAAATGTCACTCCTTAAACTAGCTATTAGTACGAACTTTAAATCGTTGTTTTAAATCATTTAACTGTGTTTGGATTGAAGTATCGTATACTTTCGTACCGATAAACGCTTTAAATCCACCTATTAAATCTTCATTGACTTTGTTGTCTATAATCAAACGCTCTAAACCTGTTTCATCTAAAAATCTTTGACCGATTTGATTTAATTCTTCTTCGCTGAGTTCATATGCTGACTCAATCGTCACTTCATCTTGCTTATGCATCTTATTATATTCAGCAACATAAGCATGGTGAATTCCTGGAAGTTGGTTGAATTTTCCACGGTCAGATAGCAATAACATTGTATTTAATAGTTCCGGTTGCACATCGCCAAATACATTTTTAATAATTGTATGTCTATCGCTCTGCTTAAGCCTAGGGTTAGACATCAGATCATAAAATGATTCATTGTCGCTCAGTGACTTAACAATCGTATCCAGTTGTTTCTTAACTTTCTTGATTGTTTTTTCATCATCGAGGACACTGATTAGCGACTGAGAGTAATTCTGAACACTACTTGCCATTATTTACTCCCCGCTTCCTTTAAGTACTCTTCAATCAATGCTTTTTGATCATCCGCGTTGATTTCTTTTCTAATCATCTTCTCAGCGATTAGTACAGAAATCTCTGAAACTTGAGCGTTGATTTCTTGAATTGCATTTTGTTTTTCTCTATCAATATCTGATTTCGCATCTTGAATAAGTTGATTCGCTCTTTGATTTGCATCACTGATAATTGATTCTTGTTCTTTCTTCGCTTGAAGTTTAGCGTTCTCCATCATACTAGAGATATCTGCTTGTGTTTCTTTAAGAATTCTATCGTTTTCTTCTTTAAGGCGTTTCGCTTCTTTACTGCGCGCTTCAGCGTCATCAATTTCTGAGTTGATTAGTTGTTCACGCTCGTCCATCACCTTTTTGATTGGTCCCCATGCAAATTTACCTAATAAGGCTAATAGCACTAAGAAACCAGCAAGCTGAACTAATGAACTACCAACTGCAACGACCATTGAATCCGCAGCACCAAGTATAAACAGTTCCACTTATGTACTCTCTCCTTTCGCGGGTTTTCACTCATTGACGTATTAAACATAATAAACTGGCGAGTTCCCTCAAGAGCTCGCCATCATTAAAGAGTTAGTTAAAACATGAACATTAACATGAATGAAATAACGATCGCTATAATCGGAACGGCCTCAACAACCCCGATACCAATGAACATGATTGACATTAGTGGACCACGAGCTTCTGGCTGACGAGAAACACCTTCAACTGTTCTAGAAACGATTAAACCGATACCGATACTTGCACCTAATGCAGCTAAACCAGCTGCGATACCAACTGCTAGTAAATTCATAGTAAAAATATCCTCCTAAGATAAATTAAGTAATTTTTTATTTTATATTAATGGTCTGCACTAATCTTGTGAGAAATGTAAACCATTGTTAACATAACGAAAATGAATGCCTGTATACCACTGATAAAGACCTTGAATGCTTGCCATACGACCATAGGGATGAAACCAAGTGTAGCGATAATACTACCTGACATAACAAGCGTGACGAGCAACGTAAGTAAAATCTCACCCGCATACACGTTACCGTATAAACGTAGACCAAGCGTGAGGTTATAAGTAAACTCCTCTAAGAATTTCAATGGTGCCATCCACCAGGTTGGCTCAAAGTAACTCTTGACGTAGTCACCCATACCGCGTTCTTGTACACCATAGTAATGCGTCATGATGATCATGAGTGCTGCCAGGGTTAAAGTTATCGTTGGGTCAGCTGTTGGTGATTTCCACCAAAGCGTACTTGCCTCGTCTGGTGCTGCGAACATGAACGGTATACCGATGAAGTTTGCAACGAATATGTATGTAATTAACGTTAAAGCAAGAAAGTGGAATTTACCTCCCTGTGCCCATGACATATTCCCTGTGATCATACCTCTGACGAAGTTGACGAGTATCTCCAACGCGATTTGGACTCTTCCTGTCGGTCTTACAGCAATATTTCTTGCCATAAGTGCAAAGATTAAGAAAGTCACTAAAGACGAAATAACAACCATCAATACTGTGGACAATTCAAAAATTATTGGTAGTCCAAACAATTCCAATTCAAAGAGCGGACTTCCGTGTTCCATTTTTTCACCTCTTTCACTTACGCATTTCTTTAATAGCTCTATACATCATGAGAATGTATGTAAAACTCAGTCCTACTATCATCCCAAATATGTTGATGTATGCCATGAAACGATACCAAACTAAACATGCGACGATCACGATGATAACGCGTGTGATCGTTCCCGTTTTTACACGATTTTCATCTTCCTGTTTTGCCTTTTCTAAGTGATAAAACCAGTTTCCGAGCAAGATTATAGACACAGTTGTTCCTAGAATAAAGCCATTGAGAACCGGTGATTCGAAAAAGAAAAGGAGGATTATACCGACAAAAAGAGGAATGAGTAATATCTTTAGAAAATGTTGATAAAAACGCTTTAAGAATGGCAATTCATCTATGGTCTCCCATCAAAATTTAATGAGTGTGATGCACCTTTACACTCCTCTTGTAATGATATAGGAGTCCATTTTTCATGTCAATAAAATGGAGGCAATAAATTAAATTTACTGGCATCCTCCACAATTTTGACATAATTAATTAGTTAATCTCAAAGCTTGCTGGTAATTCCTCGATTAATCCGTAATAATATTTAATATTTTCACAAATTCTCTTCGATGCTAAGCCGTCACCATAAGGATTCGAAGCTTTTGACATCGTGTTATACATTTCATCATCCGTCAGCAATTCTTTTGTTAGGTTATAGATGTTTTCTTTTTCAACACCTGCGAGCTTTAATGTGCCCGCTTCAACACCTTCTGGACGCTCCGTCGTATCTCTGAGTACAACAACTGGTTTCCCAAGCGATGGTGCTTCCTCTTGGACACCACCAGAGTCAGAAAGAATAATATGACTGCGCGCTGCAAAGTTATGGAAATCAAACACATCTAACGGTTCAATCAATTCAATACGTGGATGATCACTCAAATGCTTGCCTGCAATCTCACGTACTTTCGGGTTTTTGTGCATCGGATAAACAACCGTCACATCTTCAAATTCATCGACAATATCTCGCACTGCACTGAAAATATTTTCCATCGGCTGGCCAATGTTTTCACGACGATGTGCTGTAAGTAAGATCACTTTGTTGTCTTTATGTCTCTCAATGATTTCACTGTGATACGTTTCATCCACCGTTGTGTTGAGCGCATCAATCGCAGTGTTACCAGTGACAACGATTTTATCTGCCGGCTTATTTTCTATCAGCAAGTTTTGACGAGACGTTTCAGTCGGCGAAAAATGTAAGTCAGCGAGTACACCTGTCATCTGACGGTTCATCTCTTCTGGATAAGGTGAATACTTGTTATTTGTTCTTAATCCAGCTTCGACATGACCGATATCCACTTCGTTGTAAAATGCTGCAACAGACGCTGCGAACGTTGTTGACGTATCACCATGAACCAAGATCATATCGGGTTTTGCTTCTTTAATCACACCATCAAGACCCATCACGACTCGCGCTGTCACTTCAGCGAGCGTTTGACCTTGTTTCATAATATTTAAATCGTAGTCAGGAGTCACTTTAAAAATTTCGAGTACCTGATCAAGCATCTCACGGTGCTGTGCTGTAACGACTACGATGGGCTCTAATTCAGGGTCTTGTTCTAAAGCTAAGACAAGCGGCGCCATTTTAATTGCTTCTGGGCGCGTGCCGAAAATCGTCATTATTTTTTTCACAACTATTTCCTCCTACTTTGTACCAAATAATCTATCGCCTGCATCACCTAAACCAGGCACGATGTAACTCTTATCATTTAATTTTTCATCAAGTGCTGCAATATAAATATTTACATCCGGATGCGCTTCTTTTAATACTTCGACACCTTCTGGTGCTGCAATTAAACAAAGGAAACTAATCTTTTTAGCTCCACGCTTTTTGATCGCTTTGATTGCTTCTACTGCTGAAGCACCCGTTGCTAACATCGGGTCAATGACGAAGATATCTCGCTCTTCGATATCACCAGGGAACTTCGCATAATATTCAATCGCTTCAAGCGTTACTGGATCTCTGTATAGTCCAACATGCCCAACACGTGCAGATGGGATCAAACGTAGCATACCTTCTTGCATCCCTAGTCCCGCACGTAATATAGGTACAATAGCAATCTTTTTACCACTTAGGCGTTTTGCTGTCATCTTCGTAATCGGCGTTTCGACTTCGACGTCTTCAAGTTCTAATTCGCGCGTCACTTCATAGGCCATTAGCGCACCGACTTCATCCACGAGTTCACGGAACACTTTTGTTGATGTTTCTTTATCTCTGATGTAACTCATTTTATGCTGGATCAAAGGGTGATCCATCACGTGTACTTTTGGCATATTATCTCTCCCTTCGGAACAGTTCATTTGAATTAATCTTGATATAACGGATACTTTGATGTTAAAGCAAGTACTTCATCTTTAACATGTGAGAAGTCTTTTTCTTCTTTAACACTTGTCAATACTTCAGCGATTAATTCTCCAACTCTAGTCATATCTTCCGTTGTAAATCCACGCGTTGTCATTGCAGGTGTACCTAAGCGGATACCTGAAGTAACAAATGGTGACTCTTCATCAAATGGAATTGTGTTTTTGTTACAAGTAATTCCGATTTCATCCAATGCTTCTTCTGCCACTTTTCCTGTTAAACCAATGCTCTTCACATCAACAAGTACAAGGTGGTTGTCTGTACCGTCACCGACGATGCGAATCCCTTTTTCTTTTAAGCTGTTGGCTAACGCTTTTGCATTATCTAGCACGCGCTGTTGATATTCATTAAATTCTGGCGTCAATGCCTCACCAAATGCAACTGCTTTTGCAGCAATTACGTGCATTAATGGTCCACCTTGGATGCCAGGGAAGATTGTTTTATCGATTTTTTTAGCGAACTCTTCTGTCGTTAAAATTAAACCACCGCGTGGTCCCCGCAACGTTTTGTGTGTCGTTGACGTCACAAAGTGCGCATGTGGTACAGGGTTTGGATGAACACCTGCAGCAACTAAACCTGCGATATGTGCCATATCGACCATTAAGTATGCATCGACACTATCAGCAATTTCTCTAAATCGTTTGAAATCGAGCGTGCCTGCATATGCACTACCACCTGCAATGATTAATTTAGGTTTGTGCTCCTCAGCTAAACGCTGTAACTCATCATAGTTAATTTTTTCATTGTCCTTATCAACGCCATACTCAACAAAGTTGTACATCTTTCCACTGAAGTTAACAGGCGATCCATGTGTTAAGTGACCACCATGACTTAAGTTCATGCCCAGTACCGTATCGCCCGCTTTAAGAATTGTGAAGTATACGGCCATGTTTGCTTGTGAACCAGAGTGTGGCTGTACGTTTGCATGTTCTGCACCAAAAAGTTCTTTCGCACGGTCACGCGCGAGATCTTCGGCGATATCAACGAATTCACAACCGCCATAATAGCGCTTGTTTGGATAGCCTTCTGCATATTTGTTCGTTAACGTTGAACCTTGCGCTTCCATCACTGCACGTGATACGAAGTTTTCAGATGCAATCAATTCAATGTTGTTATTTTGACGTTGGAATTCCTTTTCCATAGCATCAAATAATGCGGTGTCTTGCTTTTCAATGTACGACATTGAGTTCACTCCTTAGATTTATGAATTATATTTAGCTCGGACGCCACCGATTAACTTCGGTCGTCTCGTAGCAATTGTAACATTTGCATGACCAATTGTAGTCATTTTTGTGCGCTTTGGAACGACGACAGCTTTGATATGCATACCGATTAAAGTCTGACCGATATCTATGCCTATATCTGCAGAAACCGCCTCGACAACGACTGGGTCTTCTAAGTGCTTATACGCATACTCACTTAAACTACCTCCCGCCTCGCGATGTGGGACTACTGAGACGATTTCATAGCCGAATTGTTCCGCTGTTTGTTTACTCATCGTGAGCGCACAGTTAATATGCTCGCACCCTTGAAAAATTAAATGAAAATTATACTTTTCACGCAATGCTTCAAAGTGTTTATAGATGATTTCAGCGACTTCTTTAGATGAGTCAGAACCGATGCGCTTACCCATCACTTCTGAAGTCGAACATCCGATTACCAGTTGTTTCTCCTCAAAAAAACCATCTGCTTCAAGCTCGTCTGTAATCGCAGTTAAATCATCCTTCAATTTTGTTAACTCTTCGTTCATGTCTACCACCTTCAAATTCTGTATTTAACCATACATCCACGATTTCGAGTGCTAATCCAACACCAATGACACGCTCGCCCATCGCTAGAACATTTGAGTTGTTATGTTCTCTCGTCGCTTTCGCTGAAAACGTATCATGTACGAGTGCACATCTGACTCCTGAAATTCTGTTCGCTGCAATCGACATACCGATACCCGTACCACAAATTAAAATACCACGGTCAAACTCACCATTTTTCACCTTTTCAGATAAAGGTCTCGCAAAGTCTGGATAATCAACGGAATCGCTAGAGTCTGTGCCAAAATCTTCGTAGTCAATCCCTTTATCTTCTAAATAACGTACGACCTCTCGCTTTAAGTTATACCCACCGTGATCACTTGCAATTGCGACTTTCATTAAATTCATCCTTTCTATAATCGATCAATATAGTCCTTTAGCTCTTTGAACACTTCATCATATATATGACTATTACCACCAAATGGGTCCATGACATCATTTAATGTGCCATATGTATGCTCGCTCAGCAATTTCACATTTGCGTCTGGATACATTTGCTCAATATGCGCCTTGTGACCGTTCGTCATTGTTAGCAATAAGCTATCTTCTATATCATTTGCGTTCAGCTGTTTTGGCTCTGTTGGTTGAGCTAAACTTTCACTCTCAATGATTCTGAGAGATTCACGACTGATTTCATCGCTGGTCACCATGATACCGCGCGATTCAAAATTCTTATTCGAGTGAATCGTCTTCGCGTAGCTTTCTGCAAGCGGTGAGCGACATGTATTCCCTGTGCAGACAAATATTATTTTCATATTATCCCTCTACGACTTGATGCCAGCAGCTCTAAAAATTCTGTTATTCAGTGCTGCGGTATCATCATTTTCGTTAAAACCATGTATATAAATCTCATTGACAGTTGAGTTATCCATTTCACGCAGTGCATGGTATAAGTTTTGTCCAGCTTCTTGATACGCGAACTCATCTTCACATAAAGCGATAAAATACACATCTTCACGTATGTATTGTTTCACAGTTGCAGGCGCAATAACACCGACATCCTTTGGTAATTCTATCGTTTCCCAATCTCGAATAACGCTGACCTGTTGGTGTGGCGCATAATGCTGATACTTCATGCCAGGAGAGACTGGTTTATCTGAATGTGTATCGTCGATTTGAATGGATTCGTTTAATACCGTTTCTATTTGTTTATGAGAAATCGCACCCGGTCTTAAAATGCGAAACGGAATCGATGTACAATCGAGCACCGTACTCTCAAGCCCAAACTCAGATATTTCACTTTCGATAACACCGTATATAGTATCTCCCAAATCATGTGAAACATGCGCAGCACGCGTCGGCGACGGTCGCCCACTCGTGTTCGCACTCGGTGCCGCAATCGGTACATCTGCATGTTGTAACACTGCGCGTGCAACCGGATGCTTTGGCATGCGCACGGCGACTGTGTTGAGACCGACTGTAGCATGTTCAGATAAAAAATCTGGTTTAAGCGGTAAAATAAATGAGATTGGCCCTGGCCAAAACGCATCCATTAATCGTTGTGCTTTTTTATCGATTTGAGTAACGAAGGCATCGAGTTGAGAGATATCATATATATGAATGATCAGCGGATTGTCGCCAGGTCTTCCCTTTGCTTGGAACACTTTCTGAATCGCTTCATCATTCGTTGCATCTGCTGCTAATCCGTAAACCGTTTCTGTCGGCATGCCAATTACTTCACCCGACTTGAGCGCTTGTGCAATTTGATTAAGTGACTGTAACACTTGATCAGTATTCAGTTCTGATTCATGAATATTCCAGACCTTTAGCACCGTCACATCGCCTCCCAAGTGAAGTGTATGATTCGATCATTTTGATTAATATCTTTAATAACTTCAACAGTTATATTTGGATGTAATCCGTGAATGTAATTCTTTAGCACGTCACCTTGTTTATATCCGATTTCGAAATAAACACGGCCACCCGGATTCAATACACGCTCTAATTGTTCCACCATCTGTTTGTAGAAATACAATCCTTCTTCTGGTGCAAATAGTGCGGTCTGTGGTTCAAACAGTGTATCTGCACTCATGACGTCTCGTTCATACGCAGCGATATATGGTGGATTGGACACGAGGACGTCGACTTTGATGTTGTTCTCAATCAACGGCTCGAACATATCCCCGACTAAAAAATGCACGTTTTGTTGTTTATCGGCATTCAGCATCGATGCGTTTGACTTAGCGACTTGAATGGCCGCTTCAAACTTGTCTGTCATATATACGTGATTATCCGCATGCTGCGCGAGTGTTAAACCGATTGCGCCAGTCCCTGTGCCAATATCAGCAATCGTAAGATTTTCATTCGATTCTCTCTTTAAGATGAAGTCAACCAGCTCTTCTGTTTCAAAGCGTGGAATGAGCACATTCGGATTCACTGTGAACTTCGCATCGTAGAAATGTGCAAACCCTACGACGTACTGATACGGTTCACCTGTCAATACACGCGCAATGGCTGCATCATATTTTGCTTGGTCACGTTCACTGATTGGTTCACTCAGTGCGAGTGTAAATGCCACCTGGTACACATTAAATAAATCTTGAAACACGAGTGTCGCGACCCGCGGTTCTAAGCCACTTTCTTTCAATCGTTTTTCCGCTTGAAAGATTGCAGCTTGTTTAGAAACTTGCATTGTTTAATTCCTCAAGTTTTTCTGTCTGTTCTGAAATTGTTAATGCATCGATGACTTCATCGAGTTTTCCTTCAATGATTTGATCTAATTTTTGTAGTGTCAATCCAATTCTATGATCTGTCACACGGCTCTGTGGATAGTTATACGTACGTATGCGTTCTGAACGGTCACCTGTACCGACAGCTGTCTTACGTTGGTCCGCATATTCTTTTTGTGCTTCTTGTTGTTTTAAATCATAGACTCGTGCTTTTAAGACTTTCATCGCACGTTCACGGTTTTTTATCTGTGATTTCTCATCTTGAGATGTCACGACAGTGCCCGTCGGTAAGTGTGTGATACGCACGGCAGAGTCTGTCGTATTGACGTGCTGTCCACCCGCTCCACTTGAACGGTACGTATCAATTTTTAAATCCTCATTACGGATTTCGATCTCTACATCTTCAACTTCAGGCAATACTGCAACCGTTGCTGTTGACGTATGCACGCGCCCTTGTGATTCTGTTTCAGGTACACGTTGCACACGGTGTGCGCCATTTTCAAATTTCAGTTTCGAATATGCACCTTGACCGACGATTAAAAAGCTGATTTCTTTAAATCCACCGTGTTCACTTTGCGTCGACTCAACGATTTCAGTTTTCCACCCTTGGTTTTCAGCGAATCGTGAGTACATACGGAATAAATCACCCGCGAAAATTTGCGCTTCATCTCCTCCTGCAGCGCCACGAATTTCCATAATTACGTTCTTATCATCGTTTGGATCTTTCGGAATCAACAACACTTTCAATGATTTTTCAAGCTCTGGAATTTTCTTCTCACTGTCCGAGATTTCTTCTTTGAGCATCATGATCATCTCTTTGTCATCGGTATCTCCAAGCATCTCTGTTGACTCAGCGATCGTCTCTTTGTGCTGTTTATATTCCCGATAAACATCGACCGTCTTTTGAAGGTCACTTTGCTCCTTAGAATATTCTCGTAATTTGTTTGGATCACTGACGACATCCGGATCGCTTAACAGCTCGTTTAATTGCTCGTAGCGTTCTTCAATAATCTCTAGTTTATCAAACATGTAGTTCTCCTTTTTTCTTCTAAAATATCTCTATTATTATATCACAATTCATTCTTTTTCTTCGTTTACATAAAAACAGGGCACACCCATGAAATGGATGCGCCCTGGAATATTTCGATTTGACTTAGTTGTCTGATTTAAGACCGAATTTTTTGTTGAATTTCTCAACACGTCCATCTGCAGATGCGAACTTCTGACGGCCAGTGTAGAATGGATGACATTCGTTGCAAAGCTCTACCGAGATATCTTTATCTAATACTGAACCTGTTTCAAATTCGTTACCACAAGAACAAGTCACCTTTACAGTGTTGTACGTTGGATGAATTTCTGTTTTCATAATTATACTCTCCTTTGCCCTGAACCATCTGGAACAGAGTTATTCGCGTCTTTCACGCGTCGCAATTAGTTATTATACACGCATGTTTCATTGCGGTCAAGCATGAAGTTTCCCTATAATAACAATTATTATGATTGAATTGGACAGTTCTTTGTTAACCAATATCCTCTCACACACTGCTTGTACTTAGGCACATAACAACCTAAAAGGCTTGATCCATAACATATCGCACTACCAACCCTTGTAAATGCCCCAGTGACGCCACAAACCCCACCAGCGAGAGCACTACAATTACCATGATAATCTCCTCCACCTGTTATAAACTCAGAACAGTACCAATATCTGCAACCCGGTAGATAATCTGGATTTAACTCTGCATCTTCCCCTACTTTACCTGATCCTATATTTTGTTTTGCTGCTGCAACTGCCATATCTTTAGATTTCTTAACATCACTTGACATTTCTTTCAAGCCTTTGTTACTAGAATCAGCAAGCAAAATTTCCTCAACTACATCACTAGTAAAGTTTCTAAGATAAATAATCCCTTCTGACTCAATAGATGAGTAATCAACCAAAAGTACCTCCATCACACTTTCTTTTTCATTGTATAAAAAAGTTAGTAGCGAAGTTATGGTTGTTTCTACAATAAAATCTTCTTCACTATCATTTTGAATTAAATGTTCCTCACTTACCATTTCCACTTCATATTGCACTAAATAGCCAATTTTCTCTTGATTTATATCTAGCAAATCATTTATAACGTGTGGTTTTTCGCTAATCATTTGATTCTCATGTTCATTAAAAAATTCAGTAGACTCAATTTTTTTTATAAGTAACTGTTTCTTAAATTCTTCACCATCATATGCTTGAACCAGACCGATTTGAGATACATAACTAGTAACAATAATTGCAACTATCATAAATAAACGTGTAATTTTAATCATTTTTCCCAGCCTTTCTAGTGTGTATATTTAGCAAAATTATACTAATCGTCGCAAACAGCAATGTTACCGGTATATAAACCGACGGAAGAATACCTCCATGAGACATCATCCCAATAACTATAATGACCACAACATGAACAATAACGTTAACGATATGCAAATACATATATTTCATACAATCACCATTTTAAAATTTTTATTTTTATAGCATTACGATGTTTTTAGTATAAAATCTCAATCACAACAAAAATATAAATCTACTGATTCTGAATCGAACAATTTAATTGTCAAAAGAATACAATTGTTTTTAATCCAATCATTTAAGAACAATTACTTTTCATATCGACCTAGTTGTTTTAGGAAGGTTTCCATTACATTTCTCAATACATCTTATGAATACTCCATTGTTAACAACATTAAAACTTTACATTTCACAATGAATTACCTAAATCTCGATTAACTCATAACACAAGCACGTGCACAAAACGCTCTTACTATAATATTAAAATCGAAACATCAATCACATCCAATCCTGATTCGTCATTTTACATCAACAATATTGAAAAACTAATAGTATCTATCTCCTTTCGACATAATTATTTTGATATCAAGATTCATTTTAATTTTTTTGTTGGCAACAAAGTATTATTATTTCAATTAAACCATATTTATTGTAGATGTAAACTATTTTTTAGAATTTTCTGATTTTTTGGATTTTTTTATATAAAATACCTCGTTCTCCATTCTATAAGCACTTGTAGAAAAATCATAAACACAACACAGTATTATTTTGTATCTTAGGTCCTTTTCCATGTAGATTATCGTGTTCAAAGCATGAAACTTTTAAATTTTACTCAGAAGTATAGTACATGACCTAAAAATTGAACTATTCAAAATCATAGTAAAGATTGAAAAGCGTCTTGAAAATCTTTTGACTAAGATTTTCAAGACGCTTTACTATGTTTGTACTACTTTAGAACAATCACATTTAATAATGTTTCATGCTTTTTGACTATTCACAAATCGTATCTCTATATAATCGGCTTGCCCGTTTTCTTCGATTCAACCATTCTGCCCGCCAGCACATCAAAGAATTCTTCATTTGTTTTCGTCGATTTCAACACGCGCAAGAAACGCTCTGTGAAATCTGATGAATCCGTAAACAAGTTGCGCAACTGCCATAGTACGTCGAGCTCTTTTTTATCGAGTAGTAAGTCTTCTTTTCGCGTCGATGATCTGCGAATATCAATTGCAGGATACACACGTCGTTCACTTAAGTTCCGGTCTAAGTGTAGCTCCATGTTACCCGTTCCTTTGAACTCTTCATAGATTACATCATCCATACGAGAGCCTGTATCGACTAGTGCAGTCGAAAGAATAGTCAGTGAGCCACCCGCTTCAATGTTACGCGCAGCACCAAAGAAATGCTTCGGACGGTGTAATGATGCAGGGTCAAGACCACCACTTAACGTACGACCACTCGGTGGAATGACCAAGTTATACGTTCTAGCCAGTCGCGTAATCGAATCCATTAAAATAATAACGTCTTCACCCATCTCCACCATACGTTTCGAGCGTTCAAGCGCAAGCTCCGCCACTTTTACGTGGTGTTCTGGTGGCTCATCAAACGTAGAGTGCACAACTTCAGCTTTAACAACAGAACGTTCGATATCTGTCACTTCTTCTGGACGTTCCCCAATCAACAAGATAAAAAGCTTTGCGTCTGGATGATTCGTCGTAATTGAGTTTGCAATCTCTTTTAAAATCGTCGTCTTCCCGGCTTTTGGTGGTGCGACGATTAATCCACGTTGCCCAAATCCAATCGGTGCAACTAAGTCCATGATACGTGTTGATATTTCATTCGGTTCATTTTCAAGTCGGATATGCTTATCAGGATAAAGCGGAGTTAACGCTTGGAAGTGCGGACGTTTTTTAATCTGTTCAGCGTTCTGATCATTGATAAAGTCTACTTGCAGTAAACCATAATATTTCTCATTATCTTTTGGTTTACGTACCTTCCCTGTCACCTTATCCCCTTTTTTTAATTCAAAACGTCTGATTTGTGATGCTGAGATATAAATGTCCTTCTCACCTTTAGAGAAGTTTACCGTTCTTAAAAAACCGTAACCATCTGCTTGGATATCATCTAATACACCCTCCATATAATGGTTGCCGTCTTTTTCCATCTCTTTTTCCATCACTGCTAAGACAAGCTCTTTTTTATTCAATCGGCTATAGTTTTGTAAATCTAAACCCTTTGCCATTTCCGTAAGATCTTTTGTCGTGTAATTACGATAATACTCGTCAAAAGACTTATATTTCATGTCTGCCATAAATATAAAGTCACATCGCTTTCTTTAAATTGTTATATGTAAATTAGAGTTTTTAAATATTAAGGAAGCTAAAAAAGAAAATAATAGTGGTAATCTTCAAGGAGTTAATTACAAATATGTATTTTACACAGTTGGAGAGCTACATGCAAATTGAGTAGTCCAACTTGTTTGCTGGACTACTCTTATCACCTTAGTTATCTAATACCATGTTTGGTTTTTTATCGAGTCTGTGTGTGCCATTGATAAAACGCAGCGTACCACTCTTCGCACGCATAACGATTGAAGATGTTTCTGCATGCTGACCTTTAAAGCGTACACCGCGCATCAATTCACCTTCAGTGACAGCAGTGGCTGCAAAAATTGCATCGTCTCCAGTCACTAAATCATCTAATACGAGTTTTTTATCTGGGTCGATACCCATATGTTTACAACGTTCACGTTCTTCATCACTATGTGGGAAAAGTCTTGCTTGGAAGTCGCCGCCTAAACATTTCATGGCAACGGCTGCGATGACACCTTCAGGTGCGCCGCCCGAACCGAGCATCATGTCCACGCCAGTCCAATCGAAACATGTATTAACTGCTGCTGCAACGTCCCCGTTATCAATCAGCTTAATACGAGAACCGACCTCGCGGATTTCATCGATGATTTGTTGGTTACGTTCACGTTTAAGAATTGTTACCGTTACTTCTGAAACATCTTTATTTTTAGCCTTTGCGACCGCTTCGATATTTTCGCGTACGCTGGCATCTAGATCAACGACACCATTACAGTCTGGTCCAACTGCGATTTTATGCATGTACATATCCGGTGCATGGAGTAAGTTTCCTTTATCTGCAACAGCTAGAACTGTCATCGCGTTCCAACCACCGTTCGCTACGATTGATGTCCCCTCAAGTGGATCGACTGCGATATCGATATCAGGACCTTCACCTGTACCGAGTTCTTCACCGATATATAACATCGGTGCCTCGTCCATCTCACCTTCACCAATCACGACCGTACCGCGCATCGGTATTGTGTCAAACACTGTGCGCATCGCAGTAGTCGCAGCATCATCTGCATCATCTTTTAGGCCTTTACCTACCCAACGTGCACTTTGTAGTGCCGCAGCTTCTGTAACACGTACAAGTTCCATCGACAAACTTCTTTCCATTAACAAGTCCCCCTTGAATGTGTAAAACTTTTCTCAATTGTAACACAAAAGAAACCACTCGCTTGAGTGGATTCTAGATTAATCCTCAATCGTTTCTCGCCAAATATCTGCGCCAACTGCTTTTAATTTCTCCACAATATCGGTATAGCCTCGGTCGATGTGATTGACGTTGTGCACAGTCGTTACACCTTCAGCCATCAATCCCGCGATAAGAAGTGATGCACCTGCGCGTAAGTCACTCGCAGCAACATCAGCACCGCGTAATGTAGAAGGATAAATAATTGCAGACCCACTGTTGTTTTCAATCTTTCCATTCATTCGCGTCAATTCATCGATATGTCTAAATCTTGCAGGATAAATTGTTTCAGTAATTTTGCTCGGCTGATCACCTAAGAATAAAAGCGGCGTAATCGGCTGTTGCAAGTCTGTCGCAAAACCTGGGTATACTTGTGTTTTAACATTAATCGGCGTCACTGACTTCGGTCTTGAAATCACGGCATAATCATCATGAATATCAACGTCTACGCCAAACTCAGTCAGCTTCGCAGTCAACGATTCAAGGTGTGTCGGAATGATGTTGCGCACTGTGAATTCCTCACCCATCGCAGCACCGGCAATCATGTATGTACCCGCTTCAATGCGGTCTGGAATAATGTTGTGGCGCGTGCCTGTAAGTTCCTTAACACCACGAATTTTTATCGTGTCAGTACCGGCACCTCTAATGTCTGCACCCATGTTGTTTAAGAGTGTTGCCACGTCAACAATTTCAGGTTCCTTCGCAACATTTTCTAAAATTGTACGTCCTTCAGCCATACATGCTGCAATCATAATATTGATTGTTGCACCAACAGATACAACATCAAAGAAAATTGTTGCACCCTTTAGATTTTCAGCTTCTAAATACATCGCACCATGTTCGTTTGTCACCTTAACACCGAGCGCTTCAAAACCTTTGATATGCTGGTCAATCGGTCTCGGCCCAAGTGGACAACCACCCGGCAATCCAATCACACAGCGCTTAAAGCGCGCTAAAAGTGCACCCATCATATAGTATGATGCGCGCAGCGATTGCACCTTTTGGTTTGGTAACGGCACGTTCTCAGCGTTTGAACTATCCACTTCTAGCGTCGTCCCATTTAACTTCGTCTCTATATTTAAATCATTGAGTAAACTCATCAATGTTTTTACATCTGAAATTTCTGGTAAACCTTCTAAAACAACTTTGCCACTCGATGCCAATATCGATGAAGGAATCAGTGCGACCGCACTATTCTTTGCACCGCTGATACTCACTTCGCCAGTGAGCTTTTTGCCACCGCGTACTTTAATCACTTCTTTTGTCATGTAAAAATCTCCTAACTCAATAAATTCAAGCGTTCGTTTTTTTCCAATCCGCTAAGAATTTGTCTATACCTTGATCCGTCAATGGATGTTTCGTTAATTCTTTTAACACTTTATATGGAATCGTCGCGATATGTGCACCACGAAGCGCAGCACCATGAACATGTAACTTGTTACGGATAGATGCTGCAATAATTTCTGTATCGATACCGTGTGAATTAAATATATATGAAATTTCTTCAATTAATTGTAAACCATCAAGTCCAATATCATCTAAACGTCCAATAAACGGTGATACATACGTCGCACCCGCGCGAGCAGCAGTCAATGCTTGAACTGTATTAAACACTAAAGTCACATTTGTTTTTATATTTTCTTCAGATAATACTTTGACAGCCTTCATACCTTCTTCAGTCATCGGAATCTTCACGATGATATGTTCATGTAACTTCGCAAGCTCACGACCTTCTTCAATCATACCCTCAGCATCCAGTGCGATAACCTCACCACTGACTGGCCCTTGAACTAAGTCCGCAATCTCAACTAAACGATCATGAAATGAAATATCTTTCTCCTTCGCAACAAGTGAAGGATTCGTTGTCACACCACTCAATACGCCCCATTCAAAAACCTCATTAATCTCATCCATGTTTGCAGTGTCAATAAAGTATTTCATTTAGCGTCTCCTAAAGTATTATTTCCTACATTATAGTTTAAGTTTACTTTATATTAAAGATTTTGACATCACTGTTACTAAATCTTAAACTTTCAGTAATGGAAAAACGCTTTTATGTGATGGAGATATGGAGGTTTATCGATTGATTGGTTGGTTGGTTGTTATTTCGGAGAAAATTAGGAGGGTTTTAATTGGATAAAATACTACAAACACAGTTCACACACATTTTGAACGGCTTACATGATCAAACAGAAGAAATTGAAATGGCAGCACGTCTACTCGCACAAGCATCATTTGGAGAAGGAAATGTTTATATTCGAGGGTTCGGCGACTTCGAGTTACTCGAAGACTTTTTAACTGAGAGTGAGACAGCGTTGCCCGGCGCATTGAAGTTCGGCGGTATTGCCCCGATCACGAGCGCTGACCGCGTGTTAGTTCTCAGCAAATACGCAGACGAGCCGTTATCTGTGTTTTTGGAGGAGCTCGAGGTCGAGAACATTGAATACGTGTTGGTGTGTAATAAGAAAGGTGGCAGAGCTGGTGGTGGAATTGCTGGTGGTGCTGGCAGTGCTGGTGCTGGTGGTAGTGGTGCTAGCGGTGCTGGTGGTAGTGGTGCTAGCGGTGCTGGTGCTGGTGGGATCGCTGGAACAGGTGGAGAAGGTTCCGCAGGTGAAAGTCCGGTGGACTTCGAGTCCGTTCATCACTTTATTGATCTGAAGTCACCACGAGAAGTCGTGCCGACACCAGATCTAGACCGAATCGTAAATCCATATATCATGTCGTTCATGTATTTGTACTATCAAATGTACGCACTGATTCAAGAAATGAACAGTGATGAGTGATTGATGAGCGGCTCAGAATTCCAAAGTGTGCGGCAACTCCGGAAATCTCGAGCTGACGCACAGATAGAGTTTCAAAGTGTGCGGCAACTCCGGAAAATCCGAGCTGACGCACAGATGGAGTTCCAAAGTGTGCGGCAACTCCGGAAAATCCGAGCTGACGCACAAATGGAGTTCCAAAGTGTGCGGCAACTCCGGAAAATCCGAGCTGACGCACAAATCATGGATAAAAGTGTTCCTCACGAGCTGTAATCATGGTGCTGAGGAACACTTTCAGGAGTTGAAGTTTTACTTCTGAGACAAAGTCGTGTGCTTGACTGTCAGTGAGAAAGTTTCATTGGAACGCAAATCAATCTGCTTGTCAGTGAGCTACTCTCATTGGAATGCAAAGCAATCTGCGTGTCAGTGAGCTACTCTCATTGGAATGCAAAGCAATCTGCGTGTCTGTGAGCTACTCTCATTGGAACGCAAACCAATCTGCGTGTCTGTGAGCTACT
>NZ_FOIT01000004.1:97808-155948 GCF_900110815.1 Aliicoccus persicus | reverse complement strand
TCCATTTGCAAGTCCGTGAGCGCATCTCATAGTCCGTCAAATTTATTTGCAAGCCTGTGAGCTACTCTCATAGTCCGTCAAATCCATTTGCAAGAGTCAAGTCCGTGAGCTAGTCTCATTGGCACGTAAATAGACAAAAACATCAAACAGAGGCACACTTCAAACTACAAACCACAAAAAAAACAGGCTTGGCTCCTTCATTCACAACCAGAAGATACCAAGCCTGCTCTTTATACTTTTATATAAACTACTTCCCTAACCCCGCATCAATCAATCCTTGGAACAATGGATGTGAGCGTGTTGGTCTCGATTTGAATTCTGGATGGAACTGCACTGCCACAAAGTATGGGTGATCTGCTAATTCGATCATCTCTACTAAGCGTCCGTCTGGTGATGTTCCACTAAACACTACGCCCGCTTTTTCTAAGTCTTCACGGTATGCATTATTGAACTCGTAGCGATGACGATGGCGCTCATCTACTTCTTCTACGCCATATAATGCTGCGGCTTTCGTGCCTGGTGCAATCACACATGGATAGTTCCCTAAACGCAGTGTTCCACCTAGATCGATCACGTCTTTTTGATCTGGCATCAAGTCGATGATTTTATGTTCTGTTTCTGGTGCTAACTCGCTAGAGTGTGCATCTGAAAGTCCAACAACATTTCTAGCAATCTCAACTGACGCAAGTTGCATACCTAAACAAATGCCTAAGAACGGGATATTATTTTCTCGCGCGTACTGTGTCGCGATAATCTTACCTTCAACACCGCGCTCACCAAATCCGCCTGGTACTAACACGGCATCCACACCGTTCAACAATTCTCCAACATTTTCCGCATTTACATCTTCTGAATTAATCCAATCAATTTCTACTTCTGCTTGACGGCTGTATCCTGCATGTCGTAATGACTCTGCAACGGACAAATAAGCATCTTGAAGCGACACATATTTACCGACTAACGCTACGCGCACGGTCTTATCGATATGTTGTAAATTACCGAGCAATGATTTCCACTCTGTTAATTCAGCCACGCGTTCTGTGCTTAAACCTAACTTCTCAAGTACAAGTGTATCTGCATTTTGTTCCTGCAAGCGAATGACGATGTTGTAAATCGTCTCTTCATCACGTGCCTCAATCACGTTTTGCTCACGGATGTCACAGAACAATGCAATTTTATCTTTTAATTCCTGACCCATTTCAAACTCTGTACGAACGACGATCATATCCGGCTGGATACCTAAGCCACGCAATTCTTTAACACTGTGCTGTGTCGGTTTCGTCTTCATCTCACCCGCCGCTTTTATGTATGGGAGTAGCGTACAGTGAATGTACATTACATTATCGCGACCGAGATCGCTCTTAATTTGACGAATTGATTCGATAAACGGCAGCGACTCGATGTCACCAATCGTACCACCGATTTCAGTAATGACGATGTCTGCATCTGTAGCTTCTCCGGCTTTAATTAGGCGTGATTTGATTTCATTCGTGATGTGGGGAATCACTTGCACAGTACCACCTAAATAATCTCCACGACGTTCTTTTTTCAATACTTCTGAGTACACCCTACCCGCAGTTACGTTCGAGTATTTATTTAAATTAATATCGATAAAACGTTCGTAGTGACCTAAATCCAAGTCCGTTTCCGCGCCATCTTCTGTAACGAAAACTTCACCGTGTTGGTACGGGCTCATCGTACCCGGGTCAACATTCAAATATGGATCAAATTTTTGTATTGTCACTTTATAGCCTCTATCTTTTAAAAGGCGTCCAAGTGATGCAGCTGTAATACCTTTACCTAGTGACGAAACAACGCCTCCGGTAACAAAAATAAACTTTGTCATATATGTCCTCCAGTAAAATTAATTAAAAAAAGCTCCCTTTCACGACAGGTGAAAAGGAGCAGTTAACAATCCCAAAATTTTTGGGAGCCCAAGTAGAATTCTACCATGTGGGCGAATTTTGTCAACATAAATTATAATCCTAAATCGTTTTATACATCATCATCATCGTCATCATAATTGTCTTCTAAGTCATCCGTATCATCGTATTCGATCTCAGTTTCTACATCGTCATCATCATCAATATCCGTGTCCGTATCAACATCTGAATCCAACTCATCATCGTCTTCTTTACCGAGGAAGTCTTCATCTTCTTCCACTTCAACTTCTTCATCATCAATGGCAGCATCATATTTATGGATCGTCGGTGCGATTTTCTCAGAAATTTCGCTCACTGAATACCAGTCACGCAGACCCCATACACCATCATCAGTCGATAAAAATCGACCATCTGTGTTTAAATCTGTGTAGAACTGAAGTACACGTTTTTCAATTTCGTCATCGTCGTAACCACCGATTTCTTTAAACTTATCGATAATATTGTAAAGGTCTGTATCCTTACCCACGTCTTGTAAGTAAATGTATGACATATCAATGAATGAGCTCTCATCCATCATTTGTTTCGTATATGAATCTATTCTCACAGTACTCTTTCCTTTCGTACACAAATTCTTAAGATAGTTTAACTTGTATCAACTTCACATGCAACACATTATTTGATGTATTTTTTATATTTCAATGAATCTTCATTGAACTTTGTATAGCCGACACGTTTCAAAAGAGTAGTATCCACTTTTTCCAAAGAGTCGTCAACGATTATGACTTCGATGTTATTATCGATTCGACGAAGCAATGCAGGCAGCTGTCTCATTGCACTCGTTCCATATCCTTTACCTTGTTCTTCCTCATCAACGATCACGTGTTTCAAGTAGAATTCTGTACCTTCAATAAACCCAGAGATGTAACCGACGGTTTCCTTCTGATCGAGGATGATATTCGCTTTAACGCCCTCGTGGTCTTTATATTGTTTGAGTTTAATGTTGTGTACATATTTCTGATTTAAATCTAAATAGTACAGACGTTCTTCCCCGATGGGACCATGTTCTTTAATCGCAACGTTGATGAAGCCAGAGCGTTCGTATAAACTCCAAGCCGCTTCATTATCACCATCCACAACAAGATAAAAATGCTCTAAATCATCGAAATTTTCTTGAACATATGATGGCAGCTTCATTGCGATCATCGTGCCGTAACCGCGTCCTTGAAATGATTCATTCACTGATAGTGAGCGTATATATATCACGTTATGCGGCGTTGCATAACCTTTATGTTGGTAGTGTTTATGTAACTGGAAAAAACCTACAATATCTTCATTTTCATTTAGTGCAACGACTGGAAATCTAAATTCATCATCAATTGCTGAGTCTAGCACTTCTAGCGGCAAGCTTGTGAACTCGCTCTGGGCTTCTGACAGTTTAAATTTTTTTAAAGCCTCTCTGTCACTTTGCTCATAAGGTCTCAACGTAATTTGTTCCATTACTACATCTCCTTCGCCGGTCGTTTTTATTTCATTCTATATTTATACCATACTTCCATAAATATGAAACGTTAGTGTTTACAAATTTTAATTCGTGATATGATAATACAAAAAAAGTAGGTGCTTTGAAATGAACATAGGTATAGATGCCGGTGGTACTTTGACGAAAATCGTCCTCGATGCACCATCAGGTCGTGTGTTTTATAAAAGAAATTCAGAGGAATATAGAAAACTCATTGAAGAATTAAATAGAGATTATCCCGATGCGAACTACTTTGTAACGGGTGGTAAGTCTGCACTGTTTGCGGCTGAACTAACTGGTAACGTAAAAACTCTCGAAGAGTTTGATGCGACTTTTACTGGATTAAAGCGCATCCTTAAAGAAGCAGATATCAATATAGATCGATTCGTTTATTTGAATGTTGGGACAGGTACGAGCATCCATGTTGCTGAAGACGATGCGCAGAAACGTATCGGTGGATCTGGCGTTGGTGGCGGAACATTTATTGGGTTGTCACAACTCCTCGTCGGAGAAAGTGATTTCGATACACTCGTCCGTTTATCTGCTGAGGGAAACAGAGATCATGTCGATCTTAAAGTAAAACATATTTACGGTGATGAAGAGCCACCCATTCCCGGAGATTTGACGGCGAGTAATTTTGCATACGTGCTAAACGATACGAGCAACATTACAGATGCCGATAAAGTTCAGGCAGTCGCTGGACTGATTGCCGAAACTGTCATGACAATCGGACTTACAATTGGTGCAACACGTGATATGAAAAATATTGTCCTCATCGGTTCAACGTTAACAAACAATGATGTCATGCATGAAATTAGTCACCGCTATGGTCAGATGCTCGGTGCGAATACGTACATCGTGGAGCAAGGTGAATTTTCAGGCGCGCTCGGCGCTATCTACGTATAACCATCAAGCGACCATCGACATCCCTTATCTTTAATGATGTGTTAAATGCATATGATAGTTTATCTTCAGATAGCTTGTTTTTATCTTGAGTCAGTTCAATAAAATTACCGTCATGCATCAGTGTGACCGAATCTGCATAAGTCATTGCGAGGCTCAAATCATGAATGCTCGCGATGACTATTTTCGTTTTCGCCTCTTCCTTTAACCAATCCATTACCAAGTACTTCTGATTAATATCCAAGTGCGCTTCAATTTCATCTGCAAGAATCACCGGTTTGTTCTCGTGATGTACTTGCGCACAAAGCACACGCTTAAACTCCCCACCACTGAGCGTCGTAATTGGCTGGTCTAAGAATTCTTCAAGAGAGAATCGTGCGATACTTTGACTGGCATCATTGGAGTTTCCAGTTAAACGCAAATATTCATCAACATGTATGCCGAACCTCGGGTTCTCCTGCGGCATAAAGCTGATGACGTCAGATGTGTCATTTAGTTTTCGTTTGTTGTACAAAATGCCACGGTTTTTTATCTGCTGACCATAGCCAATTATGCCATGTAATAATGTCGTCTTACCCGCACCATTCGGTCCGATGATGACATGTAAACCCGGCTTAAGTACTGCATTTTCAAGCTTGATTGACATATTTGGAAGTTGCATATAGAGCTGATTAATTTCCAACATTTAATGGGCCTCACTAGATTAAAGGTCATATTTTTCATATAATAATTATAGATGATTTCTTAAACTTTTCCATCGATAACTACATATCAATATATGATTGGAGGTACCTCATGAGACACCTCATACTATTGTTCGTTGTAATACTGCTCGTTGGTTGCTCACCATCACGTCCAGACTACATTACTTTTGAACGATCAGAAAACGAGCCGACATCTGACGGAGATTTTACAGACGTTGAGGAGGTTGAAGTTGAAGAAATTGATGTCTCTGCTGCCAACTTTGCAGGTTCATTCTTCAGCGGAACATACGAATACCGTGGTATTACACTACATTCATCATACGAACAGATGGTTGCGCGCTTTGGGGAACCATTGAGTGAAGAGTTTGGTATTGATGGTGTATATTATGATTACGAACATATCGGTTTCAATTTCCCAGAATCCGTAGAAAATAGTGATCCATCCGAACTGAGAATCAATGGATTTATCGTTCCGGTAGATGACATGACGAAAGTCGAAGCCGTTAATACATTTGGATGGCCGATTGAAGATGACGTCATCAATTTTAGAATGGACTATAGCAACCGTGCGGGAGACGATAGAACCATACTCATGAACTACGACTGGCAAGATAATGTAACGGCAATTATATATTTCAACGGACCTTTTGAGTCTACCGAACTATACGAGCAAGATCAGGATTATATCGACAGTTTGAATTCGAGTGATGATGATGAAGATGAAGACGATGATTCGAATGATGAGGACGAGTAAAGAGAGACGGACTAGGTTCGTCTCTTTTTGGTATTAAGGGCACGCAGATGGATTTGACGGACTATGAGATGCGCTCATGGGCATGCAAATGGATTTGACGGACTATGAGATGCGCTCACGGGCATGCAGATGGATTTGACAGACTATGAGATGCGCTCACGGACTCGCAGATTGATTTGCGTTCCTATGAAACTTGCTCACTGACTCGTAGATTGATTTGCGTTCCAATGAAACTTGCTCACTGACACACAGATTGATCTGCGTTCCAAAGAAACTTGCTCATAGACACGCAGATTGATTTGCGTTCCAATGAAACTTGCTCACTGACACGCAAATGGATTTACATGTCAATGAGACTCGCTCACGGACTCGCAGATTGATTAACGCATAAATGAATTCATCCTAAAAAACCAAACTCAGCACATTTTCACTGAGTTTGGCAATTATCAAACAAAATTTCTATAGTTTTGTCCCATTCAAATACGCGTGGACTTCTGCTTCTGCACTTAAGCTGTTTACTGCTGAACAATATTTATCTCGCGATAGCTCTGCAGCGCGCAATACATCTTTACCCGGTACGTCGCCGTCCACTTTAACATTGATATCTAATTTCACGAATTTCTGTGGATAATCTTCTTGACGTTCCCCTTCTACTTCTACAACAAGCTTTTTAACATCATCGAATTTATGGCGTAAGATGTGTTTAATATCGATCGACATGCATCCCGCAACGCCATGTAATAGCATTTCCATCGGTGACTGGCCTTCTCCAGTTCCACCAAGACTCTCTGGACCTTCCATCAAGACTTTGTTATCTGTACGAGTTCCGACAGCTTCAAATTTTGCTTCGCCGAGCCACTCTGTTGTGCTTTTCATAATAAAAGTCCCCCTTTTATTTCTCTCTCGAGTATATCAGATACCCGATTAAAATTAATCTAATCTGCATATAGACGCTTCACCAAATCTATGATAAATTCATATAAGCAAACACTTATACGAAAGGCGTGAACAATACTATGATTGATTCTCTCACTCATTACCTAAAAGTAATTTCTGATCCATCTCGCTTACAGATGATGTTCATTTTAAGTAATCATGAATGCTGTCAAAATGATTTAACCGAATGTTTCAATATGAGCCAACCGGCAATTAGCCAACACTTAAAAAAACTAAAAGAAATTGATTTGATCATTGAAGAAAAACGTGGTTACTTCACTTATATATCCGCCAATAAAAGTCATGAACACTACCCCATCATCTCTTACATTTTAAACACATATGATGGATTACTCGATGAAGTTGATTTCGATTGCGGCAATAAGGCGTGCAAATGTTAAACATCATTCAAGAGACACCTTTATTCATTTCACTCGCCGTTCTCATATTTATTGTTACGCTCACTTTCGTCATTTGGCAACCGCGCGGATTAAACATCGGTGTCACTGCTGTCGCCGGTGCACTCATCGCACTCACAATTGGCATCGTCTCACTGCAAGATGTATGGACCGTATGGGGTATCGTCTGGAACGCGACGTTTACTTTCGTCGCTCTAATCATGATCTCACTCGTCCTCGATAAGATCGGATTTTTCGAATGGGCAGCGCTCCACATTGCGAACATTGCACGCGGCAACGGATTATTGTTATTCGTTCTTATCATTTTACTCGGCGCAGCAATCTCAGCATTATTTGCAAATGACGGTGCGGCACTCATACTCACGCCAATCGTAATAGCAATGGTCCGGCATTTAAATTTCAAAGAAGCAATGGTGTTACCATTCATCATGGCCTGTGGATTTATCGCAGATTCTGCTTCCCTACCGCTCATCGTCAGCAACTTGGTCAACATCGTTTCTGCCGATTTCTTCAATATCGGATTTATAGAATATGCCATGCACATGATTGTTCCAAACATGTTCTCAATTATCGCTAGTCTCGTCGTACTTTATCTGTACTTTAGAAAAGACTTGCCAGACAATTATTTACTCAGCCATTTAAAACAACCGAACCACGCGATAAAAGATCCATTTCTATTTAATGTATCTTGGTACGCATTAATCATCTTGCTGATTGGATATTTCATCAGTGAACCACTTGAAATTCCTGTATCATTCATCACTGCTGGTGTTGCAATTGTCTTGCTAATATTATCAAGACGTAGCGAAGCTGTTCCGATTAAACAAGTAATCAAAGGTGCGCCTTGGGACATCGTCGCATTTTCACTCGGTATGTATGTTGTCGTTTTTGGATTACAAAACGCAGGTCTTACAAATTATTTAGGCCAATTGATTGCCAGTTTTTCTGAGCATGGTCTATTTGCAAGTACGATGGGTATGGGGTTTTTGGCTGCTCTTTTATCGTCTCTTATGAATAACATGCCAACGGTTATGGTCAACGCGCTATCCATTGCTGAATCAAGTGCAACGGGATTGATTCAAACGAGTTTGGTGTATGCGAATGTCATCGGTTCTGACCTTGGACCTAAGATCACACCGATTGGTTCGCTTGCGACACTTTTATGGCTTCACGTTTTAAAACAATATGGTGTGCATATTAGTTGGGGTTATTATTTTAAAGTCGGTATCATAATTACGATACCAGTATTATTTGTTACATTGTTTGGATTATGGATTTGGTTATTAATTTTATATTAGGAGATTCTCTATGAAAACAATATATTTCTTATGTACTGGTAACTCTTGTCGCAGTCAGATCGCTGAAGCATATGGGAGAGTACTACTTGAAGGCTATGAAGTGCATTCTGCGGGTATTGAGGCACACGGATTAAATCCACGTGCAGTTGCTGTTATGGAAGAGGATGGTATCGATATCTCCAATCAAGAATCTTCACTCATTCAAACGGATATTTTACACAAAGCTGATTTAGTTGTCACATTATGTGGAGACGCGCGTGATAATTGTCCGTACATTCCACCGCATATCGATCGTGATCATTGGGGATTTCCTGACCCAGCACAAGCGACAGGCACAGAGGAAGAGATCATGGAGACATTCCGCAGTGTGCGTGACGAAATCAAATCTCGTATAATAGAATTTAACAAAACTGGTAAATAACTGAAGGGATTTAATTTATGAATACTTTATTTCAGCCGTATCAATTTAAAAACTTATCATTAAGAAATCGCGTCGTGATGGCACCGATGTGTCAATATAGTGCAGAGGATGGCATTGCGAACGATTGGCATTTCGTTCATTACACATCGCGTGCTATCGGTGGTGTTGGTTTAGTCATCGTTGAAATGACGAACATCGAGCCGGACGGTCGTATTACGGACAATTGTCTTGGCTTATGGAATGATAAACAGCAAGCTGCACTTAAGAGAATAGTAGATGCTGTACATCAACATGGTGCGAAGATCGGTATTCAGATTGCACATGCAGGTCGTAAAGCGACAGACGCCAAAACACCTGTGTCGGCATCTGATATCGCACATAGCGAAAGATACAAGACGCCACATGCCTTAACGACCGAAGAAACAGAAGCGATGGTACAGAAATATAAAGATACTGCCGCTCGTGCAGTTGCTGCTGGATTTGATACAATAGAAATTCACGGTGCACATGGTTATTTAATTCACCAGTTCCAGTCACCAAGCATCAATAACCGTGACGATAAGTATGGTCAAGACCGCAGCTTATTTGGTGTTGAAGTAGTAGAAGCTGTCAAATCAGTCATGCCTGATGACATGCCACTGCTGTTTAGAACTTCTGTATATGAATTTGCAGAGGGTGGATATGACTTAGATTACGGTATTGATATGTGTAAGCGTTACGTCGAAGCTGGCGTCGACATGTTACATGTATCTGCCGGTGGTGAAGGCACGCCTTCAAAATCTAGATTCACTGGTGCATACCCTGGATACATGCTAAACTTTGCCCGTGCAGTAAAAGAGGCGTGTGATGTGCCTGTCATCGCTGTCGGTATTTTAGATGATGTGAGTACCGCAGAATATGCTGTTTCATCGGGTGCTAGTGACTTAGCGGCAATTGGCCGTGCGTTACTTCGTGACCCACATTGGGTATTAAACCAAGAACAGGCAATCGATAAAAGTGCACGCTCATTTATACCTGAGCAATATGAAAGAGGTTATTACTAACCGATACGCTGAAATTTAGTTTAAGGAGCATGATTGACATGAGATATATCATAATTTTTTCATTCATCTCTTTGTTTCTTGTGGGATGTAGTTCAGCAGAAGAAGAGCGTGGTATGACGATAGATGAACACGTTAAAGTGCACGAGGAACTCGTCGCAAAAGCCGCTGAAGAAGCGGCCGAAGCTGAAGCTGAAGAAGAGGAAGAACAAATAGAAGAAGAGGTTGTGGAAGAAGAACCGGAAGAGGAACCCGAAGTTGAGGAAGAACCTGAAGGTCCACAACCCGGTCAAAATTTATTCGATCCAACAACTGTAGAGCAAGGTGTGTGGATGGGTTATGAAGGTCAGCTCATGCACAATAATAGCGACATGGTATTAAGTCAACCAATCGAGTATGACCCATCGCGCTCATATGCAATTAATAATTCTGCATATGTATCGTATTACAATGGAGAGTCATTTATAGAAACTGTGCGATATTCAGATGTCGGTACAGAGTTGCTGATTGAACCTCGTCAAGAAGCGGATAGCATTAGAATCAGTATCCCTTCCAACCGTTCGGATTCATTTGAATTTATTATTAAGTAAGTAAAACCGGCGATTAGATGATCATCACATCATCATACCGCCGGCTTTTTTATATATAATTATAATGCAGAGATTGACCCATCTGTTCGTGATTCCGTACCACCAACAAGAGCGCCTGTCTTAGGATCACGCATAATCACTTGTCCACGACCGAAAGAATTCGGTTCAAGATTTACTTTAATATTGTGGCCACGTCGCATCAGTTCACGTGCAATATCAGCTGGGAAACGGTCCTCTACTTCCACCGTCTTATCTTGAATATATTGCCACCTCGGCGCATCGAGCGCACTCTGTGGGTTCATACCAAAGTCGATTAAGTTCATTGCAACTTGCAAGTGACCTTGTGGTTGCATAAATCCACCCATCACACCAAATGGTCCCACGGGCACGCCATCTTTTGTTATGAACCCAGGTATGATCGTATGGAATGTTCTTTTACCGCCACCTACATAGTTGGCATCTTCTTTATTCATCGAGAAATTATGCCCACGGTTTTGAAGCGCAATACCAGTCTCAGGCACGACAACACCACTACCGAATCCCATATAGTTACTTTGAATATAAGACACCATGTTCCCAAATTGGTCGGCAGTCGCTAAGTAAACCGTACCGCTTCTCTCTAAATCACCATGCTCGCGCACTTCAGCCTCTTCCCCAATTAATGCACGGCGCGCTTTTAAATACATATCGTCTAGCATTGCTTCTGACGTCACCCGCATTGTGTCAGCATCACTCACGAACTTCATCGTATCCGCAAACGATAGTTTCATCGCTTCGATTTGATGGTGGTACGCATTTGCATCCAGTGATGCAAAATCATCACCCTGTAACATGCCTAGCGCCATCAACGCTGTAATACCATCCCCATTTGGTGGTATTTCATGAATATCATAACCTTTGTAGTTTTTAGTTATCGGTGTCACATATTCAACTTTGAACGCTTTTAAATCTTCTTTTGTGATCAGTCCACCTGCCTCACTTGAAAACTTCACGATTTTCTCAGCAAGTGATCCAGTGTAAAAACTATCACTGCCTTCCTCAGCTAGTGTTTCAAGCGTTTGTGCATGGAAAGGTAACTTTTTAACCGTGCCGACTTCAGCCTCACCAAACGTTTCGAACCAATGCTTGAGCTCAGGGAAATTCGCCTCATGATTTTTAAAATTTCTATATGCATTCTTCCAGAATTTCGCAACTGTTGGCGTCAACACAAATCCTTCTCGCGCTGCAGTGATTGCTGGTGCTAGCACTTCTTTTAAAGATAAACGACCATATTTCTCAATTAAACTGCCCCATGCGCCGGGTACACCTGGAATGTTAACAGGTAACCAACCAAACTTAGGCAACGCTTCAAATCCACGTCCCATAATCTCATCCATGCTTAATTTTTTCGGAGAACGTCCACTCGCATTCATACCGACAAGCTCACCATTGATCCACGCGATCATAAACGCATCGCCACCAATTCCATTAGAAGTCGGTTCAACAACTGTTAGCATCGCTGCTGTTGCGATTGCAGCATCGACTGCATTACCACCTTGAGCAAGCATCTGCATCCCTGCTTGAGATGCTGACGGATGACTCGTCGCCACCATACCACGTTTTGAATACGTACTAAACCTAGAGTTTTGATAAGGATAATTATAATGTTTCATATGTATATGCCCCCAAAATAATTTAAAAAAAGACCTCGCAAAATGCAAGGCCATCTATGTTATCTTCCACAACATTTTTTATATTTTTTACCACTGCCACACGGACAAGGATCGTTACGTCCAACTTTTTCTTCTTTTACAATTGTTTTTGTTTTAAGTTCAGATTCTTTGTGGCCTCTAAACTTAAAGTGACGTGTATTATTTAATACACCTTCAATGTGTTTAAAGAATTCTTTCTGAGCAGCTGTATTTTTAAACTCAACATTGAGATTCGCCAAAAATTGCACGACTTGATTTTGGTTTCCACCTTGCATAACAAGTTGTAGAATTCCAATGTAATTTTGATATTTTTCTGTCTCGTCACCTTCGATATTTTTAGCAACCCATTCTCTCACCCACACGTGATGTGAAGATTCATCGATATAGTTCGGGTCACTGAACTTGATAAACTTCGCAAATTCAGGTTCGAAGTAAGGACGGTTTTTCTGAAGACGTTTCACAACTTCATACTGTTCATCCGTCATATCATCGATAACAATTTCACCTTTATCGGTATCAATTGTAATCTCATATGGTGATTCTTCTAAAAACTCGATAAGTGCGTCTTGATCCATCTCTTGAGAGTAATATTTTTTGAACAAGTGCAATAGCTGTTCAATGCTAACAATACCGTATAGATGTAACGCTGCACGAATCAAGTTCAGCTTTCTTTGAACATCGATACGCGACTCTTTGTTCTCTTCGGTATTTACTTTTTCAAAAAGATCAGAAACAACTTTCGTAATGAAGAACGTGTCTTCATTGTCTTTATCTTCAAATGCGTAGCCCATGATATATAATCCAAAGATATCTTCTAGTGAGTATTTAGCGGATTCATCATTGTTACCTGCTGAATTCTTCCAGTTATTGAAAGATACATCATCGATAAATAAAAACGCATAACGTGCTGCTTCTTCAGACTTTTGAGCTTTTACAATTTCATCAATTAACTCTTCTTTTTTTAATTTCGAATAGTTATTGACATTTAATGTCTTACATAAACGTTTTAAATCTTGGACTTTGTACTCTGTTAAATAATCTGCAATATTAACCATGAACTTCTCCTTCAAACAACTGTTGATTAAAAATATTGTACCACAAATGAAAATCGAATAAACCTAACCAAAATAAATGTTCGCTATAAATATTGTAGCTGAAACTGTGATAGGACTCAATAAAGTTGTCATCATGACGATTTCTGCTGCATAACTCGAGTCATCTGTATATTGCTGCGCGATAATCACACTGTTGACAGCTGATGGTAAAGCTGCAGCAATCAGTAACACCTGCGCAACGATTCCATCCAATCCAAATATCAAGATGATCGGAAACATCATAACTGGTCCGACTATGAGGCGTGTCAGCGTGGCGACAAATGCCGATTTACTTAGTCGCGTGAATTTTATCTGTGCGATTTGAGCACCGAGTATGAATAGAACGATCGCGACCATCGATTGCCTGATGTATTCGAATGACGACTCGATTGGTGATGGTAAATTGACATTGAATATGCTTGCGAGTAATCCCAGTAGCACCGCATAAAATATTGGCATCTTGAAGTAACCGAGCATCGCTTTAAGTTTACTCGTATCCTTTGCACTGAGCGACACGATACCATATGTGAACACAAAGATATTCTGGAAGATGATAATCATCACTTGTGTCATCATCGCAAACGGATCGGAGCGAAACACTAAATCATTGACCGGCACACCATAGTTACCTGCATTGTAAAATATGTTTGAGTTTGTAAATAATGTTTGTCGATCACGACTGAGCCCCATGAAATGGCCAATGACTTGAGCGATTAGAAAACTTACTCCGGCATAAATAATCAGTATGCCAAAGATGGATAGAAACTGTCCTAAATCAATTGCCGTTCGATATAATGTCATAAAAATAAAACCTGGCAATATATAAAATATCGTCAGTCTTGATAGCGTGCTTAAATCTAAATTGTATTTTAATTGAACGATATATCCTAAAACAACAATGATGAGTATCGGTAAGATCACTTCATAAACAATATAAAGAAATTCCGTCATTCATCTTCGAGACTTTTCTTTAAATTTAAAAACCATACATGCGCTTCCATCAACTCTTCAGACATGATGGCATGTGGCCCATCATTTAATTTCACTTCTGTCGAGCCACCACGTAACTCAAGATGTTTCTTCAATTGATAAGCATCTCCAGCAAGTGCAACCATATCGCGTGCGCCAGCAGTGATTAAATAGGATTTACCAAGCAATGATACATCACTCATTAACGAGGAATGATAAGCAGGATGTAAGAATACCGCACCAGCAACATCACTTTCAATATTCAATGTGTAGTAAGCAGCCATGTTTGCACCGTTAGAATAGCCGATAAAAATACTCTTCTTTAAATCGATATCGTATATTTCACTACATTTAATCAACGCATCATGTAACAGATGGCCTTCTTGCTCTAGGCTCTCATCGTCGTAGACGTTGTGTACATGACGCAGAAAAAATCGCGTTTGATCGTCTTGTATGACGTTGCCACGAAAGGCGAGAATATTTGCCCTACGGTCCACCATCGTGGAGAACTCCAACAGATCTGTTTCACGTCCGCCTGTTCCATGGAGCAGTATTAACGTCCAATCCGATTCACCTTCAATAAATAAGTGTTTCATTGTAAACACCTCACTCGAGAATATGATATTTCTATTATATACTTAATTTAAGATGAATTTAAGGAGTTGTGCTTATGAAAGCAAATGGTATGCATCATGTGTCCGCGATTACGAAAGAGGCACTCGACAATCATGATTTCTATACGAAAGCACTGGGTCTTCGCTTGGTTAAAAAAACAGTTAACCAAGACGATAGCAGTATGTATCATTTATTTTATGCAGATTACAAAGGAACACCAGGCACTGACATGACATTTTTTGAAATTGTCAACAGCGCACAATATCGCAAAGGGACAAATGGCATTACACGTACATTGTTCAGAGTTCCATCTAGAGAAGCGCTCGATTTCTTTAAGGAAAGATTTATTGAACGAGAAATCTACCACGAAGGCATTGTGGAACGATTTGGTAAAACGATGATGAACTTTGAAGATAGTGAAAAACACCGCATGGCTCTTGTCGTTGATGAAGCACCAACAGACATCACACCAAATGTTGTAGAAGATATTCCAGTAGAATTTGCCATTCACGGTATTGTTGCTGTAGAAGTAACTGTTCAGCATAAGAAGCCGTTTATCGGGTTGATGGAACTTGTCGGAGGAACACTCCTAACTGAAGATGCGGAAGAAGCAATCGTTCAGTTTGGCAACGAGTTTGTCTATGTTGTTGAGGCACGACATTCAACCGTTGAAAAAGGCGGCTACGGCAGCGTACATCACTTTGCACTCAATGTAGAATCGGATGAGGATTTAGAAGAAATGAGACGTCTTGTACATGAAGAGCGCTGGCCAAACAGTGGTATTAAAGATAGATTTTGGTTTAAAGCACTATACATTAGTGGCCCCGGTAATATTATTGTCGAGATTTCTACAAGAGGCCCAGGATTCCAAGTGGATGAACCGCTTGAATCTTTAGGAGAATCACTCGTGCTTCCACCAAAGTTAGAACATGAACGCGAGCATTTGGAAATGTTTTTAAAACCAATTGAAAATTAGTCATAATAAAAAACCACTTGCTGGAATAATTTGCAGCAAGTGGTTTTAATTATCTAACTTATTCGCTAACATCTGGTGCTTCGATGTCATCGACATTATCAAACTCTAAAAATTCTACTGAACTCTCTAATGAGAATTCACCTTGACTATCTTCCCCACGACTTTTGAAATCGATATACGTTATATACATTGTCTCACTGTCTATTTCAATCTGGATTTCATTTTCATTATCAGTCGTATCTACGACACCAAATGAAACACCAACGAACTCTTCGAACATCGTATGGATGTCAGAATCATTGCCTGAGTACGTATAAATGAGTTTACCGTCTTCTTCATTTTCTTCTAACCGATCTTCAAGTGTGACAAACAAATCTGCTGCGCTTTTATATGTGACGCGGTGCAGCTGTTCAAATGCAACATCTCCAGTAATATCTACCCACTCCACACCATTGTTATGGTACGTTTTACCATCCGTGTGAATTGTTCGGTCAGCATCTTCTGCACGAATGTGTAGTTGTGGTGAATCACCGTTTACCATTCTAATATATAACTCTAATCGTTCGGGATCATTGTTATCAATTGATGCTAAGATTGTTACATCAGCTTCATAACTTTCCAATGCATCCGATGCTTGAATGACCGGATGATCTGAATGATCTTCAACTTCGTCATCATCTGTATCCGAACTCGCAACGAAGGTTTTCACACTTTCTTCACTTGAAGCAGTACCCTCTGTTTCTTCTAAAGCATTATTCTTTTCTACACTTGCATCTTGTCCATTACATGCCACGAGTAGTGACGCCGTACCCACTCCTACAACGATTAATTTCAATGCTCTCATGTGCTTGCTCCTTCATTCATTCCGAATCTATCAAGTAATAGAATACTAACATTTATCCACTTACAACACTAACAAAAACATCTCTATTTAGCGATAAAATTATCATAAATATTTGATGAAAATTCTTTGATATTTCTCATTTATTCTGATATTCTTGCACATGAATAAAGTTAATACCACTAAACTACATGAAAGGAATGCGAATGAACAATCACGATACACTCGTTAATAACTTATCTAAGATTTTTGGTTATGGATACACAAACATTTTTAGCGCAATCAACAATGTGATTACTGAACATAATATGTCTGCCACACAAATCAAAATTATAGAGTATGTTTTGATCAATGGACACGCATACCCAACAGAATTGGCTGAAATGCTTGACGTAAACAAAAGTGCAGTCACACAAGTACTAAAGAAATTAGAGTTAAAAGCATTGATTGAAGTCAGAGAGAATACTTTAACAGATGACAAACGATCAAAACTCATCTATTTAACGCCAGAGGCAAAAGTAATCCTCAAGCGATTGACCCATGAAATAACAGTGGAAGTACAAAAAAGCATTGACCATCTTCGTGACAATGAACGCTCAGAACTAAGTCAAGCAACCGATGTCATGATGAAACATTTACTTGGAGGAACGATTAATGAAAAGAATTTTACAATTTAGATGGTTATTTTCGATCATATTAATTATCGGTGCGGGTGCAGCTTTTTACTACTCACCTGACTTAACAGAACTCGCAGCAGAAAAAGGTGATATCCAGTTACCTGACGGTGCACCGAGTGAAGATGCACGTCAATATTTGGAATCTATCGGAGATGACACCGAAGTGATGAGTCTCGTTTTAGAGTTCGAAGATTCAACATCCGATCACCAAGCATCAATCGAAACGTATATCGACGACATTTCATCGATTGAAGATATTGAAAACGTGACGAATCCCTTTGATATCGATGCGGATTTGCGGAGTAATATGGTAAATGAAGATGCCGGTGTCGTAATTATTCCGATGGAATACACTGGAAATGCGGTATACATACTCGATAAGGCATCAGAAATTGAACAGTTAAATTCAACAGATGCTGAAGTCTCTATGACGTCTGCAGAGCTCGTACAACGCACAGTAGAAGAAGATGCAATGGATGGTATACGTTCGACAGAAATGTTCACACTCATCATCGTTGTCGCTGTCTTGATCATCATGTTTAGATCACTTGTCACACCGATTGTTCCCGTGATTGTCGTTGGAGTCGCCTACTTGATTGGACAATCATTTGTCGGATGGTTTGTGGAGTGGTTTGGGTTCCCAATCTCCCCACAAACCCAGAGCTTCTTAATCGTCATACTATTCGGTATCGGAACCGATTATTGTATATTGCTACTCAATCGATTTAAGGAAGAGCTGTATTCACACGATAAGAAAGAAGCCGTGTTGAACACATTTAAAACAGGCGGTAAAACGGTGTTTATCAGTGGTATCAGTGGTGCAATCGTATTTGGTGTACTCTACTTTGCAAACTTTGAAATTTACCGTAGCGCTGTCGGTGTTGCTGTAGGTATATTATTCTTATTAATTGCACTCTACACAATTTTACCGCTCTTGATGACATTATTCGGTAAGTATATTTTCTGGCCGAACACTAAAATTACTTCTGTTAAAGAAAGTAAATTATGGACACCGCTTGGCATGTTCTCAATCAAGCATCCAACACGTGTTATTTTTATCGTCGTGGCATTGCTGGCAGTGTCGAGTTATTTTTACAACGAAGACGTAAACTTCAATGCGATTGAAGAAATCAGTGATACGCATTCAGCTGTCCATGCAACACATGTCATCAATGAAAACTTTGACCAAGGCCAATTGTTCCCTGTCGAAGTCATTGTAAAACCAAATGATACGTTGATGACACCTTCAACATTGACTCAAATCGAAACGTTGGCAGAGACGATCAGTCAAATTGAAGCAGTTCAAGAAGTTCAAACGTTTACCCGTCCTGCTGGGGAAGCAATTGAGGAATTTGGCGTCTTATATCAAATAGATATGATGGCAGACGGTATTACAGAGATGGACGAAGGGGTAGCAGAAATTACTGATGGCCTGACTGAAATCAATGATGGCTTGGGAGAAATATCAACAGGTCTCGGTGAGATGGAAGAAGGGCTCTCTGAAATTGAAACTGGTTTAACTGATGCTGTAACATCACTCAATGAAGGCGTGCCTGAAGGAGACACTCAAGATGAGAGTGAAGAAGGGTTAGGCACACTACAAACAAGTGTAGAACAAATTGAACAATCACTCTCAGAAATCAATGAATACTTAACGTTTAGTGGAGATATTTATGGTGTTGCTGAGCAGTTAGAACAAGTTCAAGTTGGCTTGTTAGAAGTCGCAGAAGGCATCGGCGCGGCGAATGAAGAAATTACTGCTGCACAAGAAGACATGGGTGGACTGGATGAACTTGATACCGGTCTAACTGAAGCAGCGGAAGGTTTAGAGGAAATCGGTGCTGGGTTAACCGAAATTGAGACAAACTTAGAAGAAGTAACGACTGGAATCGATGAGATGATTGACGGTCTAGATGAAATGTCGCAAGGTTTTGCGGATATGACGACTGCGATCGATGACATTTCTGAGAATGACGCAATTACAGGCTCAGGTATTAATATTCCAGAAGACTACTACACAGATGAAGCACTGCAAGATGCGATGGATCATTACGTATACAATGATGAAGCGATGCGCTTAGATGTTGTCTTGGCACTTGATCCATATACGCGAGAAGCGATGGAAGCGTTAGATGAAATCGAAGCGACAGTAGAAACTGAACTTGTCAGACTTGGTATCGAAGATTCAGACGTTTACTATACGGGTGTATCAAGTGTAAACCGCGACTTAGATAATGTATCATCCGCTGACTATACACGTGTTGTGACGATTTTTATCATCACATTGTTCGTGATACTCGCTGTATTGTTTCAGTCATTTATACTACCAATTTATATGATTGGTTCAATATTCATTACGTATTTTGCATCTGTTACATTCTCGAGTTGGTTACTTGGATTACTAGGATTTGGTGACTTCAACTGGGCAGTACCGTTCTTTAGTTTGATTATATTTGCGGCACTTGGTATTGACTATTCAATCTTTGTCATCGACCGGTTCACCGAAGAGTTGAAACAACATAGTGTAAGAGAAGCAATTGAAATTGCTGTGCGTAAGATGGGGGTCATTGTCATCACTGCTGTCATTATTCTCTCAGGAACATTCGCAGCACTATTCCCATCTGGCATTACAATATTAATACAAGTGGCGAGCGTGATTATATTTGCTCTACTCTTCTATGCGTTTATCGTATTGCCACTATTGATTCCGGCATTCGTCGTTACATTTAACAAAGGAAACTGGTGGCCGTTTAAAGAGCCGTATGCAGATGAGAAGAAAAATGAATACTATTCATGGTAAAATATAAGTAACTGGATGGTGATGATATGCACGAACAAAAAAGTGCCGGTACTGCTGCCGTATTGAGTGCGTTGATCAACGGACTTGGGCAGATCTACAACGGTCATATTATAAAAGGTGTTTTGTTTATATTAATTCAAGCACTTAATGGATTTTTAACAACGATTTTAATTGGTTATATCTTTTTACCGATTGTCTGGGTAATCTGTGTCTTTGATGCATATAGAAGTGCACAAAAGATTAATCGCAGAGCAAATCGTGCACGATTTTAAGTAAATATTTAAACGGCGTTTAGGTCTTTATTCGGTAAAGATTTAAGCGCCGTTTTTATCGCCCCTTATAAAAGGAAAATAAAGATTGTTTTTGATATAATTAAATTAAGAAGGGGTGAGACATTTGGAAATTTTATTTGGTATTTTTGCTGTTGGAATTTTAGTGTTACTATTCTTCCTGTTTTTCGGACTCATTCGCTATTTAATTCAAAACTATTTGCTTTATAGAATCGGTCAACATATGAATTTAGATATTCCTGTCGTCTCTTTCATACCGTTTGGATCATTTTATGTTGGTGGACAGATGTGGGATGGAGAAATCCTTGAAAAAGGAAAGTATAAACCAACGAATATCGGTCTCATACTAACAATCATTGCTGTCGTCGTTTGGTTGATGGGATTATCTATCGGCGACTTTGCAATCAGTTACTTGGTATTAGAGTCAGTCATGTTCTTTGGTGTATTCTCTGTATTCTTTAAGGGTAACAAACTGATTGCTGGACTAATGTCGCTCTTAAACGTACTGTTGTTCGGTATTCCATCGATCATTATACTATACTTAATGTATAGAGATTTACAACAGAAAAAAGGAACACCAATTAATCTGTAAAACTTATGATTACAAAGACATCTAAATTAGGTGTCTTTTTTTGGAGGTAACACATGCAATTACAATCAGCAGCAATTTATCGTTTAAGTATGGATTTAGTCAGTCCATTTACGACGAGCTTTGGCACACAAGATAAAAGACATGTCACGATTGTGACTGTCACTGACTCAACAGGACTCGTTGGATATGGCGAGTGTGTATCGAATGAAGACCCGTTGTATACTGAAGAGTTTTTAGATGCTTCAATCATTGCGATGAAGAAGTATTTTATCCCCCTCGTTTTGAATGCCGATATTAGTCATCCAAATGGTGTAAGTGATGTGTTGAAAAACTTTAAAAGAAATAACATGGGCAAAGCAGGACTGGAGGGTGCTGTTTGGGACTTGTATGCTAAACAACTCGGAAAACCACTGCATGAAGTACTGGGTGGTGTGAAATCATCTGTTGAAGTCGGTGTTTCACTTGGCCTAGAAGATACAGATGAAGCAGTTGTGGCGCGCGTTTCTGAGAAAGTGTCAGAAGGGTACAAACGCATTAAGGTGAAGATAAAACCCGGCCGAGATGTTGAGTTAATTCGAAAGATTCGTGAAGTGCATCCTGACGTTTCGCTTATGGCAGATGCGAACTCTGCATATACTTTGGATGATATTGTTGTGCTTAGGCAGCTGGATGAATTTAATTTGATGATGATTGAACAACCGCTTGGTCATGATGACATGCTGGATCATGCGGCGTTACAGAAGGAAATTCGAACGCCCGTGTGTCTGGATGAAAGCATCGATTCGTTTAAAGCAGCAAAAGATGCGATTGCTTTAGATGCATGTAAAATTATCAATTTGAAAATCGCTCGAGTTGGTGGGATTACGGAGTCGCTTAGGATACATGAGTTGGCAGAGGCAAATGGCATCCCGATGTGGTGCGGCGGCATGCTCGAAGCCGGCGTCGGACGCATGCATAATATAGCGATTACTACTTTGAGTAACTTTACGTTGCCTGGAGATACCGCATCCTCAGACCGATATTGGCATAAGGATATTATCGTGCCGCCGGTGGTGGCGCGTGATGGTGTAGTGACTGTGTCCGATGAGCCTGGTATCGGTGCCGAGATCGATTGGGCTACTTTGCGAGAGTATCTGGTTGAAGAGATTGTGATTGAAAAAGGCACAGCACCAGATATGATATTTAGTGAGTGATTTGGTGATTGGATGATGATTAGGAGAACCGGTGTGTGGAGACTGATTTTGTGGCATCGTCGCACACCGGGCTTTTGTTTGTTTTGTGATGCTGTCGCAAGTTTTTATTTGTCGAGCAACAGTTTAAGGCTCTTGTTGTTCCGCAGCACTAGATTTTCCCATCTGAGGAACAGTTAATGGGCAAAAGTGTTCCGCAGCACTAGATTTTATCGTCTGAGGAACAGATAAAGGTCAAAAGTGTTCCTCAAGTCATTGATTTTCCCTCGGGAGTAACAGTTTACTAACCTAAGTGTTACTCAAGCCCTTGATACTGCCTTGTGAGTAACACTAAACAGTTCAAGATGTGCGGCAGACCAATTTTTTCCGACTTGACACACACTTCACAACCCAAACTGTGCGGCATACCAAATTTTTCAAACTTGCCGTACACGGCTACCCACAAATCTTCAGTCACCTAAAGCTGAACAATCCCTACATCGCCACGCATCACGATTTCCGTCCCAAGCTCATCTGACAACCCCGCGACATGCTCAATCACATACTGCGCTTCGTCCCCGTATACTAAATACGGTTTTCCGCGATGTTGCACACTCTCATTATTCATCCTTACAGCATGTAACTCAATCTCTACTACATCATCACCGTCAAACTTCACAACCGGTATAACTGTAATCCAGAAGTCATCGAGTCCTGGGAAGCCTTTCTTCCCACCTTCACTTCGCATATCAAACACCTCACTCGGCAACAAATCGCTACTCAAGCCAAAGCGGTCGTAACTGCCCGCTGGCAATTTTTCTACCAAATCATTCATTCCGATAAAGTTCCCTAGGCTGTAAAATATCGGTTTGCCTTCATAAATCTCAATGCCACGTAGCAAATGTGGACCGTGACAGACGACGACATCTGCCCCATGATCAATTGCAACTCGCGCAAACTCTCCTATGAAATCTGCTGGATACTGGCGTTCGTACTTACTCTCATGTGCATGTAAACTGACGATACAAATGTCAGATCGTCTTTTTGCTTCTTCAATCCACTTAATTTGACGCGTCGCGTCCGTCTGATTTATAAAGGTCTTTATCTCGTTAACTCCGCTATTTACAAACTTTGCAGTAATGCCATTTTGGACGCGATGATTAAAGTCATGGAAGTATAATACCTCCGCGTTTGACTCCAGTTTACGGCTGACGAAACCAAGGTCCTGTGACTGTCTCATCATTTGATCCAATCCTAGGGATACAAATAACTGGGACATGTGACTAAAGTTCTCTTCATCAAGGTGATACTCTAATCCATATCGCATTGGATTAACTCCATAACGACCCTCAGTAAAATCGTTGCGTTCGCCTGCAACTGTTTCTGGGAACACTGTGGATGCACATGAAATCAGTGATACGACGGTATCATTAATATCAAGGTAAGTTGGCGCCGATGCTTCACCGAGTGTACGACCTACTCCACTGTAGCTCACATCATTTTCTTTCAAATGATCAATCAGCGTCTTCAAACCTGTCTCGCCATAGTCGAGCATATGGTTATTCGCACAGCTAAACAAATTGAATCCCGCACTTTGTAAGTCCGGTAAAACTTCTCGTGGTGCTGAAAAGTGTGCGCCATCGCTACGTGCTGCATGATGACCTTTAAAATCTATCGGTAACACTTCTAAATTCGTAAATGCAAACGGTACGCTTCTAATTAACGCTTTAAGCTCTGTCTCTCCTTGATGATTCAAAAATGGTCGAGCGATGATGCTGTCTCCAGTGAATAATATTTTTGTCATCTGATCATCCCTAATATTTATTTACTCATATTATACTGAATCAGCATTAAAAAAAGCATACCCGAAATGGATATGCTAAAAAATTTATATACCTGGTGTATCGTCTTTAAGACTCTTTTTATATTCTTCTAAATTCTCTTCATACTCTTCTAAAGTGCCGTCAACATATTCCTTATAACGCTCTTCATGCGGCGTAAATGTTAACTCAAAGTACTTTATTTCTGCACTGGCATCTTTATAGAATGAGATTGCCATTAACACAACAACAGCACTAAATGGTAAGGCTGCGATTATTGCTGCGGATTGCAGTGCATTTAGTCCGGTTTCTCCACCAGCGAGAAGTAAGATATAAGCGATTGCAGCAAGTGCAATACCCCAAATAATTTTAATCATACCCGATGGCGTTAACGATCCGAATGATGTTTGCATACCGAGTACAAATGTCGCTGAGTCTGCTGAGGTGATAAAGAATCCAGCAATTAGTACAACTGTAATCAGAGATAATAATGTACTCCATGGCAATTCATTAAAGACTGCAAACAGCTGTACTTCGGCGTTCATACTAAATATCGCAGGCACTTGCTCTGCAATCGTCACACCGGTTACACCAAATGTACTGAACCAGAGAATACCAATGACTGTCGGTACGAAAAGCACCGCTAATATAAACTCACGCACTGTTCGTCCACGAGACACACGTGCGATGAATATACCAACAAATGGACTCCAACTCATCCACCAACCCCAGTAGTACACAGTCCAAGTATCCAACCACTCACTTTTCTGTTCATTAAGTGGTGCGATATCAAAACTTTGTTGTAGGAAAGTACCTAAATATTGACCTGTACCTGCAGTCATCATATTTAGGATCAGTAATGTTGGACCAATGATAAGTATCACTCCAAATAACAAACCAGCCATAATCATGTTTAGGTTACTTAAATATTGAATCCCTTTGCTTAGCCCTGACCATGCACTCATCAAGAATAGTATTGTAACGATGACAATGATAATCCCTTGAACAAAAGTATTTACTGGAACTCCAAGCAAGTAATTCACACCACCATTAATTTGCATGGCGCCGATACCAAGAGATACTGCGACACCAATAACGGTCGCGAATACAGATAAAACATCGACAACAATACCCAGTGGACCATCTACACGGTCACCAAAAATTGGTCTGAGTACTTTAGATAATAGACCGACTTCACCACGTCTAAATTGAGCGTATGCAAGACCGAGCGCAACAACACCATACATCGCCCACGCGTGGAATCCATAGTGTAAAAATGTCGAGCGCATCGCTTCCATCATCGCTTCATCAGTGCCACCTTCTTCTGTCGGTGGTGACATAAAGTGTGTAATCGGTTCTGACGCACCATAGAATACGAGTCCGATACCCATACCTGCACTAAACAACATGGCTAACCAAGATATTGTTTTAAACTCAGGCTTTTCATCAGGTGCACCGAGCTTTAACTTTCCGATGGGACTCAACACGAGAAATACACAGAAAAATACGAGCATCGTCGTGAGAATCATGTAGTACCAACCAATATACTTCGTAATCCAAGATGAAATGCCGCCTGCAACTTCACCGAATTCACTTGGGAATATTGCACCGAGAATAACAACGATTGCAATTGCAATTACACCTTAGACAAAAACTTTAGAAATTTTACTTTTTCTCTTTTTGTTTTTCAAGTTCGTCCCCCCTAATTATTTGTATACGGATATGTATAAAAACGACAACGTTTAAGATAATAACAATAAACACTATGTATATCAACCGTATATCTCAAATTTTACAGTTTTTACAAAAAAACGAGCACCTTACACTAAGGTACTCGTTTGAAATAACAAAATTTAATTGTCCGAAAAATCTATTTGAATAATAACCGGATCATGATCACTCGCACGTCCATGCATATCAGTGAAATCAGCATTGATTTTTACTTGATTAATGATTGTTTGATCAGCGAGATGATTTGAAACAAAAATATGGTCTAACACTTGTGAATGACCATTATAAATATAAGAATAGCGATCAGATGCTGGTACTTCATGAACCATGTTTGTCATAAACTCATCTTCTTGAATGAGCATCGACTCCTCCCACTGAAATGCATTGAAGTCACCAAGAGAAACGATATTGGCAGCGTCATTGTCATTCATCACTTCTCGGATAAAATCCTGTACTAACAATGAGATCTGAATTCTTTTATCTTCACTGTCAGTATCTGCGGGTTGATACCGACCGAAATGTGGATCGTCTTCACGTTTAGAGTTCCAATGATTGACGATAACGAGCACATTCTCATCGCTGAATTCGAACTGCGCTACGAGTGGTTTACGCGTGCCGCTTAAAGCTTCTGATTCAGGCGAAATACGACCTGGGTTTAATGTCAATGCACCATCTCGATAACTGACAGCGTCTAATGCACCACCATGCGGTATTCCTTCTTTGAGACTGACACGCTCTCTATTGTAGAGGAAACCAACTTGAATGTTTGAACCCGGTTGACCACCGTCTTGATTATCAATCGGATCAATATGTGCAAACTCATAACGCGGGCCGCCATATTCATAGATTGCATTAACGAGTCTCGTGTAGGATTTACGTGCACCTGGATTCCCAGCATCTATTGGTCCATTTTCATCTTGTACTTCAGTAACACCAATGATATCAGGTGCACCAAGATCATCGACGATTGCCCGTGCTAAACGCTCCGCTTTCTCATTTGATGTCTGTAATTCAAATGCTGAGAAGTTTTCTAAGTTATAACTCGCAATCGTTAATTTGTCAGCCGCTTCATCGATTGATGTTGATTTCGGTGTCGTGTCGCCTTCAACCAATGCATTTTGCATATCTTCTAAGCTAATATTGAGCTTATAAAACTGGTACGCGTAACTGACATGACCGATGAGTGGTCCTTCGAAATAGTCACCCGTTTTAATAGGGAAGTCTCGCGCCTCTTGATTGTCATGCATTCTAAAATGGATGAGTTGAGTCGATGGTCCTTCTTCTGTCAGCAACACGCCGCCATGATTCGTATCGATTAGATTTTGATCTAAAACCGTGATGATATCGCCATGTTGTTGTGGTGCGACAGCATATGGATCATTCACTTGAACACGCATGCCTTCTAATGATTCCCAAAAATCAATCGCATAATTTTCAGCATCAAAGTATACGTCGTCCAGTCCATCATTGAAATGATTAAGAGAAGCGATTTCATCTGGAATATCTTCTGATGTTATAAGAATTGGCGACGGCAAATCATTTCCACGTGACAGCACGCGAATCTCTCCGCTAGCAAACTCACGTGCATTCAGTTGTGTTACCGGTAGATCCGTCTGTTCTTTATCTTCAAAACCGTTGATAAAAAACTCTTGAACTGTACCTGAAATCATCACCTCATCACCCACTTCAACGACCGGATCTTCTTTAGCGGTAAACACAAGCAGTCCCTCAGAAGTATTTGGATCATGATCGACTAAATCATCTGGTGTTTGTATATGAAAATAATGATTGCCGCTATCCATGTAATAGAACGTGACGATGCCATAAACATCATTAACTGGCGCACCATCAAACGGTGAAACATGACGAGGGCCTTGAACTTCATGGATTAACATAAATTCCCCATCATTGACAACGTATGTCCACTGGGATACATGACTATCGGGTAAAGTGTCCGAAAATGCAATGGCAGTAATCGTATACGAGCCAGGCTCATCCAATACGATGCTGCCGTCATACTTATAATCCTCAGTCGTTGGCACCGTACCGTTGTATGTATAATAGATCTCGGCATCCGGCGTTGCTGTAGTCAGTTTGAGTTCCGTATCGAGCGGCACTCGGCCAGGCATTGTATCTACCGTGACCGTGTCAACTTGGGTATCATCATTCGTATCTGCAGAAATATTGTGCGTGAAATTAAAGAGTAAAATCATAGTAAACAGTATTCGTTTCAATATCTCATTCACCTCTTATTCTTCGCTACGCTTCAACGTCACTTTAATAATTTCTGGTCGGTTGAATAAGCGATATGGAAAACGACTATTCCCAAGTCCACGACTGACAGTGAGTTGTGTATTTCCTTTTTTATAAACACCTTCTGTGTATTTTGGAAAGACACCTTGATGTGGCGCATAGAGTCCTTTTATAATCGGCACTCTAAATTGTCCGCCGTGTGCATGTCCAGAAAAGACTAAATCGAGATCGAGCGAAGCATATTGATCTAACAACTCTGGTCTATGAGATAGCAATAGTTTAAACTCTGACTTTCCCTCGACCTTTTCTTTTAACTTTTCATAGAATATATTATAAATCTCTGGGTCTTCATCGTCTCCATAAAACCACACATCATTCATACCGATTAAATGTATCGACTGATTCCCCTTCGTCAGCACAGCACTATTCATCGATATATTTTTAATTTTTGATGCGCCAATGGCATCGTATAGTTTATTAAATTCGTCATAATGAATTTCGTGATTCCCTGTGACGTAATACACTTCACCCAGTTGTTCGAGCTTCTTAATAAACGTTTTTGCACGTCGTAAATTTGGCGTGCGTCGGTCAATTATATCCCCTGTAAAGAAAATGACATCTGCATCAAGGCTTTTAATCTTCTTGATTAATCTGGATGCACGGAAGCCAAAAAACGCATTGTGATAATCAGAAACGTGAGCAATCGTCATTCCAGAAAATTCTTTAGGCAACCTGTCTAAAGAGATTTCACGCTTCGTGATGACAATGCGTTTGTTACTTTGATATAAAAATCGAGCGAGTGCAATATTGTAAGCCAAAAATAAAGAGAATATCTTCATAATAGTTCCCCATTAATCGTGATATTCTCAATATAACATGTTTGAATTTATTTAAGTAAGGCGTTTTCTGATTTGACCCGATAATATATCGATAATACTTACGAAGACGACAACAACGATTAAAATCATCCCTACATCTTCCCAATTACGCTGCCACGTTGCTAAAATAAGCGGCGCACCGATACCACCGGCACCGACGATACCGAGTACTGTAGAAGCACGTACATCGATTTCGAATCGATACAGCGAATAGGATACGAACTCCGGCAATACTTGAGGCAAGACGCCATACCAAATGACTTGAATTCTGTTACCACCTGATGCGCGTATCGCTTCTAATGGTTCCTCATCAATCGACTCGATAACTTCAGCATATAACTTACCGATCATTCCAACAGAGTTAATGCTGATTGCAAGTACCCCGGCATATGGTCCAATACCAACTGATGCAACGAAGATGATCGCAAAGATCAGTTCAGGAATTGCACGAATCGCGTTCAACAAAGCTTTTGCTAGATAAGATAAAGGTCCAAGTAAATTACGTGCCGCTAAAAATCCAACTGGCACTGCGATTATTGTCGCAACGGTCACACCTGCATAAGCGATAGCAATCGTTTCGAGCATTAATTCTATCATTTCAAGGTAACCACTATAATATTCTGGGTTGATTAATGGTTCTATAAAAAGTCGTCTCAATGTCTCAAGTGTAGACACTGAAGAACTTCGAATTGTAAATGGTGTCGATAAAAATGCGACGATATAGACAGCTGCAAGAATAATAAGAATTGCAGCGGTGTACATTTTCTTTTTGCGACTGAATAGTTGATTAATTTTTACTTTGTCTCTATTTTCCATTATTCAAGTCGCTCCCTTACTCTGTTACTGATGAAGTCTATAATTGTTACAACGATAAAAATCGTCAATATGATTGTTGCAACTCGGTCGTAGTTAAACATGGCGAGCTGTTGACGTAAAATAATACCAATACCACCAGCACCAACGAAACCAAGAATAACTGATGCTTTTACGTTTATCTCAAGCGAGTAAAGCGTATAAGAGACATACTGCGGCAATACTTGTGGCAACACCGCATAGCGAATCACCTGAAGCTTATTTCCACCAGATGCTTGGATCGCTTCAATCGGTCCTGGATCTATTGACTCAATGGATTCACTTAACAGTTTTCCGATAATACCGACAGTAAGCACTGTGAGCGCAAGTATACCTGACACATCTCCAATACCAACTAGGGCAACAAAAAGCACCGCGAGTATAACTTCAGGTACAGTACGGATAATATTGAATATAAATCTAAAAATTCTATATAGATACTTATTCGTTGTTATATTACCGGCAGCTAAAAATGATACGGGTAAAGCTAAAAGCGCCCCGAAAGTCGTACCAAAAATTGCGATGTTCCATGTTTCTAGTAATGGTTCCCAAACACGAGTAAAGTAATCCAAGTTTGGTGGGAACAAGTCATCTTTGACGAAGTTCCAAATATGCTCAAACCCTTCAATCACTCGAATTGGATTCGAATCAGTTGCGATGACTGCTAGTATGTATAGCGTGACGACCACCGCAATGATGAGTAACATTTTCACCTTAAGAACAGTGGATGTTAAAGAGATGCGTCCAGAACGTTTACCATTGTTTTCGTTCGCGGACTTATTTGACGACATCTTCTAAATCAACCTCCTCCGGCTCATCATCTTTACCGAGTAAGTCATCTTCTTTAATTGGACGACCATAAATTTCAACAAATGTTTCTGGCGTTACTTCTGAAATCGGACCATCAAACACGAGTTCACCATCACGGAGTCCGATAATACGGTCTGCATATTCCATCGCCATATCGATAAAGTGCAAGTTAACGATTGTTGTTAACCCATCTTCCTTAGAAACTTTCTTTAAGTCCTTCATTACTTTGTGCGAAGTTGGTGGGTCTAAACTTGCGACTGGTTCGTCTGCTAATATGACAGCGGGTTCTTGTGTTAACACACGCGCAATACTAATTCTCTGTTGCTGACCACCAGATAAGTTGCTCGCACGCTGATATGCTTTAGAATCAATACCGACACGCTCTAAGTTTCTCATCGCCAGCTGTAGATCACTTTGTGGAAACCAGCCGAGAATGCTGCGTAACGTACCCGTGTGTCCTAATCGTCCTGCAAGTACATTGCGAAGTACACTCATGCGTTTTACGATGTTATAGCTTTGGAAAATCATACCAACATTCGTTCTTAGCCCACGTAATTGACGATCTTTTAAATTCGTAATATCACGACCATTGACAATGAGTTGACCACTCGTCGGTTGAACCATACGGTTAATACTTCGAATAAGTGTAGACTTCCCAGCACCACTCATACCGACGATTACGACAAATTCACCTTTCTCGATCTTTAAATTGATGTTTTTTAATCCTTTAAACCCGTTCGGATAAACGAGGGATACATCTTTAAATTCAATCACAGTTTCCACCTCAAAGTTTTCTTAAATAATATGTATGTATATAAATATAGAAAAAAAGGGAGGGTGTGTCCACCCCTCCCGTATATATGTCGGTTAAATTTTTTAACGATTACTCTTCGTCTTCTTCATCGTCTTCTTCAGAATCTTCATCTGAATCTTCATCTTCTTCAACGTCTTCGTCTGAATCTTCATCTTCTTCTTCGTCATCTTCGTCTTCAGTTAATTCATCTTCGAACATTGCGAATACTTCACGAACGATGTCGTAGTCTTCAGAAGACGCTTCAGCTAAAGCATCCCAGTTATAAATGTCATTCATAACTTGTAATACTTCTTCGTTATCATTGATTGATAAGAAAGCTTCTTGAATTTTTTCTTTCCACTCATCTGGTAATTCAGAACGAACAGAGATTGTGTCGTTAGGAATATCGTCTGTAGTTCCTACAACTTGTAGTACATCCATAACATCTTCTAAATCTTCTTCAACGTTTTCTCTTGCATCATCGAACGTTGTCGCAAAATCAGCTTGACCATCATATACTTGGATGATTGCGTTGTCATGTCCACCAACAGCAATTTGTTCGAAGAAGCTATCTAAATCTTCAACACCCATGTCAGTCATTTGAGCTGCTGGGAAAAGGTAACCTGAAGTTGAAAGAACGTCTGGGTAAGCCCATACTAATCCTTCTTCAGCAATGATGTCTTCAATTGAATCTAAACCTGAGTCAACGTGTGTTACATATTGTGCAACATAAGTATCTGAACCGTGACGTACAGATTTCAATAGAACTTCAACGTCTGCTCTCTCTTCAGCTTGTACGAATGAGAATGGTGCTAAGAATCCGATGTCAACTTGTTGAGTTCTCATCGCTTCGATTAAACCAGTGTAGTCAACCATTACTTCAGCTGTAACTTCAACACCTAATTCTTCAGATAAATATTCTTCAAGTGGTTCAGCTGTCGTAGCGATTTCCCCTGCGTCACTTGATGGAATGAAACCTAAAGTTAATGATTCGATTTCCTCGTCTTGTGCACTTACTGAGCTTGCTACTGTTAAACCAAGACCTAAAGCAACAACAGATGCAGATAAACCATATTTCTTAAGAGATTTAAACATGTTATGTACCCTCCAAAAATTTTTGCCATTTGCATAGCTTTAATTAAAGATTAAACGACTGAGAGAACAATTTCAATAGCATTTACAATATTTACGTTACCTTAATAAATACATCAATCTTATTGTTTATCTTTTTATAATCTGTACTTTTCGAATTGTATTTTCTTCCATTTGTAACACAGTGAACTGCAGTTCATCTTCAATATGAACATCGTTATCTTCTGGTACGTCGTTGAACATTTTATATAAATATCCGGATAAGGTATCTTCTTCCTCTGGAATATCCGTACCGTACACTGAATTTAAACGATGCAATGTGATTTTACCGTCACAAACAATCTCGTTCTCTGTCATCGAATCGACTAAACTGTCATTATTAATATCCGTTTCATCTTCAATCTCAAACCCGAGCATTGACTCAATAATATCCTCGTGTGTTAGTATCCCCTCTGTGCCACCATATTCATCAATGACAATTGCGAGGTGCTTGCGCTCACGACTCATCTTTCTTAGCACTTTGTTAACAGATTCAAATTCATCAACTCTTAGCGGATCTTTATCTGCAAAATCCATCAGCGTCTTTTCTGGCACTAGTGACCACTGCAGTAAGTATTTTGAATGGAACACGCCCACGATATCATCTTGATCTTCATCATAAACTGGGTATCTCGTGTACATCTCACTGATGACCAAATCTCTCACATCATCAAATGAAGTATCCTTTTGTACAGCAATGACTTCAGTACGTGGCGTCGTCATGACGTCTTTAACATTTAGTTTCTGGAAATTCAGTGTTGCCGTTATACGATATGATTCATCACTCAGTAATTCACCTTCAGAATCGGCAAGATCAACAATTGCCATCAACTCATCTTTTGATACCGACGAGGATCGAACTTCACCTTTAGATAAAGCGCGAGTAATACTGTCTGTCATGGCATTTAAAATGACAGTAATCGGTCTTAACGCAACCACTAAAAATTGAATAATCGGTCTGACAAGATATGCAATACGTTCTGGGAAAGCAGCTGCAACCGATTTAGGGATAACTTCACCAAAAATAATGATCACAACCGTTAGAATGGCCGATGCAATTGCGACACTAATACCATAGTCAATTGCCATCGTTGTAACGAGTGTTGGTAAAAGTATGTTCGCGATGTTATTACCAATTAAAATCGTCGTGATGAATACGCTTGGTTTCTCAACGAGTTTTAATAATTTTTGCGCTCGCACATCACCCGAGTTCGCCTTGGACTTCAGGCGCATCCTGTTTGTTGCTGTTAATGCCGTTTCACTACCTGAGAAGAATAACGACATAAATAATAGAAAAATGATCGCAATGATCACTAAGCATCCCCCTTAAAGTCTTACAGTTAAAATAATTATAAACAACTGACTGTGTGGATACAATTAAATTTGGTTTGTGGTGTTAAAAGATGGATTGATTTGCGTTCCAATGAAACTTGCTCATTGACACGCAGATTGATTTGCGTTCCAATGAAACCTGCTCACTGACACGCAGATTGATTTGCGTTCCAATGAAACCTGCTCACTGACTCGCAGATTGATTTGCGTTCCAATGAAACTTGCTCACTGACTCGCAAATGGATTTGCGTTCCAATGAGACTTGCTCACTGACACGCAAATTGATTTGACGGACTATGAGATTCGCTCACGGTCACTCAAACGGATTTGACGGACTATGAGATGAGTTCATGGTCACTCAAACGGATTTGACGGACTATGAGATTTGCTCACGGACACAAAAATAACCTTTAAACACAAAATCCAAACAAAAAAAGCGTGCTCCCCAGTCAATCCCAGAAAGCACGCTATAAATCTAACCTATTATTTTCTTACGTCATATCCTTGATCTTCAATTGCGTTTGCAAGCACTGACTTATCTACATTGTCATGCTCTACTTCTACATTACCTGTCGACAAATCTACAGATACACTGTTCACACCTTGCACTTCGTTCAATGCATTTGTCACTGCCGCTTCGCATTTGCTACATGTCATACCGTCTACTACTAATGTTTCTTTCATTATAAATTCCTCCAAAATAATTTTTTATAATTTTGCACGCTTTAATCTTAGCGAGTTTGTTACCACACTGACTGAACTAAATGCCATTGCTGCACCTGCAACCCATGGCGCTAAAAGTCCAACTGCCGCAATCGGAATACCAAGTGTATTATACAAGAACGCCCAGAATAAATTCTGTTTAATATTACGGATTGTTTTGTGACTCAAGTTAATCGCTTTTGAAATCAACGACAAGTCTCCGCCAAGGATCGTAATATCTGCCGCTTCAATGGCAACTTCTGTTCCTGTTCCAATTGCAATACCTATATCACTGACCGCCAGTGCAGGTGCATCGTTAATACCGTCACCCACCATCGCAACGACTTTACCTTTGTCCATTTCTAACTGAACGATATCGGCTTTGTCGCCTGGCAATACTTCTGCGTACACTTTATCAATACCCACTGAATTCGCAATATATTCAGCTGTTCTCTGATTATCTCCAGTCAATATGATGACTTCGATTCCTTCTTCATGTAACTTATCAATGACTTCCTTCGCATTGTCTTTGACTGTATCTTGTACGGCAATCGTTGCAACTAAGACACCATCAACAGCCACTAACATCGCTGTTTTACCTTGTGACTCATAGACTGACATATCTTCATCTGCAGAGCCTATATCGATGCCTTGATCACGCATTAACTTACGCGTACCTACATATAATTCTCGACCGTCAACAACTGCACGAATACCGTGCCCACTCAATGCTTCAAATTGCTCTGTACCCGCAAGCTGGACGCCTTCATCTACACCGTAATCAACGATTGCTTTCGCGAGTGGATGTTCTGAATCATTTTCTGCACTCGATAAAAGTCTAAGTGTCTCTTTATCTCCGATGTAATCTGTAACTTCGGGCACACCTTTAGTAATCGTACCTGTCTTATCAAAAATAATCGTCTCAACAAGATGCGTCTTTTCAAGATGGTCTCCACCCTTAAACAGAATTCCGTTTTCAGCACCGAGTCCAGTACCAACCATGATCGATGTCGGCGTCGCTAATCCGAGCGCACATGGACATGCGATAACCAACACTGAAATCGCTGGGATTAGTGCAGCTTCCACATTTCCATTAGAGATAAAGAAATACCATACGATAAAAGTGAGCGTTGCTATTCCGATAACAATCGGCACGAAGTATGATGAAATCACATCCGCTAATCGTTGGATTGGCGCTTTCACACCTTGTGCATCTTCAACGATTTTAACGATTGCGCTCAGTGCAGTATCTTTACCGACTTTCGTCGTGCGCATCGTAATCGTACCGTTCGTGTTCAGCGTCGCACCGACAACTTCATCATCGACTGTTTTCTCCACAGGAATTGACTCACCCGTTAACATCGACTCATCAAGTGCACTCGCACCCTTCACAATAACACCGTCCACTGGAATTTTCTCACCTGGTTTAACAATCAACAAATCTCCAACTTGAACATCTTCAACACTAACCATTACTTCTTCATTGTCTCTTAACACACGCGCTTCTTTCGCCTGCATGCTGAGCAACTTCCCAATTGCAGTTGATGTTTGTGATTTCGCTTTATGTTCTAAATACTTACCAAACATGATTAACGTAATAATCATTGCACTCGCTTCAAAATACAAGTGTGGGTGTTGCGTATAGCCGAGCTGCCACATTATACCTTCATACAAACTATAGAAGTAAGCAGCCGAAGTACCCATCACAACTAATGTATCCATGTTCGCTGAGAAAGAACGCAGACGCTTAAATGCCCCAACGTAAAACTGCCAACCGACATAGAATTGAACCGGCGTCGCTAAAGCGAGTTGGAACCATGGGTTCATCAGAATTGCTGGTAAATTCATACCAAACAAGTGGTCGAGCATCGTAATGAGTAAAGGCGTCGTTAAAATAACTGAGATGATCAGCTTACGCTTTAACTTACGCTCTTCCTCTTCTTTTTTGGCATCTAAATCCATTTCTTCAGATATTTCAGCAGCACCGAAACCGATGCGCTCGATACGTTCAATAATTTCAGCACGTGTCAGTTTATCTGCATCAAAATCGACAGTCGCTTTTTCCGTTGTTAAGTTAACGGTCGCCTGACTGACCCCATCTAACTTATTAACGACTTTATCGATTCGTGCAGAACACGACGCACACGTCATACCTGTAATTTTAAATTCAGCATGTTCATTTGCCATTGTAAGTTCACCTCACTTATTTAGAAAACTGTTTTAGTACAGCCATCAATTCTTCTACCGATTCATCTCCGTCACCTTTAACCATTGCATCATGCACACAATGCTTCATGTGACGCTCTGTCAGTTGGAAACCGACATTTTTTAATGCCGATTGTGCAGCTGAAATTTGAATTAAAATATCTACACAATAACGATCATCATCTACCATTTGTTGAATACCACGGATCTGTCCTTCAATGCGTTTCAAACGTTTGATCAACAGGTCATTATCTTTACTGTCGTGTTTAGGAACTTTGATGTTACTTTCTTTTTGTTCGACAGTCATGTTATTCACCTCTTAATTTTCATCTCAAATATAATATACCCCCTATGGGTATAAAAGTCAAGGTGGAAATTCAGAATAAAAATAGGAACCTCCGTAGAGTTCCCTATTTTAACTTCTTTATTATGTTTAGTTCATGCGTCTGGATAAGATGTACAACACACCGAACGTCACGATCGTACCAAGTAATCCACTGAGCATGTATACCCATATAGGGTATCCGTCATCATTTCGAGATTGGACTTGCTGCGTTTCCGTTTCTACCGTTTCATCCTCAAGCTCTTCAATATCTACTGATTCTTCAGTCTCCTGTTCTTCCTCAACAACAGTGACTTCCTCAAATTCTGGAATTTCATCCGTTGTACTTTCTTCAACAGTTTCCTCTTCAACTTCTGGTTGTTCTGGAGTTTCCTCTACAACTGTTTCTTCCTCAGTTGTTTCTTCTATGACTTCTTCATTCTCTTCAACTGGTTCATCATTTGATTCTTCTACGACTTCTTCAACTACTTCTTCCTCAACAACCTCTTCTTCAGTCGTCTCAGGATCTGGCTCTGCACCTGTCGTTGCATTTGTGCTATATGATGTCATAATTTCTGTACAATTCGCATCGACCGCACGTACAAAGTATCCGTAAGTCGTCGATAGTTCCAGCCCAGTATCCGTGAATCCACCTTCACCAGCAGGTACTTCACCAACGAGTTCATCGTTTCTATATACATTGTAAGTCGTAGCATCTGACAGTGGCGTAAACGATAAAGTGACCGAATTGCCTGTCGTACTATCTACAGATAATAGCTTGTTATGTATCTGCGAGATAAACTGATATGTTTCTGGCGCACGCGTGGCTAATCTATTACGTGAGCTTTCACCGTAATAGTAAAGTGCAAATGCTTCTGCAAAATACTCTGACGTCATATTAAAATAATTAGGGACTGCGTGATCATAAAATAATAAGTTTTGTTCTCTACTATGAATCTGTCTGAATTCCTCACTATTGCTAAGTTTATATCCTGCAACAAAGTCATCCACAGCATGTGCATACTCATGGAGTTCTAAGTTGATGACTGAATGGGAATTTCCTGGTTGACTATAACCGATACGTGCTGCCACCGTTTGGCCACCCGCACCAGGTACTTCATCCCAAGTCAGTCCAGTTTCTGACCAACCGGATGGAACGGAGCCACTGAGATGTGCAAACTCCGGCAAGTCCGTTAACGGGACATCCATTAAAATAATGCGTACACCATTAGCGTTCGTATGGCGATGAATGCGCGCGTCGACTCGATTCAAATTCGCAACCATCGTGTTCACTTCATTCGTCCATCCATCTTCACTGCGGACTTCTATCATGTTCAATAAATTATTGTCTTGCGCATGTATTTTATCTGGTGTGAGCATAACAAACAGACTCAACATGAGAATAATCGACAGGCATCTTAATATCATTGGATCACCCATTTACAGTTAATAACTATATATTACCATGATTGTTATTCAGATTTGCAACATTCAAGAACTCAATGTATTTCCTTAAAATAATCTTTGAAATACAGAATAAAGAAATTAACCCCTATTAACAAAAATAAGGAGACGAATAAATTAGAGAATACGCCCGACTCAGGTACAGTTGGGAACGCCCCTGTATGGACTTGTCCTAACCAATATACATGATTAATCAGTCGCTCTAGTGTGACAATAAATCCGCCGGCAATTAAAAATACCGATCCTAAAATAAGCTGTTCTTTTTTACCTTTCATAAAATCCCTCACTTATATAATATTATGTTCTATTAATTATATTATAGTAAAAATTTTACAATGAATATCATAAAAGTTGCATCCGACTCACATAAGCGTTTACGATATTTAAAAAGAAGAAAAAGGACTGAAATTTTTATGGAAAAAGGATATGTTGCAGAGCGAGAAATTCAAATATTATATGCCGATACAGATATGATGGGTGTTATTTATCATGGGAATTATGTGAAATGGTTAGAGCTAGGACGTGAGCAGTTAATAGAAGATATCGGTTATAGTTATCGCTCGATGGAGTCAAAAGGATACTATGCACCGGTATATAATGTTGACATTACTTATAAGAAAGCATTGAAGTATGGAGATCGTGCCTTTGTTCGTACGTGGGTTGCTGAAAATGGTAAAGCCAAAGTTGTGTATGGGTTCCAGATCATTGATCAGGATGGTGTCCTATGCACAGAGGGTACGACTGTACACACAGTGGTTAAAAAAGTCGATGGTGAATTTAAAACGGTAAACTTCAAAAAGGCTTTTCCTGAATGGTATGAAATTTACGAACAGATCAAAGTTGATTAATCTCGTTCTAAAATAAGGAATAATAACGGTCCAATCATATGAACGAAAACAATGACAAGTAACCACTTAATTTTATTCATATAGTTGAACTCTCGCTTGAACAAACACATCGTAAATGTGACCACGAGCAAGATGATCTGCAATATAAACATTGACATTAAAATTGGCCAAAAGTCAGGTAGCCAAATATCATCGAATGACATTGTTTGAAACCTCCAAGGTAATATAACCTTAAATATACTATAAATAGATGAGGTTACAATAGTTATTTCCACCATAAGTATGTTAAAATACTTCTAATTATCTTTGAGATGAAACAGATGAAAATGGTTGATTATTTTCTATTGAAACATACTTCGGTGGAAGGATGAATGTCATGAAGCATTTATTACTCGTACACGGCGTCAATGCTGACCGTGATGATGATGCGTTTAAATCATACGTTTATGAGCAACTCGCACCTCACATTCAAAACTTTGACATCATTGTTTTGAACAGTCGCCATTCAAACATATACGCGATGATTGAAAGTTACATCGATAGTGGTGAGACTTCAATTCGCATTACGCCTTTAACATTTTTCTCAACATATGAGCAACATGAAGTATTACCAGAAGTGATCACGACTTTTAATCATACGCACCCATGGGTAACGATTTCCATTGCCTATCCATTTTCAAAGCATAAATTTTTAAAGGAAATTTTAACTGAGCAGCTGGTACATTTAGCGACAGATAAAGACATGGTTGCATTTATTGGACTCGGCTATAACCAACTTAAATTACCGAATGATGAACTCGCACATTTTGTAAGTACTTTTGATGCGGTTGGAGTGAACGTGAAGGGTTTTATGTTAAATGGCGCCATGGACTATAAAGAATTGTTGCCGAATGCAATCCGTCGATATAATAAGCTCATCGTTGTGCCTTTATTTTTCATGCCTGAAAAAATGTTTAATGAAATGAATGATAACTTGAAACGGATGTCAATCAAAAAAAAATTACATGTCATACCTTCATTGACGACATCAACTGCACTAAAAAATATGGTTATCAATGACATTCAAGCATACGAGAATAGTCGATTGTATATCTAAATCAGAAACCAAGCATCGTTGTTGAATCAACATGCTTGGTTTTTATCTATGTAAATATAAAAATTTTTACTTAAAATTTACAAATAATATGTATAATGACCTTGAATCACATAATTAATAGCGAGGTGTGCGCTTTGAGAAAACAACAACAGTTGGGTACACGTACCCCGATAGAACTGTACTTGTCATTACCGATAATCGCGTGGGCATTGTTCGACTTTGCCAATACAATCTTCAGTGCGAATATCGTTACATTATTTTTCCCACAATACATAACAGAGTTTGCCGGCGGTGATGCAAGACTAGAACAAATTGCCTCGACAATCGTAGCTTATGCCAATGCTGCAGCAGCAGCGTTGCTCATTTTGTTCAGCCCACTATACGGTGTGTCGATGGACCGCACTGGAAGGAGAAAACCATTCGTTGTCATGTTCACGATTTTAGCTGTCAGTGCAACGATTTTAATGGGTGTGTTCGCTGAGCGTGGCCTCGGAGAGATGTTTGGTGTGCCAACTGGACTTTTACTCACTGTGTTGATGTTTGTTATCGCGAGATTCTTTTATAGTTCGGGTAACGTATTTTACGACGGAATGCTATCGAGTTTAGGTAAGGATAAAGAGATCCCACTCATTTCAGGTTACGGCGTTGCACTCGGTTACCTCGGTACTTTGTTCGGTGTGTTTACAGTATTATGGCTAACTGGTGATGGAGACTTCAGTGGGAAGTTCATCTATTCAGGTCTATTCTTCTTACTGTTCGCTTTACCGCTGTTTTTCATTAACAAAGATACGAAGCGACCCAACCGAGAGTTAACAGCTGCAAAAAGAAAGTCGTTCTTTGCAGGGTATGTCGATATTTATCATACGTTTAGAGAAGCTAGAAACTATCCAGGTATATTTTTCTTTATGATTGCTTACTTCTTTGTGAACGATGCGTTGATGACTGCGATTGCGATGATGCAACCGTATGCGACTACAGTCGTCGGATTTTCATCAGATCAATTTATTATCATCTTTTTAGTTGCGACGGTATTTAGTGTCATCGGTGCTATCGTGTTTGGGTATATCAATAAAAACATCGGTTCAAAGCGAACGTTCTTTTATATCAGCCTGTTGCTCGGTTTCGCTGTGTTAGTTGCGGCATTGCCATTGCCGATGTGGACGTTCTGGATCGCAGCAGTATTATTTGGAATAGCCATGGGCTCAACATGGGTTGTGTCTCGAACTTTGATTATCGAGTTATCACCGCAAGGAAAAGAAGGACAATTCTTTGGACTGTTTGCATTTAGTGCAAAAGTATCAGCCATTGTTGGACCGTTTATATACGGTACAATCACATTGGTTTTAGCAGATTTAGGGCCACTTGCTTCACGCATAGCAATTACGAGTTTACTCCTGATGATTATTGTGGGTATTTTCTTCTTGATGCGTGTCCCTGACGGTGCACCAGGAACGAAACGTGCAAATTCTAGAGTGTTGTAGTTAACTCATTAAAACAAATATAAAAGCACCCTTGTAGCTGAAGTTCATACTTCAACTATAAGGGTGCTTTTAAAATTATCCGAGTGAAACATCCAAAATCATCATTAACGTAAATCCTACCATTAAGGAAATTGCCGCAATATCTGCGTACCCATATCGTTGTGTTGATGGAATGACTTCTTCGACAACAACAAAAATCATTGCACCTGCTGCCACTGCTAATGCGTATGGTAAAATCGGGGTCATAAAGGCAATTAATAATACCCCAACTACTGCAAAGATTGGCTCAACAATTGCACTCATCCAACCATAAAAGAAACTTTTTCTCCTGCTCATCCCTTCACCGCGAAGTGGCAGCGAAACCGCTGCACCCTCCGGGATGTTTTGGAATCCAATCCCGAGTGATAGTGTTATGGCCCCAATAATTAACGCAGGATCTTGTGACGCAGCAGCTGCTCCAAACGCAACACCAATCGCTAGTCCTTCTGGTATATTATGAAAAGTCATTGCAAATACGAGCAACGTGGAACGTCGCCTTTCTTCTGCCCGCAAACCTTCCAACTGATTCGAGTTCCTATGAATATGTGGAATTAATTTATCGAATAAGTAAATGAGCAATCCTCCGAGTAAGAACCCGACCGCAACAGGAAACCACGGACCTATCGGATGGTCTTCACTCATACCTATCGCTGGTTCGAGTAAACTCCAAAAGCTGGCTGCAATCATAATACCACCAGCAAACCCTAGCATGATATTTAAAAATTTTTCATTCACTTCTTTAGTGAAGAATACAAATGAAGCACCGACACCAGTCATCGTCCACGTGAACAATGTCGCAATCAACGCTTGCATCCATAAATCTAATTCTAAAAAGAAATCTAACATATAGATCTTTCATCCCTTTCTTAAGACGGCATCTTCAATAGACTTTGGATAGCTTGTTAATGACACTGTTTCATCATCAACAAACAACATATCTTCAATACGGACACCACCGTATCCTTCTATATAAATACCGGGTTCAATCGTGACGACATTACCACTGATCAACGTATCGTGATTGTTTTTATCCATCGAAGGTGCTTCGTGAATATCAAGTCCAAGACCATGTCCAATGCGGTGTGTGAAGTATTCACCATACCCTTTTGACTCAATTTCATGGCGTCCTGAATTATCAATGCTTGAAATAACCGCATCTTTTTTTGTCGCTTTTACTCCTGCGATATTCGCCGCGAGAACGGCTTCATAAATTTCACGCTGTTTATCTGTCGGCTCACCAACAATAAACGTTCGTGTAATATCTGACACGTAATTATCTTTCGTAACGACACCAAAGTCGATGAGTAAAAAATCACCGGATTGTATTTTCGTATCACCTGGCACACCGTGTGGAAGTGCTGAGTTTGCACCTGTCAATACGATTGGGCCAAATGAAGGTCCGACGCCACCGTATGCTTTCATACGGTCGACTAAATATGACGCTACTTCTGCTTCAGTCATACCAATCACTTCACGTGATGTTAAATCCGCCAGTGCTTTTTCAGTAATTTCTACTGCATCTAAAAGCAATTGTTTTTCTTCTTTCGTCTTGATGCCGCGAGCGTTTGAAATTTCAGTATCGATTGCAACAATGTTTTCATCTTCAAATTTCTCTCGTAATCTCTTGTATCGATTAAACGATAAAACGTCACCTTCAACACCAATTGATTGACCATCTGTAAAATCATAGATGGATTGGAATGCATCTTCACCGTCACTGAATGGTAACTTTTTAGTAAGATTCGTCGCACCAGTCACCATACCTTCATCAAGCGCTGGGTAAACAAGTGCTGTTTCATTTGTATTCGTATTAATGAGTAATGCAAGCATGCGCTCGTGCGGACGAATTAGAACTCCCGTGAAATAATAGACGTTCAATGGTTCGGTAATCATTATAAAATCTACATCAACTGTTTGTGTAAATTGCTGTACTTTATCTTTATAAATTGACACTTCTGTCACGCAACCTTCCTATTTTTGTTTGGATTTAATATATCATATATTGAGGGTCTTCATTCAATAAGACTACTCCCTATTCGAATAATAATTATCATGGAATAAAAAAACTCCGACAATTTTTTCGTTCGTCGGAGTTCACAATATATTTTATTGACTTAAAAGATTATCAAACCATTCCGTTAAGTACTCTAGTCGTTTAATGCGCAAGTTAGGTTTTCCAGTACGAGATAAGTTGTGATCTGCTTCTGGGAAGCGCACGAATCTCGTTTTTACACCTTCGTACTTCAATGCGATGAAGAGCTGTTCTGCTTGTTCCATCGGGCATCTGAAATCACGTTCACTATGCAATATTAGCAAAGGAGTTTTCATCTGATTTACGTATTTGATAGGTGAATGATGCCACATTTTTTCGATATCTGAAAACTCAGCTTTAATTTGCCAATCTGTAAAATAGTAACCGATGTCAGAAACACCGCGAAAGCTTGTCCAGTTCGAAATGCTACGCTGAGTTACCGCAGCTTTGAATCGATCCGTATGTCCAACGATCCAGTTGGTCATAAATCCACCATAAGAACCACCTGTTACGCCTAGATTATCTTCATCTACCCAATCATGATTACTGACTGCATGATCGACACCAGCCATAATGTCCTCATAGTCACCACCGCCATAGTCTCCACGCACTGCATCAACAAATGCTTGAGAATAACTGTGTGATCCGCGTGGATTGACATAGAGCACACCATAACCACTTGCTGCCAATACTTGCATCTCGTGGAAGAATGTATTCCCGTATAATGCATGTGGTCCACCATGAATGTTCGTAATGAGTGGATATTTTTTGCCTGTTTCGAACTCAGCAGGTTTCATAATCCAGCCATGAACTTCTGTACCATCTTTACTATTAAACACTATCGATTCCGGTTCAACAAGCGTGCGATTTTCTACAAATTCTTCATTAAACGTCGTCAACGTTTCAAGCACATTCGTCTTAAAATCCAATCGATATATTTCACCGGGTTTTGTCGGTGTAGAAATTGCTAAAAATGCATAATCCTTATTCGCTGACAAACCATAAATTTCATGTGTATCTTCGAGTATTGCTTCGCAATGACCGTCAACCGTACCACGGTATAAATTTACGTTGCCGTAGTCTGCAACGACAAATAGGAATGTAGTGTCATCTATCCATACGACGCCTTCCATCTCTGCTGATTGATGCATGTCTGTCGCTACCATACCGCCTACTGGTCGATCTAAGTCATCTGTAATTCCAATCTTCTTATCATTTTTTAGATCGTACACAAATAGTTTTGGATGCGTGGCGTTTTCAAACTCACGGCTCATTTCAGCAAAAACGATGTAGTTTTCATTTGGTGAAATTTTTACGTTCGAAATATACCCTTCTGACGTCGGAATCTCTTTTAAGTTATCGCCTTCTTTTATGAATAACGAAGCACTAAAGTTAAAGTCAGGATTATCATTTTCATCGCTAGTGAATATGACGAATGAATGACCTGCTGCCTTGACGTTATAGTTAATCATATCTGCTGATAAATAACTTTCTACATCAAGCGTATCCAAATCAATGGCTTTCACTTCAGCGTATTTTTCTTTTAGAACACCCACACTATCGAACTTATACTTCATACGATCGATTACAACTGGCTCAGGTAAATCTTTCTTTTTATCTTTTTGCTGTCCTTTAGATTCTACCTTTTCTTCAACAATCGCATCTTTTTGCTCTTCGTTTTCCTCATCTTTCTCTGCATGAATTTTGTTAACTTCTAATGACACATTGTAATACAAACGTGAACTATCATTTGAGACTTCAAATCCAGTAATACTATCTTTTTCATGCGTGATTTGTTCGCGTTCTCCGCCGCTCATACGCATGCGAAATACTTGCTGTTTTTTATCGGCAAGTGCTAAAAAGAATACATACTTACCATCTTTTGAAAACTTTACTGATGATATACGTTCGTTGCCATATGTGAGTTGATGATTCGATTCACCATCATTCATATATAAATGTGTTTCATAATCATTATCTTGTTCACGAATTTTCGTAACATAGTATGCAACGCTATTTGAATTTGGTATCGCAGTGGGACTCGCCACTGACTTAATATTAATAATATCTTCGATCTTAATACGTGTCATGATCAAACTCCTCTTTTATATAGTTATGTATATTTTATCATAAATATTATTTACTATATACGAAATAATCATTTACTCATCCTTTACAACAAGTCCCATTAATTTAGCCATTTGTACTGCCTGTAAACTAGATACGATACATCCCTCTAAATCTTCCTTCTTTATGCTCATTGATTCAAAGTATGAGGCGCTGATATCTACACCGGATAGTGATGTATCGATAAACCCCACTTCATTTAAATCACATGTTTCAAAGGCAATATTTTTAAATTTGACGTTGAAGAAATCTGTCGTGACAACTCTAGTTTCCTCAAAAATTACATTTTCAAGTCTCGATTCATTTATGGCTGAGAAATTGAACAACGACTCTTGAAATCTTACGTGTTTCATAATTGTTTCATCAAAAGTTACACCGGTCATTCTACAGTTTATGAATTCGACACGATGTACCGACGCTGCTTTGAAAGTCGTATTGGAAAAATCACAGTTGATAAAACACGTATCCGTCAAGTCTGCACGATCAAATTCACTACCTGATAAATCACTATCTTTAATAATAGAGCCGTATGTCATAAGTCTTTCTAACTCATTGGAATCAAAACAAGCATCAATAATTTCCACAGCATCAAACATCTGGTCTACATTTTCTAAGACAGACGTGTAAGTCACATTTTCTTGATAAGCTAAAATTTTCGGCGGTTTTATATTCATATTCGTTCTCCTTCATTTAAATCATACTTACTTCATACGAAATAATCGTTTTCGCATGAGAAAAAATAATATCGGGACAGAAGCAAGCATGACCATTACACCTGTTGGAATTTGAATCGGTGCGATAACTGTCCGTCCAATCGTGTCTATGATGATCATAAAAAGACAGCCGTATAGTACCGAGAATACCATCACATCTTTAAAACGCATCGGTTTTACGTACAAAATGAGCTGTGGGATAATAATTCCGACAATTGCAATCATCCCTGTGTAGCTAATTGCGACTAGTGGTGGAATGCTCGCAATAATAATTAATAATGGACGTAATTTTTCTGGTTTCACGCCTAAACTATGTGCTCGTTCATCTCCAAGATTTAAAAAATCTATTGATTTATGCATGCTTAAGATGATGAACAGTGCAGCTATCGTCAATAATCCCAGCCACAATACGAGCGAATGATTCGCATTTGCAAATGATCCAAACATATACTGTGCAATCTGTTGTGTTTTACCTGGATTCATCAAGATGATGATGTACAACACCCCACTCCACAGTGCGCCGAGTAATATCCCATTGATGATTAGCGTTTCATTCGCAAAGTTTTTATCGATTGTAAAAGCGAGCGCTAAGACGATGACTAAAGATAAAAGCCCAAACAGCACGCTGACGACAGGTTGAAAGAAAATAGGCAACCCTAAAGAGACAGTGAGTGCACTGCCTAGGATTGCCGCATTTGCCATGCCGAGTGTGAAACTGTCGGCCATCGGATTTCTTAAAACGACTTGCAGGACCCAGCCGCTCATGACGAGTGATGTACCGACAACAATCGCCATCAACACGCGTGGTAAACGTATATCAAACATAATTGTATGTCGCTCAGCAGTATCTAATGTAAATATATTTGCACTGCCAATAATCAGACTCAGTGCACCAACGATGACGATAGCAATAATGAGCGTTACGACTTTCTTATTCATCGATACATGAACGCACTGCTTCTATACCTTCCACAACGCGAACCCCCGGTCTTGCGAGTAAATCTGGATCAACTGTACACTGCTGACTTGCTTCATTAATGTCAAGATTCGAGAGATTTAAATCAAGAACCGCATCTTCGAATTCCATATCATCCATGCCAGTAATATTGATCGCATACCTAGGATTTTTAACAAGAATGTCTTCTTTACTGACAGATGGATAACCTTCTATATCATTAAAGCTATTCTCTAAACCGAGTACTTCCAGCGCTGAACTGATAAACGTCTCATCACCTACCGTGTAAATTTCTGGTTGAAGTGAAACAAATACCATGACTTCTGCATCTCGTTCACTTTCAAATGTTAACGTATCGACACGCGCCAAAAATTCTTCTGCCAATTCTTCCGCATCATCCTCTACTTCAAGAAATTCACCAATTTCCAATATAGATTTTGCAATGCCGTCGATATCTTCACTATCTTCAACGACTAAAATTTCAACATCAATCGTGTCCGACACTTGTTCCAATATATCTTCAGACATCGACATGTTGATTTCATGCGCTAAAATATGTGTCGGTTCGAGTGTGATTAATTCTTCAACATCTAAGTTCATCGAATCGAATCTAACGATAGCCATCTCTTCCAGTTCTTCTGGATACGAATCTACTGTCGTCACGCCAACCACGTAATCTAGCAACTCGAGTTCATACAACACCTCGGTGTTTGATGGCATGAGTGACACGATGCGCATGTCCTCATTTTCATCCGCATGGGCCGTCGCACTTAAAGTAAAACAGCCCACAAGCATAAAACTGAAAAGTTTTCTCAGCATCCATTACATCCTTTCTGGTGCATTGACACCGACCAGGTTGAGTGCGTTGTTCAAAGTGATTCTTACTGCTGAAATGAGTTGTAAATACGCCAGTTTGACATCTTCATCTGCTGTCATTATTTTCACTGCATTATAGAATTTGTGGAACAAACTTGCGACATCTTGAATGTAATTAGTTAAGCGTTGTGGTGCGCGTTTGTTTGCTGCACCTGTAATAGTATTCGGAAATTCCGCAACGGCTTTTAACAAGTTCAGTGCCGCTTCCGCTTCAATCACATCTAAGTTAACATCTTGATTAAAGTCAACGTTCTCCTCTTCAGCTTTTCTTAAAATTGAACAGATGCGTGCATGCGCATATTGTGCATAATACACAGGGTTGTCGCTCGTTTCAGATTGAGCGAGCGTTAAGTCGAAATCAAAGTGTGTGTCTGAACTACGCATCGCTAAGAAATAGCGTGCAGCATCTACACCGACTTCTTCCATTAGGTCGCGCATCGTCACAGATTTACCAGAACGCTTACTCATGCGCACTTCTTCACCGTCTTTAATCAAACGAACGATTTGCATAATTTGAATTTCTAACATTTCTGGGTTAAATCCAAGCGCTGCAACCGACGCTTTTAATCGGTTCACATAACCATGGTGGTCCGCACCGAACAGGTTAATGAGCTGATCATAACCACGATTTAACTTATCAAAGTGATATGCGATGTCTGGCATTAAATACGTATATGATCCGTCACTCTTCTTTAATACGCGGTCTTTATCGTCACCAAATTCTGTTGTTCTTAACCAAAGTGCACCATCTTCTTCGTATGTATGGCCACGTTCAGTGAGTAATTCTAACGCTACTTCTACTTTGTTTTCTTCATATAGTCGAGTCTCACGTGTCCAATTGTCAAAGCGCACATTGAAGTCTTCTAAGTCTTTCTTAAGCTTGTCCATTTCAAACGTCACACCGATATCACGAAGTGTTCGAATACGTTCGTCTTCATCCATATTTTTTAACTCCGGATGGGTTTCTACGAGTTCTGTTGCTAGCGTAATGACATCTTTACCGTGATAACCGTCTTCTGGAATATCGCGTTCTTCACCGAGTGCTTGGAAATATCGTGCTTCAATCGAACGTGCTAAATTTTCGATTTGTTTCCCTGCATCATTGACATAATATTCACGTGTCACATTATGACCTGCTGCGTCTAAAATGTTTGCTAGTGTATCACCAAAACTTGCATGACGCCCATGTGCCATCGTGAGATCTCCTGTCGGGTTCGCACTGACAAACTCTAACAGAATTTTCTGTGGCACGTCATGCGTCGTGCGTCCATAATTTTCCCCTTTTTCGAGCACCTTCGTAATGATAGAAGTGAGAGAACCCGTCTTCATTTTAAAGTTGATAAAACCCGGTCCAGCGATATCGACACTGTCTATATCACCTTTCTCTAAATCAAGATTCTCAATGACACGCGTTGCAATATCGTGTGGATTTGAACGCGCGATTTTAGTTAAAACCATCGCTATGTTCGTAGAGAAATCTCCATTGCTCGTATCCTTCGGAATTTCCACTTTGATATCTGGTACTTCTTCTGTAATTCCTGCTTTAATAATTGCTTCTTTAATGACAACCCTTAATTGATCTTTAAGATCCATACTAACCACTCTTTTCTATTATGTATAAGTAATGACCGATGTTCTCATCGTTTTCATATAGTTCATATTCAATCTCCACGCGATCAGCTTCAACCTTCAATTGTTTCGTGAATAATTTAAAATGATGGCGTCCTGCCGGTGATTCGTAAAAAGTATCCGTGTACACGCCAGGTATAAAATGAAAATTCATCTGAATAATACCGCGACGCGATAATCGAACATCACCATCTCCGATGCGCATCACAACGTCTAGCTCGTGTTCATCTAGATTCTCTTTATATCTTAAGTAAACATCTTTTTTTTCGATGACTTCTACCATGATATCTGCCGAAAACCTTTTTACCGGTCCTTGTCCACGCACGGTTTGTGATAATCGGTACTGTGTTTCCATATGCTCTCCCACCTAAAATAATAGCTAAATTATACCATAAGAAAAGACGACACTTGGTCGTCTATTTAAACTTCTTCTGCATCTTCCAGTGCTTCTTGTAATGCTTTAGAATTCTTCCACATCTCTTCGTTGTGGTTCATTAAAAACTTCTTCAAGTAGCCTTTCGATTTCGTATCCATGTTTGAAACATCAACGATGCCCTTCATAGATTTATCGAGTGCATTGACGTGTTCATGCATGAGCTTGTATCCACGTTTTTTCTCTTTATTAATCATCTGATAACACGATGTAACACCTTGGTAGACAGGACCGATTTTCGTGCGTTCTACCATAACCCACACTAAAAAGAACTCGCGGGCACCCTCGCCTTCTGGAATACTTTTATCGGTCACCCATTTCACGCGGGTCTCAACATCCGCACGTGCATGAAGTCCACCTAAGTCGATAAATGTCTCGCCTGTATTAATATCTATATATAGCGGTGCAACGTTCTCTAAACTAATTGAGCCTGCGTTTACACCTTTATGTCCATCGAGTGGATCGTTTTTTATAATGTTAAATTTAACCATTTATATTACCCCAATTCATTTAATAAGTTGATGATATCACCTTTAATTTCCAAATCTTTAATATCATTAATTTTATCCTTCGGGAAATACAACTTCGAATCGTTGCGGTGAAGCCCTGTAATGCTATGAATAATTGTCGACTGCGAACTGATCTCGTGAATCTGGCCATTGGGTTTCAACAGATGAATCGGCCTTCGCTTGTTGCGCGCTTCAGGTCTGTCATAATCGTACGGCAAATCACTATATGAATCACTGAATAGATAGTACTCAGAATTGATGCCTGCCGCTTCGAATAGTTCCGTAAGCTCACCGAAGGTCAGCATGGAACCATCAAATGGGATGTGTTTAAACAGATCACGGTTGACGAAGCGATGTGATAGATCGCTCAGTATTTCATCTGACTCCTGAATCCACTCTTGTAGATAGAAGTTCATCACCGTCTCATCAAGCCTTACATAGTCTTCCACTTCGATATGATTCTCAAAAAATGGGATTAAATATTTTGGTGCTTGCTTGAACACATACCCTTGTTCGTACAAATTTTTCGCACGTTTAAGTGCACGGTTTAAGAGCACTTCTCCACCGCGTGATACGGGGTGGAAGTAGACTTGCCAATACATTTGATAGCGACTCATCAAGTAATCTTCAACCGCATGCATGCCGCTCTCTTTAATGATGACTTCGTCCTTACCCGGTCGCATGACGCGTAAGATACGTTCCATATCAAACGTACCATAACTCACACCTGTGTAGTAGGAATCACGCTGTAAATAGTCCATGCGATCTGCATCAATTTGCGATGAGATCATGCTGACAACAAGTTTGTTCGGGTGTGACTTATCAATCACTTGTCCAACTTGCAGTGGAAAATCAGTGCTCACGCGTTTTAACACACGGTTTACTTCTGTATTTCCATATATAATTTTACGTGTAAAATCCTCATGATCAATATCAAAAATTTTCTCAAAGCTATGTGAAAATGGACCGTGACCCAAGTCATGTAACAGTGCTGCACATAATACGAGCAATCGGTCACTCTCATCCCATTCCTCATACTCTCTAAAGTTTTCAATCATCCTTCTGACAATTTCGTAAACGCCAAGAGAATGATTAAATCTTGAATGTTCCGCAGAATGGAATGCCAAATACAGCGTTCCCAATTGTTTGATACGACGTAAGCGCTGAAATTCCGGTGTTTTTATCAGGTCCCATATCACTTGGTCTCGCACATGGATATACCTGTGCACAGGGTCTTTAAATACTTTTTCTTCGACGAGCTGTCTATCCTTATATGCAGTCATGTGAGTACCTCCACTCATTTCTATACTATCATATTGACTCGTTTATTTAATGATGTAACGGCTAAGCGTCACATAGAGTAAACCGAGTGTCACGACAATTAAAATAATCGGTGCTATCAATACTAATATATTTGTTGAAAGTGATATCAATGGTTGCAGCGTTAAAGCAATCCCAATCAAAGTGAGTACAAAATACAACGTGTTGGTTTTTATCGTGATTGTCAACACAACACCGGCCACATAGAGACCGAAGATGTATAGAATCCCTGCCAGTATTGCAATGATTGTCTCCGTTGTTAACGATGAATTTAAGGCATTTAGAATCGGTAATAGGTTGATGAAAACACCGATGAATAAAATAAGCGTTACTGTGTTCAGAACAAATAGCAACGCGACATAGATGTATGTCTTGAAAATATCCATGCGCAGTAACCCCAGTTGATATAGTCGCTTCATACTTCCTAACTTTTTCGGCAATAAGATACCAAATATGAGTGCAAACAGCGCTGTGATTCTCAGCGTCGTTTCGACGTATGGCGCAACTGCTTCACCATCATTAAAAATACCATATAACAACATGACTAGAGAAATCACGCCTACCATGAGCAACATAAGAATCATTTGATTTTGTATCAGTTCGACACTAGCCTGTCTTTCTCTAGATTTACTCATGTGTCGCACCCCCAACCATATATTCGTATAGCTCATGAATTTTAAGTGGAGAATAGTACGCACGATTACGTTCGATGTATGCTTTGTCACGCTCAGTCATGCCACCGAGCATGATGACAGATTTTACTTCACCCAAATGTTCTTCGTGGATGATTTTCTTATCTTGAGAAATCTGCAGTATGTTATTGATTGTCCCAGTCACTCGAAATCCTCTATTTTGTATCATCTCCACCGGTTCATCAACGATGACTTCACCTTCTTTAAAAATAATTAGGTGGTCAAGCAGATGTTCGATTTCACTTGACTCAGATGAGGAGATGACAATAATTCTAGAGTCATTTCGATACGCATCCACATGTTTATAAAATATCTCTCTCGTTGCGGATTTCATTCTGTGATGAATACCTTCAAGCAACACGATGGGTTTACCTGATGCGAGTGCAACAATCGCATCGATGATCGGTGTCTCATCATACTTAAGAGAATTGAGCATTCTGGACACTTTAATACCATAATCACTGAGCAGTGCATTGGCATAGTCAATATCAAAATGTTCGTTATATGACTTTAACAACTCAAAATGTGAGCGTATTTCTCTCGCTTCAAATGAGAAATCTTGATTGCTTTGATAATGAATTTTATCTCGAGCGTCACGATTCTCGAACACTGTCTCGCCATCGATTAAGATTTTACCATCTGGTTTTTGATAACCGTCTATCAAGCCAAATAAACGACTAAAACTGCGGTCGTCTTTTCCAAGCAAACCATAGATTGATCCACTCTCTAAACTTAAATTTATATCGATGAGTAGATGTTCATTTTTTTCTTTAAAACTTACCTTTTTCACTTCTACTTTATGCATTCAAAAATACTCCTTATTCCACATTCCTCATCTATTATAACGCACATTACATTTGCCGATAAAAAGAAAGTGTATATTTTTTGAACTGATTAAACCGATGTGATAGCATAATGAATGAATATTTTTTCAATTCATTCAGAAGGGAATAATGACGGAGATTACAGATAAGCGCGCTGTGCTTGATGACGCTGCATATCGTGTTTTTTTTGATGTTGGGTTTAAAGCAGCCAGCATTAGTAAAATCACTGAAGTAGCAGGCATGGCAACGGGCAGCTTTTACAATTATTATCAATCAAAAGAAGAAGTATTTACGAAAATTTTCATTGCAGAGAACAAGCGTATTTACGATGAAATGCTTGAGACAGTGAACTTTGATGATGATGTGATTGATATATTCGACGAGGCAATTGAGCGTATCTATAGCACTTTTAAGGAAAATAAAATTGTTGCAGAAGCGCTAAATCCAGAAACAATTAAATTTTTAGAAGGTGCCTTAAAAGAACAAAATGTCGAAATTATATTTAATGACTACATTCAGAAGTTTACGGACAAAAAGTTAAGAGAATCTGGTTATTCAGAAGAGCAGATGGAAGAACTTTATAAAGTTTCGGATTTACTTCGATTTTTCCAAGGGCACTTGCTACTATCCGACAACCCAGAGTACCTCCACAGCTACAGAACGCTTATGCGTTACTACGTAAAAGGCGTATTTAATTCATAATACATAAGGAGATTTCAAATTGAATATTACACAGTTTTCTATTAGACGACCGATTTTCACCATTGTCGTCATGGCCATGCTCGTTATTTTAAGTGTCGTTTCATTGACGCGACTACCTGTGCAGTTAATGCCAGATATTGATCCCCCGATTGCGGTCGTTGCAACAAGTTATCCTGGTGCATCACCAGATGAAATCGTACAGACCGTTACAGAACCATTGGAAGAAGACTTAAGTTCTGTCACAGGTTTAAACAATTTACAATCACAAACACAAGAAGGTACTTCACTGATCATACTAGAGTTTAACTTCGATATGACGATCAGTGATATTGAACTCGAGGTTCGAGATGTTCTAGAAACGGCTGAATTGCCAGAAGGTGCGAATGATCCTGCCTTCATCGAGTTCGACATCACGATGTTCCCATCGTTACAGATGGCAATGAACTCAGAACTGAGTGACAATTTACAAATTGAAAATGACCTGACTGAAATTACACGTCAGTTAGAGCGTACTGAAGGTGTTGCTTCACTTACAATCTCTGGTCTTGAAACACGTGAAGTTTTAGTTGAGCTTGATACAGCAGAATTACAAAACTACGGATTATCACAACAAGATATATCAGATATAATTTCATCTAAAAACTTATCCGTACCTGCTGGAACGATTGTCGATGAAGAGGAAGGTTATACAATCACGACTAGGACGACAGCAAATATTGAATCGATAGAAGAACTTCGTGAAATCGTCCTGCTTGAAATGCCAGATGAAGAAGGCGAAGTAACGTCAGTGACGCTAGATGATGTTGCTGAAGTTACATTTAACAGTGAAGAAGACGAAATCATTACTCAATTAAATCAAGTGGATGCATTGCAACTCGACATGATGCTAGAAGATGGTGCGAATGCAGCACTCGTCAACAGTGAGTTCCGTTCAGAGTTAGATGAATTGCTCGAAGATGAGCGATACGATCACTTTGACTATGCTGTTGTATATGATGAAGGTCAGTACATCACAGATTCGATCGACAGTGTTTATGTGGCACTGATTAGCGGGGCTGGACTCGCGATGCTTGTACTGTTCATATTCCTAAGAACTGTACGTGCACCACTCATTATTGGGTTTGCAATTCCATTCTCAATATTGACGACCTTTGCCCTATTCTATTTCGTTGATTTCTCAATCAATATGATGACGCTTGGTGGATTAGCACTCGGTATTGGTATGCTCATCGATAACTCCGTCATTGTTATCGAGAATATTTACAGGCACATGTCCATGGGTAAACCACGCATGCAAGCAGCAAAAGATGGGACAAAAGAAATTACATCTGCAGTAATCGCAGCAACGTTGACAACTGCATCTGTATTCCTACCTGTTGTATTCGTTACAGGTATCATCAGTCAATTGTTTGTACCACTTGCACTCGCAATCGTCTTTAGTTTATTCTCGTCACTCTTTGTTGCATTGACGATCGTACCGATGCTCGCAAGCCGTTTCTTGAAAGTTCCTAAAGGTATGAGCGAAGCTGCACGAAAAGAGTCGACGCAAATGTCAGCGCTGCGTAAAATGACGCGCTTCACATTACGTCATAGATTCCTTGTATTAGTCTTTGCGGTGCTCGTATTTGTTGCGGGAATTTGGGGCGTATCTAACCAAGGGATGGAATTTATGCCTGAAAGTGATGAAGGGGTCTTTATCGTCACTGTAGAAAAAGAACAAGGTGTCTTACTGAATGAAACATTTGAAACAGTTCAAGGTATTGAAGAAATCATTAAAGAAAATGAAAATGTGGACAGTTATTTAAGTACGATTGGCGGTAACCCGATGATGGGCTTCGGTACAGAAGCGAATGTTGGTCAAATCATGGTCACGCTCGTTCCATTTGATGATCGTGATGCATCCACATTCGATGTCATCGATGCACTTGAAGAAGACATCATTGAGTCTGACACAAGTGCAGATATTGCAGTATCTCCAATGATGGAAGCAGGTCTTGGAGAACCGAATACACTCGCGTTTACATTAACTGATGATAACCGTGAGCGTTTGGATGAAACAGAAGCGGAACTTATTGACCTCATTTTAGAAGAAGATGAAACGTTCAATGCTGTTGAAAGTTCAGCAGATGGTGAAAACAGTGAATTACAAATCATCATCGACGAAGAGGATGCGATGGAAGAAGGATTCGTTCCGGCTCAAGTTGCAATGCAACTCTTCAATGCGTCAAACGGTATTGCGGCAACGACGATGGAACATGACGGTGAATTTTTAACGATCAACGTCAAGTATCCAGAATCGATATTAGATAGTGAAGAAAATTTCGGAAACATTTTAATTCCGAATAACGAAGGCGAATATATCGCACTTGCTAACATTGCCTCATTTGAAGAAGTTGAGACAGAGCCTATGATTTTACGTGATTCGCTCAGTGAAGCCCGCTCGATTACAGTTTGGTATGACAGCGATATGGTCTTAAATGATGCGTACACTGAATTAAACAATATACTCGAGGACTATGAATTCCACGATGATACGACATATAATGTCGGTGGAAACGTCGAATTATTACTCGACGCATTACCGCAGATTGCATTGTTACTCATTCTCGGTGTGATATTTACGTACTTAGTCATGGCAGCACAATTTGAATCATTACGTGCACCAATTGCAATACTGATGACAATACCACTTGCTTTCATTGGGGTTGCACTTTCGCTCATCATCACTCAAAATGCACTCAGCGTTATCGCGATGGTCGGTGCAGTATTGTTAATCGGTATTATTGTGAACAACGCGATCTTACTCGTGGACTTTATCCTACAGCAAAAAGCGAAAGGTATGGACACATATGAAGCGATCGAAGTCAGCGTTCAAAACCGTTTCCGCCCAATTTTGATTACGGCGATTACGACAATTATGGGTATGTTACCAATTGCGCTTGGTCTCGGTGAAGGACAAGAGATGGTCGCTCCGATGGGTATCGTTGTTATCGGTGGACTTGCGACAAGTACATTGTTAACGCTGTTCATTATTCCAATTGTTTACAGTTATCTCGATAAAGAAACGAGAGATATTAATAAGAAATATATGACAACAGATGGCCAGCTCATTTCAAAACGCGAATTCTTAAGATTGAAGAAAGAACAAGAAAATAACGGTTCTGAATACGGCTATCCGAATGAATAGATCGATTAAGTAGATAAAAAACTGCCAGCACACCTGTTTGAATGAGGTGAACTGGCAGTTTTTGTGTTGATGAAGGTTATTCTGGACTATGAGATGAGCTCATAGGTGTACAGATGGATTTGACGGACTATCAGGTGAGCTCACGGGCTTGCAAACGGATTTGACGGACTATGAGATGAGCTCACGGGCTTGCAAACGGATTT
>NZ_FOIT01000004.1:0-97728 GCF_900110815.1 Aliicoccus persicus | reverse complement strand
GGACTATGTGATGAGCTCACGGGCTTGCAAATGGATTTGACGGACTATCAGGTGAGCTCACGGGCTTGCAAACGGATTTGACGGACTATGAGATGCGCTCACTGACGTGCAAATGGATTTACGTGCCAATGAAACTTCCTCACTGACACGCAAAACAACACTCCACCGACTAAATCACACAATATCCTTGTTACGATCCATCATCCGCTTGTACTGATGCTCAATTTCTTTAATATCCAATCCATCAAAAGCGGTAATTTCTGAAAGTATGCCACCCTGAGCTTCAATAGTCGCTAACAAACGACCGAGTACTTCATCGACATCGATTTCCACGCCGAGCAATTCACTCAGTGACGCCATCTGATTTGGATCCACATCTGGATAATGGAACTTTGTTTCCGCATCACCTTTTGCACGCTGATAAAATTCGCGCATCACCTTTGCTCGTCGACTACCATCTCCTTCGACACACAGATAAATTTGTACAGCCACTCCGCGGCGAATTCTCCGCTGTGAAATGCCTGCGAATTTCTGTCCGCCGATGCTTAAATCATACGACCCCGGGCAATAGCTGTGTTCTATTTCATACGCTTCAACTGTCGACTCTGGGAAACTGTCCTTAACCAAGCGGAACATCATTTCATACCCATCATCAATGTCGACTACTTTATTGCGTTCGACAATGATACTGAAATTCAAAATCCCATCATCGAGTACGACGCCGAGTCCGCCGCTGTTGCGGACGATATATTTGTAGCCAGCTCGTTGGAGATATTCCAACCCCGACTCTAAGTACGGCAAGCGTGCATCGTGCAATCCTAAGATGACATACTTATCATGCACCCACGCGCGCAATTTCCCTATACCATTTTCAGAAATTTTCACTTGTAGCATGTCATCGATAGCGAATGACATCATTGGATCTTTCGCTAATTCCGTGCCGTAAAAATCCCACTGACGGTTAAACATCGGTACGTGCGAGCGCTTGTGTTGCTGTAAACAATGCGAGGTGATACACTTCGTCCTCGCTGCAACCACGTGAAAGGTCATTCACTGGCGCATTTAATCCTTGCAAGATTGGTCCGTATGCTTCGAATCCACCAAGGCGTTGCGCAAGTTTATACCCGATGTTACCCGCTTCAAGGCTCGGGAAGATAAAGACATTCGCGTCTCCTTTCAACGCGCTTTCCGGTGCTTTTTTTGCTGCGACGCTCGGGACAAATGCCGCATCAAATTGGAACTCACCATCGATGACGATATCTGGTAACGTCTGCTGTGCAATTTCTGTCGCACGCACGACTTTTTCTGTTTCTGGTGTCACCGCTGAACCTTTCGTTGAGAAACTGAGCAGTGCAACTTTCGGTGTCATACCAAAACTAAGCGCTGTCTTCGCTGTTTCTGTTGCCACTTCCGCAAGTTCTTCAGCCGTCAATGTTGGATTGATAGCACAGTCCCCCATGACATAGAGTTCTTTATCACGTGACATAAAGAAAATACCACTTGTTTTTGAAACGCCTGGTTTCGTCTTGATAATTTGCAGTGCAGGTCGCACCGTATCTGCTGTTGAATGTGCCGCACCAGAAACTAATCCATCGGCACGATTCGTATAAACGAGCATCGTTCCAAAGTAGTTCATTTGTTTTAGTAATTCTCGCGCGTCCGCTTCATTTACTTTACCTTTACGGCGCGCCACAAACGCTTCGACAAGTTCATCTGTATACGGGTTATCTGTTGGGTCAATAATTGTCAGCTGACTTGTGTCGACCGCTTCTTGTTTTGCCAGTGTCTCGATTTCACTCGGATTACCGAGCACGATCGGACTGACAAAGTCTGTTTCACTCAATCGAACACTTGCACGCAGCACGCGTACATCATTGCCTTCTGGTAAAACGATTTTGACCTTTTTTCCTTTGAGTTGTGTTTTAATATCTTCTATTAAATTCATAAACAACCTCCTCATGTCCATTCCAATTATACCGATTTAGACACAATTATTCATCACTCATCTACATTTCTTGGGATAAGATAAAATTAACATAATATAAAGGAGAATTAACTATGAGCGAAGCAGCAACAACACTAGATGGCTGGTATAGCCTCCATTTATTATATAACGTTGATTGGTCATCACTAAGACTTGTTGATAATCATAGAGAGATGGTCGAAGAGTTACAAGAATTCCTAAACCGTTTAGAGAACAACCACAGAAATCAAGAAGGTAGTTACGCATTTTACAATATGACGGGCCAAAAATCTGACTTAATGCTATGGATGTTGCGTCCAACAATGGATGAGTTAAACGCGCTTGAGTTAGAGTTAAACAAATTGAGAATTAGTGACTTTTTAGAGCCGGCTTATTCATATGTTTCTGTCCTTGAGTTGGGAAGTTACTTAGCCAAAGATAGTGCTGAAGATCCGTATCAAAATCCATTCGTTCGTGCGCGACTATTCCCAGAATTACCGCGTTCACAGTACGTATGTTTCTATCCAATGGATAAAAAGCGTGAAGGCAATGATAACTGGTACAGTTTACCGATGGAAGAGCGCAGACGTTTAATGCGAGATCACGCTTTAATCGGACGTAAATATGCAGGTAAAATTAAACAGTTCATCACGGGTTCAACTGGATTCGATGCGTTTGAGTGGGGCGTTACACTGTTCTCGGACGATATTTTACAGTTCAAACATATCGTTTATGAAATGCGCTTTGATGAAGCATCCGCACGTTACGGTGTGTTCGGCGACTTCTTTGTCGGTGTAAAATTAGAAGTATCTGACTTGGATTCATTTTTCGATGTGCAGGGTTAAATCAGACTCAAAAAGGGTAACGTACATAAACTTGAAATAGATTTGGAGGATATGTACATGGGTCGATTAATCCGTCGTTTTGCGGTCATCGCATTACCTTTTATTCTGAGAAAAGTATTCAAAGGAAAAAACAACACGAGAAGAAGATAAAAACGCATTAAAAAGAGCATCCGACATAATGTCAGATGCTCTTATTTTATGCGACTCTACCTTTATTTTTTGACTGACCGAGAAGCGCTAGAATGATGAATACCCATGCTGCTAAAAATAAAATACCACCGATCGGTGTGATGGCACCTAATATGCCAATTCCACTTAAAGCTAGAATATACAGCGACCCACTAAAGAATACAATCCCCGCTGTCATTAACCAGCCTGCACGAACCAAATGTTTTGATGGCACGAAGTTAAGCAATACACCGATTGCAAGCAAGCCGCCTGTATGGAACATCTGATATTGAACGGCCGTCTCCCATACGCCTAAGTAATGTTCTGAAATACGATCCTCTAGTAAATGTGCACCAAATGCACCGAGTGCGACTGCTAAAAATCCACTAACTGCTGCAATAATTATCCATTGTCTCATTAATATTCTCCTTAAAAATCAAAAATTGAATCCGACTTACTGTCTTCTTTCGTTTCTTGTTCATTCTGTTCGAACGCTTCAACATAATGCATCGGCACATCCTCATACTGCCCCTCTTTTAATACGTCGAGCAGCTTTTCAATCGCATAGATATGCTTATCTATATCCTTATTGCTGGATGCTACCATCGAAAGTTCTGCAGTAATTGCCTCAATTATCTTTTGTTTCAAGTTTCTTCGCTCCAATCTATCGGCGTTTTGTTATGTTTCGTTAAATAGTCATTCACCTCAGAAAATGGGCGTGAGCCAAAAAATCCACGATACGCACTGAGCGGTGACGGGTGAACATTTTGAATAATGAGATGTTTACTCGTATCGATTAAACGCGTTTTACTTTGTGCCGGCTTTCCCCACAAGATAAAGGCCACATGCTCATGGTGATCCGATATCGCTTCAATGATTGCATCTGTAAATGGTACCCAGCCGATTTTACGATGAGAGCCGGCCTGTCCTTTATCGACAGTGAGTGTCGTGTTTAACAATAACACACCTTTTTTTGCCCAGTCATCTAAGTTACCTGATGTTCGCTTGATGTTTAAATCCGCTTCGAGTTCCTTATATATATTGACGAGAGACGGCGGTGTCTTCACACCTTCATTGACGCTGAACGCAAGCCCATTCGCTTGGCCAGGACCGTGATATGGGTCTTGTCCAAGTATGACGACTTTCACTTCATTAAATGGTAAGAGTTCGAACGCACGATAAATATCGTCTCGATCAGGATATACTTCTCCGCCTGCATATTTATTTTCTAAAAATTCATTCAGCGCATTAAAATCAATGCGGCTTTTTATCGCTTTAAACACGTCGCTCCATTCCACCATCTCACCTCTTCATAGTGAATATACAATCAAGCAAACATCTAGTCAAATGTATGGGTTTATAGTAAAATTCTTATTAAAATGTATAAGGTAGGTCGAATAATGAAATTAAAGAAAACTTTAACAATTGCAGGATCAGATACAAGTGGCGGTGCGGGAATCGCTGCTGATTTAAAAACTTTCCAGGAACATGAAACATATGGATACACTGCCCTGACAACAATCGTATCTATGGTACCCGATACATGGGCACACCGAGTATCTCCAATCGATTTAGACACGGTGAAAGATCAAATTGAAACAGCGTTATCAATCGGTCCTGATGCAATTAAAACAGGTATGCTCCCCTCTGAAGCAGTCATTCAGATGAGTGAGCAGGCATTTTTAGATTCTGATGCAGAATATTTTGTCGTTGACCCTGTCATGGTATGTAAGGGTGAGGATGAAGTTTTAAATCCTGGACTTGTCGATGCCATGATCAAACACCTTGTACCACATGCAACTGTGATTACACCAAACTTGTTTGAAGCGAGTCAACTCGTCGGTGAAAAGACACCGAAGACAATCGAAGCAGTGAAAATGATTGCGAAGAAGATTCATGACAAGGGTGCGAAACATGTGGTCATTAAAGGGGGCTATGATTTTGCTGGTGAAAAAGCTGTCGACGTATACTTTGATGGTACCGACTACTACCTTTTAACTGCAGAGAAAATTGATTCGACGTATAATCACGGTGCAGGCTGTACATTCGCAGCTGCAATTACTGCAAACCTTGCGAATGGAAAATCTGTACTCGATTCAATTAAAGATGCCAAATCATTCGTTACTTCAGCGATTAAAAACGGTTGGGAAATGAACGCGTTTGTTGGACCAGTACGTCATGGTGCGGCAAATTCAGTTGAAACAATCGAGGTTGAAGTAGAGAAAATATAGTTTTTAGGAGAAATGTATGGAGCCAATAAATCAAGATACAGTGCAATCATTGCTGGATGCATTTGTAGATAAGCGTGTATATATCCATGTTGAGATCACGAGTGGTATGTATGCCTCACACGTCGATCAAGAAGTATTTAATGCCGGTACATTTGTCCGAAATGTGCAAGTCAATATTGTCGAAGCGATAATTAAGAAAGCTGAGAACGATCAGTATCGCGTCGGTATTAAACTCGATAATGGTGGATGGATTTATGTCATCGGCCTGACGCACTTTATCGTCAATGAAGAAGCGGAATTCATTATGCATGGATTCAACTATCAGGGTAAACTCGCGAGCGCTTTAGAACTATCACATCAACCATTCAGAAAGTAGGCTGTCTTATGGAGAAAGAAAATCATGTACTCGTCGTTTTCCCACATCCAGATGATGAAGCATTTGGTGTCAGTGGCACATTGAGTAAATACAGAGATATGGGCGTGCCTGTTACATATTCATGTTTGACATATGGTGATATGGGACGTAACCTAGGATTTCCACCATTTGCAACACGAGAATCGCTATATAAAATCAGAGCAGCTGAAGTCGAAGAAAGTGCACGATTAATCGGAATTAAAGATTTAAGATTGCCAGGATTTAGAGATAAAACACTCGAGTTTGAAGAACCTGGTCTGCTCACGAACCTTATTCGTGATATGATTGTGGAGCTTGGAACGACACGCATCATTTCGTTCTATCCGGGTTATAGCGTGCATCCAGACCATGAAGCGACAGCAGAAGCAGTAATCGAAGCCGTTGCATCACTCGATACCGAAAAAAGACCAGCGCTACAACTCGTTGCATTCGCAAACAACACATTCGATGATTTAGGAGATCCTGATATCGTCGTGAATATAGAAGGTTATGAAGAGCGCAAGAAGCAAATTATGGCTGCGCATAAATCACAAACCGGTCCATTGTTAGAGTCACTTGCAGCAGATACACATGATGCAAAAGAACTCGCAGATCAATGGTTAAAATACGAACGCTTTTATAGCTATATGGTTTAATGAAGGAGTACATTAAATGAATGAATTTGATTTGACGACACGAGAAGGTCGTTTTAAACATTTTGGTTCAGTCGATCCAATACAAGGCACAAAACCTAAAGAAAAACACGAGATGGCAGACTTACAGAGCACGAAGAAAGACTTTCTGTTCGAAGTTGATTCTGTCGGAATTAATAACTTAAGCTACCCAGTTAAAGTCGGCGATTTCCAATCGGTCGGTACATTCGAGCTTGCGACGAGCTTGGAGCGCGACGAAAAAGGGATCAACATGAGCCGTATTTTAGAATCACTTCACAGTGAAAATGATAACGGTATTCGACTCGATTTTGACTCGGTTGGTAGAATTTTGGATACACTGCGCGAGCGCATGGTTCAAGATGCTGCTGAATTGTCAGTGGATACGAAGTGGTATTTCAATAAGCCAAGTCCTGTGACGAAGCTCGATGCATATGCACATGCAGATGTGGCGTATTCAATGCGAAAGAGCGAGAGCGAAGTAGAATTCCAAACGTTTAGCATGGCTGCACAAGTGACAACACTCTGCCCATGTTCAAAAGAAATCAGTGAGTACAGTGCACACAACCAACGCGGTGTAGTGACTGTGTCTATTGATGTGGATCCTGAAGTTGGTGCGCCGGAGAATCATAAAGAAATCATCTATGAAATTTTAGAAATCAACGCATCGAGTCAGCTTTACCCGATTTTGAAACGTACAGATGAAAAAGTCGTTACAGAGCGCGCTTATGAGAATCCACGTTTCGTTGAAGACTTGATTCGCTTGATTGCATATGATTTGGTTGAGTTAGATTGGATCGTCGGCTTCGATTTAGAGTGCCGCAACGAAGAAAGCATTCATCAACACGACGCATTTAGCCGATTGAGTTATACGAAGTAATATTTGATTTTTGGACGCCCGGGCCTCTTGTGGAGATTTCGGGTGTTTTTTTTTTTGGGTTGTGATGAGGTGTGCGGCAGACTAGGATTTTTTCGGTCTGCCGCACACTTTGCTCCTCTAGCTGTGCGGCAGCTCAGATTTTCTGGACTTGCCGCACACTTTGGTCCTCTAGCTGTGCGGCAGCTCGGATTTTTTCGGTCTGCCGCACACTTTGCTCCTCTAGCTGTGTGGCAGCTCAGATTTTTTCAGTCTGCCGCACACTTTAGTCCTCTAGCTGTGCTGCAGCTCAGATTTTCTGGACTTGCCGCACACTTTGGTCCTCTAGGTGTGCGGAAGACTAGGATTTTTTCGGTCTGCCGCACACTTTGGTCACCTCTAGCTGTGCGGCAGCTCGGATTTTTCGGACTTGCCGCACACTTCAACGATCAATAGTGTTCCTCAGCATGCCTTTTTAACCTCGGGAAGAACAGTAAATGACCTATAGTGTTCCTCAGCACGCCTTTTTAAACTCGGGAGGAACAGTAAATGACCTATAGTGTTCCTCAGCACGCCTTTTCAAACTCGGGAGGAACAATAATAAAACCCCAAATCTGCTACTGACATAGATTAGGGGTTCTGTAAAATATTTTCAATTTACTAAAGTTCTGATTAAACGTATCCTTTGCAATTATTTAACCAATGCCATCATAATAAAAGCGAGTCCTAGCCCAATGATTAATGAAACTAATATTTCATCAAAGTAAAATCCAACTCCAAAACTAGCTAATAAGGTACCTAAAAAAGCTAATCCCCTGTTATTATGCTGCATAGCATTCCCTCCTTTGGTAAATCTGATATATTTTATAATGATTATCATGATTTATGCGATTGAAATTTTTCTAAATCTCATAAATCCATAGTAAGTAATCAAGAGTAAGACTATCCCGACAAAAAACAGTACGGTATTCGATCCAAACATAGTCCCCAATGGGGACGCAAAAAGTATACCAACGAAAACTGTCACATTATTTAATGAGTTAACTGTTGTAAATACTCTACCTCGATTGTTTTCACTACTATTTGTCATAAGTAGACTCGAATAAGATACTTGGACAAAACCAAAAGAAAAGCCAAGTAAGAGTAATACTAAATATAAAATGAAAAATTCAGGTCTAAATACCATTAAAATAAATGTTAAAGAAACACCAAACAATCCAATCAAGAAGAGAGATGACTTCTCATAGTTTTTAGCAATCGCTCCTATTAATAAGGTTGATACTAAAATTCCTATACCGGAAGCTGTTTCTAAAATTCCTAACTGTTGCGAGCTATAAAGTAGGTCATTGACAATATAGTCAATTACTAAAATATTGAAAAAGCTAAAGCCTGCTATAGCTAATGAAAATATAGCAATCAAATTCGATAAAGCTGGACTTTTAAAAATAAATTGAAAGCCTTCGATTAAATCCTGTTTCATTGATGTTTCAGATTTTTCAGTAACTTCTGTTTCCTCTTTTCTTTCAGAAGACATGTTAAGAGATAAAAAGATTAGGCTCACTAACGATAAACCGAAAGATATCAATACAATAAACAGAGTACCTTCAAGTCCAACTAATGCGATAAGAAACCCGGCAATTGCAAAACCCATTAGTACGAGTATATTGGCAATATTATGAGATACTGCTAAGACTTTTGTATAATCTTTTTCATCTACTATTGATCCTATTAATGCGTTTCTAGTTGGGTTTACTCCAACCGAGCATACTATATAGATGAATGCGAAAATATAGATCAAGAAGAAGTTCTGTATGAAGATTATTAGCAATACAATAGATATCATTCTCAATATTTCACTTATAATAATGAATTTGTTTCTGTTATATTTATCAATTAATACGCCAACTAATGGAGCAAGTAATAGATAGGGAACAGTCTCTATTAATACCATACCAGAAATGGCCCATGTACTATCGCTTAATGTCGTTACAGCGATAATTAGAGTTAACTTAAGAGTTGCCTCGGAGAAATTGGAAAAAAATTGTGATAAGAAAAGAAGAAGAACACGCCTATTAGGTATAAATGACTGTATTCCTTTTTTAATCAATCGTGACTCTCCCCTAAATTACAATAATAATAAAAGCCCTCTACTTGAAAATTAAATTTCTTTACAAGATTATTAGATGGAATATTATCTGTAGCAACAAATGCTATCAATCTATCAATATTTTCAGAGTGAGCTTTTTTGTTCATTTCATTCATGAATTTGGTAGCAATTCCTTGTTTTCTATAATTTTCTTTTATATATATATCATCTGCTACCATTGTATGTGCGACTTCCATTATTGGGTTACTTCTGTTGATAGTAACCGTGTAATATCCAATAATCTCATCGTTATGTAAAGCAATATAAATATAGTCGTGATCACTATTAAGTTGGTGAGATAATTTTTCTTTATAATATTTATATACAGTCTGCTCATCTTTAAGAGCATAAATCCAACTTTGCTTAGAATAAAAGCCAAGTGCCTCAATGTGTATTGTAATTAAGTTTTCTATATCTTCAATTGAGGCATATCTATATTCAATTTTCACAATAATCACATCCCAATAAGAGCTAAGTGGGAGAAAAGGATAAGTATTTCATTCCTCTCCTCCTACATTTTTAGCTAAAGTCTTTTAAGGTGGTGTCGGTCCCGTTTTAATTGGAGAACAGAAAGTACCACAAGCAGATGTTGCACCAGGCTTTTCTCCATGGTTAATGATAATCAAACCGAATTCCGAAATTACTTTCTTACCTGTTGTTACGTTTGCTGTTTTTTTGTCTTTTAACTTTTCTTCTGTAGCGCTCACCATATAAATCACCTCCTTTATTTTACACTTGAGTAAATGTAGAAACTCCATTTTCAAAATCAATTTTATGTTCTATATGCAACTTTACTTTTCTCATTAAGTTTGTGTAATCGCAGTGTCTACCTTGTTTCCCGGTCTGTACAATTTCTTCCCATTCACAACCGCCTGCACAAACCGGTAAAACTGGACAAGTTTTACATTCGGGATATATACCTTCATAAACGATCTCTTTTTGTCTCTTATAGTCAATTTTGGTAAATACGTTTCCCCATTTATAGTCAGGTATACCAGACATACCTGGACAACTATATAGATCTCCATTAGGATAGACAACTAAGCCACTAAAGTTCCTAATTGTACATGGTCCCTCAAATCCCATGGCAACATTAAATCCTTTGTCATTAGCATATCTCATGAGTGAGTCTAAATAACCTATCTCATCTTTTGCAGATGTCAAACTCTGTTCATCTGCATAGTCAGACCGATCAGAATCAAATATAGCTGCAAAATTAATACTTATATTATCAACATTTAGTTTTTTATCTTTTAGAATATCAATTACTGTAGATATTTGATCAACATTTCCTTCATCATAATTAATTCTTATATCAACAGGTATAAAATCTTTAGCAAGTTGAATATTGTTTAGTATTTCATCGAACGTCCCCTTGTTCTTACCTTCTAACCGAATTCTCCTGCTATCATGCTCTTCTTTTGTCCCATCTAAAGTTATTTGCAGTCCATTTAACCCTTTTTCTCTCCACCTTTTAACTTCACTAATGTTATTTAATTTGGTTCCATTCGTAATCATATAATAATTTCTAGGCATTTCTCTAAATTCATCATTAAAAATATCTAATGTTTCATCTAATACTTCTTTGTTCAAGAGTGGTTCTCCACCGTAAAATGTAACGGTCAAAGATTTTTCATCATACGGATTTTGCAACTCTTTGATTTTTTCTACCAATTTTTTAACTACAAATCGATTAAGTTTTATTTCTGGTTTATCTAAACCTTGATAACAATATGGGCATCCTAAATTACAATCACTTGTAAGATATAGCCAAATACCAACATGGCCAGAATGTTGTATTGTTTCATAGAAATTCAAAAAATCTTTAAACTCTTGTTCTCTACTATGAACTAAAATCCCAAGCCGTTCTAAATTTTCTCTGATTTCTAATGGACCTTCACCATTATTTAAGTCTCTAAGTCTTTCACTAGGAATAGAAACTAGCGCTTTAGTGTGTGTATTAAACAGAGCTACTCGATTTTCCGCAACTTTTTTTGTAACTGTAAATCTAGATAATTCCATTTTTTAACACTCCTTTAATTAAATTTTAACGAATAGAATAATGTTCATCAAGACTTTTCTGAATATTTAGTATGTTTTTATAAAATTTATCGAAAATTATCGAAAATTTATAAAAACATAAAATAACCTCTAGACTATACAGTGAAAGTATAAAATTTTAACTCGCATATCGTGTTGATAATTTCTCCTAATTTTTGGTGCGTTCCACATCATCTGATCTTCATTTCGGGTGGAACACTAACCACCATTCAAAATCCAATCAAAACCCATTCAGAACCCAATCAGAACCCAATCAGAACCCAAACAAAAATGCACCCCAAAAGGTCAACTTTTGGGGTGCACCGCCATCACAAATTAATATTATCTTTCCAAAATTCCCTCGATCGCTTCTGCGACGCCGTCTTCAATATTTGATCCGACAATGATATCGGCATACGATTTAATATCGCCACTCGCATTGCCCATCACGACGCTTGTTCCAGCACGTTTTAACATCGACAGATCGTTATAGTTATCTCCAATTGCCATGCAATCTTCCATCGAAATACCCAACTCTTCACACATCGCTTCAAGTGCCTTACCTTTTTGCGCACTCTTAACCGTGACCTCGATATTTCCTGGTCCTGATGATGTTGCATAGAGTCCTTCGACTTCATTCAACTGGTGTTGTGCACGGTGTAAGTTCGCACGGTTCGATGATTTTGCCAAATATTTCAACACGACTTCATCTTCTCTGTCGTATACTTCATCGAAGTCTTCTACTTCGACTAAATAACCTTTTTCAACTCTAAGCATTACACGCTCTTCTGCATTGATATCGCCACCCATCACGTCGATGAATTGTTGATATTGTTCAATTTCTTTTTCAATACTATTCGTATAGACGGTTTTATCAGTATACACATTGTAATGCAGCGACTCGTTATCCAGTTCATCGGAAACATGTTCAACTTGTTCACTTGTCATGTTCATTTTGTAAATGACTTCTTTTTTGTCATTGATATAAAGTGCGCCATTTAAGCAGATAAACGGCAGCGTTAGACCCGTACTCTCAACAATTTCACGTGCATCATGATATGCACGTCCAGTAGCGATAACAACTTTTATTCCTGCTTCTTGCGCTTTCTTAATTGCTGTAACGTTACGTTCTGAAATTGTATGATTTGGGGTCAAAAGGGTCCCATCCATATCGATTGCGATCAGTTTTACCATACAGCCTTACCTCATTTTCATTCTAGTGGTGTGAAACTTTTTAACGGTTTAAATTTCCTATTACTTCAGTATGTCTTATAAATCTTACTATATCAAAAATGGGAAGTTTATACGAATAGAAAACAAAAGCCGTATCACGGGGAAGTTGGGACTTTTTAATACTCTCTGAATTAAAGTTTTGTATGTGAGGGCGAGCGCCTGTTATCCTCTAGAAATCCAATTTAAAGATTTTTATCTTCTACATCCTATTATAATTTGAATTTCGATAATATTATGATATAACCCTGATAAAAAGAGGTGATAACTATGATCAATGTTCGACCTGTTTCAGATTTACGAAATAAATTCCCTGAAATTGAAGAAACAGTAGTAAATTCAAACGCTCCTGTGTTCTTGACAAAGAATAGATACGGTACAATGGTTATTCTAAGTATTGAACAATACTCTGCTCTAACTGATGACATTGAGAGGAAGCTTGATGAAGCAGATAACTTGGCTAAAACATCTAATGTCAGACTCTCTAAAGATGAGCTCTTTAATAAGGTAAGGACATCTTTAAAAAATTCCTGAAATCAAATTACTTTTTCACATAAAAGGTTGCTCTACCTTGTCCATGTCTTTCAATATATTCTTCTTCAACCAATATTTTTAACATATTTTCAATTGTTGCTCTTCCTACGCTAGGTACTAATTCCATGATATCCGTTTTAGTAAATTTCCCCAATTTAAGATTGACTGCATTTCTAACAAGTGCAATCGTAGGGATTTTTTCATCTACATAATCTACTCTTTCTTCAAAATCAATATAAGCTGCCAGAATCGTTCTTAGGATATATTTTATGAATGGTGTTAAATCTTCGTTATTTTCGTGCCAAAATTTGCCACTTTGTTGTAAAGACATATAATAGCCATCTTTATTTTTTTCTATTTTACTTTCTAAACTAATATATTTACCAATTACATACCCTTGCCTATATAACAAAAGAGTGGTTAATAGTCTACTCATCCGTCCGTTTCCATCATTAAACGGATGAATGCAAAGAAAATCATGGATAAAAATCGGGATTAAAAGCAATGCGTCTACTTCTTTTTTATCCAAAGCTTTATTTAGCTCATCGCAAATTTCCTCCATTGCTTTAGCTGTTTCATGTGGCGGTAAAGGTTTAAATAATTCAACACTATTCCCATCTGTATCTTTTTCAATAATGGAATTTTGTGTGTTTTTATATCTACCACCAATTCCTTTTTCACTATACTTAAACAGATCTCTATGGAGCTGTAAAATATAGTTGCTATCGATTGGAATATATTCATAACTTTCATGAATCGTATTTAAGACATCACGATATCCAAGGATTTCTTCTTCATCTCTACTTCTAGGCATTGTTTTTTGGTCCATTAATTCTTTAATTCTAGTTGTTGTTGTGACTATTCCTTCTATTTTATTTGAATCTTCGACACTTTGAATTTTAGCAATTTCCACTAATTTATCTAAAACAGCAGGTTTTTGCTTCAAAAAAAGTTCTTGCTTTCCTTTATGTTCATGTATTTTAGTTAAAATATTAATAATTTCAACATCCCATTTACTTTGTGACAATGTCTCATAATCAAAATTTCTCATTCGCCTAACTCCTTTCTCTTCGCCTAATTTTATCATGTTTTTAGGCGATTCAGAACTGATTAGGCGATTATCTGTTCTAATGTGAATGTTATGAACTCTTAAGTCAGTGTTCGATACTCAAGTTTAGTTACCTTTTGGCTCGCATATAGATACAACTCTATTATTTTTTCGCCCTTAAGCGACGAAAGAATAACTTTAACATTTCGCTACATTCTTCTTCAAGAACGCCACTCACGACAGTCGCGCGATGATTAAATCTCGGATCTTCTAACACGTTCATCAAACTGCCTGCTGCGCCACCTTTCGGGTCACTCGCACCATAGACAACTCGTGGTACACGTGAAAGTACAATCCCACCGCTGCACATGACGCATGGCTCTAGCGTGACATATAATGTACAATCTTCGAGCCGAAATGAACCGAGATGAGCGCTTGCCGCTTGAATCGCAAGCATTTCGGCATGTGTTGTTGGGTCTTGGGTCGTTTCTCGTAAATTATGTGTGCGCACGATTACTTTATCTTCATGAACGATTACAGCGCCGACTGGGACTTCTTCTTTGTCGAAAGCGAGCTGTGCTTCTTCAATTGCCAGTCTCATATATTGTTCATCGTGAGAAGACATTGTCAAATACAAACTTTCCATCAGATATGAGCTCTGTCACATCGTTGATGATGTGATTTGCACCATCTAGACTTTCTTGTGTGCCTGTTCCGCTCAATACGCCGACAGTAAATAGTCCGTATTCTTTTCCAAGCTGCGTGTCTGACGTGTTGTCACCGATCATAATCATTTGATCAAACGATGCTTTATTGCGCTGAAGGAACGGTTCAAGTATGCGAGTGTCTGGTTTAGAATACGGTGTGTCATCGCCACATACAAGGTCATCCACATAATCCCCTAAACCGAACTTATCAATAAACATTTGCGCGCTGCGTCTGCTATCGTTTGTGCACACAACATTTTTATATCCGAGTTCACGTGTTTTCATTAATACTTCTTTTGCGCCATCGATAATTTCAATATCTTGCATCGCATCGGTGATATTATGTGCATAATAATCTTTTACCCACGTTTCAATCACTCTGATATCACCATGTTTACCAAATGCTCTATAAAAGTCATGTGTCGAACCTGCTGCAAGCGCAGTGTTCGGCTGCACGGCACCATTGCGATAACCTAAATCATAGAGCAGTTCATCTTGTGCTGACTCGATATCAAATGCTTTTACAAAGTCTTCAACCATACCGAGTGAAAATGGGACCCATGTGTCATGATAGTGTATCAGTGTTCCGTCTTTATCAAATAATATATATTTCATCTTATCACCATAAAATAAAAAGGCTGAATCAGCCTCTTTTTTAGTTTATTTATTTTTAATTGCTTCTAACATCGTCTCTGTCATTTTTGCTAAATCATACTGTGGGTCAAAGCCCCACTGTTCACGTGCTTCTGTAGAATCGATTTGGTTTGGCCATGAACCAGCAATTCCTTGTCGCACGGGATCCACATCATAACTTAACTCGAAGTCTGGAATGTGTTTTCTAATTTCTGCAGCAACCATTTCTGGCTCGATACTCATCGCAGAAACATTGAATGCGTTGCGGTCTTTAAGCTTTGAACCGTCTGCAGACATCAATTTGTTAATCGCAGCGATGGCATCATCCATAAACATCATATCCATGTACGTATCTTTGTCGATAAACGACGTGTAACGTCCGTTGCGAATCGCCTCGAAGTAAATCTCGACAGCATAGTCTGTCGTGCCGCCGCCCGGTTCTTGAACATGTGAAATGATCCCTGGGAAACGTAGTCCACGCGTGTCTACACCAAACTTCGTATGGTAATAATCACAGAGTAATTCAGCCGATACTTTCGTTACACCGTACATCGTGTTCGGACGTTGGATTGTCACCTGTGGTGTGTTATCTTTTGGCGTTGAATCACCAAATGCTGCAATCGAACTTGGTGCGAAGAATTTTAACTTAAATTCTCTCGCTACTTCAAGTGCATTAACAAGTCCATGCATGTTGATATCCCATGCTAAAAATGGGTCTTTTTCGCATGTTGCCGAAAGCAATGCCGCCATATGCATGATCGTATCTGGTTGGAAATCCTTAACGATTTCAACCATGCGTGCATGATCGCGGACATCTAATGTTTCAAACGGTTTTCCAGCTAATGCCTCGTGTGTTGGTTCTTTAATATCTGTCGGTAGAACGTTCTCGACACCATATATTTCTCTTAACGTCGTCGTCAATTCAATACCGATCTGACCACCAGCACCTGTAATAATAATTCGCTTCATAATTCCCTCCTAAGGCTTACGAGATTACGCCGAGTTCTTTACCGACTTTCTCATAGATTTTCAATGCTTCATCTAACATTTCTTTCGTGTGTGCCGCAGTTGGCATATTTCTCACACGACCCGTACCACGTGGTACTGTTGGGAAGACGATTGATTTCGCATAGACGCCTTCTTCCATCAATCGTTTAGAAAATTCTTGAGTTAATTTCTCTTCACCAATGATACATGGTGTGATTGGTGTTTCAGAATTACCGATATTAAATCCAAGCTCTTTCAAACCTTTTTTCAAGTAGTCGCCATTTTCCCATAACTTATCATGAAGCTCAGTTGAATCCATCAACGTTTGAACCGCTTCAATGATTGCGCGTGTATCTGCTGGTGTCAATGAAGTTGAGAATAAGAATGGACGTGCGGCAACTGTCAAGTAGTCGATTAACTCTTGAGTACCCGCAACATACCCACCAACAACACCAATCGCTTTAGATAAAGTACCCATTTGAATATCGATTTCTTTTTCTAAACCGAAGTGCTTCACAGTACCTGCACCTTTGCCCATAACACCTGACCCGTGTGCATCATCCACATACGTGATTAAGTCGAATTCTTTTGCAATTTCTACGATTTCAGGAAGTAATGCAACGTCGCCGTCCATACTAAATACACCGTCAGTGATATACATGACTTTGTTGTAGTTTCCACTTTCAACCGCTTCTTTCGCTTTCATGCGTAAGTCATCCATATCTGAGTGTTTCACACGAATAATCTTCGCGCGAGATAAACGGCAACCATCAATGATAGACGCGTGGTTTAATTCATCCGATAAAATTGCATCCTCTTTGTTCATGATTGCTTGTATTGCAGCCATGTTACAGTTAAACCCTGATTGGAATGCGACTGCTGCTTCAGTACCTTTGAATTCAGCAAGTTTGTTCTCTAACTCTACATGAAGATCAAGCGTACCGTTAATCGTACGTACAGCACCTGAACCAACACCATGAGAATCGATCGCTTGTTTCGCAACTTCTTTTAACTTTTCATGTGTTGCTAAACCTAAATAGTTGTTGCTCGAAAGGTTGATTAAATCGTTACCTTCAATGTTGATTTTCGGTCCGTTTGGTCCTGTTACAACATTGATTTCATTATATAAACCTTGTTCCTTTAACCCATTCAATTGGCTCGTTAAAAAGTCATTTAAAATTTTAGACATGATTAATCCTCCTTATAAATGTATGCTCACTTATTTTATCATATTTCTATTATATAAACTAAAGTGTTTGCAACTAACAAACATTCAGAATATTTGGTAATATAAACACATTGAGAGGAGAGATATAACATGAAAACCATTGCAACAGACTACCTACAACAGATGATCGATGTCAGAAGACATTTACATATGTATCCTGAAAAATCCTTTGAAGCATATGAAACACAGCAATACATATTGAAACAACTTGAACGTTACGAAGATATAGAAATCATCTCTCCCATTGGCGACACGCTAAGCATCTTAGCTACAATCGGTACTAAAAAACCGCATATCGCATTCCGTGCAGATTTTGATGCACTGCCAATTCCTGATGAGAAAGATGTTCTATATCGTTCTAAAAATGATGGCTTCTCTCACGCGTGTGGGCACGATGCGCACACTGCAACACTACTCGGCCTTGTTGATGCCGTCTATGCCAATAGAGATAAATTGAATGGCACTGTGTCCTTTATCTTCCAAGATAGTGAAGAGCTACTGCCAGGCAGTGCGAAACGCATCGTTGAGAGCGGTGTGCTCAAAGATGTTGATAAGGTGTACGGTCAACACTATTGGAGTCAGATCGACTTAAATACAGTTGAAGTCTGTGAAGGCGAACTGATTTCTTCCCCGGATTCATTTAATATTACGATTGTTGGTTCGGGCGGACATGCTGCCTATCCGCATACGACGGTGGACCCGATCGTCATTGCGAGTGAAGTAATCATCAGTTTACAATCGATTATTTCTCGTCAATTATCTCCACTCGATAAAGCGGTCTTTTCATTCGGTGCCGTTGAAGGTGGAAATGCATTTAACGTCATACCTGGTAAAGTGTCCATCAGAGGAACGACCCGTTCATTCGATAAAGAAATATCAAATAAAGTAAAAGACATTGTAGAACGTGAGTGTAAATATATTGCTGAGAAGCGCGGTGCAAAAGCTGAAGTCGATTATGTCCAAGGTTTCCCTGCGGTCATCAACCATGCGAATGAAGCAGAAGTTGTTAGACAAGCCGTTGAAAGTGTTGAACTTAATTATAAGGAAGCAACACCGCTCATGATTGGTGAAGATTTTTCTTACTATATAAATGAAATCCCAGGGGCATTTTTCCTCACTGGCTCTAGAAGTGATGAGGCTACTGGCTATGCGCACCACTCTTCAACGTTCGATATCGATGAGCGCGCAATGTTAAATGGTCTGAGCTTATTTATGAAAATTCTTGAAAATGAAGGAGTAGTTGAATGGAATTAAAAGAAATTGAACGACTCGCCGAACGAGAGTATCCGAATACTGTAAAATGGCGTCGCCACTTCCATATATACCCAGAACTTAGTTTTCAGGAAGTACAAACACCAGGCTATATCGCCCAATTTTTAAGAGAACTTGGCCTCGATGTAAGAGAAGGCGTTGGTGGACGAGGTGTAGTCGGTAAATTAATTGTCGATGAATCATTACCAACTGTTGCACTCCGTGCGGACTTTGATGCCCTCCCCATTCAAGATGAAAAAGAAGCATCATATAAATCAACAGTACCCGGTGTTATGCACGCCTGTGGACACGATGCTCATACAGCAATCGTTATGACAGCAGCAAAGATACTAACGGAACAAAAAGATACACTCAAAGGAAATGTCGTCTTTATCTTCCAACATGCAGAAGAAGTCGATCCAGGTGGTGCCATCCAAATGATTCGTGACGGTTGTCTCGATGGCGTTGACGCGATTTTCGGTCAACACGTATCATCAAGTCTAGATGTCGGTACAATTGGTGTTCGATATGGTATAGCAACTGCGATGCCAGATGACTTCACAGTAACGATTAATGGACGCGGTTCACATGCGTCTAAACCACATGTAGCGATAGACCCAGTTGCCGCTGCCATTTCATTTTGTAATCAAATGCAATACATCGTCACGCGACGCAGCGACCCAATGGAAAATGTCGTTTTATCGATTACGATGTTCAACGGTGGGACCCAACACAACGTCATTCCAGATAAAGTCGTTGTTGGTGGGACAATTCGTACGTTCAATCAGGAAACACAAGCAGTGATGATCGCAGAATTAAATCGCTGTCTAAAAGGACTCGCTGCAATTACTGGTATTACATATGACCTCGACTACTTGCGCGGTTACCCACCCGTCGTCAATGAAGAAACAACGACACGAATGGTGCACGAGTTAGCGTCAAAAGCAAGTAAAGTAACGGATGTTAAACTGCTTTCACCAGAACTTGGTGGAGAGGACTTCTCATACTACTTACAACGTGTCAAAGGCACGTTCTTTAATACCGGTGTCCGTAACCCAAACTTTAAAGCGGACTACCCACATCACCATTCAAAATTTGATATCGACGAACACGGCATGATCAATGCTGTCAGCCTTTTAGTCGGTGCTGTGTACAACTATTGTGAGGAGGCAGAGCATGAATCTTAAAGAAGAAATCAATGCAATCTATGACGATATGGTCGGCATTAGACGCCATATGCATATGTACCCAGAGCTATCATTCCAAGAAGAAAATACGAAGCGCTATATATATGATCAAATCAAAGACTTGGATCTCGATATTACACGGGACTTTGGAGGAAACGGTATCGTCGCGAGACTTCATGTGAGCGATGACCTACCAACAGTCGCACTGCGTGCTGACTTTGATGCTCTGCCAATCCAAGATGAAAAAGATGTGCCCTATCGCTCAAAAAAACCAGGCGTCATGCACGCGTGTGGTCATGATGGCCACACTGCGATGTTGATTGGGGCAGAGAAAATATTAACTGCTCACAAAGATAAACTACCGGTCAACGTTGTCTTTATCCACCAACATGCGGAAGAAAACTTACCAGGCGGTGCGATCGGCATGGTAAAAGCCGGTGTGATGGAAGGCGTAGATGCAGTATTTGGACTGCACTTGGCGAGCCATCTACCGACCGGTTCAATAGGTTACGTGCGAGGTTTTACACAAGCGAATGCGGACTCATTCTCTATCGAGGTGAAAGGCAAAGGCGGGCATGGTGCAGAACCGCATAGAAATAATGATGCTATTGTTGCGGCTGCACATTTAATTCAACAAATTCAAACCATTACATCACGTAATGTAGATCCGTTGAAATCAGCCGTTATTTCCGTTGGACAGTTCAAAGGCGGCTCTGCATTTAACGTCATGCCATCCGCTGTTCATGTGAACGGGACAGCACGTACATTCGAGCCCGATGTCAGAGAACTTGTGTCGCGTCGATTGGAAGAAGTTTGTGAAGGCGTGGGTAAAAGTTTTGATGTAGAGTATGACATCAACTTTCATTATGGTTATCCATCGATGAAAAATGACTTAGATATTCTTGATTATTCATTAGAAGTCGTGAGTCGTGATGTTTCATTTGTCGGAGAATTAATAGAAAGAGAACCGAAAATGGGTGGCGAAGACTTCGCTTACTATGCACAAGAAGCACCCGGTGCATTCTTAATGCTCGGTACCGGAAATGCAGAACTTGGCACAGACTACCCACACCACCATGAGATGTTCGACATGGATGAAGAAGGCTTAAAAGCAGGCGTAGAAATGTTTGTGAAGTTCGTGATGAATTTTGGTAAGAGGTAGGTATTGTGTCTGTTTGAGGGACTATGAGATGAGCTCACGGTCTCGAAAACGGATTTGACGGACTATGAGATCTACTCACGGTCCCGAAATGGATTTGACGGACTATGAGATTGGCTCACGGTCCCGCAAAAAGATTTGACGGACTGTGAGATTGGCTCACGGTCCCGAAAACGGATTTGACGGACTATGAGATTGGCTCACGGTCCCGCAAAAAGATTTGACGGACTGTGAGATGTGTTCACGGTCTCGAAAAAAGATTTGACGGACTGTGAGATGAGCTCATGGGCTCGCAAAAAGATTTGACAGACTATGAGATTGGCTCACGGTCCCGGAAATGGTTTTAACTGACTGTGAGATAAGCTCACGGACTCGCAAATCATTTTACGTGCCAATGAAAACTGCTCACAGACACAAAAAAGCTGGACATTTGTCCAGCTTTCTCTATTTTCTTAAAAATGTTAATAAACATTCTCTAAAAACTCAAAAACTACTTCATAATATCGTTCTTCATCAATATATTTAGATTCAGAGTGCCCCGCATTTTCAAAGATCTCAATTTGTTTCTCACCATCAGATTTGGCTTCAAAGATTTCATGTGCCATTTCAACTGGAATAAAGTCATCCGTCTCACTATGTATCAACAACATTGGAATCTCACTTTCTGCCACCCCGTCTATTGCTTTTCCATCATTTTTAAATGAGTAACCAGCACGGAATCTCGCCATTATATCTGCCATATCTAGCACAGGAAATGTCGGTAAACCAAATCGGTGAGATAACTCAGACTCATAAACGCCCCAAATTGTGCTAAATCCAGCATCGATAATAAACCCTCTAACTTCATCTGGTAAATCCTCATCACCCACAGCATTCATCACTGTCGCTGCACCCATCGAAGTACCATGGTACACGATTGATGTATCATCATAGTTGTCTACAATATACTCAGTCCATCCAATTAAATCTTGCGCATCTAAGTACCCCATACCAATGAACTCACCTTCACTTTCACCGTGAGCACGTAAATCATATGTCAACACGTTGTAGCCTTGGTCATAGAAATAGGGAGCTGAAGTAACGGAATTCATTTCGCTTGCCTTATAACCGTGCACGATAAAGACCCATTCATCGACGTCATCATGAGTATATGTATGTCCGTGAAGTTCATATCCATCTTCTGTAGTTATAGATACTTCTTCTTTTTCTGTCTCAATAAACCACGATTGTGCACGTGCTTCTTGAGATTCTCTAGCTCGCTCAATAATTTCTAAATTTTCAACACCAATCTCTTCTATAAACTCTTCGTTTGTTTCTCGATTGTCACCCTCACCATCGGCAACTAGTGCAAAATTCACGAAATAATTACCTACTAAAATTGTTGCCACAACTAATATTACAATTATGATTCCAAATATAATCGATAACTTCTTGACCAACTGATCACTCCTCAATCAAACTTCACTTCTTCTATATTCTATACTTAGTGTATTAAATGGTCTAGCTGAACAAAAAATCCAGACCATAATTGGCCTGGATCAATATCATATTATTTTTGCAAAAAGTGTAGACCCACCAAGGTATACAATTAATCTTAAACTCACTCAATGGCTAGTTCTTGAACGATCACTTTCCATTAAAGAACTTTTTGGCTTGACCTGGAGGTAAAACTGACACAGGCACTGTTATATTTTGAGTTGAGCCATCTTCAAATCTAACCACTGCTTCAACCTCATAATTTTGTGGTGTGCGTATTCTATCTAAACTTGAAGTAATCTCTACTGTATAATCGCCGTCGTAATTTGGAATTGTTACTGCCTTTACAATGTCCTCCTCTGTCACAGCTGGTGACTTCGGTGATTTGAACCCTTTGTAAATATGATCTACTTCAACTTCGTAAACTTCCGCATCGTCCTCATCTGGTTGTACATCAATTTGGAATGTATTAAGTGTTAATCTCTCACCATCGACAAGGATTCGGATAAGTGTGAATTTAGTATCTTCACTGAAATACTTGTCTATGATGTCTTCTTCAGAATGATATGCTTGCCCCCATTCTGCTGTTACTTCCATATCATACTGTGCATAGAATGCACGAATATCATCCATGTTCACGATATAATCTTCTGGATTAGGTAGTTCGTCACCATAGTTTAATACTTCTGCTGTAGGATTTTCTACAATTTGTGTTCTTGGACCCATTCCTAACACAGTCACTGGAACAACAATGTTTTTCGTAGATCCATCTTCAAACGTGACAAGTGCTTCAACTGCATGTTCACGATTAATCATCGCTCCTGGAAGACTTGATGTGCTTTCAATTGTATAAGTACCTTCATAATCTGGAATTGATACAGCATTTACAATATCTTCTTCAGTCGTCGCTGATCTGAACATCTTATACACGTGATCAATTTCAACTTCATACTGTTCAGCATCTGGTACTTCTTCTGGTTGTACATCGATATGGAATGTATTGAGCGTTAATCTCTCACCATCGACAAGGATACGAATTAGTGTAAATTTAGTATCTTCGCTGAAATATTTGTCAATGATGTCTTCTTCAGAATGATATGCTTGACCCCATTCTGCTGTTACTTCCATATCATACTGTGCATAGAATGCACGAATATCATCCATGTTCACGATATAATCTTCTGGATTAGGTAGTTCGTCACCATAATTTAATGCTTCTGCTGTAGGATTTTCTACAATTTGTGTTCTTGGACCCATATCTAACACTGTTACTGGAACAATAATTTCCTTCGTAGATCCATCTTCAAAAGTGACGAGCGCTTCGACTTTATGTTCACGATTAATCATCGCACCTGGTAGACTTGATGTGCTTTCTACTGTGTACGTACCTTCGTAATCAGGAATTGATACAGCATTTACAATATCTTCTTCAGTCGTCGCTGATCTGAACATCTTATACACATGATCAATTTCAACTTCATACTGTTCAGCGTCTGGTACTTCAACTTCTTGTACATCGATTTGGAATGTTTTAAGTGTTAATCGTTCGCCATCTACAAGAATCCGAATTAGTGTGAATTTAGTATCTTCACTGAAATATTTGTCGATTTTTTCTTCTTCAGAATGATAGGCCTGTCCCCAAACTGCAGTCACTTCCATATCATATTGTGCATAGAATGCGCGGATTTCATCCATGTTCACGATATAATCTTCTGGATTTGGTAATTCATCCCCATGATTTAATACATCTACTGTAGGATTTTCTACTATTTGAGTGCTTGGACCCATTCCTAACACAGTCACTGGAACAACAATGTTTTTCATAGATCCATCTTCAAACGTGACAAGCGCTTCAACTGCATGTTCACGATTAATCATCGCTCCTGGAAGACTTGATGTGCTTTCAATTGTATAAGTACCTTCATAATCTGGAATTGATACAGCATTTACAATATCTTCTTCTGTCGTAGCTGATCTAAACATTTTGTACACGTGAGACACATTTGGTTCATACTGTTCTGCATCTGGTACATCTTCTTGTTGTTGTTCTACTTCTTGTTGAACTTCAACCTCTTCAACTACTGTTTCCTCTACTTCAGGTACACCAGCTTCTTCTACTTCTTCACTAGATTCAACTTCAATCTCTTCTGAAATATCTTCTACTTGTTCTTCAACAATTTCTTCTGATACGATTTCTTCATCACTTTCAATATGTATATCTTCTAGTTGACCCTCTAACGTCTCATCAACAACTTCTTCTGACAATACATTTTGAGTCACACCGATAGTTACTAATGAACCAATAAGAACGGAACCAACACCAACATTAAACTTTCGAATTGAGAACTTTTGTTTTTTATTATTCAAGATAGATCCTCCTAGTATTAATAAACACGCACTCTGAAGTTTATCATAAGATTATTAATAAAGTTTAAATATATTGTAAATATATTTGATGAGAAATTTTAGATACAAATATTTCCATGATATTTGAAAAAATTTCAACTATGTCCTAACTATTTTTCTTCATAAAAAAATCACCCGCTAATCATATGATCAACGAGTGATTTAAAAATTTAATTATTTTTCGATTGAAGTTACAACGCCTGAACCTACAGTACGTCCACCTTCACGAATTGAGAAACGAGTTCCTTCTTCAATTGCGATTGGTGAAATTAATTCGATTTTAAGTTCAACGTTATCACCAGGCATTACCATTTCAGTTCCTTCTGGTAAATGAACGATACCCGTTACATCCGTTGTACGGAAGTAGAACTGTGGACGGTAGTTTGTGAAGAATGGCGTATGACGGCCACCCTCTTCTTTTGATAATACGTAAACTTCTGCAGAGAAGTGTGTATGTGGTGTAATTGTACCAGGCTTAGCTAATACTTGACCACGGTTGATGTCTTCACGTGCAACACCACGTAATAAAGCACCAATGTTGTCACCAGCTTCAGCATAATCTAATAATTTACGGAACATTTCTACACCAGTAACAGTTGTTTTAGAAGACTGTTCAGTTAAACCGATGATTTCAATTTCGTCACCCACTGAAACTTTTCCACGCTCAACACGTCCTGTAGCAACTGTACCACGACCAGTGATTGAGAATACGTCTTCAACTGGCATCATGAATGGCTTGTCAGACTCACGTTCTGGAGTTGGGATGTACTCATCCACTGCAGCCATTAATTCTAAGATTTTCTCTTCGTATTCAGGTACACCTTCAAGTGCTTTAAGTGCAGAACCTGCGATTACTGGAATGTCGTCGCCAGGAAAGTCATACTCAGAAAGTAATTCACGAACTTCCATTTCAACTAATTCTAATAATTCTTCATCGTCAACCATGTCAACTTTGTTTAAGAATACAACTAATGCTGGAACACCAACGTTACGTGAAAGCAAGATGTGCTCACGTGTTTGTGGCATTGGACCATCAGCAGCAGATACTACTAAGATACCACCGTCCATTTGTGCAGCACCAGTGATCATGTTTTTAACATAGTCAGCGTGACCTGGGCAGTCAACGTGTGCATAGTGACGTGTTTCAGTTTCGTACTCGATGTGAGACGTGTTGATTGTAATTCCACGCTCTTTTTCTTCTGGCGCGTTGTCGATCATGTCGTAAGACTGAGCTGAACCCTCTCCATGTTTAGATAATACAGTTGCGATTGCAGCTGTTAATGTAGTTTTACCATGGTCAACGTGTCCGATTGTACCGATATTCGCATGCGTTTTCGAACGGTCAAATTTTTCTTTTGCCATTTTAATATACTCTCCCTTAAGATAAGTTTTTAATATTTAATATTAGGCAGAACCTAGGCCCCACCTAAGTTAATACTATAAATTATTTATAAATCATTTATTGCTAAAAATCAAGATTACAGGATTATTCACCTTTGTTTTTCTTGATGATTTCTTCAGAAATTGACTTAGGTACTTCTTCGTAGTGATCAAATGCCATTGTGTAAGTTCCACGACCTTGAGTATTTGAACGTAGTGATGTTGCATATCCAAACATTTCAGAAAGTGGTACAAACGCATTAACAACTTGAGCATTACCACGAGCACCCATTCCGTCTACACGGCCACGGCGACTTGTAACGTCACCCATGATGTCTCCCATGTATTCTTCTGGCATAACGATTTCAACTTTCATCATTGGCTCTAAAATAACTGGTTCACAAACTTTTGCTGCTTCTCTTAATGCAAGTGATGCAGCGATCTTGAACGCCATTTCAGATGAGTCAACGTCATGGTATGAACCGTCAAATAATTTCGCTTTAATGTCTACCATTGGGTATCCAGCAAGAACACCTTTCTCCATTGAATCGATTAAACCAGCTTCAACTGAAGGAATGTATTCACGTGGAACAACACCACCGACGATTGCATTTTCGAATTCGAAACCAGCACCTTGTTCGTTCGGAGTGAATTCGATATGAACGTCACCGTACTGACCTTTACCACCAGACTGACGAGAGAATTTACCTTGTACTGATGCAGACTGTTTAAACGTTTCACGGTAAGATACCATCGGAGCACCAACGTTACATTCTACTTTGAATTCACGCTTCATACGGTCAACAAGTACATCTAGGTGTAATTCACCCATACCACCGATAATAACTTGTCCAGTTTCTTTATCTGTCCGTGCAGTGAAAGTCGGGTCTTCTTCTTGTAACTTAACAAGTGCGTTTGTCATCTTATCTTGGTCACCTTTTGATTTCGGTTCTACTGATAAGTGAATAACTGGTTCAGGGAATTCCATAGATTCTAAGATAACTTTATTCTTCTCATCTGTTAATGTGTCACCTGTACCTGTATCTTTAAGACCGACTGCAGCAGCGATATCTCCTGCGTACACTGTAGGAATTTCTTCACGACTGTTGGCATGCATCTGTAAGATACGTCCAACACGCTCACGTTTATCTTTTGTTGTGTTTTGTACATATGAACCTGATTCAAGATGACCAGAGTACACACGGAAGAAAGTCAATTTCCCAACGAATGGATCTGTCATAACTTTGAATGCTAATGCCGCGAATGGTTCTGAATCATCTGGTTTAGCAATAATCTCTTCATCAGGATTATCTGCTTTGTGGCCGACGATTGGCTTAACATCTAATGGAGATGGTAAGTAGTCAATGACTGCATTTAATAATAACTGAACCCCTTTGTTCTTAAATGCTGTACCACACATTACCGGATAAAATTCAACATCAACAGTTGCTTGACGGATTGCCGCTTTCAACTCATCGATTGAAATTTCTTCTCCACCAAGGTATTTGTCCATTAATTCTTCGTTAACATCTGCAACACCTTCAACTAAGCCTTCACGCATTTCTTCAGCTTTCTCACGGTATTCCTCTGGAATTTCAATCTCTTCGATTTCTGTTCCTAAGTCATTCCCGTAGCTGTATGCCTTCATTTCGACTAAATCGATGATACCATTGAACTGATCTTCAGCACCGATCGGTAACTGAATTGGGTGAGCATTTGCCATAAGTCTTTCACGAAGTGTGCCTAGAGAATATTCGAAATCAGCACCAGTCTTATCCATTTTGTTAATGAATACGATACGTGGTACGCCATATGTCGTTGCTTGTCTCCAAACCGTTTCAGTTTGAGGTTCTACACCTGATTGAGCATCAAGTACTGTTACTGCACCATCAAGTACACGTAATGAACGTTCAACTTCAACTGTGAAGTCTACGTGGCCCGGCGTATCGATGATGTTAACTCTGTGCTCTAACCATTGTGCAGTTGTTGCAGCTGATGTGATTGTGATACCACGCTCTTGCTCCTGCTCCATCCAGTCCATCTGAGATGCACCTTCGTGAGTTTCTCCAAGTTTGTGAATACGACCTGTGTAATAAAGAATACGTTCTGTCGTTGTCGTTTTACCAGCATCAATGTGAGCCATGATACCGATGTTACGCGTTTTTTCTAACGAGAATTCTCTTGCCATTGGGATTGTTTCTCCTTCCAAGGAATAGGTTAAAATTCAATTGCTAAATACAGATTACTATTACCAACGGTAATGTGCAAACGCTCTGTTAGCTTCAGCCATTTTGTGTACATCTTCACGTCTTTTAACAGCACCACCAGTGTTGTTAGCAGCGTCAAGAATTTCGTTTGCTAAACGTTCTACCATTGTCTTTTCCCCACGCAGACGCGCGTAGTTTACAAGCCAACGAAGTCCTAAAGTTGTACGACGTTCTGGACGAACTTCAACTGGTACTTGGTAGTTAGAACCACCGACACGGCGTGCTTTAACTTCAAGTACTGGCATGATGTTATTGATTGCTTCTTCAAAAACTTCCATTGAATTTCTTCCTGAACGCTCTTCTACTAAATCAAATGCAGAATATAAAATCTTTTGTGATGTACCACGCTTACCATCAACCATCATTTTGTTGATTAATTTAGTGATCAATTTTGAATTGTGAATCGGATCTGGTAATACATCTCTTTTAGCTACTGGACCTTTACGAGGCATACAAGTTCCTCCTTCCTCATGATTATCTTTTTAAAATACGATTAGTTTTTAGGTTTTTTAGTTCCGTATAATGAACGGCCTTGACGACGTGTTTCAACACCTGAAGTATCTAGTGCACCACGTACAACATGGTAACGTACCCCAGCTAAGTCTTTTGCACGTCCACCACGAATAAGTACAACTGAGTGCTCTTGTAAGTTGTGACCAATTCCTGGGATATATGCATTCACTTCAACGTTATTAGAAAGTCTCACACGCGCATATTTACGTAAAGCTGAGTTCGGCTTTCTTGGTGTCATCGTACCAACACGAGTACAAACACCACGTTTTTGAGGCGCATTTTCATGAGTCACTTGTTTCTTTAAAGAGTTAAATCCTCTGTTTAATGCAGGAGATTTAGATTTCGTATCTTTAGTTCCACGAGGTTTTCTGATTAATTGGTTAATAGTAGGCATTATGGTCCTCCTCCCTTTTCTTAATACCACACTTCCGGGTGGTTCATTTTTAAACAATAAAAAATGTGTAAGAATAATTCTTACAAGTGATCGTACTTCAAATGAGACTTTGCTCATAATAAAGTAACCTTAATAATAATACCATCACAGACCTATGATGTCAACAAATCATTGAGAAAAAATTCCAAGCAAAGTGCTTGGAATTTTTCTGTTGTATTAGTTTTCGTTAAACAACGGTGTTTCTTCAATTTGCTCTTCTGCAACAGTTGGATCCTCAATATAGTCGACATCGATATCAACATCTCTATATCTCGCCATACCTGTACCTGCTGGGATGAGCTTACCGATGATGACATTCTCTTTCAAGCCGAGTAAGTCATCGCGCTTACCTTTGATTGCCGCTTCAGTAAGTACGCGTGTCGTCTCTTGGAAACTTGCAGCGGATAAGAAGCTCTCTGTTTCAAGTGACGCTTTCGTAATACCGAGCAAGACAGGACTCGCTGTTGCTGGTCGTTTACGTTTCTTAAAGATCGCGCGGTTCGCATCTGTGAATGCGTGGATATCAACGAGTGCACCTGGCAATAACGTCGTATCTCCTGCATCGATGATACGTACTTTACGTAACATTTGACGGACCATTACTTCGACGTGCTTGTCGTCGATCTCAACACCCTGCATACGGTATACTTTTTGAACTTCTTTTAATAGATATTCTTGTGTGCGATCAAGTCCGGCAACTGCAAGCAATTCTTTCGGTTCGATCGAACCTTCTGTCAAGCGTTCACCTGGTGTGACTTCATCCCCAACTTCAACGAGTAATCGTGCTGCAGCTGGCACAAGATAAGTTCTTGTCTCTTGCTCGCTGACAATTTTAATTTCTTGCTGTCTATCTTTAACAAGTTCGATTTCTGATACTTGACCACGAACTTCTGAAATAATCGCTTGACCTTTCGGATTACGCGCTTCGAATAATTCCTGAATACGCGGTAAACCTTGAGTAATATCACTACCTGCAACCCCACCTGTGTGGAATGTACGCATCGTTAACTGTGTACCAGGCTCACCGATTGATTGTGCTGCAATTGTACCAACTGCCTCACCCACTTCAACCTTTTCACCTGTTGCAAGGTTTTTACCATAACAGCGTTCACAAACACCATGACGTGTGTTACATGTAAATGCCGAACGGATGACAACGCCTTCGATTCCAGCGTTCACAATTTCTTTGGCCATCTCTTGTGTGATCAACTCATTTGCTTTAACGATTACTTCATCTGTTTCTGGATGTTTGACTTCTTCTTTTGAATAACGTCCTTCAAGACGTGCAATCAGCGGTTCGATTAGCTCTGAACCTTCTGTAATTGCCTCAACATAAAGTCCTTTATCTGTACCGCAATCTTTTTCACGTACGATAACATCTTGTGCAACGTCAACAAGTCGACGTGTTAAGTAACCTGAGTCCGCTGTTTTCAGTGCTGTATCGGCAAGACCTTTACGCGCACCGTGCGTCGAGATAAAGTACTCGAGTACTGTTAATCCTTCACGGAAGCTTGATTTGATCGGTAACTCGATGATTTGACCACCCGGGTTGGCCATCAATCCACGCATACCTGCAAGCTGTGTAAAGTTTGATGCGTTACCTCGGGCACCTGAATCACTCATCATGTAGATTGGGTTAACTTTATCTAATGATTTCATCAACTTGACTTGAATCTCATCTTTGGCTGTTGTCCATAGGTCAATGACATTCGCGTATCGCTCATCTTCAGTAATTAAACCACGCTCATACTGTTTTTGAACTTTTTCAACTTTCTCTTCAGTTGAGTTAATGATTTCTTGTTTATCTGGTAGTACAACGATGTCAGATACACCAACGGTAATACCCGCTTTAGATGAATATTTAAATCCTAAATCTTTCATCAAGTCGAGCATGACTGAAGTTTCAGTAATATGGAATTTATTAAATACTTCAGCGATGATCTGTCCGAGGTACTTCTTGTTGAATGGATCAACGAGTTCAGCCTCTTTTAATATACCTTTTAGACCATGCTCTCCAACTTCTCCCATGCTATAGAAATACTTATCTGGTGTTGCCACCTCAAGATTTTCTTTCGTCGGTTCATTTAAGTATGGGAATGAAGGTGGCATAATCTCGTTAAAGATAACTTTACCAACTGTCGTAACAAGCACTTTGTTTCTATGCTCGTCTTTGACTTTCTGTGCTTCAAAACCATTTGTATGAAGACCAATACGCGTGTGTAAGTCGACAAAACCATTCGTGTAAGCCATGACCACTTCATTCATATCTTTGAAGACGTGACCTTCGTTGCGCTCACCTTCACGCTCAAGCGTTAAGTAATAGTTACCAAGTACCATATCCTGAGATGGTGTAACGACTGGCTTACCATCTTTCGGGTTCAAGATATTCTGAGCAGCGAGCATTAACATGCGTGCCTCAGCTTGCGCCTCTTTAGATAAAGGTACGTGAACAGCCATTTGGTCACCGTCAAAGTCTGCGTTGTAAGCAGTCGTTACGAGTGGGTGCAGTCGAATTGCACGACCCTCAACAAGTACTGCTTCGAAACTTTGAATACCTAATCTGTGGAGCGTTGGTGCACGGTTTAATAGTACTGGATGTTCTTTGATGACATCTTCTAATACATCCCAGACGTCATCTTCCATACGCTCAATCTTACCTTTTGCATTTTTAATGTTCGTTGCACTTTCACGTGCGACCAATTCTTTCATGACGAACGGTTTAAACAGTTCAAGTGCCATCTCTTTTGGAAGACCACACTGGTACATCTTCAAGTTTGGACCAACGACGATAACCGAACGACCGGAATAGTCAACACGCTTACCGAGTAAGTTTTGACGGAATCGACCTTGCTTACCTTTTAACATGTGTGACAAAGATTTTAACGGACGGTTACCCGGTCCAGTTACCGGACGACCACGACGACCGTTATCAATCAGGGCATCGACAGCTTCTTGTAACATACGCTTCTCGTTTTGAACGATGATGCCTGGTGCACCGAGGTCTAGTAAACGTTTCAGACGGTTGTTACGGTTGATGACACGACGGTATAAATCATTTAAGTCACTCGTTGCGAAACGTCCACCATCAAGCTGAACCATCGGACGAATTTCCGGTGGAATAATCGGTAATACGTCAAGGACCATCCATGATGGTTCGTTACCAGAATTTCTGAATGACTCTACGACTTCAAGACGTTTGATCGCACGTGTTAGACGTTGACCTGTCGCAGTTTCAAGTTCGCTTCGAAGTAATTTTAATTCTTCTTCTAAATCAACTTGATCGAGTAGATCTTTAATTGCTTCAGCACCCATTTTAGCGACGAAGTCATTGCCGAACTTATCTTTGTATTCACGATATTCACGTTCAGTTAACAACTGCTTCTTCTCTAATCCAGAAGCACCTGGCTTGATGACTGTATAAGATGCGAAATAAATGATTTCTTCCAACGAACGTGGTGACATATCAAGGAGTAATCCCATGCGTGATGGGATACCCTTGAAATACCAAATGTGCGATACAGGTGCTGCGAGTTCAATATGACCCATGCGTTCACGACGAACTTTTGCACGTGTCACTTGTACACCACAGCGCTGACATACTTGGTTGCGGTGTTTCACACGCTTATACTTACCACACGCACATTCCCAGTCTTTTGTTGGACCGAAAATCTTTTCACAGAACAAGCCATCCTTTTCTGGCTTCAGCGTTCTATAGTTAATCGTTTCAGGTTTCTTCACTTCACCTTTTGACCAGTTACGAATCATCTGAGATGACGCCAGACCAATTTTCATATATTTAAATCTATTTACATCTATCAATGCTTGTTCCTCCCTAATATTGACGGAGATTAATTTAACTCTTCAGTGATACTAACGTCAGTCGGTACCTCTTCGTCTGTTGAAATTTCAACTTCACTTGGCTCAATATCTTCAGGGTCACGAAGAATAATTTCTTTATCATTTTCATCCATAATATTGACGTCTAATCCTAAGCTTTGAAGCTCTTTCATCAATACGCGGAATGATTCTGGAACACCTGGTTGTGGAACGTTTTCACCTTTAACAATTGCCTCATATGTTTTCACACGACCGACAGTGTCGTCTGATTTAACTGTTAAGATCTCTTGTAATGTATATGCAGCACCATATGCTTCAAGTGCCCATACTTCCATCTCACCGAAGCGCTGACCACCGAATTGTGCTTTACCACCAAGTGGCTGTTGCGTAACGAGTGAGTATGGTCCAGTTGAACGCGCATGGAGTTTATCGTCTACCATGTGAGCGAGTTTCAACATGTACATTACGCCGACAGAAATACGGTTTTCAAACGGCTCACCTGTACGACCATCATATAGGACAGTTTTACCATCGCGTGCTAAACCTGCTTCTTCCATCGTGTTCCAAACATCTTCTTCATTTGCACCATCGAATACTGGCGATGCCATGCGCACGCCTAAGCTGCGCGACGCCATACCCAAGTGCATTTCTAATACCTGACCGATATTCATACGCGACGGCACCCCAAGTGGGTTTAACATCACGTCTACCGGCGTACCATCTGGTAAGTACGGCATATCTTCTTCAGGTAAAATTCTTGAGATAACACCTTTGTTACCGTGACGACCACACATCTTATCCCCAACAGAAATCTTTCTCTTCTGAACGATGTAAACACGTACGAGTTGGTTTACACCTGGAGATAACTCGTCACCATCTTCACGATTGAAGACTTTAACGTCTAGGACGATACCGCCTGCACCGTGTGGTACACGGAGTGATGTATCGCGCACTTCACGTGCTTTCTCACCGAAAATGGCATGTAATAAGCGTTCTTCGGCTGTTAATTCAGTAACACCTTTAGGTGTTACTTTACCAACTAAGATGTCGCCATCTTTAACTTCAGCACCTGTGAACACGATACCGCGATCATCCAGTTGCTTCGTCGCATTTTCAGAAACATTCGGGATATCACGTGTAATCTCTTCTGGTCCAAGTTTAGTATCACGAGACTCTGATTCGTATTCTTCAATATGAATCGATGTATATACATCATCTTTAACTAATCGTTCGCTCATGATTACAGCATCTTCATAGTTGTAACCGTCCCAAGTCATGAATGCAACAACTGGGTTACGACCGAGTGCCATTTCCCCTTGTTCCATTGACGGACCATCGGCTAAAATTTCTTTCTTATCAACCGTGTCACCTTTTGAGACAATTGGTTTTTGGTTATAACATGTTCCAGAGTTAGAACGTACGAATTTCGATAATTTGTAAACATCAAGTTCTGTTTCTACTTCTTTACCATTACGCTTTTCTAAACGACGCACGCGAATTTCTTTTGCCTCAACGTGTTCAACAATTCCACGATGTTGTGCAATGACAGCAGCACCAGAATCACGCGCTGCGATGTGTTCCATACCTGTACCGACAAGCGGTGCTTCTGGGATCAACAACGGCACAGCTTGACGTTGCATGTTTGCACCCATCAGTGCACGGTTCGCATCGTCATTCTCTAAGAATGGGATACAAGCTGTCGCAGCTGACACGACTTGTTTTGGCGAAACATCCATGTAGTCCATGCGTTCTCTCGGCATCTTCGTGTTGTTACCTCGGAAGCGACAGATAATTTCATCATTAACAAAATTGCCATCTTCATCTAAGATTGCGTTTGCCTGTGCAACAACATAGTTGTCTTCTTCGTCCGAAGTCAGATAATCAATCTCATTTGTCACGCGATTCGTTTCAGGATCGACACGACGATACGGCGTTTCAATGAAACCGAAGTCGTTTACTCTCGCGAAACTTGATAACGTATTGATCAGTCCGATGTTTGGACCCTCCGGCGTTTCAATTGGACACATACGGCCGTAGTGTGAGTAGTGTACATCTCGCACTTCCATACCTGCACGTTCACGCGTTAAACCACCTGGCCCTAATGCAGATAGACGACGCTTATGCGTTAATTCTGCAAGTGGGTTGGTCTGATCCATGAACTGTGATAACTGAGACGATCCAAAGAATTCTTTAATCGAAGCAATTACAGGACGGATGTTAATCAATTGTTGCGGTGTGAATGAATCTGTATCTTGGATTGTCATACGCTCACGCACAACACGTTCCATACGAGAAAGACCAATTCTGAATTGGTTTTGTAACAATTCACCGACAGAGCGCAAACGTCTGTTACCTAAGTGGTCGATATCATCTGTATGTCCAACACCATAGAGTAAGTTAAAGAAATAACTCATTGATGCGATGATATCTGAAGGCGTAATTGACTTCATCTCTAAGTCAGGGAATGCGTTTCCGATGATGACTGTTGTTTTATCTTCTTCGTTTTGTGCTTTTACTTTAATTGATTGAACTTCTACCGGTTCGTCAAGAAGTCCTTTTTCTAAGTGGTAAGTTTGCAGATTTGCAGTTGATTCTAATTGTTCTAAAATATCATCGAGTGTACGACGGTCGATTGTAGATCCTTCTTCAGCGATAATTTCGCCAGTTTCAGTATCAACAATATTCTCTGCTAACACTTGGTTGAATAATCTGTTTTTCAAATGTAACTTCTTGTTCATTTTGTAACGTCCTACTGACGCTAAGTCATAGCGTTTCGGATCGAAAAATCTAGAGTGTAGTAAGTTACGTGCGTTATCTACCGTCGGTGGCTCACCTGGACGAAGTCGCTCGTAAATTTCAAGAAGTGCTTGATCCACAGTTTCAGTCGAATCCTTATCCAATGTGTTACGCACATATTCATTATCACCAAGTATATTGATGATATCTTGGTCCGTATCAAACCCCAGTGCACGTAACAATACGGTAATTGGTAATTTACGCGTGCGGTCAATACGTACATATACGATGTCTTTTGCATCGATCTCATACTCTAACCACGCACCACGATTCGGGATGATTGTTGCGCCATAGCCAAGTTTTCCATTCTTCTCGATTTTTTCTGAATAGTAAACGGAAGGGCTTCGTACAAGCTGTGAAACGATAACACGCTCTGCACCATTGATAATAAACGTACCTTTGTCCGTCATCAGTGGGAAGTCACCCATGAATACTTCTTGCTCTTTAACTTCACCTGTCTCTTTAATTACTAATCTAACTTTCACACGTAATGGAGCAGAATACGTTGCATCATGGTTTTTTGCTTCATCTTCGTCATACTTCGGTTCACCTAACTTGTAATCCACAAATTCAAGCGATAAATTTCCAGCAAAGTTTTCAACCGGCGAAATGTCTCTAAACATTTCAAGTAGACCTTTTTCTAAAAACCATTCGTAAGAGTTCGTTTGGATTTCGATCAAGTTAGGTAGCTCTAACTTCTCTTCAATCCTTGCGTAGCTTCTGCGTTTAGCGTGCTTTCCATATTGAATCATTTGACTCATCGACAGATCCACCCCTAAAAAATTTTCAGTAAAACACTTGTGGTAATATATTGTGGGTAAGAAAAAAGACAAAAAGAAAACGGAATCATGCTATCACCACGAACCCCATTTTCTATTAAATTACAATATATACGCACAATCCTCCAACATATACTCTAAAAAATTGCATACGCATCGGAATTATATTTTTACATTCTATAACTATATCATCTTCCATTTGTCAAGTCAATTATCAAAACTTACTCATTTTGATTATTTTTTTGCCGATAAAATATAGTAACCTTTTGATTTTGCAAGAACAGAAACATTCCCAAACTTCGCATCAATTGCTTTCTTGTATGAAGGCATGCCTTGCTTTTTTTGCACGACCATATAAAACAATCCATTTTCATTCAGGCGATTAAAGCCATCTTCAATAATCTCAAGTACGACAGGCTTGCCCGCTCTAAACGGTGGATTCGTAACATATAGATCAGTTGTAATTTTGGATGCGTTAAAATCGTCACGCACCATCGTCGTTATAGAATTGTTTTTATCGTTTTTGTTTGTGAGTTCCAATGCATTGATATTTACATCGACTGCTGTCCCCCGAATCTTAAGCTGATCGGCGAGCACAATGGATATCACACCATAACCTGAACCCATATCGATAAAATTCTCCGCCACCGGTTGTTCACCCAGTATTGTTTCAATCAACAGATTTGTTCCAAAATCTACGCCACTACGTGAAAACACTCCGGCATCAGTTGTGAACATATAAGACTGATTATTCATATCGTATGTAATCGTTTGATACTCATGTTCATGTGCATCATTTGTAAAGTAATGAGGCATCATTCGTCCCTCTTTCTTATTATGATTGAAAAGACAAAATCAAAAGGTTATATATGTTTATAATAAGAAAAAGGCCGGAGCACTCAGCTCTGGCCTTTTGGCAAAAGGCAGAAATTATTTTAATTCTACTTTTGCTCCAACTTCTTCTAATTTTTCTTTTACTTCGTTAGCTTCAGCTTCTGGTAAAGCTTCTTTGATAACTTTTGGTGCTTCGTCAACTAATGCTTTCGCTTCTTTCAAGCCAAGGCCAGTTACTTCACGAACAACTTTAATAACTTTGATCTTAGATGCTCCTGCATCAACTAATTCTACGTCGAAGTCTGTTTTCTCTTCAACAGCAGCTTCTCCGCCACCTGCAGCAGCAACTGGTGCAGCAGCAGTAACACCAAATTCTTCTTCAATAGCTTTAACTAAATCGTTTAATTCTAAAACTGACATTTCTTTAATCATTTCAATGATTTTCTCGTTTGACATGTCTATTTCCTCCATTAATTTTATAATTTTTTTACGCGATAAATCCTAAGTGGCAATTAACCTTCAGCATTTTCTTTTTCTTCACCGATTGCTTTAACTGCATAAGCGAAGTTGCGAACTGGCGCTTGTAATACTGATAATAGCATTGATACAAGACCGTCTTTTGATGGTAATGTAGCGATTGCTTTAACGTCTTCAACTGGTGCATAAACACCTTCGAGAACACCTGCTTTAATTTCTAAAGCTTCGTGATCTTTCGAGAATGTGTGAAGCACTTTAGCTGGTGCAATGACATCTGATTCACAGAATGCAATCGCGTTTGGACCCGTTAAGAATTCGTTTAACTCAGTTAAACCTGCGTTCTCAACAGCACGGCGCGTTAAAGTATTTTTGTATACTTTGAAATCTACGCCGTTATCACGCAATTGTTTACGTAAATCAGTCACTTCAGAAACTGTAAGTCCACGGTAGTCAACAACGACGACTGACATAGAGTTCTTTAGTTTGTCTGTAATCTCTTGAACAACTTGTTCTTTAGCATTTCTAATCTCTGACACTGTAACACCTCCATAATGATAGTTCGGTGCAATAAAAAAAGCACCTTTTACCCGTGGCAAAAAGTGCTTGAAATAGATATTTAAATATCTCCGCTCAAGTCTTTACATGCCTCGGTAGGATGATTAAGCATTACGCCCCTACTGTCTTAGGTAATATAAATCACATTCGTCATAATATCATGCATATGACGAATGTGTCAATATTTATTTTATAATGCTGCTCTTACTTCGCTTAAGTCTACTTTAATTCCTGGACCCATCGTTGTAGAAAGTGTCACTGATTTGAAGTATACCCCTTTAGATGAAGCTGGTTTTGCTTTAGCAAGCTGTTCATTTAATGCACGGAAGTTTTCAACTAACTTATCTGCATCAAATGATACTTTACCAATGGCTGAATGTACGATACCTGCTTTTTCAGCACGGTATTCAACTTTACCTGCTTTGATTTCTTCAACTGCTTTCGCAACATCCATTGTAACCGTTCCTGTCTTAGGGTTAGGCATTAAACCTTTCGGTCCTAATACACGACCTAAACGACCAACTTGGCCCATCATGTCAGGTGTTGCAACGATAACGTCGAAATCAAACCATCCATCATTAATTTTAGAAATAAGTTCTTGCTCGCCTACAAAATCTGCACCTGCATCTTCTGCTTCTTTAGCTTTTTCACCTTTAGCGAATACTAATACACGTTGTGTTTTACCAGTACCGTTTGGCAATACCATCGCACCGCGGATTTGCTGGTCATTTTTACGCGTATCAATACCTAGGCGGAATGCTACTTCAACTGAAGCGTCGAAGTTAACAGTGCTTGTTTCTTTAGCAAGTTTGATCGCTTCTTCTACAGAGTAGACTTGTTCTGGATCGAACTTAGCTAAAGCTTCTTTATACTTCTTACTTAACTTAGCCATTTAAAATTCCTCCTTGTGGTTTTAGCGGGTAATCCTCCCACGAAATGTATCTAATACGTTTTATATTATTATTTGTCTACTGTGAAGCCCATGCTGCGTGCTGTACCTTCGACCATTCTCATAGCCGCTTCTACGTCTGCTGCATTTAGATCTTCCATCTTAGACTCAGCAATTTCACGTACTTGTGCTTCAGTTACTGTTGCAACTTTGTTTTTGTTTGGTTCGCCAGATCCTTTATCGACACCGGCAGCTTTTTTAAGTAATACTGCAGCTGGTGGTGTTTTTGTGATGAAAGTAAATGAACGGTCTTCAAACACTGAAATTTCAACAGGGATAATTAAACCTGCTTGTTCTTGTGTTTTCGCGTTGAACTCTTTACAGAACCCCATGATATTAATACCCGCTTGCCCTAATGCTGGACCAACCGGTGGCGCTGGATTCGCCTTACCTGCAGGAATCTGTAACTTAACAATATTAATCACTTTTTTAGCCACGATTCGCACCTCCTAGATTATCGTGATGTGGTCATATGGATGCTGATATTTCATCCTCCCACTCATTATCTGTCGTGTAAAAACACAAAAGATAGTTGGAAAATTCCAACTATCACATGTTATCACTTTTAGATTGTGCTTTCAAGTTTTATTTTATATTTTTTCAATCTGGTCAAACTCTACTTCAACCGGTGTTTCTCGACCAAACATTTCAACCATCACCGTCAGCTTGAAGCGTTCGACATCAATTGATTTAACCTCGCCACTCTGACCACTGAATGGCCCGTCGATAATACTAACAACTTCACCTTGATCCACTTCGAAGTCCACTGTACGCTCTTGCATTCCCATTGATTTTAAGATGAACTTAACTTCTTCAGGTAACAGCGGGTTCGGTTTGCTACCGGCACCTTGAGAACCGACGAAGCCAGTAACTCCAGGTGTGTTGCGAACAACATACCATGACTCATCTGTCATAACGAGCTCAACAAGTACGTATCCAGGGAACGTCTTTTTGACTGCAGTCTTTTTCTTACCCTCTTTAAATGTAGTTTCTTCTTCCTCAGGTACAACGACTCTGAAAATCAAATCTTGCATGTTCATAGATTCTAAACGTGCCTCTAGATTTGCCTTTACCTTATTCTCATACCCTGAGTATGTGTGGACTGCATACCATTCTTTAACCCCTGACATACTGATGCTCCTTTAATTTAGATTAATTCGATGACATAAGTAATGATTAAGTCGATTGCATAGAAAAATGCTAAGAAGAAAATAACTGCAATTGCGACTAGTACTGTGTATTTTACGACTTCTTGACCTGTTGGCCAGTGAACCTTTTTCATTTCACTTACAACATTCGCGAAGAAGTTTCGGTTATTATTCACTCAAATATTCCTCCTACAAACATTAAGTTCGAGTGCGCTTCGGACATATGTACTCATTCTTAAATACTATAACTATTATGCGTTTCATTGTCAATTGGAACTAACATTGGGTGATATTTCACTTTGTTCCGCATCCGATAAAAAGCGTTCGTGTAACTCGTGTCATCAAGACCGAGTGTTTCACGCACTTCCATCGGTGATTGTCCTGTCATTAAACCGCTCAATACCGAACGTTCTAATTGACTAAAACGTGCCGATGATACAATTTTTTCTAACGATTCACGCATCATTTCAATTCCCAGCAAGCGATCCTCAGGCAAGCGTTCTATATCTTCATCAATAAAATCGATCAATTCTTTTTTTACATGAACATATGAGCGGCGAATTCTTTGAACAATCGCTTTGCGCTGTGCGATCTTTATGAGTTCAAAACGAAACGTGCGATACGCATAATGTTCAAAATGACCTAACTCAGGATTATACTTGCGGCATAATCGGAACGTTAACATCATCAGATCTTGAAAAATATCTTCGTGATCATTGTAATCCATGATAAACGTTCGAATCATATACTCTGTCCGATCAAATAGGCAAGCATAGATGTGTTCAAACGCCTCTATGTCACCTTTCGCAAATGCCACTGCAGCATGATCAATCGCTCGATAATCTTTTTCACCACAAAAGAATACAATTTGCCGAATCGTATATATCGCACTCGCCCACTTCCGTCAATGATTTAACTGTAGTATATAAAGTTAATCACGTACGAGCAACTGCGCATTATGTACCGCGTCGCAGTTTTTCAAGTTTTGCTAAAACTTGTTGGTCGACATTCAATCGCTGACGCGGTTTTTGACTTAAATCACCAGAGATTTTCTTACGTATTTTGTTTTTAGAGAATCGCAATGACTCCCACATCTCCCGGCTTGATTTACGCAGCGCACCGAGACCGAAAATCGTTTTCTGTTCACTGTAGTCACTCGTCACAACGGTAATCTCAGTCAAGTGCTTATTGTAATTCTGTTGGACGAAGCGTTCAATGTATTCATCCGCCGTCTCTTTTTCTTTCGTATAAACGACAGTGATGCCGTAATAATCAAGTATCGTCTCTGTTGAATTCACCATATACGCATCGAAGACACAAGTGATGTCGTAAGTCGAAGTCGCACCGTATTCCGCTAAATGGGAGAGCAGTTGCTCGCGCGCACCTTCAAGTGACACTTTTGATTCTGAACTGAGTTCCCGATCTGCACCGATTAAATTATAACCATCTACCAATAATATTCTAGACTTCTTTTTCATCATGTATCATCCCTTTGAAGTACGTGGTTGATGCTTTCGGTACACCTCATACATAAGCAGCGCAGCAGATACGGAAGCATTTAAACTCGTCACTGTACCCACCATAGGGATCCTCACTGTGAAATCGCATTTTTCCAATGTCTTTTTACTAATACCATTACCTTCATTGCCGATGATAATAGCTAAATTCACATCACCTGGAATATCCCGATAGTCTGTCTTTGCATCACCATCTGTACCGACGATCCAAAAACCAGCGTCCTTCAATTGATCAATTGTCTGATTGATATTCCCGACGCGTGAAACAGGCACATGTTGAATTGCACCCGTAGAAGTCTTTGCAACCGTTGAAGTCAATCCGACTGCGCGGTGCTTCGGAATAATGATACCTTTGAAACCTGTCGCATCAGCGGTTCTTAAAATTGAACCGAGATTATGCGGATCTTCCAAACCATCTAAAATCATGACATGACTATTCGGATGCTCACATTTCGAAATCAATTCTTTAATGTCCATGTAATCCTGTGGACTCGTCATCGCCACTACACCTTGATGCCGCTCATCTGTTAAACCATCTAGTTTATTTTTTGGTGCAAACTGTACATTTACTTTGTTCGCTTTCGCCAGTTTTAAAATATCTTCCAACTGCCCGCGGTTCGCACTATCTTGTATGAATATTTTATTTATCGTCTGTTCAGAACGAAGTAATGCTTTAACCGCATGTCTACCTGCTACGACTTCTTCCATATCATTCACCACACTTCTCATATATAATTTCAAAAATTTCATTGAGTCGATCATCATTTTGTTCTAATTTATAGTAACCGATAATTGCCTCAAGCGCTGTTGCGAATCGATACTCTTCCTTTGATGCATTTTTTGCCTTTGTCTGCGTACTTTTATTTTTCGCACGGTTAATAATATCTAATTCATCTTCATTGAAGAAAGCGATATCTATTAAATATACTAAGCACTTGGCTTGAAAACGTGCACTCTCACACATTGCATATTTTTGATGCAACGCTTTTGGCTTGCTATACGGACTGAGATGCAACAGATGCGTGCGTACGCGTGCCGCGTAAACCGCATCTCCCACTTGTGCAATAGAAGCGAGATTCATCATGGCGCGCATTTCTTTATCCACGTTTAAATCTCACACCATCTTTCGTATCTTCAAGGATGATATTTTGCTCTTTTAAGTAATCTCTAATCTCATCTGCACGTGCAAAATCTTTATTGTTACGCGCTGTATTTCGCTCTTCGATCAATTTTTCGATTTCTTCATCAAGGAGCACTTCTTCAATATCTAGTGTGACACCGAGTACTTCTTTATAAGCGAGGTGTGCATCGATGATTCGCTGTAAGACGTGTGTGCTTGTCGACGGACGACGTAAATATTTATTCGTTTCAGAAACGAGGTCATGCCAAGCTGTCACTGCATTTGCCGTATTGAAATCATCGTTCATATGATTTTCAAACGCAGCTAGATTTGCATCGATAATATCTTCAACGACTTTATCGGGCTCATCTAGAACAGCTGATTCTAAACGTGTAACCACTTCTTGATAGCTGTCCTGAATACGCTTCAAACCATTACCTGCCGCTTTAACGAGTTCACGATTGTAGTTGATCGGGTTGCGATAATGCACGCTGATCATGAAGAATCGCAGTACATTCGGGTCAACTTCTTTAATGATGTCATTCACCAAGATAAAGTTCCCGAGTGACTTACTCATCTTCGTATTATCAATGTTAATGTAGCCGTTGTGCATCCAATAGTTCGCGAAAGTTTTATCTGTGCGGCACTGACTCTGTGCAATTTCATTCTCGTGGTGTGGGAACGTCAAATCTTGACCACCCGCATGTATATCAATTGTATCACCGAGGTGTTTACGCGCCATCACTGAACACTCGATGTGCCAACCTGGTCGACCTTCACCCCATGGCGAATCCCATTTGATTTCATTGTCTTTTGCTTGTTTCCACAATGCAAAGTCTAGAGGATCATTTTTCTTCTCACCCGCTTCTATACGCGCACCGACTCTTAAATCATCGACCGACTGTTGTGATAATTGACCGTAGTCATCAAATGCACGCGTCTTAAAGTAAACGTCGCCATCTGATTCATACGCATAGTCTTTTTCAATCAACACCTCAATAAAGTCCACGATGTCTGCCATATGATCCATTACACGTGGATGTACTGTTGCTTTCTTTACATTCAATGCACCAGTATCATTAAAGAACGCTTCAATAAAACGCTCAGCAATTGCAGGCACTTCTTCTCCGAGCTCTTGGCTCGCCTTAATCAATTTGTCATCTACATCCGTAAAGTTGGCAACATACTTTACGTCAAATCCTGAGTACTCTAAATAGCGTCTCACTGTATCAAAGACAATTGCCGGTCTCGCGTTTCCGATGTGTATATAGTTGTACACGGTCGGACCACACACATACATCTTCACCTTACCAGGTTCAATCGGTTCAAACGTTTCTTTCTGACGCGTCAATGTGTTGTAAATTTTAATCATTTTTATCCTCCCTACTTCTTATAAAGAAAAACACCTCTGCCCGATAACGGACAGAGGTGTTGTTAACACGGTTCCACTCTGGTTCACTATTTTTAAATAGCCTTTAAATATTAAGCTGTTGCAATTCGAAAGAGTTTTCGTTATCTTCTCACCACCAGATAATCTCTAAATGTCCATGGCTCTTTCTACTCATGTCTATTATTATCGAAATGAATAGACACGTCAAATACATTGTTCTTTAAATGCGTGCGTTTATTCTCTCCAGTGCAACGTCTCGACCAATTAAAGCAATTGCGTCCGGCAATTCCGGCCCACGTGTTTCACCCGTAACTGCAGCACGCACCGGCATAAACAATTGCTTCCCTTTAAAGCCAGTTGATTTTTGCACTGATTTAATTGCTGCTTTCACTTGTTCTGGTGTAAATTCTTCTACTGGAACTTCTGTAAATGCATCGCGAAGTGCTGGCAACAATTCTGGAATATGTTCTTGTGATAATACCGCTTCAGCATCTTCAGAGTAGCTCAGTTCTGGTTTGAAGAATTGTTCGCTTAGTTCCACAATTTCAGCAGCATAGCTCATCTGCGGCTGATAAAGTGCCACTAAACGACGTGCCCAATCTTCCTGTTCTGGTGTGCGTTCTTTTTCCACTAAACCTTCAGCCTCTAAAAACTGAACAGCCATGTTGAACACTGTGTCGCTATCTTTCGTCTTCATGTACTGGTTGTTGATCCACATTAACTTTTGTTTATCGAAGAATGCCGGTGATTTTGAAAGTCGTTTTTCATCGAATAGCTTGATGAATTCTTCTTGGCTAAATACTTCCTCTTCACCTTCAGGTGTCCATCCAAGCAACGTGATGAAGTTGAATAGTGCTTCTGGTAAATAACCTAAATCTTTGTATTGTTCAATGAACTGAAGAATACCTGCATCACGCTTCGATAATTTTTTCTTTTGCTCGTTTACAATCAATGTCATGTGACCGAACTGTGGATAATCCCATCCGAGTGCTTCATAGACCATCATCTGTTTTGGTGTATTTGAAATGTGATCATCACCGCGTAACACGTGAGAGATTTCCATCAAATGATCATCGATTGCACAGGCAAAGTTGTATGTTGCCATACCATCTTTTTTCATGATGACCCAGTCACCGATGTTGTTTGAATCAAACGATACGTCACCTTTAACGATGTCATCAAATGTGTATGTGACGTTTTGTGGTACACGGATACGTACGCTCGGTTCGCGTCCTTCATCGATCAATGCTTGCTCTTCAGCAGATGATAAATTCGCATGTTTTCCACCATAGCGTGGCATGACACCACGTGCAATTTGCTCTTCACGCTCAGATTCAAGCTCTTCAGAAGTCATATAGCAACGATATGCTTTTCCTTCTTCAATCAGTTGTTCTGCATATTTCTGATAAATTTCTCTGCGCTCAGATTGACGATACGGACCGTATCCACCGTCTTGATCGACAGACTCATCCCAATCAATACCAAGCCATTTTAAGTTTCTTAACTGTGATTCTTCACCTGCTTCAATGTTTCGTGCAGTATCTGTATCTTCCACACGGATGATGAAGTCTCCACCTTTAGAACGGGCAAACAAACAGTTAAATAATGCCGTTCTCGCATTTCCTATATGTAAAAAACCCGTTGGACTAGGGGCATATCTTAAACGCACTTTACTCATGACAATTCCTCCATTTTCTTAAGCAATACGACAGCTTCCGCTGCCATACCTTCTTCTCGGCCAGTAAATCCTAATTTTTCAGTTGTTGTCGCTTTTATATTAACATGATTTATCGGTACATTTAATAAACTTGCAACGACTTCACGCATGTCATCGATGTGCGGTCGCAATTTTGGCTGTTCTGCCATAACGGTTGCATCAATATTATTCACTTCATAATTCATATCAGTCATCTTCTCTACAACTTCACGCAGTAGTACTTTAGAATCCAAATCTTTGTTGGCTGCATCCGTATCCGGGAAAAACTTCCCAATATCACCGAGTGCAAGCGCCCCAAGTATGCTGTCTGCGATTGTATGCAATAATACATCCGCATCGGAGTGACCAATCAACCCTTGATGATGATCGATTTCTATACCACCGAGAATTAGCGGTCGGTCTTTATCGAATGCGTGTACATCAAATCCATGACCTATTCTAAACATGATTATCCCTACCCAATAGTATTCTTTCACCTGTTAACATATCATCTTGCGTCGTAATCTTAATGTTGTTGTAGTCTGATTCAACGACATGGACGCGCTCACCGAGCGCTTCAACCATCATTGAATCGTCCGTGACGACGAGATTTTGTGCATACGCATGTTCATATGCGCGTTTTAATAAGGTATAACTAAAAGCTTGTGGCGTATGCACCATTATGACTTCATCACGGTTTACCGTGTCTTTGACGATGTCTTGATTGACACGCTTTAGCGTATCTTTCGGACGCACACCACAGATGACAGCATCATTTGTTTGCACAGATTCATACAAAGCATTCAAAACACTTTTACTGATGAATGGTCTGGCACCGTCATGCACCATCACCCATTCATGCTCTTCCATTTGCTGTAACATATTGTATATACTATCTTGGCGTTCATCGCCACCGTCAACGATCTCTTTTAGCTTTGAACTAAACGATAAAATTTCACTGAATATCTCACGTTCATCACGCTTCGTCGCAACATAGATTGCAGCACAATTTTCATCCGCTTCGAACTGTTCCACTGTATGCACAATGATTGGTATATCTAAAAGTGGTAGCAACATCTTATTCTGAGGCGCACCCATGCGTTTACCGCTACCTGCAGCAGGGATTAACACTGTGTAACTCATGATGCTTCCACTTGTTTCGTAAATATAATACGCCCTGAATTCGTTTGTAAAACACTCTTAACTTCAGCTTTAATCTGCGCATTGACAAGATGTTTGCCACCTTCGACGACGACCATCGTACCATCATCTAAATAACCGACGCCTTGTCCTTCTTCTTTACCAACACGAGAGACGAAGATATCTAACACGTCGCCTTGCGTAATCATCATGCGTACGGCATCGGATAGTTCATTCACATTCAACACTTTGATCCCTTGAACCTGACACACTTTGTTTAAGTTATAATCGGTTGTTACGACAACGCCTTGATTATCCTTCGCCAACTTAATGAGCTGTGCGTCCACATCGAGTTCTTTATAATCAATATCCAGTATCGATACATTATCACTCGCTTGTCTCAGTTCCGATAAAAGATCGAGCCCCCGCTGACCTTTATCGCGTTTAACAGAGTCCGTAGCATCAGCAATGAGCTGCAGTTCATCGAGGACGAATTGTGGTACGACGATGTCACCTTCTAAAAATCCTGTTTTCACCACATCGATGATGCGACCGTCAATAATCGCACTTGTATCTAAATATTTTGTTGGTGAGTGTGACGTCTGCCTCTGAATTCTGTTGAGCAATGGTAACTGACTAAATGCTTCGTTGAATTTCTTGTGACCGAGTTGAAAACCAAGATAACCGAGAACGATTGCAAGTATAAATGGTACGACATTGTTGATGAGTGGAATTTCTATCATGCTAATTAAAAAAGATATTAGGACAGCAAGCAATAACCCAATGATCATACCAAGTGATGCAAATACGATATCCATCACATTACTCTTGATTAACGACTCTTCAATTGCACGAATCCATCGTATAAGATATGGTATCGTCCAGTACAATGCGAGCGTAAAAACAACTGCACCGACGACCCCGTGAACGAGCACGTTGTCAAAAATACCCGGTACATTATCAAACATTTCTACGATAAATGGTGCGCCGTAAATGCCGAGAGTTGCGCCGATAATAATGAACCATGCATAGAGTAAATATTTAAGCATATGTTGACCTCCTTTTATTATTTTTTAATGATTATTGTAGTGCTAACTTTAACGCTTCGTTTATGTGTGATACACCGATGACTTCTATATTTTTGTTTAACTCTATACCCGAAAGATTAGATTTCGGCATAATGATGCGGTTAAATCCTAGTTTCTCAGCTTCCTGTATGCGTATTTCAGGCTTGCTGACGCGACGTACTTCACCTGTTAATCCAACTTCGCCGACGAAACAATCGTCACCTCTCACTTCTTTTGATTTGAATGATGAGGCGATGCTAATGATGATGCTTAAATCAACTGCTGGTTCGTCTAGCTTAACACCACCGACTACTTTGACATACGCGTCATGTTGTTGCATAAGATGACGCTCACTTTTCTCCAGGACTGCCATGAGTAAATTCAGTCGGTTATGATCGATGCCTGTTGCCATCCGTCTCGGATTATGGAAATGCGTTGGTGTAACGAGTGACTGAACTTCAACGAGCAATGCGCGTGTGCCTTCCATCGTTGCAACAATTGCTGAACCTGGTACATTTTTTGAGCGTTCTTCTAAGAAGATTTCTGATGGGTTCAACACCTCACCTAGACCCGATTGATTCATTTCAAAAATTCCCATTTCATTCGTAGAACCAAATCGGTTTTTCACTGCGCGCAAGACGCGAAACGATTGGTGTTGATCGCCTTCAAAGTAAAGTACGGTATCCACCATATGTTCTAATAGACGTGGACCGGCAATCTGTCCCTCTTTTGTCACATGCCCGACGATAAACGTCGCGATGTTTCCTGATTTCGCAATATTCATCAAGCTTTGTGTACATTCCCTTACTTGGGATACACTACCTGGAGCACTTGTAACATCTGGGTGAAAAATAGTTTGGATTGAGTCAATAATGAGGAAGTCTGGCTTGAGTTGTTTTATTTCATCGTGGATGTAGAACAAGTTCGTCTCACTATAGACATTTAATTCTTCACTTGCGAGTTCAATGCGATCTGCTCTTAACTTAATCTGTTCGAGTGATTCTTCACCCGACACATAGAGTACGGTATGTTTCTCGGAAAGCTTAAGCGCTGTTTGTAATAGAATTGTTGATTTACCTATACCTGGGTCCCCACCGATTAAAATCAGTGAACCGTCGACGATACCACCGCCGAGTACGCGATCAAATTCACCGCTGCCTGTACGTGTTCTCGGTGTCACGGACTTTTGAACACGTTCTAACTTTTGGCTACGAGATTTTCTATCTGCAGATTCCTTACCGAGTGTACCGCGCACTTTTGTTTCTTTATGTATTAACTTTTCTTCCATCTGGTTCCATGCGCCACAACTCGGGCATTTTCCGAACCATTTTGGTGATTCGTAACCACACGCCATACATTCGAATACATTTTTCGTTTTTGCCAAAAAGTTATACCTCCCCAAAGTAAATACAATTGTATGTATATTGTATATAAAAAACGCTGAACAATAAAGCATGAGTGTGTTTATACACCATTTGATTACATGTATATGTGACAGAATTAAAGAAAAGCACGAAATCTATATGAAATAGATTCCGTGCATACATTAATTACATATTAATTTTATCGTTTTCTTCCATTTCTTCAGTACGTATATCGTATTCATCATCTTTGAAATCAATGATAACGCGTTTGCCTTCAAAATCTTCACCTGCAAGAATTGCTTCGCTTAAACGATCTTCTACACTCTTTTGAATTGCACGCGCAAGCGGACGTGCACCGTATTCTGGATCGTATCCTTCTTCTACGATCTTATCTTTACCTGCATCTGTAATCTCAAGGTGAATTTTTTGCTCTTGCAAGCGCTCTGCAAGCTGGCTCACCATCAATGTGACGATTTCACGCAGCTCTTCTTTTTCTAGGCTATGGAATACAATAATATCATCCACACGGTTGATGAACTCTGGACGGAAGGCTTCTTTTAATTCCTTCATCATCGTGCTGCGAATTGTTTCGTAATCTGCAGTATCTTTTGCACCACCGAAACCGACGAACTTATTATCTTTCAATTCACGTGCACCGACATTCGATGTCATGACGATGATTGTGTTTCTAAAGTCGACTGTACGTCCATTTGAGTCTGTTAAGCGTCCATCATCTAACACTTGTAATAACATGTTAAAGACATCTGGGTGCGCTTTTTCAATCTCATCAAAGAGAATTAATGAATATGGTTTACGACGTACTTTTTCAGTCAATTGACCACCGTCTTCATAGCCAACATATCCTGGAGGTGAACCAACGAGTCTCGACACAGAGTGTTTCTCCATGTACTCACTCATATCGACACGAATCATCGCATCTTCTTCTCCAAACATCGCTTCGCTTAAAGCACGAGCAAGTTCAGTTTTACCCACACCTGTCGGCCCTAAGAAGATAAAACTTCCGATTGGACGCTTCGGATTCTTCAATCCTGCACGTGCACGACGCACAGCTTTTGAAATCGAAGATACTGCTTCTTTTTGTCCAATGACTCGGTCATGAAGGGTCTCTTCTAAGTTTAGCAGACGATCAGACTCTTCTTCAGCAATCTTCACAAGTGGAATACCTGTCATTGCTGAGATGACGATTTCAATATCGCTGCGTTCAACTGAAGATGCGACATTTCCTTGTTCTTTCTTCCAATTGCTCTTTGTCTCTTCAATTTCTTTTTCTAGTTTTGACTGTTGGTCACGGAAATTCGCTGCTGCTTCAAATTCTTGAGATTGCACGGCAGCATTCTTCTCTTTAATAATTTCTTCTAATTTATTCTCTAAATCTTTCACATCTGGCGGCGTCGTAAAGCTTTTCAAGCGTACTTTTGATGAAGCTTCATCAATTAAGTCAATTGCCTTATCCGGTAGGAATCGATCTTGGATATAACGGTTACTCATGACAACCGCTGCTTGAATTGCATCATCTGTAATGCTAATTCTGTGGTGTGCTTCATACTTGTCACGCAACCCTTTTAAAATTAGAATTGAATCTTCAACAGATGGTTCGTCCACTTGAACCGCTTGGAAACGTCTTGCAAGTGCCGCGTCTTTCTCAACGTGCTTACGATACTCTTCGAGCGTCGTTGCACCGATACATTGTAACTCACCACGTGCAAGCGCTGGTTTTAAAATGTTCGATGCATCAATGGCACCTTCAGCACCACCCGCACCGATCAGCGTGTGTAACTCATCGATGAATAGTACGACGTTACCCGCTTCTCTTATCTCTGTCATCACTTTTTTCAGACGCTCTTCAAACTCACCACGGTATTTCGTACCTGCGACGACCGTACCCATATCGAGTGACATAACGCGTTTATCTTTTAATGTTTCTGGCACTTCATTGTTAATGACAGCGATTGCCAACCCTTCTGCAATTGCAGTTTTACCGACACCCGGCTCACCGATTAACACAGGGTTATTTTTCGTACGACGACTGAGTACCTCAATCACGCGTGTGATTTCTTTAGAACGGCCAATAACCGGATCCAACATGTCTTCTCTCGCGATTTGTGTTAAGTCACGCGCAAGACCATCCAGCGTTGGCGTTCCTGTTTCTTTACGCGCTGATTTTTTCTGTTGAACCATATCCGGATTACCAAGCATTTTAATCACAGCTGCACGCGTCTTCGTAATATTAAGATCTAAATTTGATAATACCGTCGCCGCGACACCTTCACTCTCACGGATCAAACCAAGTAACATATGCTCAGTTCCGATAAAGTTATGGTGTAAACGACGTGCTTCATCCATTGAGTATTCAATAACTTTTTTAGCACGTGGAGTGTACTGCATTGATGTCGACATCTCAGTACCAACGTTCACCAATTTAAAGATTTCTTCACGGATGCGGTCTTCATCTGCGTTAAATAACTTTAAAACTTTTGCCGCGATACCTTCATTTTCTTTAACCAATCCGAGTAGTAAGTGCTCGGTTCCAATGCTTGAGTGCTTGAGTTGAATCGCTTCTTCTTGTGCATAAGCGAGTACTTTTTGTGCACGTTCTGTTAATTTTCCAAATAACATATATTAACCCCCTAATGTGTTTCTGAGTAACGTTGCGCGTCGCTCATCAATCTTTTTGTCGAGTTCTGCCACAGATAAAACTTCATCTGAATCAATCAATGTTTTAATAAACGCGGGTTGAATCATTTGAATCAACGGTTGAAATTTAAACTTTTCAAGCGTTAATAATTCTAAATCCACACCGATTTTTACATCACTGAGTGCTTTAGCTGCTTCTTTTAAACTAATTGTCTGAGCATACCTGAGCAATCCTAACGAACGGAATATTCGGTCTCGCGTTTCCACCTCATGCTCACCGATAAAACGCTCGCGCAAACTAATTTCTTCTTCAATTAATTGTTCTTTTAGTTCAAGTAAGTTGTCAATGATTTCATCTTCTGTTTGCCCGAGCGTCAGCTGGTTTGATAGTTGATATATATAACCGATAGATTGACTACCTTCCCCATATATACCACGTAATGTAAAACCAAATCGACTGATGTTCGAGACAAATTGTTGCAACAGACCAGTAGAAGCAAGTGCAGGCAAGTGCACCATGATTGATGCCCGCAATCCAGTGCCGACATTTGTTGGACAAGCTGTCAAATACCCGTAGTTTTCATCGAATGCATATTTGAAGTTGTCTTCAAGAATTTTATCGACTTGTTCTGCTGCTGCGTAAATTTCATTCATATCGACACTCGCACCGAGTGATTGGATACGGATATGATCTTCCTCGTGCACCATAATGGAAATCGACTCATCTTCATTGATGAAACATGCATGACCATGTTTGGCAAAATTCGGTGAAATCAAATGCTTTTCGACAAGCACCCCACGTTCCTCGTATGATAGCTTGCGTACATCGACTTGTTGATACCCTTCTAGGTGGATCGCCATGTCTTGTACTAACTGAGCAAATTTCTCTTCGTCTTGACTTCGACCTGGGAACGGCAAGCTTTCGATATTGCGCGCTAAACGTATACGTGAAGACATTTCAATCGGCGTCTCCACTGCTGACTCTAACCAAGTACTGATTTTAGAGCTCATCAATGTCACCACCTTCAAGTGCACGGATTTTATCTCTTACAATGACGGCATCTTCGAAGTTCTGTTTTTCTACGAGTGCATCAAGTTCTGATTTCAAGTTTTCTATCTGCTGTTTCACCTTGAGATGTTCAAGTGCACTTTCTGGCACTTTACCGACATGCGTCACTTGATTTGCTTGAACACGCGCGATGATTTCTTTCGTCGTATCTGGAAATGTACGATAACAATCTGCACAGCCAAATTTTGCATGCTTCAATATCGAGTCTACCGTTGAACCACATGATTCACAACGTTTAACCGGTCGATCACGGTATTGTTTTCGCTGCATATTCGACAATGCTTTTAGCAGCTGATTGATGTTTGAGTGATCCTTATTGTGCGATAAGTATACGTCAAATGACGCATTTGCACACGATTCACATAAGTACTGATCATACTTTTGGAATCCAGTACCTTTCGATACATGAATCACAGCTTCATTTATTTGGCAGTTTTCACATTTCATTCGCTTTCCTCGCTATATAATATGACGTTAACAATATTCGTTAATATATGCGCACGCAATCGGTCGCGATACGGTAAATCTATAATCAATGTTTCTCGATGGATTGCAGTTAAAATAATCTTTGCTTCTTTTTCTGTGATAACATCGTTTTCTAACATCGATTGGACGATATGTTCTCCTTTTTGCTGGGACACACTTTTACCAATCACTTGTTTCAAATGGGCAAGATATTCCGCTTGATTGTGAGTTTCAATTTTAGTAATTCGAATATACCCACCACCACCGCGTTTGCTTTCCACAAGGTAACCGTGTTCCGTCGTAAACCTTGTCTTAATAACATAGTTTAACTGAGAAGGTACACAGTCGAACTTTTCAGCAATATGTGCGCGCTTTATTTCCACTACTTCTTGCTGCGACTTTTTAATCAGCTCTTTTAAATAGCTTTCAATAATGTCGGACATATTTCTCATGGGGACCACCTCTCTTTGACCTTCTTTGACTTTGATTATATATCACAATCTTAATCGTTTCAATCGTTTTGATTAATAGATGAAGTATTTCACCTTTTTGTGTAGAATAAAAAAATACCAAAAAACAAAAGGTGTGATTTTCATGTCAATCGTTATGGGTATCGTTGGTATTTTAGTGACGTTGGTGTTAGCTTGGATCGCGAGTTCCGATCGAAAACGTGCCTTCTCACATTGGATTAACATACTGATGCTACTAGGTTTACAACTTATTTTTGCCTTCATATTTTTATCTACTACAGTTGGAGAAACAGTTGTTGCATGGCTAGCAGATGGGTTTAATGTCTTGCTCGGATTTGCACTAGAAGGGATTTCGTTCGTCTTTGGGGATCTCGTGAATGTTGCACCAGAAGGTGGCACAATATTCTTCTTCGGTGTGCTCATGCCAATTATTTTTATTTCAGCCATTATTGGTATACTGCAGTTCTTACGTATACTGCCACTGGTCATCAAAGGTATCGGTTGGTTCCTATCAAAAGTAACTGGAATGCCATATATTGAATCATATAATGGTGCGGCTTCGATGTTTCTTGGCCAATCAGAAGTGTTCATTACACTCAAACATATCGTGCCACAGCTCAATGCGCGTCGCTTATACACACTGTCTGCTCAAGCGATGAGTTCCGTTTCATTATCAATTGTCGGTGCATACATGGCGCAGTTAGAACCACGTTTTGTGATTGTTGCAATTTTTATGAACTTGTTTGGTATCTATGTGGTATCACACATCATCAATCCGTATCCGGAAGCAGGTACAGCATGAAGAAGAAACTGATGTTGAAATCAGTAACAATCCAGAAGCAGGAAAATCATTTTCCCAAGTGCTTGGCGATTACATCATGGACGGTGCCAGAGTTGCTGTTATTGTCGGTGCGATGTTAATCGGTTATATCGCATTGATCGCTTTACTTAACAACTTATTCTTATTAATTCCAGGCAACAGCTTAACGTTCCAAGATATTCTCGGTTATGTATTTATGCCACTCGCATTCTTAATGGGTATCCCATGGGCAGAGGCACACGCTGCAGCGAGTATTATGGCCACGAAGTTAATCACAAATGAATTCGTCGCTATATTCGATTTCATAGCCGTTGCAGATACATTATCTGAAAAAACGCAAGGTATGATTTCTGTATTCCTAATTTCATTTGCAAACTTCTCAAGTATCGGTATTATTGCCGGTTCTGTGAAAGGTATCCATGAAGAAAGTGGTAATACAGTTGCACGATTCGGTCTGAAACTCGTATACGGTGCGTCACTTGTATCTATATTAAGTGCCGTTATGGTCGGATTCTTCCTATAATTGTTTAAAACAAAAACATGTCGATATAATTTCATCGACATGTTTTTTTAATTTTTGAAATGATTTACTTTTAAAAACTTCGGTGTGAGTTTTACATCAATTGTGCCGTGTTTCGCAAATTCTGCCCACACATATCTTAGTTTTTTTCCATCATGTTCAACACTTGCCCAGTCTTTACCCGTTATGAATACACTGTCTTTCCACACATCTTCATCACCAAATAGAAGCGGTGACTCAATGCAATGTGAAGCACGATATAGATTTTGTCTCGCACCCCAAGAAATTTCATATAAGTAGGCATTTTTTGCAAGCTTTGCGTAATGCTTCGCGCCACTGGCATAGATACGCTTTGAAAGTACAGCGATTGCAGCTTCTGGGATGACACGCGTCACAACGTTTTGGTACATGCGTTGTAGTATCGGAACAACTTCTAAAAACATGACGACTTCTCGTGCATTTGATCCTATCATGACAGATACATTTTTTGCCCGTTCAATAAACTTCTCATCGAACAGCTTCAAGGATGGCAATGGATGGTGACCATATTGTGCACCGAATGGCATCGATCCATTCAACCCATATTTACTACCAATTTTTCCAACATCAGCTTGTATGCCCATCAATGTTTTCATATCTGCATCTTTGTATGCTTCACGCTGATGCGTAAACATCTCCATACTCATCGTTTCACGATTTTGTCTTAAACCAAACGGTGCGCTCTGCACGATGATCTTTTGGAACATCCCTTCTGTTTCATCGATGACCATTAAATTCATGACTGAATCTGCACCAGAGGATTGACCAAACAATGTGATATTTTTATCGTCTCCACCAAAGTACGAGATATATTTGTTCACAAATCTCAGTGCTTCAATTTGATCAAGTAGCCCTAAATTACTCGGATAATCACTGTTATTGCCCAAGTATCCGAGTACCCCTAGTCTGTTTGTTACAGTCACGACGATAACGTTTTGTTCTCTAACGATGCGCTTTGGGTCAAAAATTCTTAAATCGCCAGCACCACCCACGTAGCTGCCACCATGCAAAAAGACCATGACTGGCTTTTTGTCTGTTGGTTTCGTATCAATGGGGATATGTATCGATAGACGTTGTGGGTAGTCCGTATATCGTGCATTTTCTTCTTCCCCACCAAAAAACGGAGATAAGCTGTCATTGATGTTTTGAAAGCTTGCTGGTGCCCGTTTCGTCGCATTGATGACGCGTCCTTTAATCGTGTTAAACTCTGGAATATCATGGCGTTCCGCATTTGCATATTTAAGACCGGACACACGCCAAATACCGCCATCATTCCATCCTCTTACTTCCGTATTCCTAACTTTCCAAATCATCGCATCAACCTCTAAATCAATCTTCATTCACTTATTAATGTACAACAAAATAAAAAAATAGTAACCCATAAAGGGTTACCATCCTCTCTCCGACATCCGATTTTCTGGACTCAGTTGATTGACATCAAGTCCTCTCATCGCCGGACCAAGATCTTTTGCGAGGTCTTTTATCAATTGATAGTTTTTAAAGTCTGCAGTTGCTTGAACAATTGCATGTGCATATTTTTCGGGATTTTCTGATTTAAAAATGCCTGATCCGACGAACACACCATCCGCACCAAGTTCCATCATTAACGTAGCATCTTGAGGCGTCGCAACACCACCCGCGGCAAAGTTCAATACTGGTAATTTACCAAGTGTTTTAATTTCTTTGAGTACTTCAAATGGTGCACCATGATTTTTAGCGTAGGTCATCAGCTCATCATCATTCATCACTTTGATCTGTCTAATCTGTGCATTCACTTCTCTCATGTGTCGTACCGCTTCAACGATATTCCCCGTACCTGGCTCACCTTTCGTGCGCAACATCTTCGCACCTTCACCGAGCCTGCGCGCTGCCTCACCAATGTTTCTACATCCGCACACAAAGCCAACATCATACATCGACTTATCCAAATGATACACTTCATCCGCTGGCGTCAGTACTTCAGACTCATCGATACAATCGACACCCATTGATTCGAGTACACGCGCTTCACTGATGTGACCGATTCTACATTTTGCCATGACAGGAATGGACACTGCATTTAGTACTTCCTCAACAATACGTGGATCCGCTGCTCTTGCAACACCACCTTCTTTTCGAATATCAGATGGCACACGCTCGAGCGCCATTACTGCAACCGCACCCGCCGCCTCAGCAATCTTTGCTTGCTGGGCATTCACCACATCCATGATGACACCGCCATATTTAAAATCAAATTCAGTCATTTCGACATCTCCTTTAATCTTTATTGAATATAGTTTAGAATATTATCTGAACTCTAATAAGAATCAGATTGAATAAAATTTAGGAGGTCAGATTATGTTTGTCTCGTTAGACCGTAATGCGGACACACCGATTTATGAACAACTATATAAGCAAATTAAAGATAAAATACTAATGCATGAGATCGGTGCAGAAGAAAAATTGCCGAGTAAACGCCAGTTAAAAGATGATCTTGGCATCAGCATGACAACAATTGAACATGCATACACGATGCTGATTGATGAAGGGCTTATCTATAGCAAGGATAAAAGTGGATATTACATAGAAACGATTGAAGGGTTGAAGTTCGAGGAGAAGAATCCGGAGATTATTGAAAGGCCATCTGAGAAAGTTAGACGGTTGCCACTTGGGACCATTGATACTTCTATTATTCAGGCGGATACATTTCGACAAATTGCCCAGGAAGTGTATAGAGACGCGTCTTTACTTAACAAGGGAGAAGACAGTGGCGAGGAAATTTTGAAGCAGAATATTTATGAGTACATGCACAATAACAGAGGTGTCACGTGCTCAATTGATCAAATCGTTATTGGGCCTTCCACTGAGTTTCTACTAGATCAATTGATGCATTTATTGGATTATGAGAGTTTTTCAATCGAAGATCCAGGATATCCCGTTGTAAAGAAAGTATTGAATAAGCACGGCATAGCATTTAAGCCCGTGCCCGTTACACGGACAGGTATCGATGTCGATCAAGTGAGCGAAAGAATCGTACATGTCACACCATCACATCAGTTCCCGACCGGTGCGATTTTGAATTTACAAAAACGTGTTCAGCTGCTTAAGTATGTGAACTCGAATAATGGATATATTATAGAAGACGATTATGATAGTGAATTTCGATACGATGGCCACCCGCTGCCGTCTTTACATAGCTTAGATCAACATGACCGAACAATTTATATGACGACATTCTCAAAAGTGTTGTTCCCTTCATTGCGTTTGGCTTGTATGGTGTTGCCTAAATCACTAGCAGAACGCTACTATCAAGAAAATTTTACATGCGATGTCCCAAGACACCTTCAGCATATCGTTGCGCATTATTTTGAGAGAGGTTTTATCACTCGTCATATCAACCGCATGCGAAAAATTTATCGGGAAAGAACACGTGAGATTACTGATTTTTTATCAGAAAAATATCCTGAAGTCGAAGTGCATGGGATGCATACCGGCATGCACATATGGTTGAGGGTGCCGGGAGAAAATATAGAAGCACGTGCACGTACATTTGACTTGATCCCGCTCAATGATTATGCCATCGATAAGTCATATTCGGATAGCATCGTGATCGGTATTGGAGAATCATCCGTTGAAGAAGTGAAAGAAATACTGAGTGAATTTTTCCAATAAAAAAACACCTCGCGAAATCCATCGCATGGTGTTTGAGTGGGCCTAAGTGGACTCGAACCACCGACCTCACGCTTATCAGGCGTGCGCTCTAACCAGCTGAGCTATAGGCCCGAGATTATGTAATTAAAAAACATGCCGAGGACCGGAATCGAACCGGTACGATAATCACTTATCGCAGGATTTTAAGTCCTGTGCGTCTGCCAGTTCCGCCACCCCGGCATAAAAATGGAGCGGAAGACGGGATTCGAACCCGCGACCCCCACCTTGGCAAGGTGGTGTTCTACCACTGAACTACTTCCGCTCAATACATATTTGTATATTTGTAATGGTGGAGAATGACGGGATCGAACCGCCGACCCTCTGCTTGTAAGGCAGATGCTCTCCCAGCTGAGCTAATTCTCCGTTATTTGAATATTTGTATCAACTTTATAAATAATACAATATAAATGATGTTTGGTCAACAGGAATTTTGGTGGTGTGGATTGGGGAATTGTTGGTGAGTGGTTGGCTAATAGTTATCCGGTGATTAGTGGGACTCAAGGTTTGTTTTTTTCTTGGGAGTCCCACTCTGATAATCAAAATGTGCGGCAAATCGGATGTTTCGGACCTGCCACACACTTTACGTTCCAATGAGACTTACTCACAGACACGCAGATAGATTCGCATTGCCAATTCATGACCATTTTCCAGACCCAATTGGCAAACCGTGCTTACTCACAGCACTTTTCACTCCTGAGTTAGCACGAAATCAAAACCCGTGCTTACTCACGGCATATTTTCAACCCGAGTAAGCACGGCAACAAATAATTCAGAAACCCCTATCAAATATCTTATTTATGTCTCATATGCGGGAACAACAACACATCTCGAATCGAAGCTGAGTCTGTTAAAAGCATGACTAAACGGTCGATCCCGATTCCGAGTCCGCCTGTTGGTGGCAGACCGTACTCTAACGATTCCACGAAGTCTTCGTCCATTTCGTGTGCTTCGTCGTTTCCTTGTTCTTTTTCTAACAACTGTGCTTCGAAGCGTGCGCGTTGGTCGATTGGGTCGTTCAACTCTGTGAATGCATTTCCTAACTCGCGGCCGACAATAAATACTTCGAAACGATCTGTAAATCGCTCGTCGTCTTTGTTTTTCTTCGCGAGTGGTGAAATTTCAATTGGGTGTCCATAAATAAATGTCGGTTGAATTAAGTCTTCTTCACATTTCTGCTCGAAGAACTCATTTAAAATATGTCCGAACGTCATGTGTTTATCGATTTTAATGCCGTGTTCTTCTGCTGCTTTCTTCGCTTCTTCATCTGAAGAAATACTAAAGAAGTCCACGCCTGTTTTTTCTTTTACCAATTCTGCCATATGCACACGGCGCCATTTTGGCGTCAGATCAATTTCTGTCCCTTGGTACGTAATCTTCATCGTGCCATTGACAGCTTGTGCAATATGCGCAACCATCTCTTCTGTTAAATCCATAATGTCATTGAAGTCTGCATATGCTTCATATGATTCTAACATCGTAAACTCTGGGTTATGTCGCGTCGACACACCTTCGTTACGGAATACGCGGCCGATTTCATATACTTTCTCCAGCCCACCAACGATCAATCGTTTCAAGTGCAACTCCAATGCAATTCTCAATGTCAGATCCATATCGAGTGCATTATGATGTGTATTGAACGGGCGTGCTGTAGCACCACCTGAAATTGCATGCAATATAGGCGTCTCTACTTCTAAATAGCCCTTCGAATTTAAGAAATTACGCATCTCTTGAATGATGCGGCTGCGTTTAATGAACGTCTGCTTAGATTCTTCTGACGTAATTAAATCCAGGTAACGACGGCGGTAGCGTTCTTCAATATCTTTTAAGCCGTGGTGTTTATCTGGTAATGGACGCAATGTCTTCGTCAAAATTGTAAATGTGTGGGCTTTAACAGAAAGTTCTCCAGTGTTTGTTTTAAACATCACACCTTCTACACCGACGATGTCGCCTAAGTCTGCTTTGTTCCATATGTTATCAAACGCTTCATCACCGATCGCATCTTTACGCACATAGATTTGAATTTGACCTTCCAAGTCTTGAATGTGTGCAAATCCTGCTTTCCCTTTACCCCGCTTCGTCATCAAACGACCCGCAATCACTGTTCTTGACTCATCTTCTTTTTCTGCAAGCTCTTCTTTTGAATACTGATCCCATTCTTCTTGTAATGTTTTAGATGTACCACTACGTTCAAAACGACCGCCAAATGGGTCTATGCCAAGATCAATAAGTTGTTGCAATTTTTCACGACGTACAATCAACTGATCATTTAATTCTTCTGACACAATATCTCTCCTATCTTGTTGTTTATCTTATTCAGATTGTTCAAGTCTTTGCTTTAATGTTTTAATACTTTCTTTAAACACTGGGTGAATAAAGTTCGGTGCAATTTCTGCAAGTGGCTCGAGCACAAACATTCTCTTCTGGAGCTCACCATGAGGAATTTGTAAGTCTTGCAAATCGATTTCTAGGTCCTCGTAGAGTAAGATATCGATGTCGATATTGCGTGGTCCCCACGTCTCAATACGCACACGTCCCATCTGTTGTTCGATATCAAGCACGGCATCGAGCAAGCTGACTGGGCTTAAATTCGTATTGATTTCAATACACATATTCATAAATTTGTCCTGCTCTACATGACCATATGGTTCTGTTTCGATGATGCTGGACTGCCTAACCACTGAGATATTCTCATGCGAATCCAGCTTTTCAATCGCTTCATCTAAGTTTCCTACACGGTTGCCAATGTTACTTCCGAGTCCTAAGAAGACTTGTGCCATCAACTCACTCGCTTTCTGTTTAATGTGACACTCACATTGTCGTAATGCCCATCGATTGGCGGACTTGGTTTTGTCACTGTGAGTTTAATCTCGTTTATTTTATCATATGTGGTAAACAGCTGATCAATAATGCGTCCACCCAAATGTTCGATTAGATTGACAGGATTATTTTTTACATCAGTTTCTATTAACTGATAAACTTCCGCGTAATTTATTGTCTCATCCAAAGCGTCTGTTTTACTCGCTGACATCAAGTCTAAGTATAGTGAGACATCGATGATAAAGTACTGACCGATTTCACGTTCTGCGTTTAGTGCACCGTGGTAACCATAAACTTTTATACCATTCACATTGATGATATCCATTACATCTGTCCCCTCAACTTCATGTATGAATCTGCGACGATACGATTCATTTTAACATTGTGTACACGCACCGCTTTTACGCCGCAGTTGATGCCATGTACAGAAGTCACAGCCGTTGCAGCATCTCGCTCTCTCGGTGGTACATCCTCACCCATTAAATCTTTAATAAACCGCTTGCGTGATGTGCCAAGTAATACTGGGTAGCCCATATCGACAACTTCATCAAGACGCTTCATTAGATCCAATTCTTCTTCACGTGATTTTACGAAACCGATACCTGGATCAATCCAAATTTTATTCTTCTTAATCCCATGCTGAAGTGCGAGATTAATCGCATAATCAAGCTCTTTTAACACTGTGCTGACAACATCCTTGTATGTTCCATGTTCGTTGTTATGCATTAAAATGATCTCTGCGTCATGTTTCGCAACAACGTCAAGCATTATATCATCATACTGGCCTGCCCATTGATCATTGATCATGTGCGCACCTGCACTCAGTGCTGCATCTGCAACTTCTCCCCGAAACGTATCGACTGAAATTTTCACACCTAGATCTCGAATTGCTTCGATGACAGGTACGACACGCGCCAATTCTTCTTCGACAGTAATTGGCGTGTGGCCTGGACGCGTAGAATATCCACCAACATCAATAATATTTACACCATCTTCAACCATTTGTTTCGCATGTTTGACTGCTTTCTCTACGCTATTATGCGCACCACCATCACTAAATGAATCGGGTGTTACATTCAAAATACCCATAATCCTCAAAAACGGCATTGTTTATCACCTTTTAAATAATATATTGTTTCAGAATGCCTTAATTATAACATGTTTCACCGTATTTCTAATTCATGATTTAAACGATGTTTCAACTTAAAACAGAAAGAACCGAACAATTGAGGTCATTATGATGACTCAACTGCACGGCTCAAGTATTTAAATCACTGCACTTATCTTTGGATCAACTGACCAAGCTCTGTCTTATCGATCCAAATTTTGTTACGGCAGAAATGACAATCGACCTCCGCACCACCATCTTCTTGAATCATCTTCATAATTTCAGTTGGATCAAGTGATGAAATCGCATCTAAGAAGCGTTCTTTGCTACAGTTACACTGGAATGACACTGGCATTTCACTGAGTTTTCTCCACGCATCTTCACCGATTAATGTATTGATAATCGCTTCCGGCTTCAATCCTTCATCAATCAGCTGAGAAACTGGACGGAATGACTTCGACATCTCTTGAAGTTCATTGATACGCTCTTCTGTTGCATCCGGCATTACTTGGATGATGTATCCACCTGCCGCTTTAATCGTATTATCCGGATTAACAAGAACACCAAGCGCAACGATTGAAGGCACCTGTTCACTCGAATAGAAATAGAAACTGAAGTCTTCGGCAAGTTCACCAGAAATAATTTCTGTCGAGCCGATAAAGTTCTCTTTTAATCCGATATCTTTCGTTACGTTGATGTGTCCTTCTGTACCAACAGCACGTGCCACATCAAGTTTTCCATGGTCGTTTAATTCAAAGTGAACATGCGGATTGCCGATGTAACCACGTACATGTCCTTTTGCATTACTATCAATAACGATGGCACCAATCGGTCCGCCACCTTGAATCGTCACCGTTACTTTTTCCTCATTTTTTAACATTGAACCCATAATAACGCCCATTGTTAACGCACGACCAAAAGCTGCTGATGCAGTCGGTAATGTGCCATGACGTCTGACTGCTTCGTTCACGATTTCTGTTGAATCAACAGCAAGTACTCGGAAACCTTCTCCAATACCTCTAATTAAATAGTCACTCATTATTAGTCTCCTTCCATAATTAAAGCTGTCTCATACGAGACAGCTTTGTTGTGGTTACACTAGACTAGTCTTTTCTATTTGACTCATCTTGTTCATTTTCTTCACCTGGCGCGTCGACTTCATTTGGTTCATGTGTAGCGTCTTCAGGTAAATTTGTCGTTTCAGTTTCAACTTCAGTTTCCTCAGACGTTTCATCATCCTCATCGGGATCCGCTTCATCTTCATGAAGCTCTTTTTTCACGTCTTCATAGCTCTTGCCGATTTCTTCTTCCTTGTCTGCATCAGACTCGTAAACGCGTTCTGGTAATACACCATCGTTGAATAATGACTCGATTTGTTCACGATCTAATGTTTCAACTTCAAGTAAAGTTTCAGCAATTAGATTCAATTGTTCTTGATGTTCTGTTAAAATATCACGACATTTATCGTATAGACGTTTTGTAATATCTTGAATTTCTTGGTCGATTTCGTAGGCAATTTTATCTGAGAAATTGTTGCCTGAACCCATTTCTTTACCAAGGAATACATTGTTGTTACTATCCGTAAATTGGATTGGACCGATGCGGTCGCTCATACCGTACTCAGTTACCATGCTGCGTGCGATTGCAGTTGAACGTTGGAAGTCATTGTGAGCACCAGTTGAGACTTCGCCAAATGTAATTTCTTCCGCCACACGACCCGCAAGCAATCCGACAATCTTGTCTTCAAGCTCAGGTTTTGTCATAAAGTAACGGTCTTCTTTCGGTAACATAACGGCATAACCACCTGCTTGACCACGTGGAACAATCGTTACTTTGTGAACCGCTTCTGCATCGTCTAGCACCATACCGATAATCGTATGTCCGGCCTCGTGATAGGCAACGATGTTGCGTTCTTTCTTCGAAATAACGCGGTTCTTTTTCGCTGGACCTGCTATGACACGGTCTGTTGCTTCATCGACATCACGCATGTCAATTTTCGTCTTATCACGACGCGCTGCAACGAGTGCTGCTTCATTTAATAAGTTTTCTAAGTCTGCACCAGAGAATCCTGGTGTTCTCGCTGCGATTGCTTTTAAGTCAACTGTCGAATCAAGTGGCTTGTTTCTCGCATGTACTTTAAGTACCGCTTCACGTCCTTTAACATCTGGACGACCAACTGGGATTTGACGGTCAAAACGACCTGGACGAAGTAACGCAGGGTCTAAAATGTCCTGACGGTTCGTCGCTGCAATCATAATAATACCTTCGTTTTCACCGAAACCATCCATCTCAACGAGTAACTGGTTAAGTGTTTGTTCACGCTCATCGTGACCCCCACCAACACCAGCACCACGCTGACGACCAACAGCATCTATTTCATCTATAAAGATAATACATGGCGCATTTTTCTTTGCGTTTTCAAATAAATCTCGCACACGGCTCGCCCCGACACCGACAAACATTTCTACGAAGTCAGAACCCGAGATTGAGAAGAATGGTACGCCACTTTCCCCCGCGACTGCTTTCGCGAGTAACGTTTTACCAGTACCCGGTGGACCTACGAGTAGAACACCTTTTGGTACACGTGCCCCGATGCGTTCAAATCGACGGTGATCTTTTAAGAAATCAACAACTTCAATAAGCTCTTGCTTCTCTTCATCTGCACCTGCAACATCTTTGAATAATACTTTCTTCTTACTTTGGTCATATAACTTCGCTTTCGACTTACCGAAGTTCATCATGCGGTTACCACCGCCGCCACCACCTTGTGACTGACCCATGAGGAATAAGAATAAGAATAGAATAATTAAGATAGGAATCATTAAGATGAGGATGTTCATCCACGGGCTTGGTTCTGTTGCGGGTACAACATTAAATGTTAAGCCTTCCTGACCTCTTGCCTGTTCAGTAATAGAATCTAAATCATGTTGACTATTGTATGGTATAACAGTTCTAAAGGATTCATTCTCTTCTTGTGATGCTAATCGTCCTTCGACAAGATAAACACTATTTTCAGGTTGAATCGTTAGCTCTGCAATCTTACCTGACTCTAGGTGTTGGACAAATTCATTATATTGTATTTCTTCTTCTAATGTGGAATCTCCACTAATCGCTGCGAAAATACCGTACATAACGACTGCTAAAATAATTAACAGGATAATGTTACGGCCTGAGTTCTTAGGCATCCATAAACCTCCATTTCTAATACAACTAAAAAAAATAATAACATATTTAACTTATCTAGTGCCACTGTTTGAGCTCGATTTCGAACTATTGATAGATTTCTGGTTTTAATAACCCGATATAAGGTAAATTACGGTATTTTTCATCAAAATCTAAACCATATCCAACGACGAATCCATCTGGGATTTCCGTACCGACATACTTCACATCTACATCAACTTTACGGTTTGCTGGTTTATCGAGTAAAGTTACAATCTCAACAGAAGCCGCTTTTCGATATTCAATAAGATCAATGATTGCGTTTAATGTTTGACCCGTATCAATGATATCTTCAACAAATAAAATATGACGGTCTTCTACCGATTGGTTTAAATCCTTAATGATTTTCACATCACCAGACGATTTTGTACCCGAGTAGCTCGACACATCCATAAAATCAATTTCTACATGTGTATCGATATATTTAATAAGGTCACCCATAAACATGATTGACCCTTTTAACAAGCCGACGAGCAATGGGTTTTTATCCTTGTAATCTTCAGTAATTTTCTCACCGAGTGATTTCGCAAGCGATATAATTTTCTCTTCGCTAAGCACAATGTCACTTATATCATTTCTCAGTGTCATCTATTGTCATCCTCTCTATATTTAATAAGTCCCTATCAATTATATTATACATTACACCGACCGCAATAATTTCACCCAATGTATTTGTAATAATTGGAATATGATTTCTCTTTTCTGTTGGCACTTTCGCATCGATAAAAATCCTCGCCACTTTTTTCGTACCAAAATCTAAGGGAATTTTATCGCCCGGTTCTTGTGTACGTACATGAATCGGTAATATCGACGCGTCGACGTCGATGATGTAATCGTTGAATTTATGTCGTCCGGATGCTGTGATTTCCAATGCTGTATCTGACGCTCTTTTATCTTTTACGTAAATTGAATCATATGCAATCACAATCGTCTCTTCACTGACAACAAATGCTGCATTTGATGTGTCATCGTTAGCAACTTTAGCTATTTCTTTCGCGTATTTACGTGAAAGAGATGTGTCTCCTGAAAGTTTACGTAGTACAAAAATCTGTTCAAGTTCTGTCAGGTTAACGAAGGTCCTGCGCGAGATCGAGTCTGTAATATGTGCAAAATGTTTTGCAAGAACGGCTTCAATTGCTTGGTAATCATCACGAATCTCACTTAGTGACGATACCGACAGATGTGGATGTCCATCAATCTTTGACAATATTTGATTTCGCATGAAATTTCGAGTGTAATTATCCTCACGATTCGTCACGTCTTCAAAATATCGAACGTGATGTTTTTCTGCGTACGTATAAAGCGTGTCTTTCCTCATATGAATGAGCGGACGATGAATGGTGATATCATCCATCTGACGCGATGGTGCAATGCCAATCGGTGTACGTCCTGAAAAGAGCTGAAGCGCAATCGTTTCATAATCATCATCCAGATGATGTGCGGTGAGGAGGTGTTCAATTCCCTTACCCGCCATCACATCCATAAAAAACGCATAGCGCAATTCACGGGCTTTCGACTGTGAAAATGAATCATCTTCAAATTCAAGATGTTTAACGTACAGCTTTAGACCATGTCTTGATGCATAGTCTCGTATGTATGATTCTTCTTCAATAGACTCGACACGCTGCTGGTGATTCACATGGAGCAACGTGAGCGTCTTAAACGTATGTTGATATTTCGTTATTAATAGATGGAGTAAGACATTCGAATCTACCCCGCCAGAAACAGCGAGTGCAATGTCATCATCATGTGACCACGTGACATCGATAAAAATCACCTTCTAATCAAAAAGACGATTCATGACGAATCGTCTAAATTTATTATCGTTTACCGCCGCGTCCACCACGACGAGATTCTGTTTGCTTCTTGATTGTTGAAATTCGTTCTTCACTATCTTTTAAAAATCCAGCAAGTTTCTTCTCGAAATCTTCTGGTGTTGGTTCTTTTTTCGGCTTTGGTTTCGGCGCTGGTGCTTTCGCTTTTTTTATGGACAGACTAATCTTACCATCGTCACCAATACTCAGTACTTTAACTTCGACTTCTTCACCGACAGTTAAGTGTTCATTGATGTCATCCACATATTGATCAGCAACTTCTGAAATATGCACGAGACCTGTTTTTCTTTCTGGTAATTCAATAAATGCTCCGAAATTTTTAATACCTGAAACCTTACCTTTTACTTTACTGCCCACTTCTACTGACATTTGTATAAAATATCCTCCCAGAATTTATATTCTTATATATAATAACATCATTCTAATATTATTTCATTATTAATCTACCGAATGAAACTGCATACAGTTAGAATTGCGAAAGTTCTCACATAATTAATATCACGAAAAAATAAATACCCCATCACTGTAACATTTCGTTTAGTGATGGGATAATGTTCATTATTTTGATATTATTCTTCATCTTCAAGTAAGTTAAAAATGATTTCTCCCTCTTCTGAGAGATAAAATTCGCTACGTGCCATACGTGCAATGTAATTGTCATCATTCAGACGTTCAATTTGTTTGAGCAGTTGTTCTTCTTTTGCTGTCGCATCTTCTAATGTTTGTTCAGTTGATGCAAGCTCATCTGCAAGTTCTTGATTTTGTTGATGTTGGGCGAATGCAGTAAACGAAATAAAAATTATAGGCAAGGCTAATAGAGGTACGAATACTTTCATTCGTCGCCTCACGACTTGTTGCTCTAAATGTTTAATTTTTTTGTTTTGATCACTCTGTTTTGTATACTCATTCGATAACTTTGTGACCTTTTGATTTGTTTCCTTCATGATCACTCACACCCATACATCTTGTACTTTAAAAATACACCATATCTCTTTGAATTACTAGGACATTCCGTCAGATTTCTCAATCTTTTCTTCTTTAACAATTTTATACATGCGCTCTACATCTTCTTTTCGTGCATGTTCTTGAAGCTCTAATACTTCATAAGTTACATGCTTTTGACCAAACTGTATTTCAATCGTGTCGCCAACCTGTACTTCAGTCCCAGGCTTTGCAACTCTGCCATTGATTTGTATACGTCCGTCACTCGTCACTTCTTTGGCAAGTGTACGGCGCTTAATAATGCGAGATACTTTTAAAAATTTATCGATTCTCATTTTCTTCACCTCGATGTTGCTTCAATATATCTACAAGAGACGTACCGTTATGAATTGTCTCTTTCATCCACGGTAATATCGTCTTTGCATAATCTTTTTCATGCTTTACCTTTTCTACTTTACCCTCTTTTTGCTTGGCTAATTTCCATACGCGATCAAGACCATCTAAGTCATCGATTTCTTCATCACCAAATATATGCGGGTGGCGTCTGACGACTTTATCATTCAGACTTTGCAATACATCATAGAAATCAAAGTAACCATTCTTTTTACCGATGGCACTATGGAGTGCGACTTGCAAGAGCACATCACCGAGCTCTTCGACAATCGCGTCGTCATCACCATTCTCAATGGCTTCAATAAACTCATAGGACTCTTCAATTAAGTAGCGCTGTAATGATTCGTGTGTTTGGGTTTTATCCCATGGACAGCCTTTCTCATCATCAACAAGTGTGTCGAAAATTTCATTCATGTATTCTATAGAACGATGGCGAATGCTGTCACTTTGGACAACTGGAATGTATAGTGCGAGCAAGTTGCTGTTGATATCTAAGTGATCCAGTTCAAATAGCGGCACAGCATGAATCCGTTCGTCAGGGCTACCTGCACCATCGACAAGCGTCACGATCATTTCGTCATTGTAGTACTCAAGCAGCGTCAGCTTAGCTTCCCCAAGTGTAAGCTGGTCATACACTTGGGTAATCAATGTATGTTTGTTTGCCGACAAGTCTTCGTATTTCATCGTCGACGCATCCAGCACTTGAAAATGGCTGTTGATTGGTATATTCAAACTTGTAATAACAGTATCAATAAAACTTGCACCACCATGCACTTCTATCTCGACGTCACGCGTCATCAGTAACTCTGTCGTTGTCTCGTAAAAATATGGATGTCCGGGTACGACGTAAGTAATTTCTTCATGGGCACATTTCTGAATTAGTGTGTGCACGATTTCTTCATAGACATCTTCGAATCGTTCATGTGCCTCGTAGACTTCATCAAAGCTCGTAAATGCGACGCCGAGCGTTTCAAGTTCTTGGATCGCCGGGTGGTCCATCGTGCGTGTGTAAACATGGTTCGATGATTTTAATTCGTTCAGCACACCGACAGTCATTGCATCAATCGTCGAACTACCAAGTCCGTATATATTTATTTTACTCATACAATTTCCTCCAGTTTCAAGCTGTCTTGAATCAGAGCCATCAATTCAACTAACGTGTGTAATGACTTATCTCTCAGCTGCAGCTGCATCTCATTATTCTGCACTTGTATCTTTAGAATTTTCCCGAACTTCTCGGTATCTTCAAACAGCTTTTGACCGTCGATTTGTGCAGTCGAAATAGCTGACACTGAAAGATAAAAATGCCGTTTATCTTCATGAATTTTGTAAATGCCGAATTGTAGTGCATAGACACGCACACGCACCAGTTGGATCAATCGTTCCACTTCAACCGGATAATCACCAAATCGGTCGATGAGCTCGTCTTCAATATCCATAATGCCTTGTATCGTCGTCACACTGCGCAAGCGTTTATAAATATCAATTTTAGATTGCTCATGTGCAATATAAGTACCTGGCAAGTAAGCATCGACTTGTATATCAATCGGCACTGTTTCTGCTGGTGGTTCTGTTTCGATTCCACGCTTTTCTAACACCGCTTCTTCCAACATTTCCGAATACAGCTCGTAGCCGACTGAATCGATGAATCCAGACTGGTGTTTACCGAGTAAGTTACCGGCGCCACGAATGTTTAAATCGCGCATCGCAATTTTAAATCCACTGCCAAGCTCTGTATATTCTTTAATGGCTTCAAGGCGTTTTTCTGCCACTTCAGTGAGCACTTTGTTTGGCTGATGGAACAGATACGCATAGCTAATTCTATTGCTTCGTCCGACGCGTCCACGCAGCTGGTACAGCTGGCTGAGCCCGAAACGATCAGCATCGTCAATGATCAGCGTATTCGCATTTGGCACATCGACACCCGTTTCAATAATCGTCGTCGTGACGATGACATCATACGCGCCGTTGACGAAATTAAACATCGTCTCTTCAATTTCTTTTTCACTCATTTGTGCATGCATGACACCGACATTTGCATCAGGCACCATCATCTCTACCTGATCTTTTTTCTGGTAAATCGTATCGACACGGTTGTGTAAATAATACACTTGCCCATCACGTGCAAGCTCGCGTTCAATCGCTTCTCTCGCGAAGTTTCCATCGTATTCCAGCACATAAGTTTGTACTGGGAATCTGTTTTCCGGCGGTGTCTCGATAACTGATAAGTCTCTGACACCGGTTAAACTCATGTGCAACGTTCTCGGTATCGGTGTTGCTGTCAGTGTTAACACATCAACGTTTGTCTTCATCTGCTTGATGCGCTCTTTATGCCGCACACCAAAGCGTTGTTCTTCATCCACAATGAGCAATCCTAAGTCTTTAAATTGAACATTTTTAGACAATATAGTATGTGTCCCTATGACGATATCAATCGTGCCGTCGGCGAGACCTTCACGCGTTTCCTTTAACTGCTTTGGTGTTCTAAAGCGACTCATCATCGATACATTGACCGGAAAGTCTTCAATCCGCTCAAGGAAACTTTCAAAATGTTGTGCCGCTAAAATTGTCGTTGGCACTAAGAAAGCGACTTGCTTACCATCTTGCACTGCTTTAAACGCAGCACGAATGGCTACCTCGGTTTTACCGTAACCAACATCACCACATAACAAGCGGTCCATCGGCTTAATATCTTCCATATCACGTTTGATTTCATTCACCGAAGCAATCTGGTCTGGTGTCGGTTCGTAAGGGAACTTCAGCTCAAACTGATCCTGCATTTCTGTATCCGGTGAAAACTGGAAGCCGACCGCACTCGCACGTGCTTCATACAACTTCAACAACTCTTCAGCAATTTCGTTAACATTTGCTTCGACTTTTGCCTTCGTCTTCTTCCATTCACTGCCACCGAGGCGGTGCATACGCGGGGCACCATCATCACTCGACACATATTTTTGGACGAGATTCATTTGATCCACAGGGATAAAAATCTGGTCCGTCCCTTTATATTGCAACTTCATGTAGTCATTATGGATGCCTTGAACTTCCATCGTTTCAATTCCCATATAGCGTCCAACACCATGATGAATATGTACGACATAGTCACCCACATTAAGCTCTTGATAGGATTTTATCTTCTCAGCATTGGATAACGACTTGCGTCGTTTACGCACTTTCCCCGTCTTGTTGTAGAGCTCTTTCGACGTGAGTACTGCAAGGCTCATGAACGGTAAGATGAATCCTTTTGGCATGACGCCTGTCGTTAGGACGATGCCGGATTCAATCGGCATTTCATGAATATAAGAATGAATCTTTAAATCTTCCAACACCTGATGGGTCTTTTTTAATTCCGCTTCGTCTTGCAAGATGATGTTGATTAAATAACCGTCTTGAATCATCTTGTTCAAATTAGAAGCTAAAATATCATACTGACCATAATAAATTTCAGTTGGCTTGATCGAAATCTTCAAAATATGCCCGATTTCTACCGGCATACTTTTCGTGAATAAATTAAAGAAAGTCAATCTAGGGTAGCTCAGTAAACGCTCGAGCTCTCCTTCTAGATAATACACTGCACCTTTAAAAGTACGACCGGTTTCAACCATCGATGTATAAAACGAAGAGACGGATTCGACTTCGGTCTGATACGCATTTTCAATTGTCGTCAGCTCATCGATAATGATTCTGTGACCTTTAATATAATCTAAAATCGACACTTTTTTATCTTGTATTAAATGGGCATAAGGACTTAAGTACTGATGCCTGAGACCTTCTTGACCAATGATTGCCATATACTCATCCAGCGTCTCTTTCGCATCAGCATTGATCACACCCACAGTGTCATCATAGAGCGAATTTAATTCTTCAAGTAACAATTCAATCTCTGACGCCTCTAATATAAACTCTTCAAACGCCCCGATGAATACGGACGATACATTCTGAATGGAACGCTGTGTTTCAGGGTCAATCTCTCTGAGTGAATCCACGGTATCATCAAACAGCTCAATCCGATAAAAACCACTGTGCATATAAATATCAATGATGTCACCACGAATTGCGAACTCTCCGATATTCGCTGCTTGTTTCATGCGTTTATAACCACGCGCAACAAGTTCTTTCGGAATCTTCTCATAATCCAATTGATCACCGTTACGAATCGCATGTTCATAAGAGAGAAGACGCTCTTTAGACATCAAGGGTTTTAGGAGCGCTTGTGCAGGCACGAGAAATAGCCCTGACTCATTCTTAGCCAAGGCAGATAATGTCGTGAGACGGGCTTGTTTAAACTCCGGAGATTGCTTCGAATGGTTCTCGATCATGATGTCCCCAATTGGGAACGTGAACACATTGTCCATCATGTCATAGAGTGTTGCCGCCAGCTTTTCCATCTGGTGATTATTCTTAACGACGATGACAATGCTTCCTTCTGATTCCTTATAAAGTTCATATAAGAGTACAGGTTTGAAATCATCGTTTATGCCACTGACGAGCATGTTCAAATCATCATTATGATTGAGTATTTCATTAAATCTGGAGTCTTCTGTTATACGTTTGTGAACGAGATCATTCATTGACATCACCGTTAAAATTGTTCATCACATTGTTGAATGGTTCAGATATAAATGCTTCGCTCGCTTTTGTCGATTGTTCGATTACTTTATCGAGCAATTCAGCATCATCTTTTCTGAATGTGCTTAATACATAACGCGATACCGATTCTCCAGGTAATGGTCGGTCGATTCCGATGCGCAGTCGTTTATACTTTTCCGAACCGAAGTGTTGGTTTAATGATTTGATACCGTTGTGTCCACCACCACTTCCTTTTTGGCGCAATCTCAACATGCCGAGTGGAAGATCCAAATCATCATAGAGTACGAACACATCTTCAAGCTCGATATTATAATAATCGACAAGTGGTCTAACCCCTTCACCAGATAAGTTCATAAACGTTTGTGGTTTTACGAGCATTACTTTTTCTGAGCCAACAAGACCGATACCATATTCACATTTAAATTTTTTATTGTCGAGCGGAATATTCAGTGCATCAGATAACGCGTCTACGACCATAAAACCGATGTTGTGTCGTGTTTGATCGTATTTTTTACCAGGGTTACCCAATCCTACAATACATTTCATCGTCTACACCTCGTTAAAAACGAGCGATGGAAGATCCACCGCTCGTAAAATTTCGTTCACTATTAAGATTAGTCTTCTTTTTCTGTTCCTTCCTCGTCAGAAGATTCTTCATCTTCTTCACCGATTACTGGTACATCAGCTTCATCGATTTCTTCGTCTTCTTCTGGTTCCTCTTCAACTGCAGGAACATGACATGTTACAAGCGCAACATCATCTTCATCTTCGATAACGAAGTTACCTTTAGAACGGATGTCAGATACATAATAAGTATCTCCGATATTCATTTCTGAGATATCAACTTCAATTGTTTCAGGGATATCCGCAGGTTTTGCAGTAACGCTCACAGTGAATGTCGGTTGTTCTACAACCCCACCTTCGTCAGCACCAGGTGCTTCACCAACTAATGTGATTGAAACATCAACTGTTTGTTCTTCATTCATATTGATTGCTAAGAAATCAATATGCATAATTTGGTTTTTCATTGCATCAAACTGATAGTCAGAAACCATCACTTTTACTGCACCTTCACCAGTTTGTAAATCGATAACCCCGTTACGTCCTACTTCACGAATAACTTTAACAAATTCGTTCTCTTTTACAGAAACACTTATGTTTTCTGTTTGATAACCATAGATAACGCACGGAATTCCACCGTTGTTACGGATTTCACTAAGTTCTGAGCGATTTGATTTATGTGATCTAGTCGCTGCATCTAATTTTGCCATGGACGAATTCCACCTTCCTTTACTTAATCGACAATTTGCATTTCATAATTTTAACACAAAAGCATTTCCAATTGTAGCATAAACACATTTTTTTTAAAAGTTTTAATCGAATAGTGTGCTCACAGACTCTTCTTCATACACGCGAATGATCGCTTCTGATAACAATCCAGCGATTGATAATTCTTTTATCTTATCAATTTTCTTCTCTGCACCGAGCTGAATTGAGTTCGTCACAACGACTTCTTTAATGACAGATTCTTCGAGTCTTTCAATAGCTGGACCACTTAATACAGGGTGTGTACAGCATGCATATACTTCTTTCGCACCCTTATCTAAGAGCGCTTGTGCCGCTTGCTTAATCGTTCCACCTGTATCGATGATGTCATCGATTATAATTGCTGTACGTCCTTCAATTTCACCGACGATATTCATCACTTCAGAAACATTTGGTTTCGGACGTCTTTTATCGATGATTGCAATTGGTGTTTTTAAACGATCTGCCATCTTACGTGCACGCGTTACACCACCGTGGTCTGGTGACACAACGACAACTTCATCAAAGTTTAAGTCCATATTGTCGATAAAGTAATCCGATAAAAGATTAACACTCATCAAGTGGTCAATTGGAACATCAAAGAATCCTTGAATCTGTGGCGCGTGTAGATCAAGTACAATGACGCGATCCGCGCCAGCTTTTTCCATCAAGTTCGCAACGAGCTTCGCCGTAATTGGCTCACGCGATTTACTCTTTCTATCCTGACGTGCATAGCCATAGTAAGGCATCACAACATTGATATTTGCTGCTGATGCGCGTTTTAGAGCATCAATCATAATCAATAATTCCATCAAGTGCTCATTTGCAGGCTGTGATGTAGACTGGACGATAAAGCAGTCACATCCTCGAACACTCTCTTCTATACTGATCGAAATTTCCTCGTCAGAGAAACGTTTCACTTCACATTGCCCGAGCTCTATACCAATTTTTTCTGCAATTTCTTCTGCAAGCGGTTCGTTACCGTTCAATGAGAACAATCTGAGTTTAGAATCTTTGTACTTATCGTTAAATGCTTCCATGGAGGCCTCCGTTAATTTTTGTAGTAGTCTTCTTTATTTGTTTGACGCGCACGGCCAATTGCTAAACTGTCATCTGGTACATCTTCTGTAATAGTCGATCCCGCAGCGATAAATGAATTATCACCTATCGTTACTGGCGCGACCAAGTTTGAGTTACAACCGATGAATGAATCGCGTCCAATCTTCGTAAGGTGTTTGTCCTTACCATCGTAATTTACTGTAATCGAGCCACAGCCCACATTCGTGTTTTCACCAATTGATGCATCACCGATGTAACTTAAGTGAGAAACTTTCACATCATCTTCAAGTGTCGATTTCTTCACCTCAACGAAGTTACCAATTTTAATATTTTTACCAAGATTAGATTCCGGGCGAAGCTGAGAAAATGGTCCGATGTTCGATCCATCTCCAACAACCGAGCCATGAATAACAGATTGTCTAATCGTTACGTTATTTCCGATATTACTATCGACAATTTCACTGCTAGATGAAATCGATACGTTGCTACCGATTGTCGTCTGGCCGCTAATCGTCACATTCGGTTGAATAATCGTGTCGTTTCCAATCGTAACATCTTTGTCGATGTACGTGTTTTTCGGATCAATCAATGTCACACCATTTTTCATGTGGCCAAGGTTGATTGTCTGACGCAATGTTTCTTCAGCAACCGCAAGTGCAACGCGGTCGTTGATTCCGATTGTTTCGCTAAAGTCTTCACATGTAAATGCAGCAACCGTTTCGTTTTCATCACGTAAAATCTTTAACACGTCTGGCAAATAGTATTCACCTTGTGCATTGTCATTTGTTACTGCTTTTAATGCATTGAATAGTGACTTGTTATCAAAGACAAATGTGCCCGTATTGATTTCCGTCACTTTACGCTCTTCGTCCGTTGCATCTTTTTCTTCAACGATACGTTCTACTGTACCCGATTCATTACGAATAATGCGTCCATACCCGTGAGGATTGTCCGTTGTTGCAGTTAATACAGTCGCCTTTGCACCAGAACTATTATGATGGTCAATAAATCCACGAATCGTCTCGTCACTGATCAGTGGTGTATCACCACAAATAACGACAGTCTGACCGTCTGCCCCTTCTAATTGCGATTCAAACTGCATGACTGCATGTCCTGTCCCGAGTTGTTCTTTTTGAATAGTCGTTTTAAAAGCATCTCCAAAATGTGCTTGTACCATGTCAGCCTTATGTCCAAGTACTGCATAAATATCTTCAACACCTGATGCTTTCAAATTATCTACGACATGTCCAAGCATCGGCTTACCACAAACTTTATGTAATACTTTTGGCGTTTCAGATTTCATCCGAGTACCTTTACCTGCAGCTAATATAATCGCTCTCGTATTCATAGAATCCTCCTAATCGTCAATACTATTATTATATTTTAGTCTAAGAGTAGATTCAAGCAATCGAAAGGTCAAAAAAAGAGCGCCGAAGCGCTCTTCAATTTATTATGCAATTTGAAATGAATCTTCTTCAACAAGTGTGATGTTCGTGTTTTCTTCATCACGATTGTAGACTTCCATAATCATCTCTTGAATTTGCTGTCTCATACTTGAATTTATTGGATGCGCAATGTCTCTAAATTCTCCATCCGGTGTGCGTTTAGATGGCATTGCTACAAACAACCCATTATTTCCTTCAATAACACGAATGTCGTGAACAACAAATGCGTCATCGAATGTAACAGATACGAGCGCCTTCATTCGGCTGTCTTCACTTTCCGTCCTTCTTAATCTAACATCTGTAATCTTCATTTTAAAACCTCCTATTTGTCTGCTTACCTACAACTTATGCATGATCTAGGATGTGATGATTATCTTGATGCGACAACTTCTATTTCGATGCGATAACTTCTATTTCGACCTGTACATCTTTTGGTAAACGACTTACCTCAACACACGACCTTGATGGTATTTTATCCGAAAAGTACGTACTGTAAACATTGTTGATTTTCGGGAAGTCATCCATATTCTTAATAAAGATCGTTGTTTTGACTATATTATTATACGTTAAATCGACTTCTTTTAATACATTTTTGATGTTCTCCATCACTTGTTTCGTCTGTTCTGTAACGTCGTCACTCACCAAGTCACCTTGCGGTGTGAGTGGGATCATTCCGGATGTGTATACCATGCCGTTTATTTCCACAGCATGACTGTAAGGTCCGATCGCTGGCGCAACATTATTTGAATTAATTGTTTCCATTTCCAAATCTCCTTATGATTTCATTTCTTTTAATTGTGCAATGCAATTTCCACGTTCGATGTTAAAGCTTTGATTGTATTCATCAATGTCAGAAACACTTAAAATCGATGTATAATCATTGAAGCGTCTGTTTTCTACTTGTTTCGCTTCAACGAGCACGCTCACACCAACGACTTCCGCTTGAAATTCCTCCATCAAATTAAAGACCCCTGTAATCGAACCACCAGCACGCAAGAAGTCGTCGACTACGAGCACTTTTAATCCTCCTTTCAGCGTTCTTTTCGATAAAACCATCGTCTCGATTTTACGAGATGATCCAGACACATAGTTCACCGACACTGTCGAACCTTCCGTCACTTTATTGTCCTTACGAATCACTGCAATCGGCACGTTTAATTGACGGGCAACCGCCGTTGCGAAAGGAATACCTTTCGTCGCAATCGTAACAATCGCATCGACTTCGCTCGATTTGTAAAGCGTCGCGATGAGTTCCCCGATGTCGTTCATCAGACTTGGATTTCCGATGATGTCCGACATATACATATACCCGCCTGGTAATAATCTATCGCTTGATTTAATCTCTTCCATAAAAGCATCGACGACAAGTTCAGCTTGTTCAATGTTGATACCCGGGTGGAACGTAATCCCGCCACCAGCACCAGCTGTCGTTTTAATTTCACCAATGCCATCCGCTTCAAATGTTTCTTTAATAATTTTTATGTCCTCACTTACCGATGATTTTGCCTGTGAGAATTTTTCTACAAAGTAGTTTAATGGGACTAATTCGTTAGGATGATTCGTCAAATGATGCGTCATTACAACCAAACGTTCACTGCGTTTAAACTTCATTTTCTAACCTCTGTTTCCGTATTATTACTAGGTATTTTATCATAAAAGTTCGTGTTTTGACTAGTTATCCGCGTCATGTTAAGGCATATATTTCGCTATAGAAACCCGCGGTATTTCATTTTTTCTTTTATTGGAGTGTAGATTGATTTGCGTTCCAATGAGAGTTGCTCACTGACTCGCAGATTGGTTTACGTGCCAATGAGAGTCGCTCACGGTCACTCAAATGGATTTACGCGCCAATGAGAGTCGCTCACAGACTCGCAGCTTGATTTGCGTTCCAATGAGAGTTGCTCACAGACTCGCAGATTGATTTGCGTTCCAATGAGACTCGCTCACGGACTCACAGATCGATTTGCGTTCCAATGAAACTCGCTCACTGACTCGCAGATCGATTTGCGTTCCAATGAAACTCACTCACTGACTCGCAGATCGATTTGCGTTCCTATGAAACTCGCTCACTGACTCGCAGATCGATTTGCGTTCCAATGAAAGTTGCTCACTGGCACGCAGATTGATTTGCGTTCCAATGAAACTCGCTCACTGACTCGCAGATCGATTTGCGTGCCAATGAAACTCGCTCACTGACTCGCAGATCGATTTGCGTTCCAATGAAACTCGCTCACTGACTCGCAGATCGATTTGCGTTCCTATGAAACTCGCTCACTGACTCGCAGATCGATTTGCGTTCCAATGAAAGTTGCTCACTGGCACGCAGATTGATTTGCGTTCCAATGAAACTCGCTCACTGACTCGCAGATCGATTTGCGTTCCTATGAAACTCGCTCACTGACTCGCAGACGATAGATTTTGAAGAAGTAAAACATGTTGAATAGCTTGAATATTGTAATTTAAGTAAGGAGACTCACCAAAATTTCGATGAGTCTCCTTTTTGTTGAAAATAGTTATCCGCGCAATCGAACGACATATACTTCACTACAAAAACCACGCAGGGCATTCGATAACTGCTTCGCCTGACGTTCTTTTTGGACAATCCCGAAAACTGTTGGTCCGCTACCGCTCATCATGGCTTTGTCCGCGCCGAGTGATTGCATTTTATTGAGTAATACATTTACTTTAGAGTACTTTCTGCGCGTCACTTCTTGCAGATCATTTTTCATCGCTGCAATCATTGCAGAGTAGCTCTTATTATGAATTGCCTCGACCATCTCACTCGATTTCGGCTTGTTTTTCCCAGGTTTTAAATGGTCATAGATGACTTTTGTAGATACTGAAAGGGGCGGCTTGGCAATAACTACCCATGCATGTGGTGGTTTTGGTAAACGTTCAATCTTTTCACCACGCCCCGTCGCGAGCGCTGTCCCACCATACACACAAAATGGAATGTCCGAACCAATTTTACTTGAGAGTTCTGCTAAATCCTCGAGCGGTGCATTGATGTCAAATATCTTGTTGATGCCTCGGAATGTTGCTGCAGCATCTGTCGAACCACCCGCCATCCCTGCAGAAACCGGAATGTTTTTCTCGATAAAAATATTGACCCCAGTTTTGATACCATACGCTTCTCTCATTAGTAGAACCGCTTGATAGACGAGGTTCCTTTTATCAGTGGGAATAAATTGATGTTCAGTCTCAATGACAATCTTATTATCGGTGCGCTTTGTGAACGTCATTCGATCATTCAGGTCAACTTCAGTCATGACCATCTGCACTTCATGATAACCGTCATCGCGCTTGAAGAGAGTGTCTAATGTTAAATTAATCTTTGCCGGTGCGGTCTCAATATGCATACGTCCACCACCTTTGTTTTTAGAAATAGTTTAACATACTTAGGTAAGCCTTGTGGTGTCGAATTTTGGTGGGTTGAGGGTGGGTGATGAGGCTAAAGTGTGCGGCAACTCTGTAAAATCTGGGCTGACGCACAGTTCAAAGGATAAAGTGTGCGGCAACTCCAGAAAATCCGGGCTGACGCACAGTTCAAAGGCTAAAGTGTGCGGCAACTCCAGAAAATCTGCGCTGACGCACAGTTCAAAGGATAAAGTGTGCGGCAACTCCAGAAAATCTGAGGTGACGCACAGTTCAAAGGATAAAGTGTGCGGCAACTCTGTAAAATCTGGGCTGATGCACAGTTCAAAGGATAAAGTGTGCGGCAACTCCAGAAAATCCGGGCTGACGCACAATATTTATCGTCTAGTGGGACTCAGCACACCATTTCAACCTCAGGAGTCCCATTAAACACCTCTTACTGGAACTCAGCACACCATTTCAACCCCGGAGTCCCACTCACCACAAAAAAACACCCCCCAAAAGTCCAAAGACTTTCGGGGTAAACTCAACAAATCATATCTTAAATTGTTTATTCTTATAACACACCCACATCAACAGCAGGCCGGCGAGTAAATATACCGCATTCCCGATCATCCCGATCAATACATCGCCTTCGTTGATCATCATGTTCAAGTACAAGATGTTCACCCACGCAATCGATAGGAAAAATTCATTATTCGCTCCTAAAACGACTTCGCCCATCGGGGTCATCACGATGAAGATCATAAACGGGATAATATACACCGATGTTTGTGAGACGTTCTTCGATATCAATCCCATCGACACGCCAAGAAAAATAAACACGATAAACAGACAGACGAGACCAATATAATCATAAACACCGAGACTAACATCTGGCATGAATATCATCATAACGATCACGAGGATAACGATACTCACCGCACTATACAGTATGACTTTACTCCAGATTGTCGCCCGATAATCTTTTTCACTATAGATAAAGTGCGCGAATGCCTTTTTCTCGTTCTCTTCTGCCATACTCAAAGTAATGTTGAACGACAACACGCTCATCAGTGTTATCGCATAGACGATGTAGAATTGGATGAGCATGATGCGGTCATATAATTCTGCTGTTTCTTCAGTTGATGCGACGTCGCTGTTTGAGAAGCGAAACATCCACGCGAGTAATAGCGGTACAAGGACAGATGTAAGTAGCGTCATATTTCGAAATAACTCTTTTATGTCTTTATACATTGTTGCTTTCACTTTATGCCACATACATTTACCTCCGACCTCCAACCTCCGACATTTACAAAAAGTATACCATTTTAATCATCTTTTTTCGCACGGCTAATTACAATAACTGCTAAAATTCCCATCGCAACAATCCATCCGAATAATACGAGAATTGGTTGCCAAGTAATTTCATTGTGTAAATTCACCATCGCATTCACTGGTAAGTAGTCCACAATAGTTCTTAACACGTGTCCTTCTTCAACGAAGTTGTTTATCATCGGACTGAACACAAGACCGAACATTACTGGTAATGAGTATGCACTTACTGTACCGACACTTTTCGCTGCAAGTCCAACTGCAACACCCATAAACGTGATGATAATCATGAACAGGAACATGCCGAGATAATCAATCGGTTTTAATATTTCATAGCCATCAACAATGAAGAGCGCAATTGCGAGTGAAACAAGTGTAATGAACAGTGACACAATCACTTTACCAACGATGATATCGATGATCGAAGCTGGTGATTGCAACAAGCCGCGTAACGTGTGCTTCTCGTTTTCTTCAGCAAACATTGTCGCGATACTCATGAACATTACGGCAGCAAATGCCATAGCGATGATCGTATAGATCATTTCGATTGGCATCGATACTTCTCCAGCAGTTTCTACTGTCTGATTATATAACCATGCGATTACGATGGGTAGTATAGGTAAAACCAATAAAGACATATTTGCCATAAAATCTTTTAAGTCTTTTTGGAAAATTGCATTCACATTATTCATATTCATTTTAAACAAGCTCCCTTCCTGTAACTTTAATGAATACTTCACCGAGTGACGGATAGTCTGAACTGATTTTCAAGACGTTCTCATCCACCATTAAATCCGCTAGTCGTTCTTTATTTTCTACATTGCGTTTGATCGTTTCTTCTTTGCCATCCTTATACATTACATGCATCGTATCTTCTTTATATTTCAGACGTAATGATTCAGGTGTACCGTATTCTTTAAATACACCATCATCGAGCAACGCAACGTTGTCGCATAATTTTGTTGCTTCCTCCATATCATGTGTCGTGAGTAAAATTGTCGTGCCTTGTGCTTTTAACTCTTCCAGTATTTCATGAATCTTACTTGTCGTAGCAGGGTCAAGTGCACTTGTCGGTTCATCTAAAAACATTACTTTCGGTTTGTGCATGATCGCCTTACATAATAGTACGCGCTGCTTCATACCTTTTGATAAGTCTTTCACTTTCTTCTTGCGATCGTTGTACAAGCCGACATCTTTCAACACGCGGTCAATGACTGATTCTTCGACTTGATACAAGCGTCTAAACAACTGTAAGTTATCTTGAACCGTTAGCCTGTCATATAATGCACTGCGGTCAGATAAAATTCCAATCTGTGTTAAATATTCGTTTTTAGTAAATTCTTTCGATCCAAATCCAAGTACTTCTATAGAACCGCCGGATTTTTTTAGTTCTCCGATTAATATACGAATCGTCGTCGTCTTACCTGAACCACTCGGTCCAAGTAGACCAAACACCTCACCCGGCTCAAGTTTAAAACCAATTCCTTTTAATGCGTGGTGTTTACCAAACTTCTTCTCGAGTTGGCTGACATTAATTACGTGATTCATTTGAAAACCCTCCATTTTCTTCTCGTTTGTCTTTCTGTCATCACTATAAATAAAAAAACATCTCAACGTCATAAAATCCACGCGAGATGTATCATATGTATATTCAATTAATGCGCTCAAGCGTTTAACTGTACTCAGAATATCCTGAAATGTAATTATTTCAGCTCATCTGTACCGTTATTATGCCATTATAACTTAATAATGCATCAATAAATCTTGGATTTCATTAAATTTATTACGTGATAATGGCACTTTTGTTTGATCTAGATTATCAATAACAACTGAATAACTGTTTTTACTCCACGTAATAATTTCCGCAACTTTCCTCAAATTGATAATATATGAACGATGACAACGATAAAAACCTTGATTCAACAGCTGATTTTCAAGAGTCGTCAACGTATCGCTCAGGCCAAATTTTTCTCGTCCCACATTTACAAACACTTTTCCATCGTTACTTTCAATAAATTCTATATCATCAACATCGATGAAGATTGTTTTATCTTCTGCTCGTGCTTTAATTCTTCGAATGTTTGGTTCATCTGTATCATCTGCTTCAGTCTCGATTTTATTTAAGCCTTCGTTATTGAGCTTATAAATCGTATCAGAAACTAAAAATGCATCTTCTGTTTTCGTTACAACGACAATAATTGACCGGTTACTCGAATTTAAGTCACTCATCATCTTATGAAAGAGACGAATATTCGCATTGGTCATGTTCATGAACGGATCAATTGCTAGTACACTTTCCTGATTGCTTAGTAGCACGTGTATCATCGCGAGTCGCTGCTTAAATTCATCCGATAAGTCAACGAACCGTTGATCTTTGTATGATTCCAAATCAAATTGTTTTAGTAGGTCTGTCGCATCGATATCCGTGTTATTCCATTGCTTGTAAAATTTAATATGTTCAAGGATTGATAATCGATCAAAACCTGTAAACTTCCCGTTTAGTAGTGAAATTTTAGATCTATCTATTTGTTCAGTAATCTTTTCTGTCAGTTCAAAAGGCATTTGAATAGAAATCGGTTCACCGACGATGAATCTGATTTCTTCTGTTGAATTTTTATCTATTATATCTTTAACAGCTATATTCATTAAAACACCTCCAACTACATTTTAGCACAATAAAAAAACTGCTTATCTAAAAGATAAGCAGTGGCTTTAAATATGTTATGTAAGCACTTCTTCTAACTCGTCATTAAAGAAAGTCACCTGTACATTTGCTGTTAATATGTCAGAATATGAATATGACACGCGCTCAAAGTTATGTTTCTCTTGGTCAAGCTCAACAATAAACACCGAAGGGTATGTTTCGCGAAGCACCCCACGTCTTTCAATTAATTTCTTGCGCCCTCCATTCGCACGGAGTAAAACTGGATTACCCAATTGACTATCAAGAAGTTTTTTGATGTCTGGAATATTATTTGGCATTAGCCCCACCTCACATAACTGAATTATATCAAATTCGAACAATTTTGTCAATTTAATGACATTCGCATTAAATTAATGTGAAATGGTAATTAAAGCAGTTTCAAAGTATTTTGTAATTGATACGCTTTATAGATTCGATAATATTCCTCTATTGAGAGTGATTCCCCACGTCGATTTTCTTCTATTTCAGCAGCTGCCAATAAACGTCTGATTGCATCTTTTTCTTTCTTTCCATTTTCAAAAATCGTCTGATAGCAATTTAATATCGTCTTGCGGCGTTGTACGAATCCGCCACGCGTGAGTTTAAAGAACACTTCTGGTGACTCGACATCGACTTTTGGCGTGTCTCTTTTTATCAGTTCGATGATGATAGAATCAACATTCGGTGGTGGCATAAACACTGTCTTCGGCACGTCTTGGATAGTGCGCGCTTCTGTGTAAAAATCAATTGCAATCGATAAAGACCCATAACTTTTCGTTCCTGGTCGGGCACTAATGCGCTCACCGACTTCTTTTTGCATCATGACGTAATAGCGTTTAATATCGAGTCCAGACTCTAAAAAATGCATGAGAATCGGTGTTGTAATATAATACGGTAAGTTTGCGACGACGATTACTTCATCAAACTCAGCCAAATGCGTTTCGATCGCAGCACTGATATCCGCTTCTAATATATCTTCATTGATCAATGTGATGTTGTCATACGGGCTCAGTGTATCGTTTAAAATTGGAATCAGGCGCTGATCGATTTCAAATGCGATGACATGACCTGCAGTACGTGCAAGCTGCTCAGTTAAAGAGCCAATACCTGGACCGACTTCAATAACAGCCGTTTGTTTCGTAATATTTGCTTTACGAATGACTTGCTGAATCACATTGCTCTCGACTAAAAAGTTCTGACCGAGACTTTTCTTAAGTACGAGTCCATGTTTTTTTAGTATTTCATTCGTTCGTGTCGGCGTTGCGATATCTTTAATAGTCCTCACCTATTTCTGTAAACACCGCCTCTAAAGTTGAAACGGGAATTTGATAACGATTTAATTTGTTGCGCAGCTCTTTGCCATTTGAATACTCAATACCGAGTGCTTCACACACTTTAATTCTGAGCTGCTTTGATTTCGGATGTCCTGCGAGTTTGTAGTAACTCATATCACGTGACGAATACAACGCTTCTACTTGCGCACTGTTTGTTAATACGTCTCTCAATGCACGCAAAATCTCTTCGTCACCTGCGTGTTCAACGCCGAACTTGCCGCGTTTACTTTCTGCTTTTTTCCGTTCGACAAATGCTTCTTTAATATTGGGAAACCGACTGCGTATTTTAGAACGAATCTGTTTCCCAGGATAATCAGGATCTGTCAGCACAATGGCACCGCGCGTACGCATTGCAACTTCAATTTCCAACATCGTCTGTTCATTGATTGCAGAGCCATTCGTTTCGAGCGTTTCACACTGCACGACTTCTTTCAGCCTGCGTGTATCATCTCGACCTTCGACTATAATTACTTCTTTAATGACAGGTTTCGTCATTATGTGAACCTCATTTCGGACATTCGTATCTTATGATTGAATGTTGTATATCTTCTTCGCGTTCTCGCTCGTCGCTTTAGCAACTTCCTCATACGAGACTTCACGAAGTTCAGCAATTTGCTCAGCAACAAGCTTCACATATGCTGGTTCGTTACGTTTACCACGATATGGATGCGGCGTTAAAAATGGTGCATCTGTTTCAACGAGCAACTTATCGAGTGGTACATGCATTGCAACTTCTTTCGGCTGTTTCGCATTTTTAAACGTAACGGGACCGCCCAGTGAAATCATAAAGTTCATCTTTAATACACGATCTGCAATTTCAGGAGAACCACTAAATGCATGCATGATACCACCAATTTCTTCAGCACCGTGTTCTTCTAAAATATCAACAACGTCACCCGTCGCATCACGGTTGTGAATCACGATCGGTAAGTTGACGCGCTTTGCCATTTCAATCTGTTTGATAAAGATCTCTTTTTGCACATCTTTCGGTGATTTATCCCAATGATAATCAAGACCCGTTTCACCGATACCAACAATCTTCGGATGTTGTGATAATTCTTCAATACGTGCCAAGTCTTCATCTGTACAATCAATTGCATCAACCGGATGCCAACCGATAACACCATACACATCGTCGTATTTATCGATGAGTGTCATCGTACGGTCGATCGTTTTGTTATCAAAACCAATGACGACAAAATGCGTGACGCCCGCTTCACGCGCGCGTTCGATCACTTCATCTAAGTCTTCATCATAATGGTCAGCATTCAAATGGACATGTGTATCAATTAACATCATAAAACTCCTTTATTTTACGATACTACCGTTTTCAATTCCGTCTGGCACAGAAATCAATGTCAGTTGTTTCCCTTTTTCAGCCGATAAAATCATACCTTGGCTCAGCTCCCCGCGCAGTTTCACAGGTTTTAAGTTTGTCACGACGATAACTTTTTTACCGATGATATCTTCAGGCGTGTATTGTTTTGCAATACCTGAGACAATCTGACGTTTTTCATCTCCGAGATCTACTTGGATTTTTAGTAGTTTATCTGCCTTTTTAACAGGACCTGCATCGATGACTGTCGCAACTTTTAATTCAACTTTGCTAAAATCATCGATCGTAATTTCTTCTGACTCTTCGACTTCTTCTACAGGTTCTTCAGTGCTCGGTGTCATCAAGCCTTTAATATGCGCCACTTCTTCTGCCGTATCAAGACGTGGATAGATTGGCGCTGGCTTTTCAATCACTTTACCGTCTACTTTGATGTTCCCGTAAGTTAAGATCGACTCAAATGTCTGCAAGCTTTCATCTGTAATGTTTAACTGTCTGAAGATTTCTTTCGGTCCAAATGGTAGATATGGTTTGAGTAACACGGATGCGATACGGATATTTTCAGCTAAATGCACCATCACATTCGCGAGATCTTCTTTCTTCGACTCATCTTTCGCAAGTACCCATGGTGTTGTCTCATCGATATATTTGTTCGAGCGACTAACGATTGTCCATACCGCTTGGAGTGCCTTGTTAAACTGGACGTTTTCCATCGCTGTTTCGTATTTCTTCACTTCATCTTGAACCAATGCTTCGAGTGGTGCATCAAATTCATTTAACTGTCCTGCGTAAGCCGGTAATTCACCATCAAAATACTTATTGATCATTGAAATCGTACGGTTTACGAGGTTACCTAAATCATTTGCTAAGTCATAATTCGTACGGTCAACGAATGCTTCAGGTGTGAATACACCATCGTTTCCAAATGGCACTTCACGCATTAAGTAATAACGGAGCGCATCGAGACCGTAGCGGTCGATAATATCACTTGGATAGATCGCATTCCCTTTAGACTTACTCATCTTTCCGTCTTTCATAACAAGCCAACCGTGACCTAAAATTTTCTTAGGTAATGGAAGATCGAGTGCCATCAACATAATTGGCCAGTAAATTGAGTGGAATCTAACAATTTCTTTACCAATCATATGCAAATCAGCAGGCCAATATTTTTTAAATAATTCATCATTATCTGTACTGTAACCGAGTGCTGAAATATAGTTTGTCAGTGCATCGATCCAAACATAAACGACATGCTTCGGATCACTCTTGACCGGAATACCCCAATCAAACGTCGTACGAGAAACTGCCAAGTCTTCAAGCCCAGGTTTAATGAAGTTATTTAGCATTTCATTTCGACGAGAGTCCGGTTGGATGAATTCTGGATGTTCTTCATAATACTTCACTAAACGATCTGCATATTTGCTCATTTTAAAGAAGTAACTCTCTTCTTTCACCAGCTGTACTTCATGACCACTCGGTGCAATACCACCAATCATTTTGCCTTCCTCATCACGAAATACTTCTTCAAGTTGTGTTTCAGTGAAGAATTCTTCATCTTGAACTGAGTACCACCCTTCATACTCACCAAGATAAATATCTCCTTGCTTTAACAAACGTTCAAAAATGTCTTGGACAACAACTTTATGTTCTTCATCTGTCGTACGAATGAATTTATCGTGTGTAATCTCTAGTTTCTCCCAAAGAGATTTCATATCTGCAACGATACCATCTGTATACTCTTTTGGTGTTACCCCTTCAGACTCAGCTTTTGTCTGTATCTTTTGTCCATGCTCATCCGAACCCGTAAGATAAAATACATCAAAACCACGCATTCTTTTATAGCGTGCCATCACGTCACATGCAATTGTTGTATATGCATTTCCAATATGTAATCTACCACTAGGATAATAAATCGGGGTTGTTATATAGTATGTCTTCTTTTCCATTTTCTGATGGCCTCCTAATGCCGTTATCTGTTAGATGATAACCTTTTTTAGCTATTTTTTCAATTTAGCAAATTCTCATAATATTCTTAGGAATACTTCATTTACTTCCTAATCAACTATAATATATTTTGGCAATATAACCGTAGTTGACAATAAATACTAGTTAAACTTTTGTTAGATGTTGGAGGTCTTTTATATGAAAGCGACAGGAATAGTTAGAAAAGTAGACGAACTTGGACGAATCGTTATACCAATAGAATTACGTAGAATATTAGATATCGAGGTCAAAGATGAGCTCGAAATTTTTACAGAAAAAGATCAAATCGTTTTGAAAAAGTTCACTTCACGTAAGAAGTGTGCTGTGACAGGAAAAGACACAGACAATCCGATTTCACTATTTGATGGGAAGATTACAGTGAGCCCTGAAGGTGCTGAAATGTTAATGTCTGAATTAAAAGCGTCACATACAAATGTATAGATGATTTAGATGCAATAGCGTCTGAAACATAAATATAGAAAGCATACTTGCTCTCACAAAGGAGTCAAGTATGCTTTTTATTATGTATCAGCTCGTTTTTCTCTTTACTACTTCTCTTTATGATACGCATCATACAAGTCTTGACGCTTCAATCCCCGTTCGTTTGCAACATCTTTAATAGCTCTATTTGGCTTTTCGCCCGCTTCGATCAATGCTTTGACTGCTTCAAGAGGCGTCGTCTCGAATGCTTCAACAACTTCTTCTTCTGATGGTGCAATGACGATAACATACTCACCTTTTATTGGTATGTCTGTTCCCAGCATCTCGAGAAGTTCACTTGCTTCAGCACGTACGTGCTGCTCGAATTTCTTCGTGATCTCTCTTGAAATGCTAGTCTCTCTATGAGGGTCATGATTCGTGATCAGCTTCATCGTCTCTTTGATTTTATGTGGTGATTCATAGAGCACACTCGTATACCGGTGATTCATAATCTCATCCATCGTTTCGCGTTTCTTCTTTGGACTGCGTGGTAAAAATCCAAAGAAGGTGAACTGAAAGCTTGGTATGCCTGAAGCGACAACGGCTGATAAGTAAGCGCTTGGTCCAGGGATGACGCAAAATTCCAGTGCCTCATCTTGCATGCGACGGACGAGTTCATATCCCGGATCTGAGACGAGTGGCATGCCCGCATCGCTGACGAGTGCAAATGTTTTACCACGTTTCATGTCCGAAATAAGTTTATCCTCAATCTCTGTCTTATTGTGGTCATGATACGCAAAGAGTGGTGTATCGATATTAAAATGTGTCGTTAACTTTCGTGTATTACGCGTGTCCTCACACAAAATTGCATCGACCGATTTCAACGTTTCGACCGCTCGAAACGTCATATCATCCAAGTTACCGATCGGCGTCCCAGTGATGTACAAGTGCATCTGCTTCACCCCTTATCAACTGTAATTTTTGTATTCTTGATAATTTTTTAATTTGTATTTCACGCTTCATCGCTGCGCTTTTTGATTCGCATAATTCCTGGTACTTCAATGTGACTGGTAATCGGGCACGTGTATACTTTGCACCAAGTCCTGCATTATGCGTATCGACGCGTTTTGCAACATCGACGGTGTAGCCCGTGTACAGCGTCCCATCATGACACTCTAAAATATAGACGTAACAGTTAGCCATAATACACCTCAAGCATTTCCTTCGAGTATTCACTATTGTTGTCATAAATGTAAAATGCCGGCAACACTTTCACATATGCCTTAGAATGATAAACTGCCTCAATCAACACGAATAATGCACTATCTGACTTCGGTGCATTGTAGACGTATTGCGTGCGCGTCACTCTGAACCCTGCTTGCATCAAAGTATGTATCACTTCCATGCTACGTTCAGCACGGTGCACCATGAATAATCGGCCTTTGTTTTTAACGAGGTGTTTACATGCAGAGACGACTTGCTCGAGCGTTGTCAACAGTTCGTGTCGTGCATACGCATGTGCGTCACGAATTTTTAATGGTTGATCTGGTGTGAAATATGGTGGGTTAACTGTGATAACGTCGAATGATGAATGTGGAAAGTACGCTTTAATATCATTTAGGTCGCCTTCAACAATGTTGATCTGATCCTCTTTTTCATTTAAAGCAATGCTGCGTTTCGCCATATCAACGAGTGGTGCTTGTATTTCCAAACCTTCGATTGGTTGGTCCGTGCGATGTGATAATAACAATGGGATAACGCCGTTGCCCGAGCACAAATCAATGATGCTATCGCGTTTTCTCAGTGTCACAAAATCTGCTAATAATAGCGCATCTACGGAATATGAAAACACTTCTCTACTTTGAATGATTTTCATATTTTCTCTGAATAATTCATCAATGCGCTCGTGTGGTTTTATCATGTGACACCTCCTAAACAAAATAAAAAGCGGCATCGCCGCTTTAATTTATAAATTCACCACAAAAGATACATGCTTCGCCATTTCTCGGACTTGCAAACAACGTGCTACATACGTGAAAGCCTTCATCATATAAGTTTTGCAACGTATTGTCCTTATATGACGTATCATGCGGTTCACCATGGACATTTTGATAATGTTCGAGTTGTTTTTGCAATGTAATATTTTCCTCTATGAGATCAACGACCGCATGTTTAACTTCATTTAAATCTTTGTCCATCATGCTGAGCTTTTCTTCTAATTGCACGATGTAATTTAATAACTGTTCTTGTCGCACAATTACACCTCTTCAGCTTCTAGTTCATCCTGATGATATTCTCTGATGTAATCATCTTCATATTTTACTTGTACAACAAGGTCTAATATGTTGATACCGATCACTTTTCCTCGACCATTTGGTGTGTCGATCGACTGTCCGACGTCTGGCATTTTATTTCGTGTATCTTCATAATACTCATCCTCATAGTTTAAGCAACACATCAAGCGGCCACACGCACCAGAGATTCTTGTCGGTGATAGTGATAAATCTTGGTTTTTTGCCATTTGAATACTCACCGGAATGAAGTCACCTAGAAATGTCGAACAGCAATGGGCTCGTCCACATGGTCCGATACCACCTAGGTACTTCGCCTCATCTCTCACACTAATTTGTCTAAGTTCAATGCGCGTGCGGTATTTATTTGCTAAAACTTTTACGAGCTCTCTAAAATCAATACGTTCAGTTGCTGTAAAGTTAAATATTAACTTCTTCTGATCAAGCGTATATTTAGCGTTGACCAAGTGCATATCAAGCGCTTGTTCTTTGATTGCACCATTCGCATAATCATATGCCGTCATTGCCTTTAATTTGTTCGATTCATAACGCTCCATATCCTCAGCAGTCGAAATGCGTAGCATTTTACCTTCTGCTTCAACAATATCATCCTCTGAGACTTCATAGGGTGGCTTGAGTACCTTTAAAAGCTCGTTGCCACGAGAAGTTTCTACAATTATATAATCATCATAGTTTAAATCTACATCGGTCGCTTCAATATATACTTTTTGTAGAAAGTCCGGGTATGTTGCTGTAATTATTCTCATGATTACCTCAACCTTTCGAAGAAATTACCATACTTTCAAACACGAGCATCACGTTGACATTAGATGTCAGCAAACGGTTCGCCGTCGTGATTTCATCCAACATACGCGTCAATCGCTCAGCACTTATGTGCGGGCTAATTTGTGTGATATCTATATCATTGAACGCTTTCTCCATCTTCAAATCTAACACTTGGTGTAAGCATTGTCTGACGATACCATCCATCAATTGTAACAAGATGGGATAATCACGTCGCTCAGGTGCAAGTTCCACTAGGCCAATTAAGTCGATTAGCGCATGCGGATCATCTTGTAACCATCGCACTGTAAACTGCTTTGTTGCTTTTATCATTTCATGAAAATTATCTTCAAGTTGTGAGATATGCATCGCGTTCATGCCAAGTGTTTGGACGATATGCTTATCTGTATCATGTAAATGGTTCAAGTGCGCGCTACTATCATCTTGTTCCCTTTTGATGTGAATATGTTGGCTTCTAGAATGAATTGTTGGTAATATCTGTGATTTATCCACAGTTAAGAGTATTGCTATCGTTTTATCTGGTGGCTCTTCTAGAAATTTTAGAATACTGTTCTCTGCTTGAAGTGTAAGTTTTTCAAACGCTTCAATGACATATACTTTATACGGTGCGGCGACAGGTTTATGATACATCTGATGTACAAGTTGTTCGATTTGTTGTTTTTTTATCGTCGGTTCATCAGAAGAAACATACTGATAATCTGGATGATTGCGTGTTTCAATCAACATTTTGTTATGTGACGTATCACCAAGGATGAGCAGCGCAAAGTACTCTGCATAACGCTTCATCGTTTCAATTGAGTCACCTTCAAACATATACGTATGACTCAATCGATCATTGTCTATGATACGCTCAAGTAACGTTTTAACCGGTATTGTTTGCATGTAGATTAAAATCTTTCGAAATGTTCGATTGGCAATACAAATACAGTCGCGCCACCGACTTCTACTTCTACTGGGTAAGGGATGTATGAATCCGCATTCCCACCCATCGGTGTCACAGGAGAGACTGTTTGCTCTCGATTCCCACATGTATCATCGATTAGTCTTAGTAATTCATCGACACGATCATCTGCGACACCACATAAGAATGTCGTATTTCCCGCGCGTAAAAATCCACCTGTTGATGCGAGTTTTGTATTTCTATAATTGTTTTTGCTCAAACGATCTGACAAGCGCTGGCTATCATGATCTTGAACGATTGCAATGACCATCTTCATATGTCTCAACCTCTTTCTATCAAATAGTTATCTATAATGGCTAATGTATCTTCTAAAACTTTTTCTTTAGACTGACTTGCATCCACGGTTTTAATACGGTTTGGGAAATTGTCAGATAATTCATTATACCCTAAAACGACGTTTTTATGAAACGTGATATTTTCATTGTCCAACCGATTACTATCACGTTTATTCGATAAAATTCGCTCAAGCCCATCTTCAGGATCAAGCTTCAAATATATCGTCAAATCAGGCATGACATCTTGAATCGCAAATTCATTAATTGACCATATCCCATCGACGCCTATATTTCGCCCATACCCTTGATATGCCAATGAACTATCGACAAACCGATCACATAGCACAACTTCACCGCGCTCAAGTGCAGGTATGACTTTTTCCACGAGATGCTGACGACGTGAAGCCGCGAATAAAAGCGCTTCCGTACGACCGTCCATTTCATTACCCTTCGCTAACAAAACGTCACGAATCAATTCACTAATCCTGATACCACCCGGTTCACGTGTCGTCATTACTTTATAATTTTTGGATAAATATTCTTTAACACCTTCGATTACTGTCGTTTTACCAGAACCTTCAGGACCTTCAAACGTGATAAAATGACCCATAACATCAACGTTCCCTATCTATATAATATTCTATGTTACTCGTTACTCCTTCTATTTTAACACGATTCTGATACAAATGAATGAGTGTTTTCACATCACCCGCAGTAATTACCTCACCTTTTCTAACGAACGGTACACCTGGTGGATACGGAATGATATGTTGAATGCATACTTTATTCGATAACAGATACAGTTCATCATTCGTTTTTATATCATTTTTAACAAAGTTGAGTGCTTCTAACCGTGATAACAGTACATGATACGGATATCGATCATCCTCGTGCGATAGCGGTAAAATGAACAGGACGCCATCTTCTGTCGTCATCTCAGGGTATATATGACTATCAATTAGTGCCTGTTCCAATTCATATACTGTATGTTCACGATGTTTGACAAGCAGCTTCGCAGGATCATCTTGGGGCCCTACAATACATCCCACCTGCTTTAATGCATCAAATATCATTTGGCGCTTCAAAAAGAATAATTCATCTGAATAATTCAAATAAAATTCATGTGCACTTTCTATGGATGCCATCACTAAATATGACGGACTGGATGTTTCGATATAATTGACATACTTCATCACATGCCTATATGTAGATATATTACGATTATTTACGAAAATAACAGATCCCATCGTCAAAGCAGGCAACATTTTATGATACGACTGAATGACGATATCTGCATCAAAATTCATCGCAGACTTTGGGAATTTCGGTGTGATATCAAAATGTGCGCCATGTGCTTCATCGACGATGATATACGCACCACAACCATGCACATGCTCTATAATTCGTTCTATATCTTCTGTACGTCCTTCATACGTCGGATACGTCACGATGACGATATCATTTGGTAGAAGATCTATATCATATATAGAATTTGTAATCACCGGTTCATGGTGCGCTAAATCAATGCCATGATGCACCGACTTGTGTGCATTATGCATGATGATATACCTATTTGCAATTTCTTTGTACGCAAGAATGGCCGCAATGATACCTGTTGTCGATCCGTTCGTCAGTACTTGCGCGATGTATCCTTTATATTTTTCCGATAGAAAATCATTCAAATCCATCAATACTTCTTCTGGTTCATGCAGATTATCCAAACCAACTATCTCTGTCTTATCATGAGCGATATCTAATATATCCAAATGACCGATCGTACTATTTTTATGGCCAGGTACATGCAATGAAATCGCTCGATGTTGTTCTAGTTCATTCAGCTGTTCTATAAGCTTTTTACGCATATTCTATTCACCTATCGCAATATTATGGATTGAGTGTAACATGTTTTTATACTGCCTGTCAGTGCAATAAAAAAAGACCTCCCAATTAAGGAAGGTCTTCATTCGCCCGGCGACGTCCTACTCTCACGGGACGTACATCCAACTACCATCGGCGCTGGAGAGCTTAACGACTGTGTTCGGCATGGAAACAGGTGTGGCCTCTCCGCAATCGTCACCGGACAATTACT
>NZ_FOIT01000005.1:144111-161675 GCF_900110815.1 Aliicoccus persicus | reverse complement strand
GTAGGAGTCTGGGCCGTGTCTCAGTCCCAGTGTGGCCGTTCACCCTCTCAGGTCGGCTACGCATCGTCGCCTTGGTGAGCCACTACCTCACCAACTAGCTAATGCGCCGCAGGTCCATCCATCAGTGTCAGAAAATCCGACTTTCATCCGTAGACTTATCCGGTATTAGCCACCGTTTCCGGTGGTTATCCCAGGCTGATGGGCAGGTCACCCACGTGTTACTCACCCGTCCGCCACTCGACACCCGAAAGTGTCGCGTTCGACTTGCATGTATTAGGCACGCCGCCAGCGTTCATCCTGAGCCATGATCAAACTCTCCATATAATTGTTAAAACTATATTTAAGTTTTTAGCTCACTGCATTTTTTTACTTGGTTACTGCCAAGTTGGTTATATACCAAAATTATTAGAATTAACGTTGACTTATTGTCATTCAGTTTTCAATGTTCGTATCTCGCATGAATCTTTTTGTTTTTTAAAACTCACTTTTTAAATGATACACATTTCGAAAGTAGATTTCAAGTTTTTTTTGTAAATGTTAAAATAAATTTTTAGTCAAATCTTTATTCAATGTTTACAACTCGTTTCAAGCGACTTTTATATAATATCAATTAGATTTCGTTTCGTCAACACTAAAATCACATTTTCTTTTTTTTTATTATTTTTATTGTCAAAGTTCTTAATGTAACGTCAGGTTACAATGGTATATAATAATTTGTGAGGTGAGATTTAATGAAGGCTACAAACAAGATTAAACGAATTCGTGGCTATGCACTAATCATGATTTTTGCCGGAATGATCATTATGTATATGGGTGTATTTTTTGTTCAAATCCCATGGTTGTTTGCTATATTCATCATTCTCGGTATTATTCCCTTAATACTCAGTGTTGTTATTTACTTCTGGGTTGGGATAGTCAGTACGCGAACGCTCGTTGTGCAATGTCCGAATTGTGAAAAACATACAAAAATACTTGGTCGTGTCGACTACTGTATTCATTGTAACGAGCCACTAACGATAGACAAAGAGTTAGAAGGTCAAGTATTTTCTCGAGATTTTAATGTAAAGCATCGCAGAGAGAAAATCCTTGAAGAAATTGAACAGAACAAAAAACAAGCAGAAGATTAGTCTTCTGCTTGTTTACATTCCTTACATAATCCATAAAGTTCTAAACGGTGATGCGTAATCGAAAAGTCTGTACTATTCGCTGCCAACTCCTCGACTGCTTCTAGCCCTTTAAAATGAAAATCTGTAATCTTTCCACAACTGCTACACATAATATGGTAGTGCTTATCTGAATTAAAATCGAATCGAGATGAGGCATCACCATATGTTAACTCTTTTATAATTCCAGTATTTTTCAATACTTTTAAATTATTATAAATCGTTGCAACACTCATGCCCGGATGTTCAGGCGAGAGTGCTTTATATACTTCGTCAGCAGTTGGATGATTATCAGCGTCAATCATAAACTTCAATACAGCACGTCTTTGTGGTGTAATTCGTACACCAGTTTTCTTAAGCGCATTAATTGACTCATTAAACAACGTTTCTCGTTCAGCCGTCGTCATGACTTTCCCTCCATCCAATTACACTATTATTCATATTATATATGATAATAACTAATAAATTAACTAATTAATATCCTCTATTGCCATCCACTACATTTTCCATTTTTGAAATATCAGGATAAGCAGCTAAATTTCGGATGAGAATTTCAGATGCACGCTCATAATACACACCTGTCGTTGCAGAAGAGTGTGGTGAAATCGTTAAGTTTTTATAATTGTAAAAAGGACTATCTTCTGGCAATGGCTCTGTATTGAATACATCTAAGATCAAATGCTCAATCACTTTGTTATCGAGCACATAGAAGAGGACTTCATCACTGACGACATTACCGCGTCCAATATTAATGAACACAGCGGTTTGATTCATACTATCAAAGAATGCCTGATCGTAAATCTCATTTGTCATTTCAGTTTTAGGCAATATAGAAATAACGATATCCGCTTCATTCACGTGTTCATTTCTTTCATCCATTGGATACGTCTCATCAAACCCATCGACAGCACGGCCATTTGTATTGTAACCAGTCGTCTTCACACCAAATACTTGAAGTACTTTCGCGATATGCGCGCCGATACTTCCGGTTCCAAAGATATGCACGTTTCTTCCATATAATTCTGCTGTACTAACATCCTTATTCCAAAAACGGTTGTTTTGATCCACTTGGTTCTGATAAAAATTCTTGTAATAGTTTAAAATGAGCCCAATCGTGTATTCCATCATTGGAGTTTTATGAATTCCACGAGCATTCGTCACAGGAATATCACCGATCTTATCAAACGGTAATGAATCGACTCCAGCACTCATCACATTTAACCACTTTAAATTTTTAAAGTCAGTGATGTCATGATGTTTAATATGAGAACCATACGTATTTAGTACAGTTGCCCATTCATAATCATCTTGCGTAATGTCTTTTGAGTGAACGAAACGGAAGTTCACTTCTGTTTGTTGTTTTTTTATCTCTTCTATAGAAGGTTCTGGTAATTTAATTGTTGATAGTATATTAATCATTCGCTTCAATCCACCTTTTCACATCTTCTACATGATCGCTCGGTTTTACTTTCTCGAACACATTTAAAATATTGCTGTTCTCATCAATAAGGAAACTTGTGCGTTCAATTCCCATGAAAGTCTTGCCAAACATTTTCTTTTCTTTATATATGCCGAGTGTCTCAGACAATTTAAAGTCTTCATCGACAAGCAAATCGAAATTCAAATCATGCTTTTCGATAAAATTCTTGTGTTTCTGTTTTGAGTCCCCACTCACACCATAAACATCGATGTTGAGATCATTAAAAGTTGACATGTTGTCTCTTAAATCACATGCTTGAGTCGTGCAGCCCGGTGTATTATCTTTAGGATAGAAATAAATCAATGTTTTTCCCTTTAGTTTTTCATTGCTAATTTCTGTACCATCTTGATTTTCTAAATTAAACTTCGGAAAAGTTTTCATTATAATAACTCCTTTATGCAATACTCTTATTTAGTATACCCTATTTCCATCTATATAATATGATAAAATATTTAATAAAACGATAAAGGAGTCCTCTCAATTGAAGGAAAGAATTCAATCAAAAAAGCTATTCGATGAAGCACAATCTTTAATACTCGGCGGTGTAAACTCACCGAGCCGATCATATAAAGCAGTTGGTGGCGGCGCACCAGTCGTCATGCAAGAAGCAAAGGGTTCACGATTTACTGATGTTGATGGCAATGAGTACATCGACTACCTTGCAGCATACGGACCTATCATTACAGGTCATGCTCACCCTCACATCACAAAAGCGATTCAAGACCAAGCCGCTAAAGGTATTTTATATGGTACACCGACGATGCTTGAGAATAAGTTTGCTAAAATGATTCAAGATGCAATTCCAAGCTTAGAGCGCGTCCGCTTCGTAAACTCTGGGACAGAGGCTGTGATGACAACGATTCGCGTTGCACGTGCATACACTGGACGCAATAAAATCATCAAGTTTGAAGGCTGCTATCACGGACACTCGGACTTAGTTCTCGTCGCGGCAGGCAGTGGCCCTGCTCAGCTTGGATCTCCAGATTCTGCTGGCGTACCTGTCGGTGTCGCACGCGATATGATTACAGTTCCTTTTAATAATATAGAAGATTTCAAAACAGCAGTTGAAGCACACGGTGATGAAGTGGCAGCAATTCTTATTGAACCGATTGTAGGAAATTTCGGAATCGTTGAACCTACACCTGGATTTTTAGAAGAAGTACACAGTGTAGCTCGTGACATTGGCGCCTTAACGATTTATGATGAAGTTATTACGGCATTTAGATTCTGTTATGGTGGTGCACAAAATTTACTCGGTTTGACACCAGACTTAACTGCGATGGGTAAAATCATCGGTGGCGGCACACCGATCGGTGCATACGGTGGAAAGTTAGAAATTATGGAAAGCGTTGCACCACTAGGTCCCGCATATCAAGCGGGCACGATGGCTGGTAACCCACTCTCGATGGCAGCCGGAATCGCTTGCCTTGAAGTATTACAAGATAAAGACGTATACACAACACTTGATTTCTTAGGGGAAAAATTAGAAAATGGTTTTCTCGAATTAATCAAGAAGTACAATATCCGAGCGACCGTGAATCGCAAACTCGGTGCATTGACAATATACTTTACAGATGAAGTCGTAACGAATTATAAACAAGCAGAAAATACAAATGGTGAAGACTTCTCCAAATTTTTCAATGGCTTAATTGATCACGGTATCAATATCGCACCTTCAAAATATGAAGCGTGGTTTATTACGACAGCACACACTGAAGCAGACATTGATGAAACACTAGATATCGTAGAAACTGTATTTAAAGAAAACTTCTAGAAAGGAGAGCATGCGATGAAGATTGGTGCTCGCGTTATAAAGACCGGTATCGCTATTGTATTAACCTTACTCATCATAGATTGGTTAGGTTTAGAACCCGGACTGATTGCAGCAATTGCAGCTGTGTTTGCATTACAACCGAATATCCATCGCTCTCTTAAACGCTTTTGGGAGCAAGTACAAGGTAACCTTATCGGTGCCATTGCTGCTGTTTGCATGTTGCTGCTCTTCGGCAATAGTATCGTCGTCATCGGACTGACGACAATTCTTGTTCTCGCACTGTTACAAGTGTTTAAACTGCAGTCTGTGTCAACACTGGCAGTCGTTACGATGATTGCAATACTCGATGCACCAACACTTGCAAATTCCGAATCAATGGGAGATTTCTTCATCACAGCAGGCGAAAGAATTTCACTCGTGATGACCGGTGTCGTATCTGCACTCATCGTCAATTTAGTCTTTTTACCACCGAAGTACGAAAGCAGATTGTATCACAATACATTTAATGTAACTGGTGACATATTCAAATGGATTCGTCTCGAGATCAACTCAATGACTGACTTCACCATCGTTAAGAAAGATATCAAAAGCATACAAGATAGAATCGTTAAGTTAGAGACGATGTATCTATACTACAAAGAAGAGCGAAATTATTTAAAAAAGAATAACTTCTCTTTGGCGAGAAAGAAAATGTTGTACGGTCGTTTACTCGCATCTACAAATCTTGCCTTTACGCTACTCAAAAAATTAAATCGATATCAGAATGATTACAATCATTTAGATGAAGAATTGCAATATCGTATGAAGGTAGAAATAGATATGTTGATGAGTCACCACGAACAACTGTTTATGAAATTTAATGAACGCGTTGGCCCAGAGGACGATTACATCTATACGACACATAGTGAAGAGCACTTTGAGTTGACACTGATAGAAATGTTTACAAAGCTATTCAATGAAACAAAGAATAATATCGATGATAATCACTACGAAAATATTATGAGTTTAATGGCATCGATTCATGAATATCGAGATATACTTCAAAATCTTGATAGAATCACAACAAGTTATTTCAAATTCCATGCGAAGAATCACGAGTTAAAGATCGATGATGAAACGATGGATATATAAAAAAGGTCACACTTGCTTTCACCATAGAAAGCAAGTGTGACCTTTTTAATTATATCTTATAAATATTGGTTTACATCTTTTTTTATTATAAATCTTGTATGCTATACAAGTCGTAGTACACGTTGCGCTTATATAAGAGTTCTTGGTGCGTTCCTGATTCGGCAATGGTACCATCTTTCATCACATAGATTTTATCAGCGTGTGTGATCGTTGATAGTCGATGCGCAACGATAATTGTCGTTCTATCTTTCGACAGTTTCAACAATGTTTCTTGAATAATACTTTCACTTTCTAAATCTAGGGCACTTGTTGCTTCATCTAAAATTAAAATCGGTGGGTTCTTTAAGAATACGCGTGCAATTGCGATGCGTTGTTTTTGTCCACCGGACAATTTAACACCACGCTCACCCACTTCAGTATCGTAACCTTCTGGTAAATTCATAATAAAATCATGCGCATTGGCCGCTTTTGCCGCTTCAACAACTTGTTCGTCTGTTGCACCAGGCAATGCCAGCATTATGTTTTCCTTCACGGTATCACTAAAAAGTATATTATCTTGCATGACCATGCCGATATTGTTCCTAAGCGATTGTATCGTATAGTCTCGCGTATCGCGACCATCGATTTTTATTGCGCCACTTGTCACATCATAGAACCTCGGAATCAATGATACGAGCGTGGACTTTCCACCACCACTCATTCCGACAAATGCGACGGTTTCTCCAGGTATGATTCTAAAGTTGATATGGTTTAAAGTATTCGTTGACTTACCGTCGTAACCAAATCCAACATCATGGAATTCAATTTCTCCACGAGATACATCCATTGGCTCTGCATTTTCTCTATCTGTTACATCATATTTTTCATCGAATAGATGGAACACACGATCCATCGAGGCGATACTTTGCGTTAAAGTCGTTGATGATGACACCAACCTGCGCAGCGGTCCGTAAAGTCGTTCCAAGTACGCAACGAAAGCTGCGAGTGCACCGACTGTTAAACTACCACCGAGTACTTGATATGCACCGTACCCGATAACGAGCAACGGTCCGATATCCGTAATCGTGTTGACGACTGCGAAACTTTTTGCATTCCATCTGGCATGATTAACAGCTTTCGTTAAGAAATTATTGTTCTTATTTGCGAAGCGTTTCTCTTCATGTTTTTCTACTGCGAAGCTTTTGATTACATTGATCCCGGTAATACGTTCATGTAAAAATCCCTGTACTTCAGCGAGTGCTTGTGAACGCGCACGCATCAAGCGGCGCAGTCGACCGAAGAAATAATATATACCGAATATATAAAATGGAAAAATCGCCATCGATACCAATGTAAGTTCAGCATTTATGTTGAACATGATGATCAGAGCAATCAGTACGGTCACTAAATCTAACCAGACGTTCATGAGACCTGTCATTATGAAATCCTTCGTCTGTTCAACATCATTAATCACGCGTGAAATGATTTCTCCAACCTTATTCTCTGAATAATACTTTGGACTTAATTCCTGCAAGTGCTTATATAATTTTTCTCGAATATCATACAAGATTTTATTGCTCGTCCACTGGGCGAGATATTGTCTATAATATTCAACCGGTGGGCGAAGCACGACAAAGATCAAACCGAAGATTATCATGATATTGAACAGCATGGATAAGCGTTCATCTTGTGCTAATCCTTCAGCTAAAATGATATTGTCGATGACATGCATGATTAACAGTGGAATTAAAAGTGGAATACCAAATTTCAAAATACCGATGACCACTGTTAATATAATTAACCAAAAATATGGTTTAACAAATTTTAAATATCGCCAAATCATCGTTTCTACTCCCTTAGTTATAAAAGACCAGTCATATAAATGACTGGCTACTTCTTATTGACTACTCGATTAAATCGTTGATGCCATACGTTGATGAAATCCGGCGCAAAAGGTCCCTTCTTTTGCTCAATCCATGATTGGAGAATATCTACATTCCGTCTCAATATTAAATCGATATCCGCTGAGTATTTCATTCGCTCTTTGTGAAGCTTGTATTCATCTTCATCGAGCAGGTGATAATTACCATCGGGATACACTTTAATATCTAAATCGTAATCAATATACTTAAGCGCTTCTTGATCATGGACGAAAGGAGATGACAAGTTGCAGTAATAATACACACCGTCTTCTCTGAACATGCATATGACGTTAAACCAATATTCCGAGTGGAAGTAAACGATTGCCGGTTCCCGTGTAATCCACGTTCTGCCGTCACTCTCAGTAACGAGTGTTCGATTATTTCCCCCTATGACGACATGATTCGTCCCTTTTAAAATAGTGGTTTCTGACCATACCCTATGTATGGACCCGTCATGTTTGTAGCTCTGAATTTTGACTTTGCTACCTTCTTTCGGTATGGATTCTTGTTTCACTTTCCACACCACCTTTAATTTGTACATGTGCATTATATCATACTTATTTATGGTATCACGACGTTAGACTTCAAGTAATGCCAATACTTTTTGCATCCCTTTACTCATCGGTAATTTTTGAATTTTATCGATGGATTTAAAATGTTCACTTGTCTCATTCGTATGTATCATATATGCCTCTAAAATCCACGTCTTATGTGTAAACACATGTTTCACTTGTGAAAGATATGTGGGTTGTGAAGTAAATTCAATGTTTAATTCATCTTCAATATTATCCATTGAAGTATCTACGTCATATTTCGGAAATTCATACATGCCTTTGAGCAAATCTTCAGTCTGTTCTACGAGATAAAAATCTCCATCTTGATTTTGTATAATAAAAACATTGTATACTGTATCTTTCTTTGGTTTCTGCTTCGCTTTTACCGGATAGTTTAACACGTCGTTGTGTTCGAAACTTTCACAATGTGATTTCAATGGACAGAGGATACATTTCGGTGCTCTTGGTGTACATATCGTCGCACCGAGTTCCATCATGGCTTCATTAAAATCTCCAGCATCATCACTCATCCAAGTTTCAATATCTCGCTTGATTGACTTCACGGTCTTCTGCTTAGAAATATCTTCGCCGTAGCGATGGAGTCGACTATAAACACGCATCACATTGCCATCGACAGCTGCAATTTTATGATTGAAGGCAATGCTCATGACAGCACCCTCAATATACGGCCCAACACCGCGTAAAGATTGAAATTCATGCGGCTCTTCGGGTACGATAGAGTTGTATTTAGCCTGTACTTCTTTCGTTGCAAAATGGAAATTTCGAATACGGTTATAGTAGCCGAGCCCTTCCCAGTCTTTGAGCAAGCTCACTTCTTCTGCGTTTGCGATAGCGTCAATCGTTGGATACTTACGGACGAAATGATTATAATATGGAATCACAGTTTTGACTTGAGTTTGTTGCAACATGACTTCACTCATCCAAATTTTAAAAGGGTCAGAAGTTTCTCGCCATGGTAACTGACGCTTAGAAGCACGAAACCATTCGAGAAGATCCTTGTTTAGTTGTACTTTATTCAAATCTTACACTCCTTAAATTTTAGAATGGAGAATATCATGGATACTCTAACACATACTTTAATGGGTGGTACAATCGTTGGGGTTGCGACAATGGACCCAAATATCGATGCATTGCAGACGGGTTTCATCATCGCTGTTGTGGGTGCATCGTTAGTTCCGGACACGGATACGATTTTAAAATTTAAAAATAATGCGACATATATAAAACATCATCGCGGTATCACACACTCTCTGCCATTTACTTTTCTAGTGTGGCCGATGTTGATTACATTCCTTGCGATGCTGCTGTTTGATCTGCCATTTGCATCCACCTATTTATGGGTACAACTCGCCGTATTCTTACATGTGTTCGTTGATATATTTAATTCATACGGTACACAGGCACTACGGCCACTCGATTATAGTTGGATACAGATTGGGACAATAAACACAGTGGATATTTTTATACTCGGTGCACACATCGTCTACTTCATATTATGGTTTCTCGGATTCAATCCGGTTACGATGTTCTTTATCTTGTATGGCGTGTTATTAATTTATTATATTACACGCCATCTCATGCAGCGCACCATTATGAAAAAAGCAAAGCACCAGCTGCCACACCAGAACATCAAGCGCGTGTTCGTTATGCCCACGTTAAAATTTTTCGTTTGGCGGGTCATCGTCGTCACCGATACACATTACTTTGTCGGTAGAAGTACACATGGACACATTGTGTTTTACGATTCATTCGATCAAAAAGATAAACTTCCAAGTGCGTTACATGAAATTATAAGGTTTGATATTAATTACCGAACATTTGTGTTTTTTTCTTCGATCTATCACTATGAATTAAAAACATTGAATGAAAACGAAGTTGAGGTTCGTTTCATTGATCTCCGCTATTTAAAAGATGGACATTATGCGTTTGTCACCATCATGATCGTCGATAAAGAACAAAAGATTGTGAAACATAGTTATATTGGCTGGGTATTCTCAGAAGAGCGACTGCAGCAATTATTGATGAATAATTGATTGATATAAATAATCCGGACATTCTTTTTTCTCATGAATGTCCGGATTTTTTGTTAGAATGATGTCGGTCTATTTTGGTTGCACAAAATAGATGTTATACTTCATCCGTTTATAGAAACTGAACATCCATAAGTAAATGAGTGCCATCTGACTGAAGAATAAAATATCCGATGGAATTCTGTTGATGTTCCAATGGTTACCGAGCGTATTCAGTTGTATGCTGTAGACGATATAGTAGAACGGATTTAAAGATAATATACTACTTACCATTGACGGTAACTGTTGTGGGAAGTACAGTATCGGCACTGTTGCCACAAGCAGTATGAACACAACCGTGTTGATGACATTAACACGGTTTAAATTGACAGCGATGTAAAACAACGTGAACGGAATAATCAGGATCATACCAAGCAACATATAGTACAACATTGTAAATGTACCGATATAAAAATTATCAATAAACAACGCTGTGATTGCGACATAAAGTACGACAAATAACATGTAATTGATTGTTTGGTAGAGCAAAGTCGGTAACATACGTGAGAATATCGACACGTAATGCACTTTTAATATTGTTCCTTTTCTACTGATAATGTAGCGATTCAACACAACGATGCTGAACAACCACACACATGTAATAAAGCCAATCAATTTAAACAGAATTATTAGTGACGTATTCGTATCAAAGATGACATTTGAAACCAATATAATCAATATTCCAAATGCATAAACAAACAGCGGGTATAAGCTTTTTATCTCGCTATGAAGTAAATTATCCGTTGTCTTCTTTAACACATAGCTTAAATCTCGATTCATTATACCCCTCCTATCTGTTTATATAGAGCCATCGCTCTGCCTCACCATATAAAATCATATAGCCGCGCGGCAATCTAAAAATTGGATTTTCTGTCGTCAATTCATATTCTTCAATCAGTTCTTCTGTATTTTGACTGGGGAATGAAATCCCATAGACCACATCATCATTTAAATGGAATGTGATCGGTATGCCAGAAACATCAACCCGCTGATTATTTTCATGATCGTAGTTGATGCTCTCTTTTAACTGATCTGCACTGATATTTAAATAATTGCTGTAGAACAAATAGTTGTCTCTAAAACTAGAATGCGTGTACGGCAACAATATTTGTAATGATGATTGTTGATATAAGCTCGCGGGGTTAAAGTAAATGAAATCATCTGTACTAACTTCATATTCGCCACCTTGAACAACTGCATTGTACGTGTTTCTAGATACGCGTTTAATCGGCATAATATCCAACGTACTGTAATCTTCGACACCGAAGCTGAGTGAATCATTGGTGACTAATCCATATAATGTCCGGTCGCTTTCATTAACAACCGCATCATCATCTGACTGATTAATAATCGGTAGTCCACCATCACCTTCTGTAAATGAAATGTCCATCATGACAACTAAAGCTGAAGCCACCATAATCGAAAACAGCACGACTGAAACCACAAGCTTTTTAACGTTGACGTTTTCAGATGTAACGATTGTCTTTCTGCGCACCCGTTCCATGTTATGTTTAAAAAGCGCGTACTCATTCATCGTCTCTTTCCACGATTGGTCAAATGTTTCTTCTTCCTCGATGTTCTTTATGGAACTGCGTTCACGCAAGTAGCGTTCATAACGTTCAACACCTTGCTTCAAGCCGCCCTCATAACGAACCTGCCCATGGCTGAGCCACATGAAGTAATTCGCATAAGGTTTAATATTCTCAATGTCTGGTTCTAATAATAATACACCGCGATGTCTTTTTTGTGAGTACACGATCGCGCTGTTTAATACCGCCTTATCTTCTGGTAACAAGTACTGAGATAAGTTCGAGAATACGACGATGTCCACATTGACAAACTTTGATAGTTCTATGATTAACAGCGCGATATCTCGACGCGATAACTCACTGAGTTTACGGTCACGATAGCGCATATATACATCGACATACTTTAAATTGTCGACGATGTTTTCCGTTACACCCGAACGCATAAATTCAATTAAGAAGTTACGTGTAAATGCACCGACGGTTTGATCGGAATGGACATGGTCGATAACATCCAAAGATAAGATTGATTTTTCCGTCTGCAGCGTACCTGATGTTGGAGATAATGTTTTGCTGAATATTTCTTTCACTATCCCAAGGCGTTTACTGTCACCTAAAATACCAAGAATTTGACCTTTGTATAAATGAAGATTGATATCTTTAAGAATAAGGCGTTCGGATTGGTTCAGTATACGCTCTTTAAGATGTGGACTTTCTTCTGCATATGTAATATTCGTTGCCTTTAAGAGCAATATATTGCGCACAATCCTCACCTCTCTTATAGTTTAAGTAAACTGACTGGAATTGCTGATTCACTTTCTTCTCCACCGATGAAGAAGCCCCAAGCAAAAATTCCCTTCAAATAATCTACTTTGAAATAGTGCTTCGGTGAATCTTTTAATGGATATATTTTACCCTTTTCTATTTTAGAAAGATCCACTAAATAACACTCTGCAATTAAAATTTGTCGCTCAATGACTCGGTATTCATTTTCAATACCCATCATTTCAGCCTTATGTAGTTTCTCAGTTAGCGTTTCTATATATGTCTCAATCTCATATCGTGTCATCGTGCTTAAGTTCATTTAATTTACCACCTAAATGTTCTTGAATAAAATCATAAGGATATCCTTTTCTCGCCAATGCTTGCAATATGCGCACTTTCAAATCATATCCAGAAAATTTCCTCTGATACTTATTATATGATTTCTCATAATCTCTCTCAAGATTATGTACTTCATCAAATGTATCCGATTGTTCATTAAAATCAATCATCTCGAGATGATGCGGGTAGTAACCCTTTTCAATCATCGTCGCTTTAAATTTTTGTTGAAATAGTCGATGACTTCCTTTGTGTCGTTTAAGCGCCTTATCTTTTAGCTTGTTCATACGTGATTCATCTATCTTATCATCAAATTGGGTGACGTATTTCTCCCTGACTTCTTGGTTTACTTTGTGTTTGATCAATTGCTGCTTCAGCGCATTTGGGCCTTTGATTGTCGTCTTAAACATCGTCTGCATCAATGCTTCAGCATATGTGTCATCATTGATATACCCCTCTTGTTTTAAGCGTGATTTCGCTTCAGCAATCACATCGGGTTCAAATTCCTCTTCTAAATGTTGTGAGATCTCATGTGATGAACGGATTTTATAACTGATAAATCGCAATGCACGTATGTATGCTTGGTCAATATTTTTTTGTATTTCGATATCCTTAAGTAAATCTGCATCAATAGTTTTACCTGGCAATAACTGCAGGCGTATAACTGTCTCTTCGTGAAGTGTTAACGTTTCACCGTTTGTGAACGCAACTTCATACAAGCTATCGTCTTGTTTACTTAGTTTACGAATCTCCATAAGTCACCTCATACAAATAAAAAAGAAGGAACCCTAAGTCCCTTCTACGTGTTCTTATATATCTAGTCTAACCATTCGCGTCTTTCCGTAGCTTCCTCAGGCGTGTCAATAGTTACTGCATCTTTACCGTTCAGTCCAATAGACATGAAGTAGTATAACAGTCCGGCAAAACCTAAGTTAGCAAAGATAAAAGCACCAAAGATCGCTGTCATTGATAAAAAGTTCATATAGAAGCCTCCAATCATTTCATATACATGCATTCATTTTACCATAAAATTTGGATTTTGGATATTAAATTTTAAAAAGCCCAGTTCCCTTTTTCGAAGATAGCCGTTTCGTTACCATCTGCATCAACACCATAAATATTCATTTCATTTGAACCGATCATAAAGTCCACATGTGTAATCGAATCGTTTACACCAGCTGCCTCTAATTCTTCACGGTCCATTTCTTTTCCACCTTCAACACAGAATGCATAACCACTGCCGAGCGCAATATGACAAGACGCATTTTCATCGAACAATGTGTTATAGAATAAAATACCCTTGTTTGAAATTGGTGAATCGTCTGCAACAAGTGCAACTTCACCTAAATATTTCGCACCTTCATCTGTAGAGAATAAGTTATCTAAGTACTCTTTACCCGTTTCCGCTTCATACTCAACAACTTTCCCATCTTTAAATGTCAGTTTAAAGTTATCGATCAAGTTTCCACCGTAGCTAAGTGGCAATGTATTCGATACAAAACCGTTAACACCCGTTTTCTTAGGTACACTGAACACTTCTTCAGTTGGCATGTTTGCCATGAAGGAATGACCATCTTTGTTCTGACTTGATGCACCTGCCCAGATGTGACCATTAGGCAATTCAATCGTCAATTCAGTCCCTGGTGCTTCATATCGGAGCGCATGGAATGACTTTTTATTTAACCAATCTGCTTTTTCATGTAGGTTTTTATCGTGTGCTTCCCATGCAGCTACAGGGTCAGCTTCTTCCGCTCTAACCGTGTAAAGAATCAGATCTAATAGTGCATCAACCGCTTCTTCTTCTGATTTGTCAGGGTATACAAGCTTCGCCCATTCCGGAGAAGGATAGCCCGCAACACACCAGCTATGGTAATCCGACTGGATACGGTTAGAAAAATCTTTAAATGCGTTACCGCCATTGATGCTCGCTTGTTTTAACTTTTCTGTATCGATACCTTTTAACAATTCTGGTGATGAAGATACGATGCTTAAAAATCCACTCTTCTCATCAGAATAGAACATTCTTTCATCAACAACCCAATCCGGAACGTTCGCATACTCTTCAACAGACTGGTTTTCAGCGTGAAGACGTACGAGCTTATCGTCACGCAATTTAATGCTGACATCGATTGCACCTTTATCGTATGCTTTTTGTGTGACAAGTCGTACAAGTGGTAGCGCGTCAGTCGTTGCATTGACAACCACGCGTTGACCTTCCTGAACATTTAAACCGATTTCAACAAGAAGATCGGCATATTTAGATAATTTTTCTTCTAATGCACTCATTGTTATCCCTCATTTATATTTATTTTCTTAATCTTGATAACTCTTCAATAATCGCCGTTTTTTCATTCGGCGATAAATTCTGGCGCGAACTTACCATCTGATGAAGTGATTGAATGTCCTCGAACGCGCTGTCTGGATATGCTTCCGCTTTAAAGATACCTCTGTTCACGACATTCAGCTTGCTCTCTAGATCTTTCAAAAATTGTTCTTTCGACATGGGAACCTCCTCAGTGTTTCCTAGACTATAACGTTAAATATAACAAACATTTTATAAAAATTGAATGTTTGGAAATATAAAAGCGTTTAAAGTGGACTAATTTTGGTAATATTTAAAGTAATGAGACATAAGGAGAGAATGTTATGAAAAACAAATTATTACCATTTTTGCTTGTCGGTGCAGCAATCGGTGCACTCATAAGTTTAGCTGATAAAAACACACGACAAAGTGTAGCAAGTAAAAGTAAAGAAGTTACACATTATGTAAAAAACCCGAAAGAAATTCAAGAGAAGTTAAATGCAAGCAGTGTTGAACCTTCAAAATTTGATTCATTAAAAGAAGAGGTTTCATTCTGGAAAGAAACAATCGAAGAGATTCGCCGCAACAATCCAGAACTTGAACGTTCAATCGTGAACGCGAAAGACACACTTGTTGAAAACTTCAAAGATAAAAAAGACAAAAATAAATAATCATTACTACGTAAACAAACTAGAGGACTAACAAATGTTGGTCCTTTATTGTTAGAAAGGATAAGCCTATGAGCGATTCAAAATACTTAAGTCAGTTAAAACAAGAGCAAGAGGAACAAAAAGTTAACAATAGTAAAAATATTCGAGGCGATACGATGGTCGAACCCATTGTTTTCAAGTCTAAGAAACCAAAAAAAGGGCAAACATTTTATGTCTCTAAAATTCATAAACCGGCACCACTGGCAGAAAACCCTAACTTTCTACAAGTCCTGATGTTTAAATTTTTAAGAGATTCAACACCAGGGATCGCGGCACAGCTCGCGTATTATTTCATGTTGGCGCTTTTCCCAATGCTTATTTTCTTACTTACACTCGTTCCATTGTTTAATGTAGAGGCAGAAACAGTAATCGGCTTTATTGAAGACTATGCACCTGAAGAAATTACAGGCATACTCACTAGCATTATTACCGATGTGATGGAATCAAGCTCTGGTGGGTTATTGAGCGTCGGTATTATTTTGACGCTTTGGTCAGCATCTAACGGTATGAATGCATTGATGAATGCGTTCAATGTTGCATACAATGTTGAAGATAATCGAAACATCGTTGTTGCACGTACGTATTCAATTATCTTTACACTCATCCTTACAGTAGCAATCGCACTGACATTCACCCTTATCGTATTCGGTGGTCAGATTGGTAACTTGATGTTCGGTGTAATCGGATTAGATTCACAATTTACAACTGTATGGAACTTAATCCGAAGTATCTTACCATTTTTCCTTGTGTTCATCGTATTTTTAGTGATGTATACATTTGCACCAAATGTTAAAAACAAAATGAAATCAACGCTAGTCGGAACAACATTTACAACAATTGCTTTCCTCGTTGCTTCATGGGGATTCAGTATATACGTTACAGACTTCGGTAACTACAGTGCAACTTATGGAAGTTTAGCCGGTGTAATCATTTTAATGTTCTGGTTATTCATCACAGGTGTTATTATAATTGTAGGTGCTCAGATCAATTCAATTATTTATGAGCGTCAAATTCAAAGCGAAGAATTAACCATGCAGAAGGGAAAAGAAGAAGATGAAACCCCTACTACAAGAATTACTCGATTACAATAAGCACTTCGTTACAAACCAGGAGTACGAACAGTTTAAAACGACAAAATCACCCGACAAGAAACTGGTTCTTTTATCATGTATGGACACACGCTTAACAGAGATGGCGACGAAAGCTATGGGTTTAAAAAACGGAGACGTCAAACACTTGATGACCGCTGGTGGGATCATCTCTCACCCGATGGGATCAACAATGCGCAGTATTTTAATTGCCATTCACATGCTCGGTACAGATGAAGTAATGGTGATGGAACACCACGATTGTGGATTCGGTGCCTTAAGACCAGGTCCGATGATTGATGCAATGAAAAAAAGAGGAATTTCCGAAGAAGTGATCGAGACGTTGAGATTTACTGGCGTTGACCTAGACGAGTGGTTCTATGGTTACGACAATATCTATGACAGCGTTCGAGAGAATGTCGATAAGATTAAAAATCACCCACTCATGCCAAAGGATGTCGCTGTACACGGTGTGATTATCGAGCCGGATAACGGTGAGATTGAGCTTGTTGTGAATGGGTATGATCATATTTAGATTTGATTTGTTGGGAAGAGCCTCGGGATAGTGAATATCCTGGGGTTTTTTGGTGGTTTTTTGGTGGTTTTTTGGTGGTTTTTTGGTGGTTTTTTGGGGTTAAATTAATTTGAGTGTCTGTGAGCAAGTTTCATTGGCGCGTAAATCCGTTTGCGTGTCTGTGAGCGAGTCTCATTGGAACGCAAATCAATCTGCGTGGCTGTGAGCGA
>NZ_FOIT01000005.1:50255-144081 GCF_900110815.1 Aliicoccus persicus | reverse complement strand
CTGTGAGCGACTCTCATTGGAACGCAAATCAATCTGCGTGTCTGTGTGGAATTCTCATTGGAACGCAAATCAATCTGCGGGTCTGTGAGCGAGTCTCATTGGAACGCAAATCAATCTGTGTGTCTGTGAGCGAGTCTCATTGGAACGCAAATCAATCTGCGTATCAGTGAGCAACTCTCATAGTCCGTCAAATCTATTTAAACTAGATAAGACACCATTTACTGTTCCTCAAGGACCACTTTTCATGTCCTAAACAATCATTAGCGTGACTCAGCACACCGTTTTCATTTCGGGAGTACCACTAAGCTATCAATAGTGGGACTCAGCACATCGCTTTCACCTCAGAAGTACCACTTCAATGAAAAAAGTGTGCGGTAGCCCACAAAATCTGGACCTTCCGCACACCCAATAACATAAGTCAGTCATCCACTTTCGTAATCAACAATGGGCCATCTTTAGTAACGATAATCGTGTGTTCTTTTTGTGCCACGATGCTGCCATCATTCGTTTCGTATGCCCATTCATTTTTTCCTTCACGCACAATCGTCGCTTTTGTCGAAATAAACGGCTCGACCGCAATTACCATGCCTTCTTTCAACAGCTCGCTATTTCCTGGCTCGTAATAATTCATGATGTGCTGTGGTACATCATGCAACGTTTTCCCAATACCATGACCGGTCAAGTTCTTAATCACGGTCATGCCATTTTTACGTGCAACATTATTAACTGCGCGCCCAATTTGGCTCACTTTCGTGCCCGGCTTAATTTTCTTCATCGCTTCTTCGAATGCCATTTCACATACATCGATTACTTTTTGTTTTCTCTCGTCTTCTACTTCACCGACAATAAAAGACAATCCCGTATCAGCGAACAGTCCATTTTTCTTTGCACTGACATCGATGTTAACAACATCTCCACTATTCAGAACGCGACTTCCTGGAATGCCATGTGCCACTTCTTCATTGACACTAATACATGTAAATCCTGGAAAGTCATACTCTGAAATCGGCGCACTCTCTGCATCATATTTTTTAAGTAATTCTCCACCAAATTCATCGATTTCTTTCGTCGTCATGCCTGGTTTCGTATATGCGACCATCTCTTTTAATACACGACCACAAATCTCACCGATCTCTTTAATTTGCTGAAGCTCTTCTTCTGTTTTAATAATCATAAGTTATTTAGCTCCCTTGTCATAATCCATGATTTATTATAACAAAGTTATAGGAAATCAAAAATTGTTAAATTGCGATACTGCCTTTTCTCTAAGCTAGAAGTCGTCACGCCAATCAATCGAATATATTGATCGGCATCTTTTAATTCATGATATAAGTGATATGCATACTGATAAAGTTCCTCTTTTGTCATGACTGGATTGTCTGTTACCATCTGCTTCGTATGCGTGACATAATTATCGGTTTTCAATTTGACGGTCACTGTTTTTGCAGCAACGTCTTTTAAATCGAGTCGCCTTACGACTTCTCCACATAAACGTTCAAGCACATCCAATATTTCTTCATCATTATTAATGTCATAATCAAAGGTTTTCTCTTTGCCAATCGATTTTCTCTCTCGTGAAACAGTCAGTTCGTTCGTGCCAATTCCTCGTGCTTTGTTATAAAAGCTACGTCCACGTTTGCCATAAATCTCAACGAGTTCATCTACTGAAAGATCATATAAGTCTCGTCCAGTTTTAATGCCACGACGTATCATTTTTTCTCGTGTCACCTTCCCCACACCGGGGAATTCTCCGATATCTAGGTTCCACAAAATTTCTTGAAAATTGTCATAGTGAATCACAGTTGTCCCAGATGGTTTGTTCATCCCAGAGGCCATCTTCGCTAAGTATTTGTTATATGAAACGCCTGCAGAAGACGTTAATCCAACTTTGTCATATATTTCACGTTGGATTTCTATTGCTATTTTTCGTGCTGGTCTATCTCGATTCACGAGCTGAGTTATATCTAAATAGGCTTCATCAAGTGAAAGTGGTTCAATCAAAGACGTATACGTTCCAAGTATCTCATGTATTTCTTCGGAGATAGATTTGTAGACGTCAGAACGTGGTCTGACGTAAATACCATCAGGACATAGTTGGTGGGCAATTCGCGTCGGCATTGCGGAGTGTACGCCGAATTTCCTCGCTTCATAACTCGCCGTTGCGACGACGCCTCTTGAGGCAGTGCGTCCGCCGACAATAACTGGTTTGCCCCGATATTCTGGGTGATCTCGCTGTTCAACTTGCGCAAAAAATGCATCCATATCAATATGAATAATTCTTCTTTCCATATGCATCACCATTGAACTTAATACATATATTTTAACATATCGAACACACGTTCTCCACTATGTGCGTGGGTCAAATTTATACATATTCATCCCCGTGTCTGTATCCATACAATATTTTAAATGCGGATGTTTTAATACAAGATACACATAATAGAAATCTCCGATACATGCACCGGTATGTCCGATGAGTAAATACTTATAGCTCCCATGTGGCAAGACGAACATACCGATAATTAAGAGTGTCGTGATTATGACAAATGGTGCAAGTATGATGATAATAAACTGCCCGCGTGAAAACACTGAACCCGGACTTGTCGCATATGCCATACCTGCTTTAAAACCAAATTTCACTTTTTCTCTTGGTGCAAACACTTTAAACAATATGCCGTGAATGGCTTCATGCACGACAACAAGGACAAGAAATATAGCAACTACGGCAATAACATTTAAAAATATGCTGAAACCACCTAAAGAGGCGCTCAACGACTCTGGAAGCAACAGAGCTGAAGTCCCACTAGATGGTGAAAAAATATTTAGTGCGAAAAATGGTATAATTGACAGTAGTATTAGTATAATTGACCATTTAGATATTTTCTTTTGAGCGGACAAATCATTTAATAGATCAAGTTCGAATTTCTGCATTTATATTCCTCATTCTTTTTTCTTAATGGTATCAAACCATAATTACATTTGACAATTGGAGTAATACGATGAAAAAATACACAATCGTCGGCGGTGGCATTATCGGTGCTTCCGTCGCTTATCATTTACAAAAATACGGCGCAGATATCACAGTATACGATCGTGACGATGCAGGTAAAGCGAGCCGTGCATCGGCAGGGATCATCGCACCTTGGATTTCTCAACGCAGAAACAAAAAATGGTATCGACTCGCAAAAACTGGCGCCGCTTATTATCCATCATTTATTGAAGCGTTAGAGCGCGATACACAATTGGACACTGGCTATCAACAAAAAGGTGTACTCAGCCTGTTTCGAGACAATAATGTACTTCAAAAAGGTTATAAGCGCATATCTAGCAAAATGGAAGATGCACCAGAAATGCAACATGTGGAAATTATTGAGCGCGACAAGATCAGAACATATCATCCGACTTTTGTTGAACACTTCCCTGCTGTGTACACACACGGTGGCGCGCAAGTGAATGGTGCCAAACTCAACTCCGCAATTAAAGAAAGTATTATTAAAAACGGTGGGACATGGAAAAATGAAGACTTCCAAGATGATCGGGTCGAAGGAGAGATTATTTACACAACAGGTGCTTGGGGGATCGAACAAGGATTCAAACCGACTGTCAGTCATCAACGTGCTGAAGTTTATCATTTTGAAGTAGAAAGTGATTTTACTACACTGCATAATCCTGTCGTCATGGCACTCGGACCAATTTATATTGTTGAGATGAGCCCGAACCAATTTGCGATCGGTACGACACATGAAGATACGACAAGTTTCTCGACAATGCCATCTCACGAAAATTATAAATATTTAAAAAGCTTAGCTGAAGAATACTTCAGCGGGTTTAAAATTAGAGATATCGGTATGAACGTTGGTTTGAGACCACATACGAGAGATTTTCTACCGTTCATCGGTCGCGTTGCAGAAAACAAGTTTGTCATCAACGGCATGGGTTCAACAGGTCTTACAGCCGGACCAATTGTTGGTGCTGAAGTGGCACGACTCTTAAACAATGTGGAGACAGAGCTCGATTTATCTGACTATAGCTACATCAATTAAAATGGAGGATGCATGAATGAAACAATCAAATAATCAATTCTATATTTTCTATTCTGTAATGTTAATTTCTTTTGTATCATTCTATTTTACTGATATTGAAATATTCGGACATATCGCTTCAATTTTCGTTCTCATATCGATTTTTATATCATGGTTCCACGCTTCAAAAACATTTAAAATAATCAGTATTATATTCTTCGCTGTGGCATTTATATTTGTACTCACGAGTGAACAATCATTTTTTGATCTGTACACATACACGCTGTCTAATGTGCCACTCATTTTATTTTTTAGCATGATGCCGTGGATCAGCATGATTTTCCAAATCGGTGGTATGAAGGATAGTTTGACTCAAACGATACAAGACAAAAATAACTACTTGCCGAATATTTACATGAAGTCATTTATGAACGCTGGGTTTTTATCGATTTTCTTAAATATTTCTGGTGTTTTCATTGTGCAGCAAATATTGATTAACCTGTTTTCAAACAAAAACATTAATACAAGAAATGACATGATCATGGCTGCAACTGCACGAGCATTTGCAATCGTAATGATGGCGACACCACTCGAATTAATCGTCGTCGTTTCCATCGATTACTCTGGTATCGGGTATCTCACGTTGTTACCTTGGCTGTTCATCATATCATTCATCATGTTTCTTATAGAGATTATATCGAGTAGAAAAACATTTGGCGATGTGAAAGTGGACTTGCCGTATACGGAAATTGATAATAAAAAGTTATTCAAATCACTTGCTCAAATGCTTGTGATACTAATAATTTTCATCACAACAGTTGTGCTACTTAATAACTATACAGAGCTCAGTTTTATCTTATCAATTGGACTTACGCTATTACCATTTAGTTTTATCGTGTCGCTCGTCCTGAGATTTCCACGAAGATTTTTACGTGAAGGATTTACATCTTGGCAGCATCATAATAACAACTTACAAAACTTCGTTGTGTTATTTTTACCGCTTGGTATTTTTTCAAGTAGTTTCTCAAATAGTACAGTTCCTGCTTGGATATCATCGAAGTTTGGCGAGGTAGAAATCTATACGATTTTTATATTTTTAATCGCTGCAGCATTCATAACGGTCACAGCCCTAATCGGAATTCATGCGGTTGCTGGCGTTGCTATTTTGCTTGATATATTGATGCCCGTCGTTGATGAAGCAGCCCTGCTGAGTTTAATGGTTGTCATCATTGCGTCGGGTCTCGCGACAACGGCTTACTCACCATACAGCACTATCACGAACGTAACGATTCAAAACATAAAAGTATCTCCGTCGACAATACTACGGAGAAATAAATGGTTTGCGCTTCGGATGATGACGATTGCCATCATCGTCGCTTCGCTTATGATGTTGATCTAGTCGTTTAACCGAGTTGTATATAAACTAGGTCAAACAGCATTCTTAGTATAAAAAATAATATCGCACCATTGACAATGCTGGCAAAAAGTAAAATTATTTTTTGCCAGTTTTCTAATTTTCCGAACATTAAAAATATCCGGTAGATGATGACAAGAATTAATCCGAGTATAATTAATCCACTGAATAGTCGCGTTAACTCTACATTATCCGTATTTACAAAAAACCAAGTCAATGCAAATATATTGATAATGAAATAAGCAAAAATTCCAATTCTAATATTTTTATGTATAGGTTTTGTCACAATAATGACAGCGACAAAAACAAATAACAGCAATAGCATTTGTGCAACGATTAACATAATGTACTCCTAAACTTATTTTTCTATGTCAAAGTTAATTGAAATCAACACGGTAATCTAATATATAATCTAATTCAGAGGATTGTCTCAAATATTGTTTGAACATAAAATACATCAGCACACAGACTGCAAAAAGTTTCGATCCTTCTTCTATATCATCATGTATATCAATGAACGCACCAGACTTTCCGTGGCGCTCTTCTATAAAACAGATTGTCTGTTTTTCGAGTAACAATTTTAGCTGACCATCGTTCGTCTCCTTTGCTACGAATCGCTCACCATCGAGTTTACCCTCAGCTCTAAAGAGAATTAAATTTTGACCCGGTGTCTCTTTAATCACTTCAGTCGATCCATCTGTAATAACATAATATTTCCCAACATTTAAATCCCAAAATCTAAGTGTCTTTAGGGCGAGGATTGTTTCGTCTTCATCATTATTTTTAAAAGAATACGTATTTCTCTTATCACATTTGTCAACTTCTGCATTTTTAATTATACCGACGAGCTTGCCATTCTCATCTTCGAGAACTACTTGTCGATCATTATATGCAATGCGAATTTTTAGACGGTAGTGTGCCATGTTATCCTCCCCAATATATTTTTTCTTAAATATATTATATACGTTTTATCAGGCCTTTTAAAGAAACATAATATGTTTCAATTGTTATGGTCACGAGTTCAATCGTGTTAAAGTTAGTTAAAGAATGTTAAAAGGAGTTCAATCATGTCTGATAAAAATCAATTAGAACAAGAAGTAGAACGTCTACTTACACGCCAGGATAACTTCTATAAATCACAGGCGACGCGCAGTTACGCATTTAGAATGAAGCAGTTAGAACGGTTAAAAATGTCGATTATGCATCATGAGCAAGCGGTGATTGATGCGCTGAAAATAGACTTAGGTAAACATGAAACTGAATCCATGTTAATGGAGATCGGCATCATCTATCAGACGATTAGAAATATGGTCAAAAATCTGAAAAAATGGTCACAGCCGAAACGTGTTGGAACACCGATATTTATGTGGCCAGGTAAAAGTCGCATTCTTAATGATCCGTACGGTAAAGTACTGATTATCAGTCCATTCAACTACCCGTTCCAACTGATCATGGACCCACTTGTCGGTGCGATTAGTGCGGGAAATACAGCCGTCGTTAAACCATCAGAACTTACACCAAATGTAGCTGATGTCATCGAGACGATTATTACTGAAGCGTTCGATGAAGAATACGTTGCAGTGAAGACCGGTGATGTTGAAATGAATCAAGCACTAATCGCAGGTGACTTTGATTATATCTTCTTTACAGGTAGTACAAATGTCGGAAAAATCATTGCAAAATCTGCCTCAGAACGATTGATTCCACATACACTTGAGCTTGGTGGTAAAAGTCCAGCGATTATTGATACGACCGTGAACGTAAGAAATACTGCTAGAAAAATTGTCTGGGGTAAACTCATCAATGCAGGGCAAACATGTATTGCACCGGATTACCTACTTGTGCATGAAGACATTAAAGATGAGTTAGTCATGGAGATGAAGCATGCGATTAATACCTACTATGGCATTAACATTTCAGAGAATGACCAATACGGTAGAATTGTAAACAGTCGTCATCATAAGAGATTATCTCAACTGATTGATGAACATCAAAATCAGATCATCGCAGGTGGTGCGTATGATGAAGGTGCTCGTTTCATTGAGCCGACACTTGTCTATTTAAAAGGCAATGAATATAAAACTTCGTCACTTATGAAAGATGAAATCTTCGGTCCAATTTTACCGATTATCACGTATGAAACACTAGATGAAGCAATTGATATTACTCGTGAGAATCCAAACCCTCTTGCACTCTATATCTTCTCAAATGACGATATTAACAAAGACATCTTGATAACACACATTCCATCTGGAGATGTATCTATCAATAATGTCCTGCTGCATGTTGCTAACTCTAATTTACCATTTGGTGGACTGAGAAACTCTGGCGTTGGTAACTATAAAGGAAAATTCAGCATCGAGTCGTTTACGCATCAACGTGGCTTATATGAATCACCAAATTGGTTTGATATGAGCATCCATCGCGCACCATACAAAGATTCATTCACAAATATTATCAGAAAGTTTTTAAAGTAAACAATAAGACCGTACTACACTTTAATCCTGTAGTACGGTCTTCAATTATTTCAAGCGACTGTTTTCAATTTCCATGCGTTTTCTATAAGCCAAGAACTTCGCAATCAAACCAAGTGCAACAACTGAACCATATATTTTTATAAACGTCTCATGCATTGCTAGTCCTGTTTCAATATTTAAAGTGATGCTTAAAATAAGAGTAATTAATCCCAGACCCACAACAATTATCGCAAACAATATTGACGTCCATCGAAATAAATACTTACCTCCAGATTCAACAAATCTAGAAAATAACTGATCTTTATCGAAGTTTATATACCACGATTTTAAATGACTACTGAGCAACATCCCGACTAAAATTGCAATTAAAATAATCAATAAAATCATCTGTATGAATGCTTCAGGCCCCTCGATCGGTGTATCAAAACCTAATATAATCATCGCTGAGTTTAACACGGTCACACTCGTAAACACCATTGCAATAATTGGCAGCGGAGACATGATACTATCCTTCCCTCTCGCTCTAGAATTACGAATGGACATGTGCACTTTTCTTACTAAATACCGGTAAAGAAAGTCACAGACCATTATTATTAAGAAGATGATCATCATATATGGAACAATCGTTAAATAGTGTTCCTCGTCAATATAGCCAGCATCTCTCGCAATTAATAAAGACACCATACCAATGCCTGTTGAGATCACAAATAACTTCAAGTATCTCCAAAGCTCCTTTAAAATTATTTGTTTCATTATTAAGAAGCCTCCTCAATCAACAGATTAATTCTCTATAATTTTTTCAAGTCGATCCATATCTAGTATTTGAATATGTCGTCTCGTTCGTGTGATGATCTGAGCTCTCTCTAACCGTTTCAATTCACGCGATAATGTTTCGGGTGAAGTTCCTAAATAACTCGCAATATCCTTCATCTGCATTGGCAGCTCAAATACCTCCAAATCGAGTTCATATGACAAATTAGACAGATAAAAAGCTAAACGCTGCTCGATTTTTTCCATCCACAATAACTGGGTTTGAATTTCAGTTTGTGCTGATTTTTGAGCATTCATCGTCAGCAACTTTAAACTTAAATCCGGATATTCTTTTAGCAAATCTTGAAAGTCAGACTGTCTTAAGAAACACACTTCAGTCTTTTCTAACGCTTCTGCAAACATATTATCATTCGTCACACCAAACAGACTGGATTCACCATCATAATCACCTGGTTTTGCAATACGCAAAAATCTCTCTTTACCATTTTCACTCAGTCGATATATCTTAAGGCTACCACGAGAAACAATCGTCAATTGATCATCACTGTCCGGCGAAAAAATCACTTCTCCCTTATCGTATTTTTTTGATATGACTCGGTCTTTTATCCGCTTCTGATCAGGAGAATTTAAGTGATTAAATAGCGGTACGATTGAAACGCAAATGTGCTCATGCGTGGTCATAAAAATCACTCCTTGTTCTATAAATTATACTATAAATTTAAGTAAAAAAGCCGCTTTCGCGGCTCTTATAAATCTTAATTTCTTATGCTGATTTGACTCTAGAACGGATGACACCGTACCCTAGCTTTTCGATTGAATCTTCAATCGCCTCGATGTTTACATCTGCATCATTAAAATCAACTTTAACTCTCGATGCATTAAACATCACTTTGACGCTTTCTTTATCGACTCCATCTAAACCTTTTACTGCATTCTCAATCTTCTGCATACAACTTGGGCAACCTAATGTTTCTAATTGAATAACTGCTTGACTCATAATATATCTTCTCCTTAAATTAATTATAATTTATTATTTTTAAATCTTAGTAACCGCATACCATTTAGAATGACAACTAAAATACTGAGTTCGTGAACGAGCATCCCGATCGTCATGTTCATCCAATCGCTTAAGAATACCGACATCAGTAATACTACGACGACACCAATTGCGATAACGATGTTTTGTATCATGTTTCTTACTGTCGCTTGTGTCAACCCAAGCGCATGTGGCAGGCGACTCATTTCTGAGTTCATCAATACGACATCTGATGTTTCAATCGCTACATTTGTCCCACTACCCATTGCAATTCCGATATCTGCATGTGCCAGTGATGGGCTATCATTTACACCATCTCCGACAAATGCGACAATGTGACCTTCACGCTGTAGTTGTTGAACAAATTCTGACTTATCTTCAGGCAGTAAATTACCGTGTGCTTCAGTCAGTCCGAGCTCTCGAGCAACTAAATCTACTGTACCCTGGTTATCACCAGATAACACAATCAGGTTTTCTACACCAAGTGACTTCAAGTGTTTCAAATCCTCTTTAACACCTTCTCGTATCGCATCACGGATTCCCATCATCATCTCAAGGACACCATCGACAGCGATCATAACAATCGAGTTTCCATTTGCTTCAAAACGCTCTAAATCATCTAACATGTCATGACTAAATGACACCTGCTCTTTATCCATCAATACTTTGTTACCAACTGCGACACGGTGACCATCGAGCTGTGCAACGATACCCCCTCCTTTGACAACATCTGTGTCATCTACAACACGTCTTTCTGCACCGTCTAAATATTCAACAATTGCTTTGGCAAGTGGATGATCTGACTCATATTCCACACTATACAAGTAGTTTGGAACTTCCGGGTTATCGCTGTAAGTCACTTGATCAACGACTTCAGGTTTACCACTCGTTAATGTACCCGTCTTATCAAAGAAAATCGTATCGACTTTACTGAAGTTTTGCATTACTTCAGAACCTTTGAATAGCACACCCTGTCTCGCACCATTCCCAATACCAGAAACGTTGGATACAGGAACACCGATAACAAGAGCACCAGGACAACCGAGTACAAGAATCGTAATTGCGAGCTCAATGTTACTAGAGAACAGATAAACGACAACAGCTAACAATAGTACTGCTGGTGTATACCATTTTGAGAAACGGTCAATAAAACGCTCCGCACTCGATTTAGAATCCTGTGCCTCTTCAACCATTTCGATAATCTTACCAAAAGTAGTATCCTCTCCCACTTTGTCTGCTTCAATCTGAATCGTACCATTATCTAAAAGAGTTCCTGCAAAAACTTCACTGCCAGTCTTCTTTCCGACAAGATACGCTTCACCAGTAATACTCGCCTCATTGACGTGACCCTCACCGGAAATGACCGTACCATCAACAGGCACCTTACCTCCCGTTCGCACTTGCAAGATGTCGCCTTCATCAACATCCCAAATATCCACCGATTCAAATGAACCATCATCCATTTGTTTTAACGCAACTTCCGGTGCCATCTCTGTTAATTCTTTAATTGCAGAGCGTGTCGAGTTAAGTGTCCTTGATTCAAGCCATCCACCAAATAAGAATAGGAATGTAACAATTGCGGATTCTTCAAAGTTTTGAATCAAGAAAGCACCGATGACTGCAATCGTCACGAGTACATCTATGCTTACGACTTTCACCCTTAATGCTTGATATGCTTGTATTGCGATAGGAACAATCCCTATAACCGATGCGATGATTAAGTTCCATTCAAAAATCATCATCTGATCAAATACAAATCTCGCAATAAAAGCAGTGACAATTAAAATACCAGAGATCAACGTGATTAAATTCTTATGCTTAAATATAAAGCGCTGCATTGACCTCAACCCTCTCTTTTTCTGTTGTATTTATCTTCACTTATTATGTTAAGGCATGATGCGTTTAAATAACTTGATGGTCATCAAGTATTGCAAAGAATTCATAAAAAAATCCCTACACAATTGTAGAGACTTGAAACTGTTCAAATGTTAAAGATCTAAATAAAAGTAAATATTCGATTTGTCCTCTTGAGGCGCACCCTTATACTCATGTGTGTTAAAGCCACCGATTTCGAAGTTGGATTTCACATAAAATAAGCATGCCGATAGATTGTTATCCTGACCGATTGTGAAGATTCCTTTGTAGTCATTCTCTGCAGCGATTTTTTGGCCTTCTTGTAATAATAAGGTTGCGATACCATTACCGCGTGCTGCTGCATTCACTTTTAAGTCTTCGAGGTATAAATACTTCATCCAATCATGCTTGTAAATCGCAAGACCGACACACTTTCCTTCTTTGTAGGCCCCGACAAAGTAAGAATCCTTTGAACGTTCCTTAAAATTGTAATCCTCATCTGGGAATGTCATTTCTGTTACTTGGTCTTTATCGAATTCCTTTGTCGTGTAGGACCATGAGCTGCCATCATATGTTGGTATCATTTGACCCCAAATTTTGAATGGCTCATTCGGAATGTTGATATCTTCTTTATTCGACGCATCGATTCTTTTTATCTCGATCATGATAAACATCCTTTGAAAATTAATTATACATGCATTATATACCCATGGAGTTTATATTTTCACCATAAGAAAGATTGAAAACTCTAAAGTTGCAACTTCAAGTGATTTTCTGGCTTGAGTTACCACGAAAGCTGGATCCGTGCTCACTCAGGACAATTTTCTGGCTTGAGTAAGCACGAAAGCTGGATCCGTGCTCACTCACGGCGATTTTTGGGTTTGAGTGAGCATGAGAGCTTAAACCGTGCTCACTCACGGTGATTTTTAAGCTTGAGTGAGCACGAGATAATTTTCCAAATGGCTTCTTGGTTCTTCTGCCAATTCAGACCAGAAATATCTCGTGAATTGGCAGCAATTTCTTTTTCCTGCCAATTCGAACTCGAAAATCACTTTGAATTGGCAGCATTTCTATTTTCCTGCCAATTCGAACTCGAAAAATGAAGCGAGATAGAAGGCAGATAAAAACAAGAAATACCATTTTAGAAGCATGTAACCAACTGCTCGAAACTAAAAGTATTGAACAGATTACAATCAATGACATTGCAGATACAGCGAATATTAATCGCGGGACGTTTTATCTTCACTTTAAAGATAAGTATGAAATGATTACAAATTTTGAGGATGAAATGATCTCTCTCTTACATGAAACAATTCTTAAGCACGTACCAAATGAACAGTTTGAACAAGAATTTTTACCTTCACGTTACGATACGATTATTGAAGTGTTTAAATGTTTAGAAGATAACGAGCAACTGCTATCTTTTCTCATTAAACTAGATTTTAGTACGACGTTTAGAAAGAAATTGCGACAATCATTACTCACGATAATTGAAAATAGTGGGATTCATCACTATAAAGAACTTTAACATCCGATTCCAGTTGAGTTAGGCGTTAAAATAATGACAGACACGATTTTAAATGTTGCAGAGTATACACATGAAACAGAAAAACAATGGAATAAACAAGAAGTAGCAGAAACGATTTTCAAATCCATCATACAAGGTCCTGCCAAGACATTAGGTTTCATCAAATAACTTAAAAGACCCCTTGAGGTAGATTCGACGATCTAACTCAAAGGGTCTTTCTTTACATCCATTTTCCTTCAAACAACCAAGTATCAAATGTTTCAGGCACCTCTATTGTAAATAGATTTTTTAATGCCATTCCACACCAATCCACATCATCCGCTTCGAAATATATAAAATCATTTGATAAAAACATCTCACTAGCGACTGCATGTAAAAAACTCTCAAAAGTTGCTTCATCATTTGAGCAGACATAGGCAATTTCATTTTCTTCGATGAAAGCCACATGCTTGATGCCATTTTTGTCTTTATCGTAGAGAACATCATTTGGAATATCATCTATGAAAGATTCAAAAGAAGCTGATAGAGGGTTAATTGATTCATGTGTTTCCTTATAATATTTGAACAATAACTCACAGCATTGAATATATTCAAGTTCGCCTCGAGTCGTTTTCAATAGCTCACTACTTTGAGGAGATATATCATTTCTTAATTCATCTTTCATTACTTCCATCTCATGACAGACTCTGACTTTTTTGAATCCACCTTTAGATAAAAGTTTTATTTTCTTTCTTTCATGAGAATTTACCATTGCTTGCAGTGGACTTTTCTCTGTATCAGAAATAAGATCAAATATTTTAGTATTTATTTCTCCCCTCATGTCGTAAGGATCAAAATCAATATAACAATTGCGGATATGATTAGGATTCCGAGACGTTTGAATGTTCATTATATGTTTCTTGTTATTTTCTACTGTATAGCCTGTTTCATGACTAATAATTTTCATATGTTCACTCCTTGTGCCAACTCACGACAAATTTTAAGCTTGAGTTGGCATGAAACTGAATTCGTGCCAACTCACGACGATTTTCGGCCTTGAGTTGGCATGAAACTGAATCCGTATTAATCCGCAACCTTTTCCAACAACGACACCAACTCAACATGTGGTGTATGCGGGAATTGGTCGACAGGTTGTACGGTTTTCAATTCATAACCAAAGTCTTTCAACCATACGATGTCTTCCGCGAATGTCTCAGGGTTACACGAGACGTATACAATTTTCTCTGTACCAATTCGACCGATGCGTCGCATGACTTTACCGCCTGCGCCGCTTCTTGGTGGATCGAGCAGCAACAAATCTGGCATTCCCCACTCCTCTTTAACATAATCCATACCTTTACGGGCATCACTCGTTAAGAAGTATGTATTATCAATACCATTGTCCTCTGCATTACGTTTCGCTGATTCGATTGAGCTCTCAACGATTTCTACACCAGCCAATGCTTTTGCTCGTTCTGCAAACGGCAAGCTGAACGTACCGACGCCACAGAATAAATCCATCACTCTCATGTCTTCATTTACTTCAGACAATTCCAGTGCAATCTCAATCATATGACTCGCTTGTGCTGGATTTGGTTGGAAAAATGTATCATACCAAAGTCGATATCTATATCCATAAATCTCATCATGAATATAATCTCTTCCGTGCAGCACTGTTGTCTCTTCCGACTGTGCACGGTCTGCGACATCTTCGTTTTTCATCCATAATATACTTTCGATGTCGATATCTAAGTTAATCAATTCTAACAATAACTCATTAATAATCTCCGTATATTGTTCAGGTGACTCTGTCGCAAATATTGCTACCATATACTCACCCGTAACTTGTGAATGACGAATCATAAGGTGGCGAAGCAAACCTTCGTGTGCCATTTTGTCATAGCCAGACAAGTCATGTGTGTGTTGCCACTTGCTGACAACATTACGGATAACCATCGTGTCATTTGATGCGATTAAGCAGTCACTAATATCCACAACTTTTCTAAAATTCCCTTGCTCATGCATACCAAGCGTGCCATCTTTACCGAAAGTAAATTCCATCTTATTGCGATAGTGGAACGGTTCACTCATGCCGATTACAGGTTTTACAACCGATGGATCAAAACCATTGTTTGAAAGATGCGTTTTAACTTCTTCAAATTTATGAGCCAGTTGATTTTCATATGATAGATGCTGCACGGAACATCCACCACAATATTCGAAGTGGATACAAGCCGGTTCAATTCTGTCTTTTGATGACTCAATAATTTCGTCGTAACGTGCAAACGCACGTCTTCTCCCACGCGCATTTGGAACACTCACTTTCACAACATCACCAGGCAGCGTATTCGGTATCGTTAACTTCACACGTCTTTGTTGACCCACTTCTAGATCTTCATGGCGATGTATAACTTCACCTTGGTATTTATTATTTAAACGATTTATTGTTACTGTTAGTTCCTCTGTAGGAAATTCTTTTCTAGGCAATGGATTGCCTCCTTTAATCCGATATGTATTAGTTCATCATAGAAATAAAAAGCCATGTTAGTCAATATAAAAATGACTAACATGGCATCTCAATTGTTATTGGTTTTGTTCTACCCAATCACTAAAGATCGCTTGTAACTCTTCATTATCTGTTCCAGTATAATGAATTTCTGATGCATCTTCCATCTGCTCTGTCACGAGAATGACTGGTGCATCATCGATGCGTGTCATGATATACGTGATGTCACGCATCATTGACTCCTCTTCTACTGTAGCCGAATAAACTGCTACAATTTCAGTGTTTCCAGATTCATTTAAGTTCACTGGAGTTCCATCAATCACTGCATTTTCAAGCATCGTATCTAAATCAGTACCAGCATGTGAGAATTTATCTTCATTGCCTGGGTAGTAACGCTCATATGGTTGTTCAAGCGAATTACCCCACTCAATGACCGCCTCATCTAATGCTTCTAGATTCGTATTCTCACCATCTTCATCATCTTGGTTTGCTTGTACTAGATTCATATAAACATCTTGCTGATCTTCCTCAACATTACCTGCATAGTTTGGTTGCAGTAGTTCAACACCATTTTCACCATCTACAAGATAAAGTTCTGTGTTTGCGTAATACGTGTCATCTTCTGGTACGAATTCTGCGATAATGTTTGATTCATAAGTTGTTGTACCTTCATCTTCCGTGTTGAATGCTTCAATTTCGACTGGATCTACTTCAGAAACGTTCACTTCAAACACTTCATCTAAGCTTTCATCTTCACGGTCCCAGATTAATCTTACGACCGGTTCATCTGTATCTAGTCCTTCAAGTTTAGTTGCAATTGGACTGTTTGGATTTGACGTTGCATCTTCAGCGCCAACAAACGTAAATTCTACTTCACTGACGTTGTTTCTAACAATGTCATCTAGCCATACAACATCTTCATAAACTTCGTCTTCTTCAACTTCCTCTTCTTCCTCAACTACTACTTCATCTTCCGTAACTTCATCTTCTACTTCTTCCTCTTGAGCTTCTGCGAGATTCATATTGAATAAAGAACCACCTAGCACCATCATTGAGATCATACGAATTGAAAATCTCTTTTTCATTTCTACTTCTCATCCAAAGGCAATAGAATAAATCCGTTTGAATAGTCCCCGTATATTAGGACTTTAGTGCCTTTGTACTGAAGACTATACCCCGTGTAGGCACACAAAAACGCATCTATTTGATCTTCTAGATGTTTGTGCAAAGTCCTACTATATTTTAACTTCGTGTTAATTGCGAGGTCATTTAACAAGCCATTTTCTTCAAATAATGATGTCAAACGAATGAGTTCTTCACCCGCTAATTGTGTGTTGACGCCTTTTTTTATCTTATATTTAAATGGTGCATGTTCCGGGAACAACCCAGCAATGATCCCAGTCGGAAACGTTTCAACGACACAATCTTCACCTTCAAAGTAGCCGATTTTGAAATTCATTGCGTCGATTAGACTTTGTGCAATTTTTTCAGCACGAATGCTACCGTATTGTTTTGTTAAATAACTTCGACTACAATGAAACGCACGTATGCGATGGTTGTGAATGCGGTCGCGAGCAAGTGCACTTTCTGCAGGACGTGAACCTGTTTCATTGGGCACGACAATTGGTGCATCTATCGCCACAATTGTCGGATACTGATAAAAATCTTGAATGATGTTGATAATTTCATCATTAGAATATACTTCAGCAGATAAAAGAAGAATATTTCCATATTCATCTAAAACACAAATTCCTGTTTCATTCTTTATCGTCCATGCTAAATCAATGCCTATATATCTCATCTAATTATATGTCAGAATGACAGTTTTGTATGCTTCAGCTTTGTGTGTCGTAAATTCAAAGAACATGCCCAACTGTTTCTTTTCTCCCCTCACTACATATTCACACAAACTCGATGCTGATTTACCGTGACTGATCGCTTGAAGAATTGTGATTTCTTCTACGTCATCTAAATTTGGGAATTCAATTGAATCAAGTCCTGCTTCATAAAGATCATTCACGACATCTTTATCTTGTTTTAAAATTGCTTCAGTCATCTCTGCGACTTTTAAATTCTTCGGTGCGTTTTTGCAATTCGCTTCTTGATATACTTTCATATGAATCACTCCTATTGATTTGTACTGCTGATCTCTTTTATCACTTTGGCTGGATTACCGACCGCAATACTGTTATCTGGAATATCTTTAACGACGACACTACCACCACCGATGACAGCATTGCTACCAATGGTAACACCAGGCATCACTTGAACACCTGCACCAATCCAGACGTCATCACCAACTTTTATCGGTTTCGTATATTCAATGCCGGCATTACGTTCGGTAGCATCGATTGCATGAGCCGCTGTATGGAACCCACAATTCGGCGCGATAAAAACATTATCACCAAAAGTCACTGTCCCACCATCTAAAATGACAAGTCCATGGTTCGCATAAAAATTCTCACCGACTTCAATCAAACTGCCATAATCACACCAAAAATCCGGTTCGATGTGAACTTTATCTCCAGTTTTACCGAGTATTTTCTTGATCAATTGTTTACGACCTTCCAAATCTTTAATTGGCAATCGATTATATTCTTGACACAATGTCTTACATTCAAGACGTTCATTAATCAATGCCGCGTCATTATTTGAATTATATAGCTCATGTCTAAGCATCTTTTCACGTTCTGTCGTCATGTTCTACCTCCAAAAATTCATTCACTTTCATATGTTTGATTATACATCACACTGGCATTACCTTATACTAGTGTTGATAAAACTCGGAGGTTAAACAATGGAATATATTTATAGAAAGATGAATGCACAAGATGTAGATAGTGTGCTAGAAATGTTTAAAGGAATCAAGGAAGAAAAGATAGATATGTCATTTGCGAACATATCGACAAAAGAAGAAGTATTAAATTTTGTCGATAATCCTGCCGAATTGACTTATGTTGTTGTTGGAGATGACAAACCGAATCATGTCTTGAGTTTGCTAAGAGGAAAGCGCACAATGACACCAGAAAAACAACACGCAGCATTTTTAACAGCAGCAACACACCAAGACGTTCGTGGAAAAGGCTTCGTTGGGAAGCTCATTGAGTATGGTCTTGGAGAAATGAAAAAAGAAGGCGTAAATATCGCGAGAATTTATGTGTATAGCGATAACACTTCTTCAGTAAATGCTGTGAAAAAGATGAACTTTGAATCTGCAGGTGCTGTGTTACGTCATCATAAAAATGTTGAGACCGGTGAATATGTCAACGATCTGATTTTTCATAAATTTTTGTAGTGTTTTCGTGTCAATGTGACTTGCTCATTGGCGCGTATTTCTGTTTGCACGTCTATGAGGTTTGCTCATTGGCGCGTATTTCTGTTTGCACGCCTATGAGACTCGCTCATTGGCGCGTATTTCTGTTTGCACGCCTATGAGACTCGCTCATTGGCGTGTATTTCCATTTGCACGTCTATGAAATCTGCTCATTGGCGTGTAGATCTATTTGTACGTCTATGAAATCTGCTCATTGGCGTGTAGATCTATTTTCACGCCTATAAATCCACTTAATTGTCACCTTTTTTTTACTCGCAGATATTATCAACATCATCGGTCGACGCAGCTCATCCTTCATACCAGGTATATCCATCATATGGTCAGGTGGCGTCGGTTCTACTACCCGATCAATGGTAAATCCAGCCTCAATCAAAGAATTGATATACGTCGTCATCGTACGATGATACTTCGTCACCGACTCTTCTAAAAATTGCGTCGAACGCAGACCTTCTTTAAAATAATTATCCACTGGAAAATGTTCAATTTCTCCAGCATCATTATAAACCCAATCTTGAGACCCTTCTGCTGTAAATATCGGATGCTCCACAGTAAAAACAAATACACCATTTGATTTCAACATACGAAAAACATTCTCTACCAAACTGCTAAAATCTTCAACATAATGAAACGCAAGCGAGCTCATCACAACATCAAACGTTTCATCAGGAAAATCTACATCTTCCATTGCACCTACTTGATATTTAACATTCTCATACTTCGTTTTTTCACGTGCAATTTCAATCATTTTTTCTGATAAATCCACACCGATCACAAACTTTGCACCATTTCCTGCTGCATAGATGGAATGCCATCCATATCCACAACCTAAATCTAGAACTTGCTTATTTTTAAAGTCAGGTAATAAACGCTGCAGTGCTTCCCATTCACCTGCACCACTCAACCCTTCTTTTGATCGTTTCATCTGTCCATATTTATAAAAAAATGTTTCTTCGTTATATTTGTTTTCTTTCATTCTAATCCCTCGTTTGTGTACAAATAATGAATTTATGTTGGTTAAGTATAACACCAATATTTTCAGTGATTGAAGTCACATTGATACCTCGTATTCTGTGATAATTTTAATTTAACGTACAAATACGATATAAGAAGGTAATTCAAATGAGGCTTTACACACAAATCACATTAGTATTGTTGTTCTTAACTGCAATCTCAGGTGTCTGGATGCGATGGTTTAGTTTATCTCCGTCAAGTGCTATCCCCTATGACAACGTTCTCCATGCGCACTCGCATGTCGCATTGATCGGATGGTTATTCACTGCGGTTTTTTTGATTTTCTTCTTTATTTATCGAGATAAGCTGAAGGATAAACTTCAACCTAAACTCATTTTTATTTCGCTAATCAGTGTGTCCTTGCTCATGTTTGTAGCATTTTTGTACCAGGGCTATGCACTATTCTCTATCATCACTTCAACAGTACATATATTCGTAGAATATTGGGCTGTGATTTATATTTGGCTATTTATACGTAAAGAAAACATACCAAAGGTTGCGAAGTTGTTCATTGTCGGGGGTATTTTAGCAAATATTATTTCTTCAATTGGTCCATATACGCTTGCATTTTTATCTGCAAACAAGCTGACGGATCTTTCACTCTTCGATATGTCGATCTACTTCTATTTACACTTTCAGTACAACGGCTGGCTCATGCTTTCATTATTTGGATTGTTCCTAGTACTCTTAAATAAACGAAGTATTAAAATGAATGAAAAGTTAGCCACTCAAGCATTTTGGATATATTTTGTGGCATTATTCCCTGGCTTTTTAATTTCAGCACTTTGGGTCGGATTAGGACCTGTTGTTGAGACAATTGTAGCACTTGCCAGTATTGCACAATGGATCAGTATCATCATGCTGATTATTGCACTTATTCCGGCAATCCAGCGAGTTTCTAAATTAGTCACGAAACTAACATCCAACTTACTGATCTTTGCAATCTTATTGCTGGTAATGAAAAGCACGATGGAACTCGGTCTAATTTACCCACCACTCGCAGATCTTGTGAACAACACGAGAGATGTCATTATCGGGTACTTGCACTTAACATTACTCGGATTTTTAACAATCTTTGTCTTCGTCTTGTTCCACATGCTCGTACTATTCAAAGAGAACAAGTTTTCAATGTATGGTTTTATGGTGTTTGTCATCGGATTCTTGTTGAACGAACTGCTTCTATTCTTGAGAAGCTTAGGATTATGGACAGATTGGTTTGGCATTCCGTTGTATGCGGAGTTGTTATTTGTAGCAGCAATACTGTTATTGATCGGTGTGACAATGATTTTATTTAGTGTTAAACAACATAAGGAAACACGGAAACTATTATAGAAATTTAACATGGAGCTGGGATGAAAATCCCTGCTCTATTTTTTTGTTTGACGAATATAAGAAATAGGAATATAGTTTGGTCAATCAACCAAATATTGAGGGAGGTCATATATTTGAATAAATTTGATAAACGACAACGGTTAATCGATGCAGCTTACAAGATTTTTAGCAAGAAGGGATTTTACAACGCATCTATAAAAGACATCGCAAACGAAGCAGAAATTACACCTGGCCTCGTTCATTACTATTTTAAAGATAAAGAAGCGCTACTCTTCTCTGTTCAAGATGATGTTCAACAGAAATATCAGAATCAGTTTGATGCACTTGCTGATGTTTTAGATGGATTACATGAAATTAAATCAAGAGTCTCGAGCGATCCAGACTGGTATTTATGGCGATACGAACTCTATTCATTAGGATTGAAAAATGAGAAATACAAAGAAGAAGTGGCAAGTATTTTAAAGAATGGTCGCGAAAGTATTTCAGATGTAGTGAGTGATTCCGAAATAGCGAATCGTTCTGATGCAATATCTGGAATTTTACTCGCTTGCTTTGATGGACTCGCATTACAAAAGCTGATGGATGATGACTTTGATCTCGACCAAGCGTATGATGAATTGAAGAATTTACTCGATAACTATATTGAAAGATAATTTTTAAATCGGACTCTCTATAAGGAGATGGGACATTGAAGAAAATGTTGATGGTACTCACCATTCTACTGGTGTTTTTTATCCCACAGACGACACTCGGACAAACAGACGATATGTATGAAGATTTAGTCGATTATATGGAGGATGCGCTGGAAAAATACGATATTCCCGGTGCGTCACTAGCTATTATTGAGGACGGCACGGTAACCTTTCACGATCAGTGGGGAGAGTTAAGTGATGGTTCTGCTGTTTCTGGTGACTCACCGTTTTTAATCGGTTCGTTGAGTAAACCAATCACTTCTCTAGCTATTATGATACTAGGTGACGATGGACAAATTAATTTAGATGAATCGATTCAAATATATCTGCCGGATTTTGAATACAATGTAGAAGGTTCAAACGATATCACGGTGCGTCATCTGCTCGAACAGACGAGTGGTATTAGTCAGCATGATGGACTGAAGGTGACAGATCAAGAGAGGTCTCCTGAAGGTGCAATTCAGGAAGCAGTCGATGAATTAAGTGGTGTCACTCTAATGAATGAACCCGGAGAAGTGTACGAGTATAATTCCGCGAACTACTTACTGCTCGGGGCGATTATAGAAAATGTTTCAAATGAAACGTACTCGGAGTTTGTAGATACAAATATATTTGAACCACTCTCGATGATGAATAGTGCAGCGGACTACAACACAGTAGTTGAGCACGGTTTCGTTGCCGGCTACAACTCTTATTTTGGACACGCTGTAGAGAGTGATGGTTTTTACGATCATGCCGGTGCGCCATATGGATACCTTACCTCAAGTACGGAAGACTTGGCAAAGTTTTTAACGTTTATGTTAGAAGGTGGAGAAATATTATCTGATGAATCGTTGGAGTTGCTTAAATCCCCTCCTGGAGATGATAAAACCTATGGGTTCGGATGGCATTTCTCTGATTCAGAAGGTTACCCATACCATGGTGGTGCAACTGCAGACCATAGAGCACAGTTTGTATTGATGCCTGAAGAGAATAAGGCAGCGGTCCTGTTAACTAATCAGTATCACACATTAGAAGATGCGCAAGTTACAAACATTATGAACGGTGTACAATCGATTATGAATGGTGAGACGCCTGATGAACTGCCTAGCCAAGGTCACCTATTTCAATGGATCATGCTAGGGGTTTTAATATTATTAGTGATTCTGACGATAGTGAACTTTATCTTCTTATGGAGAAAAGATTCAATTAATAAAGTGATTACAATTTCTGTTGGAATCATCTCTATTCTGTTAGCAATCGGTATTATTCCATTGTTCGCCTACGTGATGGGTACACCTTGGCAAAGCATCAGTCACTTTGCACCAGACATCGCTCTGTTAACTTATGGTCTGATTGGTATCTTGGCTATCAATGGACTCTTGACATTAGTCATTGGGGTAAGAAGAAAGAAATAATTCTAAGTTTACTACTTCATTATTTTTGGTCTTGATATTGATGCAAGGATCTGTCCGTGCCAACTCACGACAATTTTCGGGCTCGAGTTAGCACGAAATCTGAAACCGTGCCAACTCACGACGATTTTCGGGCTTGGGTTAGCACGAAATCTGAAACCGTGCCAACTCACTACAATTTTTGGGCTCGAGTTAGCACGAAAAACAAAAATCGCTACTTCACCCGACTTTTTCAGGCCGAAGTAGCGATTCATTTCAATATTCAATTAATCTCCTGCAACATCTCGTCTGCCAAAGACCCACCACGCCAATACGATGAATACGACATAGTAAACAGCGAGTACTGTGATTGAGAATGGTAATGTCATGCCCTCTATGGCTACTCTACCGCCTTCTTCATACTGTCTCAAATTTAAATTGGCAAACAGTAAATATTTTGACCATTCATATCTTGATAAGATCAGTGTAATCGTGCTGCCTGACAACAATATAATAATCGATATACTGATTGCGAGCGTGCTGTTTCTAAACACACTTGAAATCATAAATGCCAATGTTGCCATCATGATGAGGCTGACCAATCCGTAGCCATAATCAGTAAGAAGCGCTAAAACAACTGATTCATAGCGATGTGAGCCATTTTCAAGGATGATTACCTGAGGATTAAATCCATCAAAGCCAAAGAATATTAATCCTACAACCCATCCGAGTACTGTGACATACAGTAAAGTAATAATCGCAAACGATAAAACACCGACATACTTCGCAAACAATATCATCGCTCTTGAATAAGGTCGGATGAGCAACAGCTTGATTGTACCCCACCTGAACTCGTTAGCTACGATACCACCCGCAATTATTACAGTCAGCAAACTTACGATGGAGATCATAAAGCTCGCATCTGCAACAAACTGACCTGCACCATATGAGACGGGCTGTAAATCATTTTCTAAATAATAGTTATTCTCTGACATTCTTTCTAGATTAAAGCCCAACATGAATACATCTTGTTCAGCATTTGCACCTATTTCTGCATTCTCCTGTTGTAACTCCTCTTGCCAGCCTTCATCTGTATAATTTGCTGTACGTTCATTTCCGGCAAAATACGCAAAGAATCCACTTGCTATTATAATTAATGTTAAGAATCCATATAACACCCACGTCGACTTACGGATAAAGATCTTCAGCAACTCGTTATATACTAAATTAAATATATTACTCAATGACATTCTCTCCAATCACATCAAAGAATTTATCTTCTAAACGCGTCTTAGAAGTTTCAACTTTGTATATTAGTAGATCTTTTTCCACAAGTGTTTGGATAATTAATGGAATTGTATCTTTGTTTATCTCGAACCTAACCAATCCATCAACTATGTCACCATCAATTTGATGTGCTGCTTTTACGGATTCCAGCGCAACTTCAGGCTGGTCCACTTCAATAGACACTTGACGTAGTTCAGTCGTATCTGTTGTAGTGTCATCTACGGACTGAACATCAATGAGCGCACCGTTTTTTACAATACCAATACGGTCACACATCAACTCAATCTCAGCAAGAAAATGACTGGAAATAATAACAGCAACATTTTCATTTTTAGCAAGTGCTCGAATGTATTGTCGTATTTCACGAATCCCAGCAGGATCCAGTCCATTTGTCGGTTCATCTAGAATTAAAACAGAAGGTTTATGTAACAGTGCTTGTGCAATCCCCAAGCGCTGACGCATACCTAGTGAATATCTGCCCGCCTTTTGATTGATTGCTTTCTCAAGACCAACGAGAGATACAACTTCATCAATACGCGCTTTAGTAATACCAGGAATCATACGGCGATAATACTTTAAGTTTTGCATCCCTGTTAAAAAAGGATAGACTTCAGGATTTTCAACAATTGCGCCGACGTGTCGAATTGCTTTAGAAAATTCTTTGGTGATGCTATGACCCATCACTGTGACATCACCCTCACTGATACTCACCAAACCTGCAATCATACGAATCGTTGTCGTTTTCCCGGCACCATTCGGCCCAATAAAACCAAATACTTCACCAGGTTCTACTTTAAAATTCAAATCTTTAATGATCTGTTTGCCTTTTATCGATTTGCTTACGTTTGTCAATTCAATCGCTGACATGATTTTCCTCCTGTTCACTCACATGGATACGTTCATTATACATGAATAAAAAAATACTCATGCAACTTAAAGGAAAACTCTAAGCACATGAGTATTTGCAACATGAAAATCACTTCCAATAATCATTCGCAGCTGCAACAGTTTGGAAATGGATCGCGATGACTTGAGAGGCAAACGTTAAGCTATCGGCGTCGTTAGCATAGCCTGATCTCAGTGACTTGCGGACATTTTCATCTGGCTGTGTGTAACCCACACCTTTTCGTGCGAGTTGCACAGCAAGATCAAATCCGTCTTGAGGCGTATCAGTCTTTAGGGAAGGTAACCAAACTTCTGACATCTCACATTCCTCCATTCATTTCATTTATCCATTTAATCATACGACGCATGAATGAATTTTGCAAAATATTAGTTATATGGGTTACGAACAGATTTTAAATCACTTCTATTTTCTTTTACGTCGCTTCACATCATTACGAATAACTTCAAGTTCAGATTCATCAACAGTGCCAGATGCTCGGTAAGAAGCGACAGCATCTGCCATAGCACTATAGTTCAACTGAGTCCCTTCACTGTCCGCAATATAGTCAACAGCTCTGTCTGCTGAAATTCCAAACCGACCTGCCGTTTGAACAGAGTCAATATTGGCACCTAAGAAGATAAACTCCCAGCCATCTTTTGATTTTTTATCCTCAACTAATGCCTTCACTTGAGCAGCAGAATATTCACGACTAGAATTTTCTTCGCCGTCTGTAATGATGACGAACATCACTTTTTCAGCACGATAACCATCTTTCGTATTTTTCTCAGCTTTGCTAATTTTGTGAATCGTCGTACCGATTGCATCAATCAGTGCAGTTGCACCACCGACGTAATATTCTTCCTCAGTCATCGCCTCGACAGCATGAATATCAATGCGGTCATGAAGAAGTTCATATTCGTGATCGAATAGTGCCGTCGTTATTCTGCATTCACCTTCGACTTCCAACTGTTTTTTCAACATTGAATTAAAACCGCCAATCGTGTCGGACTCAAGTCCACTCATTGACCCGCTTCTATCCAAAATAAATACAAGCTCTGTTAAACCTTTTTTCATAATAATTGCCTCCTAAATTTAAGTTAAATTTAGGATAGCAACTAACTAAATAAAAAAGGTCGCTCTATGAGCGACAAATAAATAACCAATATTAACTTCCCAACAACGGTTGATCATATTGAAATAGCACTTGATTAATTTCATACACATCATACATACCATTGATGATGAAATATTCAATAATAACATCAAATTTCACTGCGTGAGAAAGTGCATAACCTGCCCATTCCAACAGCTCATCCGTTTCTTCCAACTTTAATTCCAAAGCAATCGCCAGCGCAATGGCTGTCCGCTTACTTGGCATATAGCCTTCAACCGACCTAATTTTAGAAAACAGCCTTCGATCAATGTTGGCACGTTTATAGACATCAACATCCGTCATTCCTTTGGTGTCAATCAGACGCATCAACATCCTGGAAAATGGCTCATCCAAGTTACCAATCAAATCTTCGAGTGAAGAACTTTTTAGACTTTTCTCTTCCACTCGGGACATTTCGTGAAGTTCAACCATACGTGTTTCGCGACGAAGGTCACTGTGTGTCTCTACATAATGATCATCAATATAGCGCTCAACCGAATCAATTCGATCACTGCTTATTTCGAATGATGACTTATCAAACACGACAAGTGTAACTTCCAATTCATGATTTAAAAGAAACTCTTGAATCGTTGAAGACGCAACCCTGAGCGCCTCATCCTTTGGATATCCATAAATACCGCTTGAAATCAGTGGGAAAGCGATGCTCTCTAACCCATGTTCAGCAGCAATCTCCAGTGACGATAAATAAGCAGAACGGAGTAACCGTTCATTTTCTTCCTTACTCCATTCACGATAGATTGGACCTGCTGCATGAATAATGAACTTTGCATCCAGATCAAATCCAGGTGTAATTACCGTTTCACCCGTTTTAATCGGAGCAAGTGCATCACATGCTACCTGAAGTTGATCCGTACCAGCAGACTTAAAAATTGCACCACAAACACCACCACCCATCTTTAGCTCCGTGTTCGCAGCATTGACGATAGCATCGACTTTCATTTTAGTAATATCCTGACGAATAATTTTAAAAGGCATCGGTCACCCCTCCATTTGTAATATTTATCGTATCATAATTCATCAATTGCATAAGCAATAAATATTGCCAAGTTTATAATTAATGATAATGTTGTATATAATATCAAATAATAAAAGGATGATAAGCATGGATAGTAACTTACAACAAGATCTAACGCGAGTAAATAATGCCTTGGAAATCATTGTTGGTAAATGGAAACTAAACATATTATTATACTTATTCAACCACGGCACGATGAGATTTAGTGAATTGAAGCGCGCAATTCCTGAAATTACACAAAAAATGTTAACGAAAAATTTACGAGAATTAGAAAATGAAGATATCGTTAAACGTGTCGTCTATGCTGAAGTACCACCTAAAGTAGAATATTCACTTACCGAATACGGACGGAGTTTAGACAAAATTTTGATCGCCATGCATGAATGGGGTACGGAACATGCAATAAGAAAAACGGATAAAAAACAAAAAGAGACGAACAGTTAAGTTCGTCTCTTTTATGATCAATCAAAATAAAATTAATTTTAGTCTTTACTACTACCAATTATTGTAGAATCATTAAGATTTGTTAGAGCATTAACAATAAATAAAATAACACCTAAACCAAATGCTCCCCCACCTGCGTACGTAAAGATGTGAGCAACATCTAACATGCCAGAAACCTGTACTAAAAACGTACTGACTAAAAATACTGGAACACCTAAGTTGTGTAACCAAAAATGCCATTGTCCTAGCGTATTCTTAGCTGCACCAGGATAAACGCTGTACACTAAACCGAAAATTGCAGTTGTAGCGAAACCGACTAAGTTCACGTGCGCGTGCGCTGAAGCCCAGTTAAGCTGTAGCGTCATTGACATAAAGAGACCAACACCAATACCAAACACCAAATACAATACTGCTAACTTAATCCATCTTGCACCCATAGTATAGTCCTCCTCTATAATGTTCTATAAAAAGGATAGAAAAATATATATTTTTCCATCCAATTATCGTATACATAATATTGTAAATGTTTTCATTTTTTTGCATAAGTACGCACTTATAAGTGGTATGGTTTACAAAAGGATACTGCTATAAATACGTCTATCCAGTCACAATGAAATCGTATAATTTAATATCTCACGATACAATGACACTTTAAATTGGTTTGAACTGCATCTATTAAGGAAATATTCTAGTATAAAGATTGTAAATAAACGAATATGTGAGGCATTCAAAATGGAATTGCTATTTGAGTACAGCATTGGCCTGTTCCCTGGATTGTTATTAATCGCACTATTCTATGCATTGATTCCGAAAGAGTATCGCTTGTTCAAAGTAGTCATTCTAATATTTGGTTTCATTTTAATGCGAGATGCAATGACACCTATCGGACTATGGACGTTCGGTATAGAAGGTAATGTCATGTGGCTACGCTTTATTGAAGATGCTTTTATATTACTCACATTAGCGTTTACATCGCTCATTGTTGCACTCGTTATTACTCATTTCAACAAAACCCCAATGAAATGGTTTAAAGAACAAGATAAAACAAAATCAATTCTCATGGGAATATTAGCAGCTGTAATTGTCGCCATTCCGCTTATGATTCCCTATTTCTACGTTCCAGTAGAAGATAGAGGCGGATCATTTCCGCCATCGTTATGGATCGTATTGCTTATCTTTGCACTCTTTGGAAACTTTTTAGAAGAAGTACTTTTCAGAGGCGTATTCCAAGAATATGTGAAAGAGAAAGTAGGCGTCATTCGTTCGATTTTGTTGTCAGGATTATTCTTCGCAATCGGTCATACATTTTTAGCAATCACTGTGACAGATTTAGGCGTATTGATACTCGTCTTCACACTCGTTGAAGGTATTGTTTGTGCCATCATCTATGAAAGATATGGTCTGATTCCAGCGACTTTAACACATGGATTAACGATACTTATCATTTCTGCTGGGTTTATTTAGACAAAAGTTTCTATTACCATAAAAAGACTCAGTGGCGAATTGCTCTGAGTCTTTTTAATATCTCTTTCTCAATCATCTATTATTGTGGATTTAAGCTTCTTCAACAACGACTGTAAAACGTGTATTGAGATGATCTTTATTTTCTAATTCATCTACGATAGCGATCGCAAAGTCTGCATAACTGATGTAACTATTTCCTTTAGAATTCACGAGCAAGTTATCTTTACCTAATTGATAACGACCAGTTCAAGCGCCATCTGCATCAAAAATAGCTGACGGACTTACAAATGTCCAAGTAATTCCTTCTGATTCTTTATGAGTGAAATTGCTCGTGTAACTTCCTTACTTCTTCTGCTAATTCAGGTACCGGTCCATCCACTTCCGCATCACGAATGACGTCTTGTATCGAAAGATTTCGAACACGTGATGGTGCGACACCTAATTCATCCAACCACTGCGTTAATTGTTCAGTTGAACTTGCAAACACAATTCTGCCTAAGCCAACCCAACCGTGCGCAGCCGAACACATCGGGCAATGCTCACCAGAAGTATAGACTGTTGCTTTGCTTCTTTCTTCAGGCGTCATATTATTTGCAGCCCATCTTGCCAACGCAAATTCCGGATGTTGTGTATGGTCACCACCTGCAACATGATTATGATCTTCCATCAGTACTTCACCATCCGCTGAAACAAGAACAGAACCGAATGGCTCATCATTATTTTCAAGCGCAGTCTTTGCTAGTTCAATACAACGTTTTAAGTATTTTTTATCAGTATCATTAATCATCTTTAAGACTCCTTTCTTGATTAATCTCATCTTATATTTCTTGAATCATTTCCACCCGATTACCAAATGGATCCCTAAACTCAAACCTATCAAAGCCTGGTATTGGAACACCTTCAATTGGCTTGACACCATTTTTCTCTAACCATCTTTTCCAATAAGAAATATCATCGACTAAATACGCTATATGAGCCTTCGTCGTGTTTCTGTCAAATCCGTCTTCTGTACCGACATGAACATTTCTATCTCCAACTTCTAACCAAAAACCTCCACGTCCTTTGAGTGATTCTGGTTTTTCTACTTCTTTTAAGCCTAATATATCGCAATAAAACTGTTTACCCTCTTCTTCCGCACCTTTTGGAATAGTGATTTGAGCATGATGCAATCCGAGTATCATATGAACCTCCACTTACATATTTATTGTTTACTTTACATTATCAGCAGCTTTTTATATAGCAATTGGAGCAACTGCTTAAAGAATTCATTTGGATATACAATATTAGATTTCTACAAAATACTCCCCCTGAAGTTTCTACTTTTTTAAATGTCTACTTAAGGAGGAGCAAATCAACGGATATTCTATTAAAATTATAAAAAATATAAGACAGATTCTTCATTATCATCATGAATTGATGACATCAATTAATTCGTAGTTTCAGCTCGAAAATCAACTGCGCCTCGAGACTCGAACTGATCCACCGGGATGCCGCTAATGAATGCCTTCAGATCCTCGTATTTCTTCTTCCCATCCCTGTAACCCAACATGTATAATTCTTGAAGCTTAAACTTATCCTGTTCCACCCGGCTTGCGAGTAATGGCAGTTCTGGTTGGATAACAAAAAGCTCTCCACGTTTCTGAAGTTCATTGATCATCTCCATCGTTGAATTGTATGCACGATGTCGATATTTCAACAGCTTTCTAAGTGCAGGCTTATCTTTGAACAGTCTTTTATACAACCAGTTCAATTGTGTCGCCTGTTTTTTATAACCGAAATTACGGGTCAAAATAATGACATTTTTAGTCAATCCACGTTCGAGCAAAGGTTCAATCAAAAGTGGGTTGGATACGCCACCATCCATCAATTCCCTTCCATCATATTTCACACTAGAGGCAAGAACAGGCAATGAACATGAGGCACGGGTAACCATATTCAAGTCGTCAAGTGAATTAAATTCATTGTAGTATACCGGTTCACCAGTGTTGATGTCCGTCGTGCCAATGATAAGCTCCGTCTCCGAGTTCTTGATGTTATTAAAATCAAGCGGAAATAAACTTTTGGGTATTTCGTCAAAAATGTAATCCATATTGAACAGTTCTTTTTCCTTGAACCAGCGAAATATTGAAATTGCTTTACTGTTATCACTTAAATTACTCAGCATTTCGTAATTCCTACGCTTCTGTTTTGAGATGAAAGACCCTGCAATCACTGCACCTGCTGATGCTGTTGCAACACTTTTAAACTCCAATTCTTTTTCGAGAAACAGGTCAAGTACACCAATTGAATACGCACATCGCATGCCGCCGCCCTCTATCATGAGACCCACATTCGAATTCACTTTTGATACCTCCACATGTTGTTAGTTCAAGTATATCATTGGAGATGAATATGTCTTGTATGATGGCCTGATATTTTGATAGATTCTAAAAAATTCATTATTTTTTCAATCAATAATCGTGTAACTTTATTTTATTATCAAAAAAAGTCTCAAAAGCATTTGCTTCTGAGACTTTATAGATTTTTTTAAAATTATAATGCTTTTAATGCATCCTCAATTGAAGTTTCTCCGTTGATCATATCGAATGATTTTCCTATTGTTTGATCATTCTCAAGTGCTGCAAGAATTGCAGATGCAACATCTTCACGTGAAATCGATCCAAACTCAAGGTCATTCGCAACGTCGACTTTTCCAGTACCAGGATCGTTCGTTAGTCCGCCTGGACGGATGATTGTATAATCAAGTCCACTGTCCTGTAACCAAACATCTGCGTAATATTTAGCTGCACTGTAATACGAAATAGCGCTCGTTGTTTGATCATGGTTACCATCATGATATCTATGAACTCCAATTGCACTTACTATTACAAAGCGTTTAACACCTGCTTGTTTAGCCGCTTTCATCGATTTAATAGCACCATCTAAGTCGATCAGCATCGTTTTATCAGCACCCGTATGACCACCTGAACCTGCTGTAAATACAACAGCATCCATACCACGTGCTGCCTCAGCAATTTTCTCAATGCTTCCCTCTAGGTCAACAAGTGCTGTTTTGGCTCCTTGTGCTTCAAACTTAGCCGTCTGCTCCTCATTTCTAACCATGGCAGTCGCTTGATGCTTACCTGATTCTTGTAGTTTAGTCACAAGATGTTGACCAATTTGTCCATTTGCTCCAATTACAAGTACGTTCATTGATACGTCCTCCTACTTAGATTCCATTTTCATTACTTAACACTTTAAAATCTGTAAAAGTGTTTCATATTTTTAATGTTAGTAGAATATTGGCGGGATATCAAAATGACTGCTTATACTTGGATGGCATGAAACATTCGGTTAAAAGTTATTTATTTATGTCTGCAAAGTGAGCCATCGCTTCACACATAAATTTTGCGAGACCTTCACCATATTGGTCAATGTTTTTAGTGAAGCGTTCATCATCGACATACATCTGGCCTAATCCTTTAAACGCTTCAAGCGAATAATTTCCGAAGTAATGATTTAAATAATCAAACCATTCTTTGATTGCTACTTGTGCCTCATTAGATTCAGGTGATGTATTTCGGATAGAAGCGAGATTTGTATAAATTCTCGTCATTTCTTCTTGCGCCTCATTTTGGGTGTCTTTAGACATACTTTTCACTTTGGCATTCGATTCATCGACAGCTTTGTCACCATAAAGTTTGCGCGCCTCTTCTTCGTACGGATTATGACTAAAATCAAATCCTTCAAATTTTTCTTTATTTGTCATATCAATCTCTCCATTCATATGTTTAATAGTCTTATCTACAGTATTGATTAACTTATCCAATTGATTACGTTTCTTTTCTAACATTTCTTGATGTCGTACGAGTGCTTCATGTTGATCGAATGAAGAACTGCTGATGATTTCTTTTATATCCTTTAATGGCACACCGAGTTCTTTGAAAAACAAGATTTGTTGCAGCATCATCAAGTTGTTATTTGAGTAAAGACGGTAACCAGAATCCGTTGTCTCTTCTGGTGATAATAATCCAATCTCATCATAATAATGTAGTGTTCGCACACTAATACCAACTAAATCAGCAATCTCTTTAACTTTCATAGCCAATGACTTTCCCTCCTTTCGATATCCACATTAAGGTATCACGTAACGTTAGAGTCAACACTAAAGTTTAAAAATTGTGGGTAAAATATAAAACACTCAGAATGTTTAGCATCTGAGTGTCCAATATGTCCAACAATCTCACGATTAAACAGGTCAATAAATACACATATGTAATGCCACTTTCCTGACACTTTTACATCGGTTAAATCACTGACGAGCACCTCCATCGGTGCCTGTTTAATGAGATTTCTACTGAGTCTATTCATGATATTAATTAGTCTTAAATAACACGATTTCCCCAATTATCTATCCTGTCAACTCTCCTACCATAAATCCATTCCATCGACTGAACCCCAATTTCCATCATCTCTAACCCCAACAACAAAAAGGGTTCCACCTGTTTATTAACATAAAATAAACTTAGGAAAAACCCTATAAACATCATTCTAGCAATACTTCAATCACTCTTATTCATCCACCCTTGACATCAAGACAACACACTCCACGTGGCTCGGTTCGTGGGTGAACAACCTATTCAACTCCCACTGTACAAGGGAATGGTGGAACACCTATTTTCGCCTTAAAATGGGTATGTCGAACCGATACCAATATTGAATTGCCTTATTGCTCGTATAGGCAAATAGGGTAAATGCCTATTGCGTAAATTACAATTTCATTGTCTAACATCATCTCGACAAACTGGGATTTGTGTTAAAACCTTTGCTCTATTATCATTCTCAATGCTCTAGATGATGCCATATTATCTTGCATATTTAATATTTCATCTCTTGTTACCCATTTATATGCAATGGTTTCATCTTTTTGAAGTTTTACTATATCCTTATTACAATCTGCGACATATAAAAATTCAACATATAATGATTGGTGTGCTTCATGCACAATTCTATCAAGTTCAATCAAATCTGTTGTCTTAATTCCTGTTTCTTCTTCTAATTCTCTAATAGCACACTCCAAAGAATTTTCTCCCTGCAAAGCCGAACCACCAGCTGTGAGTTCCCACATTCCACCCAAGTGCTTGCGTAAATCTCTTTGCATAAGTAAATAAGTTCCATCTATATGTTTTACGATAATCTCGCCTACCAAATGATAAACATCCTTTGGTATCTTTTGTCCTCTTTCAAGTATCATGTTATCAATTATATTAAATTCTTTATCATATGCGTCCCATTTTTCCGACATATAAACTATCCTCACAAATTCAAATATGTTTAATTCCGAAAATCGGAATTTTATCTCACTCCTGTGGAGTCAGATATGTAATCGGATTCTGTGCCGACTGATTTAACTTAAGTCCGGCTATCGACTTTACATATCTTATATCCATAATAATTATTTATGTACTTTAATCAACAAAACTACGCTCTCCACATGATTCGTCTGAGGAAACATGTCCAGTGGTCTGACTTCTTTTGCTGTGTATCCATTCGCCATCAAGTACTTCATATCGCGTGCAAGCGTGCTTGGATTACATGATACATAGATAATTTTCTCTGGAGATACTTCTATTAAACATTCCAAAAAGTCTGTATGGCATCCTTTTCTCGGTGGATCGACAAATACGACATCTGGTTTAATCCCGTCTACCACGAGTTCTTTCATCACATCTTCTGATGCACCTTGATAAAAGGTCGCATTCTCCACATTGTTTAACTTCGCATTTTCACGCGCATCGAGGACCGCGCTCTCGACGATTTCAATACCGATGAGTTGTTTTACTTTATCCGCAACTGAAAGGCCGATCGTTCCGATTCCACAATACGTATCAACGATTACTTCGTCACCTTTTAATTCGGCTGCATCAATTGCGAGTTGATATAGTTTTTCAGTTTGACGATGATTCACCTGATAAAAACTATTCGTTCGGATTTTGAACTGTTTTCCTAGAAGCGTGTCTACAATGTATGGTTCTCCATGGCGTACTTTATTTTCTCTACCCATGATTACATTCGTTTTTCTATCGTTGATGTTTTGTACGATGCTTTTAATGTTCGGATACTCTGCAGCAAGTGTGTTGGTGATGTTTCGGAACACATTTTCCTTTCCGTTAGTTACGAATGTGATCTGAACTTGTGCGTCATCATGTGATGAACGTATGATGACATGTCTTAGTAATCCTTGATGTTTCTTTTCATCGTAGATCGAGATATTTTCCGCTTCAATCAATTCTTTCGTCCGCAACATTAGTTCATTGTGAATGTCTTTTTGGATGAGGCAATGGTCGATATTGATTAAGTCGTGCGAGCGCTCTCTGTAAAAGCCCATCTCCAGTTTCCCGTCACGCATTTGCACAGGGATTTGTGACTTATTACGGTAGTAATTGCCATCATTATCTCCCACCGTCGGATGGATCAATAGGTCAATTGGTAATCGTCGCATATTATTTTTCACGACGATACGTTTAAACTCAAGTTGTTCTTCATATGACATCGACTGAATTTGACAGCCGCCACACTGAAAATAGTATGGGCACGGTGGTTCTATTCGGTTTTCTGATTTGTTGATGATATCGATCAGCTTGCCATAGCCAAACTTACTGTTCACTTTGATTGCTTTAAAACGGATGGACTCATTGAGCAGCGCATCTTGAATAAACACAGGATACCCGTCGATTTTTATAACACCAAGCCCCTCGTGTGTGTAGTCAACAACTGTGCCTTCATAATAATTATTTTTTGTGATTGCCATAATCCACCTCATAAACGCTGAAGCCATTGCCCAAGTCTTTAATATGACGAATTGGCTCATCTTTTATAAATTGTTGTGCCTTCGTTGCCGATACGAACGTGTATTTTTTTGATGGTAACACAGTCAGCGGTGATGCTTTTGTGAATGTTCGCCCAGACTTTAAGTAGTCGATCAAAAGATCGCGGACGAGCACATGTGATTCATAGACGACTTCAACGTCTGGTGTTTGCAACAATGGCGTATTCGATGCGCGGTAGTTATTCGCAGCGACAAGGAATACATCCGTCTCTTTGATACGTTCTCCTCTATACGTTGCCGATAAAAGACGACGACTATCAGAAATCTTTGCGCCAGAACTGTTGTATCTTGGCGGGCTTGTTATATCAACGATGTATTCTAAATCGTAAAACATATCAAAATTATAACTTGGGAACCCCGTTTTTGAATCATTTGAATCAAGCAGTGATGGCTCACCATCTGTTAAGAATTGAGAAGCACTCCACTCGAGCCACTCTCTCAATCGCTTTCCGCTAATTTTTAATATCGCAATTGTATTCGCATGTTTATATAGATTGATTGCATCTGATAGCGTTAATGGACCCGCTAAAATCTGAGTATAGTCATGTGCACCATCTCTCCCTGCACGCGTCGGTGCATTGAATGATAGTACGGGTAGGTTCGGTATTATACCGTCTTCAATCAATTTTTCCGCATATACTTTCGCCGCTTCACCCGACACTTGAACTGCAGGGGACGGCAACACTTGAGCAAAGTACGTATGCCAATCTTCTTTAAGCGTTGTGATTGGTTCTGTGAGATAGTCCTTCACATCTTCGTGATATGGTTTGAACTTGCCTAATAACTCTTGGTCCAGTTGCATTTTATCGACTTCTAATACTTTCGCACTGCGCTTCTTGATTTCCCATGTGTTTTCATGGAATTCCAATTCAAAATCAAGCTGCCCTAACTTTTTGGCCGACACACCGGGTTGGACAATCGCTACATTGTTAATCACACCATCTGTTATATCATGACGCAAATCAAGTGCATCAGATGGAAACACTTCATGCGTATGCCCGGACACGATGCCATCTATTTGTAATTCCTCTGACATTTGTGCAAATAAATACGCCTGATTCTCACCATGTACATCATACGGATCCACATCTACTTTTAAACCAGTATGCGCAAGTGCAATGACAACATCTGCACCCTGATCACGTACATGTTGCACTTCTTTTTTAAGTGCTTCTAACATCGGACTGACAATTGACGCGTCACTGCGAAAATGCACATGATCCCACTTTGTAACCTGGGTTGGTACGACGCTGACAAAAGCAATTTTTAGCACATGGCCATTGATATTCTTTTTGACAATGTGATGCGGTTTCACGACATCTTTCAATGAATTTTTAAACGAAATATTCGAATTGATTATCGGTGCTTTGTACTTAGATAGCACTTGATTCAAGTAATCGAAACCAAAGTTAAATTCATGGTTTCCAAGTCCTACAACATCATATATCTCATTGACCACCGTCGGTGCAAGCGCTAGATCGGGATGTTCTGCATCATAATCATTCCATGTATCCCCTTGTAAAAAGTCTCCATTATCAATAGTTAATACGACATCCTCTTTATGACGTGCCTGATATTCTTTAATATATGACGCTGCATGTAGCAAACTCGTCGTTTTATCTTCATTATCAAAATAGTTGTACGGATAAATCGCACCATGTACGTCCGTCGTCGCAAATATAGTCAGCTTCACCTGATTTCCCTCCAAAGTAAAAAACGCAAGCATATTTGCTTACGTTTAAGATTGTATTGTGCGCTTAAAATGAGCATTCTTCACTGCTTCTGGCACACGTATCGATAAAAATGCTTGTAAATTTTCAAACTTTGCTGGCAGTTTTCCACCGTATTCCCCATCTAAATTCAGCTGCATTGAATCATTCGTACTTTCCACTGAAATATTTTTCGCACGGATGATTTGAAGTTTCGGATGATCATAGTGTTCTCCTCTAGAAACGAGCGTCATTAAATGCGCAAGTTCAACGAGCGATGCATCTCTAACGATGAATAATGAAAAATAGCCATTATCAAATACGGGGTCTTCGACGAGCTTGTCAAATCCACCAATCGAGTTCGTTAACCCGATTAAAAACAACATGATTTTTCCTTGAAACACTTCACCATCGTATTCAATTTTTACTTCAGAAGATGTGATCTGTGGTAGAAATTCGATACCTTTTACATAGTATGCAAGCGGACCGATAATCGCTTTAAGACGACTCGGTGCTTCGTATGATACCTCTGTAATTTTACCACCACCAGCTATATTCATAAAGTACTTGTCATTCATTTTTCCAATGTCCACTTCAACCGTCACACCGTTTATAATCGTGTCGATAGCTTCAAAAATATCATCTGAAATATGAAGTGCCTTCGCATAATCATTAACCGTTCCTACCGGTATAACACCGAGTGTCGGACGTGATTCACATTGCGCGAGTCCATTGATGACTTCACTGACTGTACCGTCACCACCAGCAACAATCAGCAGTTCAATCCCCATTTCACAAGCAGCCACTGATGCTTTCGTCGCATCGTTCGGTGCTGTAGTTGCATGCGTACTCGTGATAAATCCTGCCTCTTCAAACTTTTGTAACACCTTCGCCAGAGATTGTTTAAATTGTTCTTTACCAGATGTGGGATTATAGATAATTCGAGCTGTTTTCATATATGTCTCCTATCAGTCACTGAGATGTACATCTCTAATATTTTCATGAAAATCAGAATGCCCGATTAAAAGCAATTCTACTGTAAATGAGCATTCCAAAAAGCGAATGACCATCTTTTTAGGATCTTCTATTCTCAATTCTAAGTTTTTATATTTATTGGATAAAGATTCATATAACGTTTGAAATACAATGTTCTCCTTAATAATTACAACGCTGTGCACATCAGCCTTATCCGTGACTTTATATGCTTTAAAATCAGGAAGATGATGAATCTCAATAATTTCATTACCAAAGTGTTCAATTAAGTCCAAGGACGTACTTAAATATACATGCCTATGCTGTTTTAAATCATCACGGTTAGTCGCTGTCATGTAATCACCTAGCTTTTCTTTTATACACAATCCGTTTCATGTATAATATCATTAAATCATATTATCAAGCGAATTATTTTGCCCATGTTAGGAGTACTTTCACCCATGAAACAAATTATATTTTTTGTACTGGTTGCCTTTTTATTGATTGGTCTATACTTTAACTTTTTCTTCACACCAGATACAGCACTACAACAAGCAGAAATAGATCAAGATTCAGAATCTGTAGAGGACACTGAGACAGACGAAGAAGCAGTTGATGAAGAGCTAGAAGAAGAGCCAGAAGAAGACGTCGAAGAAGCAGATCCTGACGAAGAACTATCAGATGATGAGTCTGAGAACGAGGAAGAATCTGAAGAAGAATCAGAGAACGAAGAAGAATCTGAAGAAGAAGTTGAATATAATACAACGTTCCAAAATGAAGAGTTGAATGCCCTTTATCAGGAAAAGGTAGATAACGGTGAAACATTAAACATCAGTTTACAACTCCCGCCTTACTTTAATGCTGATGCTTTGATAGAGCGATTGAACGAGGCGTTTGATGATGAAAACATCAATTTTGAAAGTGAATCATTAGAAGCAAGTTCACTCAACTTATCGAGCATATTTGTTGATAATTCATTCGATGTCGTCATGTTTAATGCGATGCAAGTAACAGATTTTGATATTCAGATTTTACACAACCGTACACTCGGGAATATCGAGCAAGTGTATCAGGACTTGGTGAACCAGGAGTTTATCGTGTACTTGATCGGTGACCCGGATATTTATGAAAATGAAAATCTGTCGGAAGCACTTGAAGATGATTACGAGTATTTCACGGATAATGACTTTAACTATATCCATTTAAACGACACAGCTGAAGGATTGTTTGAGAACCAGCTGAACGAAGCGACTTTGGATAACGTCGCGGATACATTCTATGAAACATTAGCTGAATAAGAGATTTAATTTAGTCCCCGTTGCGTTTGTGATGGGGATTTTTTTGTGTGGAGTTTGTGGGTGAATTAGGTGAGAACAGTAGAAGTAGGACTCAGCACACCTTAAATCAATCTGCGTGTCTGTGAGCAAGTTTCATTGCAACGCAAATCAATCTGCGTGTCTGTGAGCGAGTCTCATTGGAACGCAACTCAATCTGCGTGTCTGTGAGCAAGTTTCATTGGAACGCAAAACAATCTGCGTGTCTGTGAGCGACTCTCATTGGTACGTAAATCAATCTGCGTGTCAGTGAGCGAGTTTCATTGGAACGCAAAACAATCTGCGTGTCTGTGAACAAGTTTCATTGAAACGCAAATCAATCTGCGTGTCTATGAGCAAGTCTCATTGGAACGCAAATCCATCTGCGTGTCTGTGAGCAACGCTCATTGGAACGCAAATCCATACGCACTCATTTTCTCCCACAAAAAAAGCCACGCAACATGCCGCGGCTTCAGATCATTTATCTCTTATTAATCTCTTCTAGCAAAATCTCATTTACCATCTTTGGATTCGCTTGGCCTTTCGTTTCTTTCATGATTTGGCCGACCAAGAATCCGACTGCACGGTCTTTACCATTTTTATAGTCTTCAATCGACTGTGCGTTGTTATCTAAGATTCGAGTAACAATCTCCAGCAATAGCTTCGGATCAGAAAGCTGCTCTAACCCTAAATCCTTCACAACTTGACGTGCTTCTCCACCCGCTTTGAACAACTTCATGAACACTTTTTTCGCCTGCTTACTCGAAATGGTACCATCTTCAATGAGCTGAATCATTTCACCTAAATTCTTCGGCGTTAAACCAGTCTCTCCAAGTTCTTTACGTTCTTTTCTAAGCGTACCTGTCACTTCACCCATCAGCCAGTTTGCTGATAACTTCGCATCTGTCTGATGTGTTTCTACCATTTCATTTAAGAAATCTGCCTGTTCTTTATTTAAAGTGATCTGGCGTGCATCTGCTACCGGTAACTGATACGCATTAATATATCGTTCATACAATTCATCCGGCAGTACTGGTAAGGATTTACGAATTGCTTCTTTCCATGACTCACCAATATGAATTGCGACTAAATCAGGCTCAGGGAAATAACGATAATCATCCGAACCTTCTTTTACACGCATCAATATTGTTTCACCCGTCTTTTCATCATAGCGACGTGTTTCTTGTTGAACTTTTCCGCCTGAAAGATATACTTTTTCTTGTCTAAGCGCTTCATAGTCTAATCCTTTTCGCACAAAGTTAAACGAGTTCAAGTTTTTAATCTCCGTTTTTGTACCAAATGCTGCACGACCGACGGGTCTCAGTGATAAGTTCGCATCACAACGCAACGACCCTTCTTCCATCTTCACATCAGATACGCCCGTATACTGAATGATCGATTTTAACTTTTCTAGATAAAGATACGCCTCTTCTGATGATCTGATATCTGGCTCTGAAACAATCTCTACAAGCGGTGTGCCTTGGCGATTTAAATCTACCAATGAGTGGTCGCTATAGTGAGATGATTTACCTGCATCTTCTTCCAAGTGTAAACGCGTAATACCGATGCGTTTTTTCTCACCATTTATTTCTATTTCAAGCCATCCATTACGTCCAATCGGTTCCCGATCTTGAGTAATCTGATACGCTTTTGGATTATCTGGATAGTAATAGTTTTTACGGTCAAATGATGTAACATCCGCAATTTCCATGTTCAACGCCATCGCTGCACGCATTCCAAACTCCACCGCTTCACGGTTTACAACAGGTAATGTTCCTGGATAACCGAGGTCGACTGCATTTAAGTTGGAGTTAGGTGCTGCACCGAATTCATTAGGTGCACTACTATACATTTTGGATTTTGTTTTTAATTCAACGTGGACTTCAAGCCCAATCACAGATTCAAAGTGCATTTATTTCCCCTCCAAACTTAATGCTTTAAGTGCTTCATGTAAGTTAACTTTTTTCTCAAACTGATACGCTGCATTATAAATTGTTGCTTCATCGAAGTGCTTACCAATCAACTGTAATCCAATCGGCATACCTTCTTTATTTAAACCAGCCGGAATTGAAATTGCAGGCATTCCAGTTAAGTTCGAAGACGCCGTTAATACATCATCTAAATACATGTCTAACGGATTGTCGAGTTTACTACCTAAATCATAAGCAACAGACGGAGTTGTCGGCCCCATGATTAAATCATATTCAGATAAAACTTCATTCATATCTTGTGTAATGATCGTTCTTAATTTTTGTGCGCGTAAGTAATGTGCATCAAAGTGTCCCGCACTTAAAACGAATGTTCCGAGTAAAATACGACGTTTCACTTCAGAACCAAATCCTTCAGAACGTGTTTTACGATACAAGTCTTCTAAGTTATCGACACCTTCTGCTTGATAACCGTAACGAATACCATCGAAGCGTGCTAAGTTTGCACTCGCCTCACTTGAAGAGATGATGAAGTATGCACTGACGATATATTTCGTTTTCTTAAGTGAAACTTCTTCAACGACTGCACCTAACGATTCATATACTTCTTTCGCTTTTAGAATCGAAGATTTCACCTCATCCGTTGCACCATCGACGAATTCTTTTGGAATCGCAATTTTCATGCCCTTGATGTCTCTATCGATTGTAGATAAAAAGTCACTAGAAACATCAGGCATCGTCGTTGAATCTTTTAAGTTTGAGCCCGCTATAATTTCTAAAATCTTTGCATTATCTCTGACATTGCGTGTCATCGGACCAATGCAATCTAAACTTGAGGCAAAAGCGATCAAGCCATAGCGTGATACTCGTCCATAAGTGGGTTTCATTCCAACAATCCCACAATATGAAGCAGGCTGTCGAATTGAACCGCCTGTATCACTACCGAGCGCAAATGGTACGAATCCAGCTGCAACTGCTGCTGCAGAGCCACCCGATGAACCACCTGGCACCTTTTTCGTATTCCATGGGTTTTTAACTTCTTTGAAGTAAGAGTTTTCGTTCGATCCACCCATTGCAAACTCATCTAAGTTCAGTTTTCCGAGAAGAACTGGATTTTCCTTATACAATTTTTCCATAACTGTCGCATCATAAATCGGTACGAAGTCTTCAAGCATACGACTCGCGGCTGTTGTAACAACGTCTTTTGTGACGATGTTGTCTTTTATTCCCATCGGTATACCGAATAATTCGCCTTCCATATCATCAGCTGCTTGACGCTCATCTAATTCTCTCGCGTTTCTCAGTGCTTCTTCTTCATTGACAAGTAAAAATGAGCCAATCTCCGGATCTATCGTTTTAATACGTTCAAGATATGCTTCCACGACTTCTGATGGTTTTATATCTTTAGACTTTATTTTTTCTGCTAATGTTTCTAATGATAAATGATTGATATCCATGTCAGTTCTCCTTAAAGCATACGTGGCACTTTGAATTGGCCATTTTCTGTTTGTTTTGCATTTTTTAACGCTTCTTCTTGAGATATCGGTGCTTCAGGAATGTCTTCGCGCATCACATTCATTAAATTTAACGCATGGAATTGTGGTACAACATCTTCTAAGTCTAATTCATCCATGACATGGACGTAGTTTATTATTTTATCGAGCTCACTCGTGAAACTTTCTGCAATATCATCGCTAATTTCAATTCTTGCTAAATTTGCGGTGTGTTTAACGATGTCTTTGTTGATTTCTGACATAAACATCTCTCCTTAAATTTAAATCATAACATTTAAATTTTATCAGAAAACATAATGAAAATCTAATAGAGACACGACGATGTAAAAATACACTCTTGCAAGTTTCTGTAAAGTTCGTTACGGTAGAAAAGAACAAAAATAAACGATGGAGGTAAATTACATCATGACTTTAGGAAACGTCTTTACATTCACAGCCGGTTGGCAAGAGATGATCATGATTGCTTTATATTTTGGTTTCATGATCTATATCGGCTGGTATGCATATCAAAAATCAACCTCAAACATTGATGAGTACATGCTCGGAGGCAGAAACATTGGTCCTTGGGTAACTGCTTTATCAGCTGGGGCTTCTGACATGTCTGGTTGGATGCTCATGGGACTTCCAGGTGAAGCTTACAGTGCCGGTGTTTCAGCAGCATGGATCGCAATCGGTTTGACTATCGGTGCTTACGTTAACTACCATGTTACTGCACCACGTTTACGTGTTTATTCTGAAGTGTCGAACAACTCGATTACACTTCCCGAATTCTTTGCAAATAGATTCCGTGACCAAACGAGTATTCTCCGTACAGTAAGTGGACTTGTTATAATCGTATTCTTTGCGGTTTACACAGCGTCGGGTATGGTTTCTGGTGGTAAATTATTTGAGAATGCTTTCGACATCAACTACTACATCGGTCTATTCGTCGTAGCAGGTATCGTTATATTCTACACATTCCTTGGTGGCTATTTAGCCGTTAGTTTAACGGACTTATTCCAAGGTACGATTATGTTTATCGCAATGATAATTGTGCCAACTGTTGCAATCATTACATTAACAACAGAGTACGATGTTGAACCGTTAGTTCGCTTAAATGAGCTAGCTTCAATCAATGAAATCAGCTACTTATCATTATTTGCAGGCGTTACATTCGTAACGATTGTCAGTGGTTTAGCTTGGGGCTTTGGTTATTTCGGTCAACCACATATCATCGTTCGATTTATGTCAGCACGTAGCCACAAAATACTACCTGCTGCACGTCGTATCGGTATTTCTTGGATGGCCATCGCACTTTCAGGTTCAGTTGTCACAGGTATTTTAGGGGTTGTGTTTATAGACACAACAAGTAATGAAATTGTTGACCCTGAAACAATCTTAATCTTAATGTCACAAGTACTCTTTAACCCATTTGTGGGTGGATTCTTCTTAGCTGCGATTTTAGCGGCGATTATGAGTACTATATCTTCACAGTTACTCGTGGCATCAAGTTCATTAGTGCAGGACTTCTTCAGACCAATTCGTAATCTTACGAAGAAGAAAGAAAATAAAACTGACGAACAATTAGATAAAATGTACGTAACAATCGGTCGTTTTGCCGTTGTATTAGTTGCGATCGTTGCAATCATTATCGCTTGGGATGACGAATCAGTTATCCTTGACCTCGTTGCAGAAGCATGGGCTGGATTTGGTTCAGCATTCGGTCCACTCGTAATCCTTGCATTACACTGGAAGAAGATGACACGTTCAGGTGCCGTTGCTGCAATCGTTACAGGGGCAACAACAGTTATCCTTTGGACATACGTATTCGATTCATTCGGAACAGGTCTATACTCTATGATTCCAGGTTTCTTCTTATCACTAATTGCTGGTATCGTCGTATCACTAATGACACAACGAGAAATCACGCAAGATATGAAACGCGAATTTGTACGTACAACTGAAATCGTTAAAGATAAGTAATTTATTGTATGATAAGACTAAGGAAAATTTCCTTAGTCTTTTTTTGTTTGGAGTGAAGATGATGATTGATTTATCTTGGATATTCATTGTGTCACTTCTTGTCGGTCCTGTTGAATCTGTAATTGTGTCGGCAGATGAAGGTGAGAATGCTGATTCCGGGCTTGATATTGATGTTTCGTTGATCGAGACTTACCCGATTGAAGATGAATTATTTGTACAAGGGCTGGAAATAGATGATGCGGGTCGATTACTTTTATCGACTGGGTTGTATGGAGATTCTAGAATCGGTTATTTGGATGTTGATAGTGGAACATTTGAAGAGGTAGATCGACTGGATTCTGATTATTTCGGTGAAGGGGTAACTGTGACACCGGACGGCGTCATGCAACTCACTTGGAAAGAAGAAACATTGTTTTTGCGTGATAATGAATCATTGGAAGTGATTGATACCGTGTCGTATGAAGGTGAAGGTTGGGGACTCGCATATGATGCGGATGCTGATGGTGTTTGGTTGAGTGATGGAAGCAATACGGTTACTTTGAGAAGTATGGATTCATTTGAAGTTGTTGATGAAATAGAGACTGAATTTGAGAACATTAATGAATTAGAATTCGTGGATGGATTTTTATATGCGAACATATGGTTGAGTTACGACTTAATCAAGATTGACGTGTCTAGTGGTGAGGTTGTAGCAGTCTATGATTTGGAGGAGATCGTTTACTCCGCTGACATGGATGATGACGAGATTGCCCAGATGGACACTTTGAATGGCATTGCACATATTGAGGATGATGAATTTTATCTGGCTGGTAAGAATTATCCGTATTTGTATCGAGTGAAGATTGAGTAATTTTTGAGAATCAAGAGCTGCTACTTCACTTAATTTTTTGAGCTCGAAGTAGCACGCTAGACTTTGGCCGTGCTTACTCACAGTGATTTTCTGGCTCGAGTGAGCACGAGATACCGAACTGTGCTCACTCGCAGTGATTTTCTGGATCGAGTGAGCACAAGACTCCAAACCATGCTTACTCACAACACTTTTTTCCCCTGAGTGAGCACGAGATACCGAACTGTGCTCACTCACAGTGATTTTCTGGCTCGAGTGAGCACGAGACTCCAAACCATGCTTACTCACAACACTTTTTTCCCCTGAGTGAGCACGAGAAAGCTCACTCAGATCAAATATCAGAGGTGAGTTAGCGATAGCATTGTCAACTGCCAATTCACCCCACTTTTTATATCTGAATTTCTTTGAATTAGCAGAAATAAACAAAATGTGCCAATTCGAATGATTTTTTCGGACCTGATTTGGCAGATAAATCAAAATACTGCCAATTCAAACTGTTTTTCTAACCTGAATTGGCAGGCCACATCAACAATCAAAAAATCGCCTAACCACATGCTGTGGTTGGGCGATCAAAAAATCTAATCAAACACATAATAACTAATGTTATCGTCACTATCTTTCGTAATCACTGCGTATGTCTCATGCGCACTCGAAATCACAACTTCTACTTCTATCCCAGCAAAGCTATTCAAAAGAATATCTTTCACATGCTGTGCCATCGCAACTACTTCGGAGCGGCTCGTGTAGTCGATTGGGATCGTGATATTCAACTCGGTAAACTGACCGTCTTTGAATCGTGCTAAACCTATCGTCTGTGAGAAGTTGTCGAAGTATTCGGTCAATCGTGTGTTAAAGTTACGGTACTCTGCATTAATTGCGTCACTCACGATTGTTTCACCTGTTGCTGGTAACAACTCAAACTCTTCTTCTACTGATTCGAACGACTCAATTTCTGATTCTCCACCTGGGCTAAGTGCTGTCATCACAAACTTCCCTGGTACGATGTCATAGCGCCCGGACTGGATATAGACCGCAAAAAATATATCGATATCTTCGTATGCCTCATTCGCACGCAATCGTTCTAAAATCTCTTCAATTGCACCTTCTGCAAAGCTGACCGAGTCACTTTCATTAATCGCCATCGCTTGGGTGCTACTGCTGTTATCACTACGGTACAAATGCTCACTATTTAAAGCAAGCCCAATTGTCATGCCCTCTAGCTCATACTCGCCATCTTCATTTTCAACCATATAATTCTGTTCTAGAATATGTGATAAATATCTCGGATAGTTTTCAGCAATCACTGCCTCATTCGTCTCGCCTTGTACCGATGGGTTCAAGCCCATATTACTGAATGCACCACTCGATTCGCGCGCTTCATCCGACATATCTGCAATTTCATCTTCTGAATATGCACGCGATAAATACCCACGGACGATGTCGCTCGTAAACACTTGACCTTCTCTGAAGTAATAGTCCTCGACACTAAACACTTCTTTACTATGCTCGAGCAGCCCCGCTTCAAACGATTCTATATTATATGTCGAGACCATATTCGTGCTCGTCAATCCCCGGGAAGGTGATAGTTCATATGGAATGACAGACTGATAGTATGATTCATTTAAACCGACACTCGATGTGACCGTCTCTTCACCATCTGACACAGGTATATCTACATCTGTTACGATATCTTGTGATGTATCTACCCCGTCGTCTGCACATGCCGCGAGGAGCAACACACCGATTAATAACCATTTTTTCATATTACTGCTCCAGTTTTTTAATAAATTCTTGCTCATTCCATATTGTAACATCTAATGACTGTGCTTTCGTCAACTTACTGCCGGCTTCTTCACCCGCGACGAGTACATCTGTATTTTTCGACACAGATCCAGTCACTTTTCCACCAGCTGCCTCGATTTTAGCTTTCGCTTCATTACGTGTCATCTCTTCCATTTTTCCGGTTAACACGAACGTCAATCCATCAAATGAATTGCTCGTCTGCTCCACGACATCTTCAGACATTTTCACGCCATATTGATCGAGCTTTTCAATCAACTTTTGAATATCTTCATGGTTTAAATACGTATATAGAGAGTTCGCAATTTTTTCTCCCACTTCAGGCACATTCATGAGTTCTTCAGGTGTCACTTGTAGCAAGCGCTCCATCGTCTTGAATTCACTAGCGATGATTTCGGATACTTTACTTCCTAAAAATCGAATGCCAAGTCCAACCAAGAGCTTTTGTAATCCCTGTTCTTTTGATGCTTCGATTGAGTTCAACAAGTTTTCAGCTTTCTTAATTCCGAATCGTTCGAGTTCAATTAAATCTTCAAATTTAAGCTGATAAAGATCACTGATATCTTTGACGAGTCCAGCTTCGTAAAGTTGAGCGACTTGTTTTTCACCCAATCCTTCGATGTTCATTGCCGTACGAGACGCATAGTATATTATGCCTTCAACAAGCTGCGCCGGACACGATGGATTGATACATCTAATTGCGACTTCTTCTTCTAACTTCACGACGTCGTGGTCGCAACTCGGACATTTCGTTGGTGCAGCATACGGCACTTGATCTGTGCGTTCATCAACGAGTGGTTTTATCACTTCTGGAATGATGTCCCCTGCTTTTCGAATGACGACCTTATCACCAATACGAATGTCTTTTGCTTCAATCAATTCTTGGTTATGCAATGATGCACGCGAGACCGTCGTACCCGCAACTTTTACCGGGGTCAGTATGGCAGTTGGTGTGATAACGCCTGTGCGGCCGACTGTCAGTTCAATATCAAGCAACTCGGTTACGACTTCTTCAGCTGGGAATTTATATGCAATTGCCCAACGTGGTGAACGTGCGGTAAAACCGAGTGCTTCTTGTGCATCAAAATTATTGACTTTAATTACGATACCGTCAATTTCATATGGCAACTCACTGCGCTGTTCTGTCCAGTGCGCCGTCCAATCAATGACGTCTTCAATGGATTCGAATACACGCCGTTCTTTATTTGTTCTAAAGCCAAGCGCATCGAGTTCATCGAGCGCTGCACTCTGAGATTCTGCATCGAGTTCTGTTAAATCATTTACGCTGTATGTAAATATCGATAAGTTTCTCGATGCAGCAAGCTTCGGATCCAACTGTCTCAATGATCCTGCGGCTGCATTACGTGGGTTTTGAAATAACTGCTGTGCACTTGCCACACGCTGTTCATTCAGTTTAACGAAAGAACTTTTCGGCATGTACACCTCACCACGCACTTCAAACGATACCGTACGGTTTACACGGAGTGGAATTGATTTAATCGTCTTTAAGTTTTCTGTAATATTCTCACCCACGCGACCATCCCCACGTGTCGCACCTTGAATGAACCGTCCATTTTCATACTTTAATGAGACGGCTAATCCATCAATTTTCAGCTCACACATATATGATGCTTCCGGATAAACATCTCGCACCCGCTTATCAAACGCACGCAAGTCTTCTGCGTTAAAAGCATTTGATAGACTTAACATCGGTGTGTCATGCGTTACTTTTACAAATCCTTCGAGTACATCCCCACCGACTCTAACAGTTGGTGAATCATCAGTTTTAAATTGAGGAAATTCATTTTCAAGGTCAATCAACTCATGTAATAACCCATCGTATTCACTATCTGGAATGGTCGGTTTGTCGAGTACATGATAGTTATAGTTGTGTTCTGTCAATGATTTTTGAAGTTCTTTAATTCTCTCTTCCATGGACAATGGACATCACTCCTTTTTAGATATTGGTGCAAATTGACTGAGCAAACGCTTCGGTCCAACGGATTTAAAAACGACATCGAGCTCTTCAGAACTGCCCTCACCTTTAACTGCAGTAATCAATCCCTCACCAAATTTAGGATGTGTTACTTTATCGCCTGTTTTAAACTTAGACGTTGCGCCACCTGTCGTTACGACGCGACTTTTACCACGTGCAGGGCGATTCGCACGGTCTGCATTATATCCACCGATTCTTACTGACGGTCGCTCATATTGCACACCTTCGATTAATTCTTCAGGTATTTCACCGTAAAATCTGCTGTTCATGTTCGACTCTTGTTTACCATAAATCGTGCGTGTTTCAGCTCTAGAGATAAACAATCGATCTTCTGCACGCGTCAGTGCCACATACATCAAGCGTCGCTCTTCTTCTAATTCACTCTCATCAAATATCGCACGACGCGATGGAAAAATCCCCTCTTCCAGTCCGATAATAAACACGACTGGATACTCAAGTCCTTTTGATGCATGCATCGTCATCAGTGTGACACCGCTGTCCTCTTCAATCGAATCCTGATCAGATACGAGTGCCATATCACTTAAAAATTCAAACAGCAGTGAATCCGAAACTTCATTGTCACGGTCAAATTCCATCGTCACCGTTTTAAATTCTTCTAAGTTTTCGATACGACTTTTTGATTCCAGCGTCTTGTCTGCTTCTAACATTTCTAAGTAGCCCGTGTCATGCAGTGTTTCATCGACAAGCTCTGTCACCGACATGAACTGGGATTTCTTCTGTAAATTCTCTAACGTTTCATTCAGCAATGCGAGTGCATTGGCGACTTTACCACTCAGACCGATAAAGTCCGCTGCTTTTAATGCCTCATACATGCTGATTTCATGTGCTTCAGCATGCGCACGAATCTTATCGATCGTCTTTTGTCCAACGCCTCGTTTTGGTACGTTGATAATGCGTTCATAACTGATGTCGTCACGCGGATTTTGAATAACGCGTAAGAAACTCATCAAGTCTTTAATTTCTTTACGCTCGTAGAACTTCATACCACCGACAACTTTGTATGGGATATTCGACTTCATCAGTGCATCCTCGACTGCACGAGACTGTGCGTTTGTTCGATATAGTACAGCAACATCGTTATATTTATACTTACCTTTTAAGTCCATAATATGACTGACAACGCTATGCCCTTCTTCACGTTCCGTACCGCTGACGATGCTCGTAATCTTTTCTTCTAAGCTGCGTTTTGTGCGTAAATTTTTCGGTTTTCTTTCCATGTTGTTTTGAATTACTGCATTGGCAGCATCCAATATTGTCTGGCTTGAGCGATAGTTCTCTTCGAGTTTCACGATCTTCGCCTCTGGATAATCTTCTTCAAAGTTTAAAATATTCGTGATATCAGCACCACGGAATTTATATATCGATTGGTCAGAATCACCGACGACACAAATATTTCGATACTTCTTCGCCAACAGTTGAATCAGCTCATACTGCGCTTGGTTCGTATCCTGGTACTCATCGACATGAATATATTGGAATTTGTTTTGATAGAATTCGAGTACACTCTTCTCTTTTTGAAAGAGTTCAATCGTCAACATGATTAAATCGTCAAAATCGACGCTTGAATTTCTATAGAGCACCTCTTGATACGTCTGATAAATTTCAGCATATAAGGTGTCTGGAAATTTATCGGCAGTTTCCATCGCTTCTTTCGGCTTTGTCAGTGCATTTTTCTGATTGGAAATATAACCGATGATATTGCGTGGATTGTGCTGTTTTACATCGATGTTTCTGCGACGCATGATGTCTTTAATGACATTGCGTTGATCGGTTGGATCGATGATTGAGAAGCTGCGATCATAGCCTAAATAGTTAATGTTGCTGCGCAGTATTCGCACACACATCGAGTGGAAAGTTGAAATCCAAATGTCACGTGCATCTTGCGCCCCAACGATGCGCTCGACACGCAACTTCATTTCATTGGCTGCTTTATTTGTAAACGTGATGGCCAAAATATTGTATGCGGGCACATCTTTTTCACTGAGTAAATAAGCCACACGGTGCGTGAGCACACGCGTTTTACCACTGCCTGCACCAGCCATGATTAATAACGGGCCATCTGTTGATTTAATTGCTTGTAGTTGCTCTTCGTTCATCATAGATAAGTCCATAATTTAACTCCTAATTACTGTGTTTAATGCTGCTTCAAAATCTTCATAAATTAAGTTTCCGACGACTAACGTATCCGCAAACGGTGCGCGCTCGTCGAACGCTTCTTTCGAATCGATGCCACCACCATAGATCATATGCACGTTCGTTTTCGTCTCATAAATGTCTTGCAGCAATTCTTTCTCAGCTAGTGTACCGCTGAATTCGATGTACATATATTTTTGACGATACATTTTATCGATTAACTGAATGTAATACGCCATGTTCTCACGATTGATCGGTTCGCAATTTGCATATTTGTATGCTTTACACTCTTCATTGAAAATCAAATACGGCATTAATGAAATCGTGTCATAGTCGAGTAAATGCGCGTAGCGCTCTAACGCTTCAAGTAACATGCCGTGTAAAAATTTCATATCTTTCGTATTGAATACGGCAGGCACAAAATAATGATCAAAACCGGGAACAACCGCTTCTAAATTGGAGAGTTCTAACGCCACCGGTGTCATATAGCGTCTAATTCTCGACATTAAGTCGAGTACATTTGACTGCGTAACGCCATCAGTACCACCGACGATTATCAAGTCTGTTTCAGACTCACATAAGCGTTCTAAGTGCGCATCACTGATCGTCTTATTCGGGTCTAATTTAAAGACATGTTTATAGTTTTCTAACATACATTTCCCTCCAAAACTTCGTGTTCTCATTATATCATGTATAGCAGTAAAAGAGATTTCTGAATCTGTCCACACAAAAGAAAATCCGCACGCTATCCCACTTTGAGATAAACGTACGGATTTTTTCATTTATTGTTGTGTATTTTCTTCATAATCAACATATTCATCAGGTATATTCACATTGCCATCTTCATCGACGAGGTTGAGATAATGCTCCAAAGTTTCGCCACTTTCATAGACTGCTGTCGCATGCTCAACACCGATGTAGCGTAAATGCCATGGCTCATAAGACATTCCTGTCACATCTTCATAGCCTTCTGGATAGCGTATGATAAACCCATAATTGTGTGCATTTTCTGCAACCCATTCAGACTCTGGTGTAAAGCCGAATGGCATTTCTTGCAGCTCCCAACTTTCATATGAACCGACATCGATTGCAAGTCCCGATTGGTGTTCAGAGAATCCAGGTTGGTTGACCCAGTTATTCGTCTCTTCCACCGTGCCATACACGGCTAACATATCATTATAGATCTCTTCTTGACCGGTATAAGAACGGTAGTCACTCGTTATGACAAAGTTTAAGTCGAATTCGAGCGCATCCGTACGCATTTCTTCATATGCCGCTTCTACCTCTGGACTAAGTCCTGGATCAAACGTTTCTGGCAATCCAACAACCTCGCTAACATACAATATATCATTGATAAACGTCACGCCATCGATTTCTTGGAAGCGTGGAAGAAACTGAATGGCCACATCTTCAATCGTGACATATTCAACTTCATATGACATAAATTCTATTTCTGGCAGTGGTTCTGGCTCATCCATAATACCGATATTCACGAGCAGGTCCGTAATAAATGATAACCCGATTACTGACACTAACACTTTCATAATTTTACACCCTTTATGTTTATGAAATTAACCCAGCCCGTTTGAAAATGGTATCGATGCGCTTTAAATCCTGTTTTTTATCAAAACATGCCTCGAGTTCATCGTCACTGAGAATTTCTGTAATGCGTGAATCTTGCACTAATAGTTGTTTAAACGGCTGATGCGATTCCCAAGATTCCATCGCTTTTGGCTGAACTAAGTCATATGCTGCTTCACGTGATAGTCCTTTATTGATCATTGTAAGCATGACTTTTTGAGAATAGACAAGTCCGAATGTCTTATCGATGTTCTCTTTCATATTATCAGCGAAAACAGATAGGTTTTCAATGATGTTTGCAAATCGGTGCAACATATAATCCAGTGCGATTGTCACGTCTGGCAACATGACACGCTCTGCAGATGAGTGTGAAATATCGCGCTCATGCCAAAGCGGCACATTTTCATACGCTGTCGTAATATATCCACGAATGACTCGAGATAGTCCAGTAATGTTTTCAGAACCGATTGGATTACGCTTGTGCGGCATTGCGCTCGAACCCTTTTGTCCTTTGCCAAATGATTCTTCAACTTCACGGAGTTCCGTGCGCTGCAAATGTCTGATTTCAACGGCAAACTTTTCAAGTGATGTCGCAATGAGGGCGAGTGTCGCTATGTAATGTGCATGACGATCGCGCTGCAACGTCTGCGTTGAAACTTCAGCAAATCCGATGCCTAGTTTTTCACAGACATACTCTTCAACTTCAGTCGGAATGTTCGCAAATGTCCCAACCGCACCGCTCATCTTACCGACTTCAACATCAGCACGCGCCGCTTCAAAGCGCTTGATGTTTCGTTCCCATTCCTTATACCATAGCGCCATCTTGACACCGAACGTCGTCGGTTCAGCGTGTACACCATGCGTGCGTCCCATCATGATCGTGTTCTTGTGTTCAAGCGCTTTTCTTTTCAACACATCTCGCATGCGCAACAGCCCATCATATAAAAGGTCATTGGCTTGTTTTAATACGAAGCTCTGCGCCGTATCGACAACATCTGTTGATGTGAGCCCGTAGTGTACCCATTTTTTCTCGTCGCCTAATGTCTCTGAAACTTGGCGCGTAAACGCGACGACATCGTGACGTGTTTCTTGTTCAATTTCGTGAATTCGCTCGGCATCAACACTTGCATTCTTTCGAATCTTTTGGACATCCTCTTTCGGGATAAAACCGAGTTCTGCCCATGCTTCGGCCGCTAAAATTTCAACTTCCAACCATGCCACATAGCGGTTTTGTTCGCTCCAAACATCGCCCATTTCTCGTCTTGTATACCTTGCAATCACATGAAACCTCTCCTTTTATAGCTTCTTACCTTCAAATACAATTTCTTGATGCGACACGACTGTTTCACCGTTCTCTTCTTTAAACACAGGCTTTTCCATACGCCTTACTGGTGTATAACCTTCTTCTTTCATACGTGCCAAGCAATCGTCTATTGATTCATTGTCTTCAACTTTAAATTTCTTTTTTGCCATCTTCGTCTCCATCTTTCGCCGTTTCTGAATACGCTTGTTCAAGGTCTAACACATCTTCAACGTGTTCCGGTTCATAATCCTCTAGCTTGCTGCGTCTCACTTGTTTCGTCCAGAAACCACCAGAAATATTTTTCGGTTCATATGACACAATAAATGCACGATCATCGATTTCCTGAATGGTTTCGATGAGTTTCTTCTCATATTTTCTTGGTGTTAAAATTTGCATCGATGTGCGTTCTCCATCTCGACCATAGCTTGTCGCATGCGTCACACCGTATCCGAGCGTTCTAAAATGATTGGGTAGGTCTTTATCTTTTTCAGCGGTTGTCACATTGACAACAACATAGCCAAGGGCAATCTTTTGCTCAATAATTAGACCGACCATAATACCCGATGCGTACCCGAGCGCATAGACGATAATATTGATGATGTTATCTAAATTATCAAGCACAAGCCCGAGTCCGACGATATAAATAAATGCTTCGACAATACTGATGCCGGCCGCGATGAATTTGTACCCTTTTAACACCATCACTGTACGAATTGTAAACAAGCTGACGTAGACGATTTGGATGATAAAAATCGTGAGCAGCACTGTATAGATAGATGAATTGATAATTTCTAACATATGAATGCTCCTGTCTATTCGGGATTAGTATATCTGTTATACGGTAGATCACGTTTATGTTGTGTACGCGTGTACCATCCGACAATCGTTTCATAATCACTATCTGAAACTTCTTTACCTTCTAAGAAATCGTCGATCGCATCATACGTAACACCAAGTGCTTCCTCATCAGACAATAGTGGTCGATCGGACTCTAAATCTGCTGTCGGAATTTTCGTAATCAAGTGCTCCGGTGCACCGAGTGCGCTAAGCATCGCACGGCCTTGTCGTTTATTCAATCCAAATAAAGGCATTAAATCACTCGCCCCGTCACCGAACTTCGTATAAAATCCTGTCACCGCTTCAGCAGCGTGGTCTGTTCCGAGTACCACGCCTGACGTGTTTGCGGCGATAGCAAACTGTACTTTCATTCGCACGCGCGCCTTATCGTTACCTTTTTGAAATTCAGTCAAGTTAAAACCGGCTTCTTTTAGTGCAGCAACACCATGATCTACAGATTCTTTAATGTTCACTGTCACCGGATGTGTCGGTGCAATAAACTCAATTGCGTCACGTGCATCCATATCATCATGTTGCGTACCATATGGCAGACGCACGGCATAAAATTTATAATCAACTGAAGTTTCCGCTCGCAGTTCTTCCACTGCCATTTGTGCAAGTCTACCGAGCAATGTCGAATCCTGGCCACCCGAGATACCGAGCACTAAACTCTTTATGAATGTATGTTGTTTTACGTAGTCTTTCATAAAATCAATGATTTCTCTTATTTCATCTTGCGCATCAATCGAAGGTTTTACATGTAGCGTTTGGATAATTTCACGTTGTTTATCCGTCATATTCATCATCCATTTCATCATTCACTTTGTTGATTAAATCTTGGCGTATATTCCAAAGTTTCGTCGATAAATCGACTGGATATTTTTCTGGGTTTAAGAAACGTTTATATTCTTCCCAAAGTAAATCAAGACCGCGGTTCATGCGCGCTGTCATCTCTTCGATTGACTCGTGCTCATATACACATTGACCATCCTTATAGACATCATGTAACAGCTCTACTTTTTCAAAGTTACGAACTCTTTTACGCTTCATCGTATAGACTGGGTGGAACATGAGCAGCGGTTCATTTTCATCGATCGTCTCCTCGAATGCTGTAATGTAATCCCCTTCACTCATGCCCGTCGATTTATTAATAATACGATAGATATTTTTCTTTGCAGGTGTCGTAAGTTTTTCTGGGTCACCGGATATTTTAATACGGTTCTCGAGCACCCCTTCCTCATTTTCAATCGCACTTAATTTGTACACGGCACCAAGTGCTGGTTGATCGTAAGCTGTAATTAACTTCGTCCCGATACCCCAGCTATCCACTTTCGCACCTTGTTGGAGCAACGACATGATGGTCACTTCATCAAGATCGTTTGAAACGATAATTTGTGCATCTTCGAATCCTGCTGCATCTAACATTTTACGCGCTTGTTTAGACAGATATGCAATATCCCCTGAGTCTAAGCGAATACCAATAAAATTAATCTTGTCGCCCATCTCTTTTGCGACTTTAATGGCATTCGGTACACCTGACTTCAACGAATCAAAGGTGTCGACTAAGAATACACAATTTTTGTGTGTCTCCGCATACGCTTTAAATGCAGTGTAATCATCACCATACGCTTGAATCATCGAATGCGCATGTGTACCTGATGCTGGGACATTAAATAGTTTGCTCGCACGCACGTTACTCGTGCCGTCAAATCCGCCGATAATCGATGCACGCGCCCCCCAAATCGCTGCGTCCATCTCATGCGCTCGGCGCGTGCCGAACTCCATCAGCGTGTCATTTGGTACAATTTGGCGAATACGATTTGCTTTCGTTGCAATTAGCGTCTGATAGTTCACGATGTTTAACAATGCAGTTTCAATCAATTGCGCTTGAATAATCGGTGCTTCTATTTGAAGTAACGGCATATTGTTAAAGACGATTTCTCCCTCTTTAACACTGCGTACATTGCCGGAAAACTTGAGATTTTTTAAATAATTTAAATACGCATCATCATAGCCTTGATCTTTTAAATACGCTAAATCACTTTCTGTGAATTTAAAATTCTCCAAGTATTCTACGATGCGCTCTAGACCTGCAAATACCGCATAGCCATTTCGAAACGGCATGTTTCTAAAATATAAATCAAATACTGCTTTGCGATTTTCTAACCCTTGCTCAAAATAAACTTTTCCCATGTTAATCTGATATAAATCCGTGTGTAACATAAGACTGTCATCATTTTTCTGGAACATTCATTTACGCCTCTTTCGTTTCATCTTTTGCATGATATAATCAATTCGTTACTATAAAATATACCACACTGTATATCTCGGAGGAATGGATTATGTTAGATAGCTTTCGTGCCAAGTTTATCATTTTATCTATCATTGTTGCGATTTCTGGATTTTCACAGGGCATGTTGCTACCACTCATCGCATACATATTTGAACATCGGGCAATCGACGCATCAATAAGTGGTATCCACGCATCCGGGCTCTACATCGGTGTTTTTCTTTCAGCACTCTTCATAGAAGTACCACTCAGAAAATATGGCTATCGAAAATTAATTGTCGCCGGCGGGCTCATCGTCTCACTTGCACTCTTGGCGTTTCCAATATTAGATGGCATTATCTTCTGGTTTATACTGCGCCTAATCGTCGGTGTGGCCGACAATGCACTGCATTTCTCCACACAGACGTGGCTAACCGATACGACACCGAGACATAAGATCGGACGCGTCATCGCCTTTTACGGGTTGTTCTTCAGCGCAGGGTTTATGATTGGACCGAAAGTCAGCGAGCTTGTTGAAATTGCAGAGCCGCTGCCGTTTATTGTCAGCGGTGTTTTAACAATGCTTGCCTGGCCGCTCATCTTCTTACTAAAAGGTGCAAAAGATGAAAAGCCATCAGACAACGGTGTACCGATTAGTTTCATTTCAACACTCGTCAATTTTAAAAATGTTTTAAAATCAAGTTGGGTCGTGTTTTTATTTCCGTTAATGTTTGGTGTTTTAGAAGGTTCATTACACACAAACTTCCCCGTCTATGGACTGAGAGAAGGTCTTGAGTATGCAGACATCACGTGGATTTTACCTGCATTTAGTTTCGGAGCCATTCTGTTCCAAATACCGATCGGTGCACTTGGAGATAAAATCGGCAGACCGATATTAGTCAGTATCTTGCTGCTGCTCGGCGGTTCCGTATTTATACTACTGGAATTTGTCAAATCATCGTTACCAATGTATATCGTATTGTTCGCACTTGCCGGTGCATGTTTAGGCTCGATGTATTCACTTGGAATTACGTACATGACTGACATTACACCGCGCTTTAATCTACCTGCTGGCAACTTGATGGCCGGGATATTTTTTAGTGTCGGGAGCATCTCCGGACCAGTGCTCGGTGGTACTTTGATAGACGCTTCGAATGGGACGTCGTACTTTATCTTTTTCAGCATAATAGTGGTCATTCTCTTCATATGTAATGTATTATTTATATGGAGAAGGAAAATATTATCAGAGGAATTTAAAGAAAGGATGGAACGTGAGCATGAATCAAGCACTCATAATTATTGATTACTCTTACGATTTCGTAGCAGATGACGGAAAGTTAACTGCAGGAAAGCCAGCACAAGATGTCGAGGAAAACATGGTGAATGCGATCAATGAATTCGTCGATAAAAAAGCACCGATATTCTTCATGATGGACATCCATAAGGAGAATGATCCGCATCATCCAGAAACAAAGCTGTTCCCACCACATAATATCGAAGGGTCAGCGGGCCGTGATTTATATGGAAAAGTCGGCGAGCGTTTTGAAGAGATTAAATCACTCGATAACGTGTTCTTTATCGACAAGACAAGATATTCATCATTTGCAGGAACGAATCTCGATTTACTGCTTAGAGAGAGAAATATTGATACAGTAGTACTAGGTGGCGTCGTTACCGATATTTGTGTACTGCACACTGCAATTGGCGCGTATAATTTAGGTTATCATATCCAAGTGTTAGAAAATTGTGTGGCATCATTTAATCCAGATGGACACACGGTTGCGCTCGACCACATGAAAAATAGCTTAGCTGCTGAAATTATTTAACATAATCAAAGGAGTATTAACTATGTCAATTAAAATTTTTGGACACCAAAACCCAGATACAGATACAGTCACATCCGCACTCGTGCTTGAATATATCGAGCGTGCACGCGGCAATGATGATGTAGAAGCTGTCATGCTTGGTGAAATTGGTGAAGAAACTGCATTTGCTTTAAATTACTTTGGTGTGGATGCACCGAAAATTATCGATAGCGTCATCGATGGCGAACGCGTGATGCTCGTCGATCATAATGAGTTTCAGCAATCAGCGACAAACATTGAAAATGCTGAAATTTTAAAAGTATATGATCACCACCGCATCTCAAACTTTGAGACAGAAAGTCCGCTCTACTTTAGAGCAGAACCTGTCGGATGTACAGCAACAATTTTATATAAAGTGTTTAAAGAAGAAGGTTTGGACATTCCAAAAGATATGGCAGGATTGATGTTATCTGCAGTTATTTCAGATACGCTATTGTTCAAATCGCCAACAACGACTAAAGAAGATGAAGTGACTGGCCGTGCACTTGCAGATCTTGCTGGTGTGGATGTTGATACGTACGGACTTGAAATGCTGAAAGCTGGCGCATCAACAAAAGATAAAACTGCAGCCGAACTGATCGGACAAGATGCGAAAACATTCGAGGTGAATGAGAAGAACGTGCGCATCGCACAGATTAACGTCGTTGACGTTGATGAAGTGTTTGAACGACGTCAAGAATTAGAAACAGCAATCAATGCAGAAGTAGATAGAGAAGAATACGACTTATTCATACTTGTCGTGACGAATATTTTAGTTTCCGATTCTAAAGTACTCGCTTTGGGTAAAGACTATAAAGCCGTTGAAGCAGCATTTGACGTTACTTTAGATGACAACACTGCGATATTAGAAGGTGTTGTCTCACGTAAGAAGCAAGTCGTACCGAACATTACGAAAGCATTGTCGTAATTTATCGGTGAGCTGGTTTGAATGGTTTTATAAATTCGTTTAATTTGAAGGAGGTTGAGTCAGATGATACAAAAATCAGATGGACGTTTATCGATTTTTAAAGAAAACGAAGAAATCGCTTATTTAATCTATGATGAGTACGACAATCACCTCGATATTACGGCGACATTCACCAAGCCGGAAGAACGCGGGCAAGGACTCGCGAAAGAGTTAGTGCTCGAAGCCGTCTCGATGGCACGTGCTGAAGGCAAAAAAGTAAAAGGCACATGCCCATATGTACCGCCAGTCATTCGCCACAAAGAATTTGACGATGTGAGAATGTAGTTGTTTGTGTTGTGTGAGAACCACCCCGAAATCCCACCCCAAAGTTGGATTTTGGGGTGGTTTTTTGGTTTTGTGGGTCTATCGGGACTATGAGCGAGGCTCATTGGAACGTAAATCCGTTTGTGTGTCTGTGAGCAAGTTTCATTGGAACGCAAATCAATCTGCGTGTCAGTGAGCGAGTTTCATTGGAACGCAAATCAATCTGCGTGTCTGTGAGCGAGTCTCATTGACGCGTAAATCCGTTTGTGTGTCCGTGAGCGAGTCTCATTGACGCGTAAATCCGTTTGCGCGTCTGTGAGCGACTCTCATTGGCGCTTAAATCAATCTGCGTGTCTGTGAACAAGTCTCATTGGCACGCAAATCAATCTGCGTGTCTGTGAACAAGTTTCATTGGCACGTAAATCAACCTGCGTGTCTGTGAGCGAGGCTCATTGGAACGCAAACCCATATGCGCGTCAGTGTGCAACTCTCATTGACACGATAGCCAACAAAAAACCCACTCTTCAAGTGGGTTTACTCAAAAATCTTCATCAACAGCGATGTTTTCCCTTCAGGCAGGCGCTCAACCGAGCATTCGTCCCGGATTTCCATCTCGTGATAATCGCGCGCAGTGGAAAGTGACATCTCGTCAACATTGTTTGTGATGCCTTCTGCTTGGTCAAAGCAGTTTGGGTGGATGATGTCGCGCGTTGTGTAGTCGACAATCACGCGCTCGGAATCGCTCGTGCGATCAACAATCGGCAGTGACAACAACAAGATAAAGACAACCACCAATACAGTAATTACAACATACTTCTTCCTCATACGAACGTGACAAACACACCTTCATCGGCACGTGCGGTGTTCTCCATAAATGTTAACTGTCCCGACTCACCAATTTCAAACACTGAAATTTCATGTGACCGCTCATGCGCCACAACAAGTGTCTCGCCATCCGGTGTGATGTTAAAGTCTCTCGGCCAGTCTCCGCGTGTCTGTTCAATCTCAATAAGTTTCAAATCTGCACCACCATCGATTAGTTCAAACACTGCAATCGAGTTGTGGCCGCGGTTTGATGCATATAAATACCCATCCGATAAACGGACCGCGGCACCTTGTGAATGGCCATCAAAGTCTGCTGGTAACGTGCTATATGTTGCCAGCGATTCGAACACGCCATCTTCATAACCGAGCACGATAATTTCATTTGATAACTCCGTAAACACATACGCATAGCGTCCACATGGACTAAAGCGAATGTGTCTCGGTCCACTGCCCGCTGGTGTCACATACTCCGAAACGAACATCAATCGTTCATCTTCGATTTTTAGTGTGACGACTTTATCGGCGCCGAGATCGACTGCAACTAAATATCTGCCATCTGGTGTCTCATCCACGAAATGTGCATGTGCAGCATCTTGTCGCTCGTGCGGCCCACTGCCTTCGATTTGAAATGTGTCGAGCACTTTTGTCACCACGTGATCTCGAATCGCATACAATCTTATTTCTCCTGAAGCATATCCAGAATCAACGAGATACTTCCCATCGCCAACGACTGCCAAATAACACCCGGAATCACTGTCATTTAAGCATTCGCCGACCTGTTCGAGCTGCAGTGAATCATCCACTATTTTAAATGTGCGCACACCTGCCACACCATTTTCACGGTAAACAGCATAGATATAATCACCCGCAACAGTCAGATACGTCGCATCTGCAGTCTGCACTGCGACACTCACATTTTCTATTCTTTTATCCTTTAATTCAAACGCATAGATGCCTTGTCCTTCAGCTTTTGTATAACTTCCAATCAATCCACGCATAGTATGACCTCCGCCCTATTTATCTCTATCTATTATGACAGTTTACGACAAGAATTTAAATAATTGAGTTGATTTATCGAACGTATGTTCGTATAATGAGTGTACATAATTTTCAGAAGAAGTAGGTGTTGTAATTGGACTACAGAACAATGTCGCAGGCAGAACTCAATTCGAATATACCGAGAGGTCGAGGCATGATTAAGTGGGCCCCATTTGCAACGATGCCTGAACAATTTGAAAATGTTGCAAAGATGGTGGACGCACAGACGAAAATTGAACGGCCGGAGCTTTCCGACGATCGTATAGATGAGATGAATCGCGTGTTAAACTACGCCTTAAAAGATAAAAGACCCGTGCGCATCGAATATTATTACGACGGCAGACGATACTTCATCCAACTGAAAGTGGTTCGCGTCGATACGTGGAGTATGATTTTAATTGGAGAAAAACAAACGCAGGATAGTGCCCAAGACTCACTTGTCTTTATACCGTTCTTGGATATTTTGAATATTACGCTCACATAAAAAAACAGTTGCCAATCACATATGATTGGCAACTGCTTTAATATCATTAACTTTCTAAGAAAAGTACCGGTTCTTTCTGGAAGTCTGTTGCGAGCATTAACTGATAGACGAGTAATGATGATGTTACAGACCCTGCACCACCTGGTACTGGTGAGATGAATGAACACTTATCTTTAACGCCTTCAAAGTCAACGTCGCCAACGATTTTACCATCGTCATTCACGTTGATACCAACGTCGACAATCACTGCGCCTTCTTTGACGTGCTCTTCGCGAATCAGATTCACGACGCCGGCCGCACTGACGATAACATCTGAATTTTTCGTTTCGGCAACGAGGTCTGGTGTATGTACATTACATACCGTCACTGTTGCGCCGCGGTTCATCATTAAAATCGATAGTGGTTTACCGACAACGTTACTCGCACCAACGATTGTTACTTTTTTTCCTTCAAGCGGAATATCATAGTAATCGAGCATTTCAATCACACCTGCTGGTGTACATGGCTCAAGTCGGTCTTTTTCACCCGTGATTACTTTACCCATGTTCATCGGCGTAATACCGTCGATATCTTTAACCGGGTTCATAATTTCAATCACACGCTTCATATCGATGTGATCAGGCACAGGCTGAAGCAGTAGGATACCGTTTACCGAATAGTCTTGGTTAATTTCTCTGAAGCGATTTAAAAATTGGCGAAGTGAAACATCTGCTGGGAAGTGATGCTGCTCTGCTTCGATACCAAACTTACCAAATAAACGTTTTGCAGAATTTTCATAAGCAATTGAATCTGATAAGTCACCGATACGAACAAATGCAATTTTCGGTTTAATACCATGCTTTTCTGAAAGCTCTAGCGCAGTCTTTACTTTTTCGCCGACTGCTGCGGCAACTTTTTTACCATCTAAAATTGTCGTCATAAATCTATACTCTCCCTATGTAAACATTAATCTACTAATAAATATATCATAGTTGAGACGGACATATACGATTGTTCAAAGAATTCAAATAAAAATCCCCATCTATCGAATAACGATAGATGAGGATAGAAAACAATTACTTCGTTTCACGGTGTAACGTGTACTTGTTTAATCTTGGGCAGTATTTTCTCATTTCAATACGCTCAGGATTTGTTCTCTTGTTTTTAGTTGTGATGTAGTTACGGTCACCACATTCAGTACAAGCTAATGTCACATTGACTCTCATATGTCTCTCTCCTTTATAGGTTCATAAAAGGTTTCGGTAAATCGTGTATTCAGGCATGGTTGCCAATTCAACTGGCCAGTTGATCATTCGTAATGAATGAAAATAAGAACCGAAACTATTAATTTCGCGCACTTAAGTATATTACACGATTTCCCAATAGTTTTCAAGTATAAAATAAAATCATTACAGGACACCGCCCATGAAAAATACAGACGCCTGATCAAGTATCATCCAAACAGGGATGAATAGCGGTGCACCCGCGATTATCATGTATATGATTATAAATTGATACGTATCCATTTTCAATTTTGTATGCGGTGCATCAAACAGCACATACAGTGGAATTACTAGCAGTAGCAAGACACCAATAAGATAAACGACGAATCCGACAAGAGCCAGTCCAACGATGACCATCAGCCATGCGAATAGTAACACGAGAAATACAGGAATAAGAAATACAGCATAGTCAGACAATATTTTTGAGAACATCGATTTTTTATCAGACAATAATTTGCTCAATATGAACAGGTAAATGAATCCAAGTGTAAAAAGTAGCAGATGACCGAGTAATACATAAGAAAACGTACCGAGACCAGTTGTGCCGATGCGCGACATACTGTGTGCATCCATGCTCGTGATCGGAATGAATAATAACAAGCTATACAATAAAATAAATGCACTGATTAGCACGAGTGATGCTGGAATCGCTGCAAACCATGACCCATTTTTTGTCGCTTTAGGCTTTGTAATACCGTTGCCAATGAGATTTTTTAAATCTTCTACAAAGCTGCTCGATACAATGCGTTGAAAAGTTTCCTGAGATTTTTGTTGAAATGCATCTAGTTTCTCGTTGCGCGTTGATTTGTTTTTAGGTGCTATTTCTTCCGATTGATCCGCCTCAACTTCAGTTGCATCATTTTGAGACGATTCATCTACTGCACGTGAGAAATCTTCTGCATGTTCAACATCAAAGCGGTAGCCACACTTTCCACACATTACATCGGTATCAAATACGGTTTCATGACACCTGGGACACTCCATAAACATTCACCTACACTTTCTTTTTTAGTTAATGTATATTTTATATATTATCAAGCATATTTATGCTTTTCAATACAAAAAAAGAACCGAGCATCAAAGACCCTCAGTTCTAAACGTTAATTATTTTTTAATTCATCTTTAAGTTCTCTAGAGAAGTTGCGAATTTCATCCACATCTTTTTTAAGGAAATAAGCGAGTACAACAAGGCCAGCTGCAAGGATTACAGAAGAAATTAACACGAGTTTAAATATAAAAGATAACAGTGATTTAATCAGTTCCATTTATGTACCTCCATAAATATTTAAAATTTTGAAAGAAAATTTAAGAAAACGCTTGCAATTAGTCAGAATATTGACTAAACTTAGAATAGTTAATTCATTATTAACTACCTATTCCATTTTCTAAATAAAAAGTTTCTCCTATTTTTCTGCACCCGTCCAGGTGCAGTTTTTTCTTTTTATACTATTACTATTACACTATCCCAACACATTTAAACATCACTTTGAATCTTTTTAATCGCAGGAATGTCTGCCGGTGCCCAGTCAAGTGTATGAATTTCCTGACGCTCCACCCATTTGAGTGCATTATGCTCAAGTCGCTTAATCTCACCATCGACGATATTGACATAGAACGTCGTTAACTCAACAATTCCAAAATCATATTCATAAGCCGTCGTTTCAATCGGTTCGATCACTTCAATCGTACAATCCATCTCTTCTTTTAACTCTCTAATTAGTGCGGTCTCTTTAGATTCGCCTCTCTCAACCTTTCCTCCAGGGAACTCCCATTTTAGCGGTAGGTTTTTATCTGCAGGACGTTGGGCACAGAGTATTTTATTGTCTTTAACAATCACTGCACCAACAACGATGATTTGTTTCTTCATTACCACTTATTCCCCTTCTTATAGAAATCTTTGTTTCTTCTGTATGTGTATGTTTTGAATCGGACAGTGTTTGGTACGAAGAAAAATACATACAATAACAAGATAAAAATACTCAAACCAATTGAAATGCCCATCGGCCACCTGAGAACCGGAATAACAAATAAAATCATTGCAGCAACACCGAGGACAGCAAGAATATCGTAGAAGATAGATAAATTTGAAGGTTCCAGGTACTCCTTGCAGTTTTTACAACGAATGCGTGAGCGTAATTTTAATGAATAGCCGAGCAATCGCTCCTTGTACGACCATTTATGATTGCAATATGGACAAACTGCCATCTGATTCACCTCGTAAAAAATTATGCGAGTTTGCACTCGCATGGTTAATTAATATTCATCATCAAATTCAAAGTAATCTTCGAGCAAGCCTTTGATCGATTGCTCTTGTTGAGATTGAACCAGTTTGATATTGCTTACAACGCGGTCACAACCTTGGTCCGCTAAGAAATTATTCATCTTTTTCACCAAGTTGAACAGCTGATCCATGTTACCTTCAACCGTCGTTTCAAGCGGACCAACAAAATGTGTCAAACCACTATCTTCGATAATCTCAATCGCCTCTGAAATATACTTAAATCCATCCCTTGATTGTGGATGTGTCGGTAAAATTTGAATGCTCATTAAATAATTCATAATTGACTCCTATTCATTTCATATTCTATATTATAATACCATTATGTAGAATAATTTTCGAGGAGTAGCATTTGATATGAAACTAAGTCAGAATATGAGAAAACTGAATATGTTACTAACGCTACTAGGACTCACGGCCCTCTATTTCTTCCTGCAAAATCGTATCGACGACTCATTGGAGATTCCGATGATTATCGGTTTCGGAATCGTCGCAATCGTCAGCGTGATTTACGGATTCAGCCCAATACCAGAGCGGGAGAACGGGGATAAGGATAAGAAGGTTTGAGTGTGGCTAGTTCGCGGCTCTTTAAGAGGTTGAGTGAGCAGGAAATTCTTAACCGTGCTCACTCACACTCTTTTTTACGTCTGAGTGAGCATGAGACTCTCAACCGTGCTCACTCACGCTTCTTTTTTGCTCTGAGTAAGCACGAAACGTTCAACCGCGCTCACTCACACTCTTTTATACCTGAGTGAGCATGAGAAAAAACAATCACTACTTCGCCACCCTTTTTCAGTTGAAGTAGCGATAAAAATTGTAAGCTGCCAATTCAACCCACTTTTTCCTACCGAATTGGCATGGAAATCAAAAGGCTGCCAATTCAACCCACTTTTTCCTACCGAATTGGCAGGAAAACAAAAAAGCTGCCAATTCATCCCATTTTTCCCATCTGAATTGGCAGGCCAGACAACCAAACAGCAACCCCCAATCAAAAAACGCCCGACAGAAATCACATATTCTGCAGGGCGTTTTATCTTGTTTAAATATTAAAAGAATTCTATAAATGCTGGTCCAAGCATCTGGCCGACTAACAGGCGGATAATAATTAAGTAAGCAACAACAGATAGCACACCATAGATCAGTACTTTATGGAATGTATCAAACTTACCGTTATCATCTCTCAAATGCACCATGAACATATAGAGCGGGATGAACATGAGTACCGTCACACCAAGTAGGAATGCGAATGCACCAACTTCTACTAATGTGATCAGGATGCTTAAGAAGCCTAGAATCCAAATCACGATGACAGATACTGATAGTGCTAAATAATCATGTGCGAGCTTAATAAGTGACACGCGCTCTTTTAAGAAAAACTGATTCATAAGGAACAGCAATACAAAGAATATTGCAAACGCGCCAACCAAAATTAAGAATAAGTTGAAAAATACAGAAAATGGTATCACTGATGATCCATAATATTCACTTAATCCTGACGTGCCGATACGCAAGCTAATGAATGTAAATAATGATACTAATAGTAACAATGAAGCAATGACAATGAGTGGCACTTTAATCTGACGATCGTGTGCTGACTTCACTAATGATGCAGGGCTGAGTAAGCTCACTTTCAAAAAGCCCACAGTATCTTTAAAAAAGTCACTTGATTGGATGTTCTTCATCGTCTGGCTAATTTTTTCCTGTGCAGATGGGCCATTGTTCGCACCACCGGATGAATCGCGTCGTTCTGTTCGCTCTTGTTCTCCAAAATCATTCACATCATCGTGTGACGATGCGTTTCTAGAACTTCTTTCATAGTCATATGATTTCTCGTCTCTATAACCAAGGTCATCATCAAACGACTCATCTTCTCTAAAGCTACGATCCTCATCATACGATGATTCGTCTCTAAAACTACGATTCTCATCACGTAATGATGCGTCTTCTACGTTATTCTTCTTCACTTCTTGTCCACATTCGGGGCAAAATTCATCTTCAGGCAAAAGTGTATTTCCACAATTCGAACACTGCATTCCGTTCACCTCTTAATTTTCTATTAGAGAATACTTATGTTCTTATACTAGCAAGCGAGATGCATAGATGCAATGTAATCACTAATTTTTATCCATTATTCTTCATCTTTTATTATTAATTCATACATCTTTTTTCTCGCATGGCGTGCTTCTAACACCGGTAAAATAGGAAATACATGTTGCATTTCAGGATAAACATACGTGTCGATTGGTATATTGTTCTTCGTCAGTTTCTTATCGAACTTAATGCTGTCTGGATACAGCACGTCGTATGTTCCGATAAAGTGATGGATCGGTGCAACGCCTTCAAAATTGCCGTAAAGTGGACTTAAATATGGATTCGTTAACGGTTCCCCATTCGCCCATTTCTCTGTTAAAATTTGATCGTTTTCAACCGATAACATCTTGTCTTTATCTTCGAAGTAACGAATGTATGGGTGATCGAGATGCATGTCGACACATGCAGATATTAAAATGTATTGCTTAGGCTGTGACAGCTTATTTTCACAGAGGTGATGTGCTAAGCCGAGCGCCATGTTACCACCTGAAGAGTCTCCCATAACAGTCACGTCTTCACTATTATTAACGGAGGTCATGACCGCTTCAAAGTGCGGTAGTATTTTTCCATATGATTCTTTAAAATTATAATTCGGGTGTTTGGGATAAAGCGGCACAATTACTTTTGAATTGGTTTTCTGAGCAAGTCGTTCTAAAAAGTGCCAATGGAATTCTGTAGGCTGAAATGTCCAACCACCACCGTGTATATAATAGACGACTTTTTGATTACTCTCTTGATCATTGATCGTATAAACTTGCAAGCCATCGTCTCGCGTTTCGATAACTTTCGTTTTCATCTGATAGTTTTCAATTTCATACCAGTCATTATTTAAACCTGCCTGTTCATTGATGAGTGATTCTATTAAAGTTGGATCCGTGAGCTGCGCCTTCATATCTTTATGCGCCATATATTTCTCAACCGCAAGGCTGCTCAGCGAACGCGTGCCTTTATATAAATGTCTGACCATTTCTCCACACTCCTCGTTATCCGTTAAATCAATAATATATATTTCATCATCGTTAAAACAAGTAAAACGACAACAAAAAAACCGTGCACGCACGGTTTAGATAATTCATTATTATTTATTATTCAATGCATCAATTAAATAGTCTGCTTGATGGCGTATTGAAATCAAATCGTTCAGGCGGAACTCCTCAGTCGAGCCGACGATGAGTTTTGATTCATCGATGTCTAACTGTTCCGCCATCTCTGCTTCATCATAGTCATCACCTTCTACAAATACGAAAGCATAATCGAATTCATAGTCACGATACGGTGTTAAATCCGATTCAAATTCCTGTGGATTATTGACGAGTGATCTGACGTCACGCGTTATTTCAAATCCTAAAATATCATAGACAACTTCTGTACCATATCCGTTATATTCTGCATGGGCATAATACATATCATCCGCTTCTGAAATGACGATAGCTGAATGCGCACTTGCATCAAAGTTTAGATCACGTCTGATAACCGTATGGTCGTTGAGCAAACCTTCTGCATATTCACGACCCTCTTCTTCCTGATTTAGAATGACACTGATGTAATACATATGATCTAAGTATTGTCGTGCGCGATACGGTGTCATAAAAAGTGGCGGCGTCGCATTGATTTCAATTGTCGTTGCTATATCTTCATAGTTAGAATAGTAAGTGTCGTGTTTATATGTAACGATTAAATCAGGGTCGAGTGATTCAATGGTTTCCAAGTCACCATGTTCAATGAGCGTAATACCTGAATCAATCACTTCTTCTTCGATAAAACTACCTTCAACGACATCGCTGACACCAACAACATTTGCATCTAACAATAAGCTGTTGCCGATATCAACCGCGCGAATTAATACAACGCGTTCCGGGACGGTCGGTACTTCTACTTCTCTTGCATCATCTGTCAATAACATGCGGGTATCCCCATCTTCAGATACGTTTAAATTACGGTAACCTGAACATGCACTTAAGATGAGCAACATACCCATCAACATCACGATGAGTTTTATCTTGTGATTAAAAATCTTCATTTTGTGTTGCTCCTTTATCCTGTTACTTTTTCCTACCGATCGATGCGAAAACCTTCAGTATTACGCCATTGATAATACCAATCACTGCACCTGTCGTATTTAAAATAACGTCATCAATATTAGAAATACGTCCGATTGGCAGTATATATTGCAGCACTTCTATTCCAACGGATAAGAAAAATGACAAGACAAATGTCAGTATTAGTCGAGATGTGGCCAAATAGAAAAACATACTAAATGGAACGAACAAAACGACATTCATCACAATCGCATTAAAAAAAGTATAATCTGTGGCATATAAATACGTATCGATGATGCTTCTAAATGGTTCAAATTGAGTCACTTTCTCTGGATTATCACTTGGCAAGCCAGTGACGAGTCCTATACCTATAAATGACATGATTAATCCAAAGTGAATGACGATGCGTGCAATTTGATGCATGACACCATCTCTCACTTTAAATTTCAAATTGATTGCAGCCGTGAGGATAAAGACCAGCACGCTTAAAATGACGAACACAGGTATGACTGCTTTAAAAGCTTCATACAAATATATCATTGGAATAAATTTTACCTAGCTTTCACCAAATTGTTGTTCTGTAAATGTACGGTACATTTCATGATTTTCCATCAGCTCTTGATGTGTGCCACGCCCCGTAATTTTACCGTTCTCTAAGAAGTACAATATATCAGAGTTTACCACCGTTGATAGTCGATGTGCAATAATTAACACCGTACGATTTTGCATCAATTGATCAAGCGCCTCTTGAACAAATCGTTCAGATTGCGAGTCGAGACTCGCTGTCGCCTCATCTAACATTAAGATCTTCGGATCCTTTAAGAATGCGCGTGCGATACCGATACGCTGTCTTTGACCACCAGATAATTTAACACCACGCTCACCCACTTCAGTGTGTACACCGTCTTCAAGTGCATCGATGAATGACTTTGCATACGAACGTTCAATGGCATAATTGACATCATCCATTGTGTAGCTGTCTTTATCTAACCCATATGTAATATTGTCTAAAATTGTGCCTGAAATAATCGCACTTTCTTGAGCAACATAACCGATGTTGCCACGCAACATCGAAATTGGAATATCTAACACATCCACACCATCGATCGTAATCTTTCCACCATCGAGTTCATAATAGCGTTCAATGAGCGCAAATATGGTTGATTTGCCACTTCCACTTGGACCGACAAATGCACATTTTTCATTTTTGTTAAGCGTGATGTTTACATCATGAAGTACTGGCGTGCCTTCTACGTAGCTAAAATCTACATTGTGGAACTGGATCGTATTGAACGGAATTTCTGGAACGACTTCCTTTGTCATCTCATCGTCCAGTTTCAAAATTCCGATGATTCTATCCGTGGCACCGAGTGCTTTGTTATATTCTGTAAAGAACATCGCAAACATCGTCATCGGCATCATCACTTGGAATAGTAATAATAAGAACGCGACCATCGTCCCGATCGTTAATGTTCCATCCGCGACGCGTATACCACCATAACCGATAACACTAATGATGACCGTCATCATAATCGTCGACATGATTGGTGAGATTAACGCTTGGATTTTTACTTCTTTCATTCCGTATTTATATAGTTCTTTAATCCCCTTACGGCCTTGTACACGCTCGTATTTTTCACCAGTATAAGATTTCATCAGTCGAATTTCACTGAGTGTCTCTTGCGTATTGCCTGTAAATGTTGCTGTTTCATCTTGGAGCCTTTTTGAAACTTTCCCCATCCTGCGACCGAGCGGCAAAACAACTGCGATACCAATCGGCAACGCAATAAACATAATGAGCGTCATCTTCCAGTCTAAAATAAACAGAATGACAATCGAACCGACAATCGTCAGTAATCCAGAGATAAGGTTCGGAAAATGACTCGTAATTAAATCTTTAATAATCGAAGTATCACTGACGATACGACTGACAGACTCACCGCTTTTCGTTTGATCAAAGTAACTAACAGGCAACTTCAGAAACTTATCCCAAATGACTTCTCTTAAACCTTGGATGACAGTCTGGCCCACGCGACCTAATAAATAATAGGCAAACCCATCGATGATTGCACTACCTAAAAAAACGAGGATAATTGCGACGAGTATCGGTGTCGTAATCATACTGGTGTTAAATCCGTCGATGAATGTTTGTGTTAACAACGGCACGATCAATCCACCGACTGTACCGAACAGCGTTAAGACAACTGCAAAAATAAATAATCCTTTATTTAAATTAGTGCTTTTTATCAGCGATAAAAATTCACTAAAACTCGCTACTTTTTCTTCGTTCATATTTTTCTCTTCCATTGATAAGCTCCTCTAATTAGTTTCACACGCTTATTTTATATGATAAATTAGAAAAGTGTTAATCATAAACGAGAAGGGAGTAAAAAAATGACGCTAGAGATTAAAAATGTTTCAAAGCACTTCGGAGATAACGTTGCAGTTGATGATCTGAACGTTGAAATCCCAGAAGGTGAAATATTTGGTTTACTCGGCGGAAATGGGGCAGGTAAAACGACAACTTTCCGCATTATCCTTGGCTTGCTGAATGCAACAGAAGGTAATGTGTTATACAACGGTAAGAAAATTGACTACAGCGTGACGGATTATATTGGATATTTACCTGAAGAACGTGGCCTACACCCTAAGTTAAAAGTACGCGAACAAATTCAATACTTAGGGAAACTGAAAGGTATGTCAGGTAAAGAAGTCGATAAACAGCTTGATTACTGGTTAGAAAAATTCGAAGTGCCTGAAAACAAAAATAAAAAAATAGAGAAATTATCTAAAGGTAATCAGCAAAAAATTCAAGTGATTGCTTCTATTATTCATAATCCATCATTGATTATTTTAGATGAGCCATTTAGTGGACTCGATCCAATCAACGTCGAGATTCTTAAGCGTTCGGTAATCGAAATGAAAGATAAGGGCGCAACAATTATCTTTAGTACACACCGCATGGAGCATGTTGAAGAACTATGTGAAAACGTCTGTATCTTAAACAAAGGACGTTCAGTTGTCGCAGGTAATATCGACCAGATTAAATCTGATTTCGGTCAAAAGGAAATCGTCATTGAAGGCGATAAAGACCTTTCTTACATAGAAAATATGCCAGGAATACTTTCATTTAAATCAGTGCGCAAACGCGTCACGATTAAAATCGAAGATGAATCATTCGCTGAGCCCATTTTCAATGAAGTGATCAAGCAAGGCTATGTAAAGCGCTTTGAAGTTAAAGAACCATCGATGAACGATATCTTCATCGCTAAGGTGGGTGAGAAGTTTGAATAAATTCATGACATCTTTCTTACACACATATATCTCTAAAGTTAAATCATGGTCATTCATTATTGCAACGCTCATCATCGTTGTGTTCATTGCACTTGCTGCAAATGCAGATCGAATCATTGCACTATTTGACGATGATACAGAAATCGTCATTGAAATCGATGCTTCAGACGAGTTCTATGAACAGTTTTCTGAAAATCTGTTTTTAGATGAAGAGCGCTTTTCATTTACGAATGAAGTGAGTGAAGAATTAGAAGAGAATGTGGTACGCGTCGAAGTGACTGAAGAGTATCCGGTCGAAGCGACGATGCACAGTATTACGGATATTCCGAATAACTTAAACAACAGCATTCGAATTGCTTTAAATGAAGTGAACAGAGTGCAAGCAGTCAATGAAATTGATGTAACAGAAGAAGAAATCGCACTGTTAAACAGTGGGGCGACGATCGATTACGATGTACAAGATCAAGATATCACGATCGGTGAATCTGGAGAAATCATTACTTTCTCAACTGATATGTCCGTACTGAACTTGATTATCTTTAACATCGGACTTTTTGTCATGTTCTTTACAATTATCAACTATGCATCACAAATCGGTACAGAAATTGCGATGGAAAAATCATCGCGTGTTATAGAAATCATACTTTCAAGTATGCCACCCGTGAAACATCTGGTTGCGAAGATTTTAGGTATTTTTGCAGTCGCACTGACACAGTTACTTATATTTGTGGTCGTTGGACTCTTGCTATTCTCACAGATGGACTTCGGTGGGACATTGAGTGATTTTGGAATTGAAATGAATGATAGCTCATTGCAAATGATCGTATTAACACTGATCTATATCGTGCTTGGTATGTTCCTCTACTTAGCAATCTCAGCGATGCTCGGGTCATTTATCTCGCGCATGGAAGACTTACAACAAGGCATCCTGCCGATGACAATGCTCGTAATCGCCGGATTCTATATCGGTATTTTCAACGCAGCAACGGGCGAAAATATGTTGACAGAAATTACGAGTTACATTCCATTCTTTACACCATTCGTCATGCCGCTCCGCGCGTTGCATAGCCCTGAGAACCTGACGGTTCAATATATTGGTATTGCGATTATGATCGTAAGCATCGTTATTGCGCTAGCGCTAGCAGCTCGGGTGTATAGAGGCAGTGTCCTATCGACAGAAAAAGGCATAATGAAAAACTTTAAACGTGTGTTTGGTAAGAAATAATTATTTGTTAAATTTGATTTTCGGATAAAAAACCAGCCCCTGTAAACAGTGATGTTTATCAGGGGCTTTTTGTGTGGTTTTGTGGGTGTGATTTGTCCGCCGTGGTAACTCGAGCAAAAAATTCGTCGTGAGTAAGCACGGATTTCTGTTTCGTGCTCACTCGAGCCGGGAATTCGTCGTGAGTGAGCATGGATTCCAGTTTCGTGCTCACTCGAGCCAAAAAATCACTGTGAGTGAGCACGGATTTCTGCTTCGTGCTCACTTAAGTCCGAAATTCATCGTGAGTAATCATGGATCCCTACTTTCCGCTAACTCAAACCAAAAATCAGAGGTGAGTTAGCGATAATTATTTCAGCTGCCAATTCGATACACTTTTCAAGCTTGAATTGGCAGGGAAAACAAAAAGCTGCCAACTCACCCAGCTTTTTTCATCTGAATTGGCAGGGAGAACAAAAAAATGCCAATTCGACTCACATTTCGAGCTCGAATTGGCAGACAAACTATATAAAGTAATTTCCCAGCACGCTGTTTACATCGTGCACGACGACGAAGGCATTTTCGTCTTCTCGCTTGATCAATCGCTTCAGTTTCGTAAGTTGGTTTCTATTGATGACGACATATAATATGTCTTTTTCTTTTTTCGTATAGAATCCTCGACCATTCATTATCGTCACACCGCGTTTGATATCGCTATTGATCATTCTACCTAAAGTCTCAGGTCGTTCTGTAATAATTGTGACTGCCTTTTTCGGATTCATACCTTCTATAATGAAGTCCATCGTCTTCATCGCAATATAAAGTGCGATAACTGTGAGTAACACTTGCTCAATCGTCAGCACCGTAAGTGATGCCATAACGATGATTAAGTCAAACACAAGTAATGCAAACGGCACGCCGACATCAAAAAATTTGTTCGCCATCTGTGCAAGTATCGTCGTACCTGCCGTTGTTGCTCCAATCCTTAAAATAAGTCCGATCCCAACTCCGACTAAAAATCCTCCAAATACAGTTTGGATAAGTATTTGATCTGTTGGTACGATCCAGCTTTCTGTCAGCCATAACATGATTGAGATTAATGGAATAGTCAGTATCGTGTAATACATAGCGAATCGCGTTAAGTATTTAAATCCTAACACCAACAACACTGCATTGACCAGGAACATTGTAATTGCTGTTGGCAATTCAAATGCATAGAACAGTATCAGTGCAACCCCGATAATTCCACCTTCACCTAAGTTACCTGGAATCATGAATGAGTTAATCCCAATAGAGAAAATAAAACACCCGACAACGACTGTTAGTATATTGATTAACGTCTGCATTGTAAACTTTGGCATCTGTTTGATTTTTATCTTTTCTAAATTTAATTTGTTAAGTCTTTTTCTTACCTTCATGCCTTACACGCCTCCATCCATTATTTTTGTCTAAAATTATGCTATCATAAATTTCGCTTATAATCGGCTTGTTTACTAAATCATAACTAATAAACTACAAAATAATACCCGAATGTTATTCAACCATTCGGGTGTTGTGCATTACTTCTTCGGTACGATAACCGATATCGCTCGTGGAATGACTTTCACTTCTAGCGTTTCAAATGGATGTCTATCCCCATCGATATCCATATCTTCCAGTTCATCACTTTCTAACATTAACTCCACTACTGAGTGCATTTCCACTTCTTTTGCTTGATGTAATCTGTTACCAAACAACATAAATATTAATTTCCACACATTTAGAATGTTCACCTTACGAATGATTAACACATTCAGTACGCCATCATCAACATTGGCAATCGGAAACAGTTTTCTAAATCCACCGACACTAGAAATATTAGAGGTGACGATGATACGTGCGCGTCCATCCTTTCCATTCAACTTATAATTAAATGGATAAAGGCTTGTTATCGCTTTTATACCGGCGAACAAATATGCAAGCTTTCCCATTTTTTGTTTCGCATTAGCATTGGGCCTCGTGAAAGCTTCCATAAATCCACCTAAACCAATGAGGTATGTCGCATACCAATCATTCACACGAATTAAATCTACAGATTCTTCACGAGCATCCTTATACCATAGCAAATCGCTCAGATGCCCTTTATGCATGCCAACGCCATATGCAAAGTCATTCATCGTTCCGGTCGGCAATATCATCAACTTCGCAGTCGGATGGTACTTCATCATCGCATTGACAACGAAACTAATCGTCCCATCACCACCGACAGTGACGAGTAAATTGCTACTTTCAACGACTTCCTTGATCGACTCAACTTGTTCAAAATCACGTATCATAAAAATTTCTACAGTTTCATAATCAGCGGATAACACTTGACTTGTATACTTAAAATTTACTTTTTTAGCACCTTTAGATCGTTGGTTTACGATTATACTCGCCTTCATGCGCGACCTCCAATCTTATTCAATAGTATAGAATCCCATTGATTTATGTAAGTCAGATGAATGAGCTGTAAATATCCAATATGGAAAATCGTCCACAGTATAAATCCTATATGCGAATCCGTTTGAATCGGTTCGACTGCCAATGCTTTCAATAGAAAATAAAGGCCTGCAAATATAAATGCAGCAACGACATGCGCTTTTAAATGCAGATAAAAAGCTCTGACATATATAATTTTAAAAATGATACAAATTATAATAGAAGTTATGATATGTAATCCAAACTCTAGAATGGCAGGCACATCACCACTATATATAAAATCAATGTTGATCAATAAATTAACTAAACCGATATCCGTCATGATATCGATAAAATAAAGCACAAGAAACAATAACATACCGGTTATGATTCCAAGTATTGTCCCAGATATGATTATTCTCATCATTTCATATACCTCACAATCATCTGCCCAATACATACATTATAGCAACTCAATTCGAAATAAAAATAAATATCCACCCTTCTTCTAGTCAAGGATGGATACTTAAAAATAATTCATCTATTAATTAAGCAGATTTTTTGCCGAACATTCTTGCGAAACGATTAGGCTTTGCTTCTTTATTGTTTTTAATTTTAGTCGCATTTAATTTCATCGCAGTGTCTCTGTATTCTTTAATGCGAATATTTGCTGAATATACATCAGTTGAAAACATATTATTTTCCTCCTTCTTTTATGAAATTTTTTGTTATCAATTTTGGCGGCTGCGTCATCTCTATTACACTTGTAATTATAGCGTCAAACGCTGTATTATTCAACTTTTTAAACCGTTTACATATAAAGTTTTTATATTGAAACTACTCTGACATTTACAATTATAAACCGTCATAACGAAATAAAATTTCTTTAATTTTTATACAATGAATATACATACATGAAAATTTATGAAAACATCAAATGATTTCGTTTTCATACGACTATCATTCATAATGATATAAAACACGAACATTCTAATCGACTTTTAATCTTTCAGAAAGCGAAATATCTGACAATTTTTATAAATTGGACATCTTTAAAATATCGATGTAAGATAGTACATGTTGATAAAAGGAGGCTATTTATGACACGTTTTTTGATCAATATTATCTTGATGCTCGTCATCGGATTTCTTACATATTTGGGAATTACGACATTTTTTCCAAGTATTAGAGATGTCATAGCAATTCCAATCGCAATATTTTTAGGTATCTTTCTCGGTTTCTTTATCTATATACAAATTGACAATCGCATGGGTCCTTAATTACGCACACAGCCATCTATCGACAGATGGTTTTTTATTTTTTGTCACAACAGTTACAATTTCTTGATTATTTCGATAATCGGAATATAATATATATATTACACATCTAAAAGAAGGTATTACATGAATCAAACATTAAAAACAGAACCAAGGATACAGGTGCCGGACTATAAATTAATTGCAATATTAATTTCCGGTGCCTTCGTATCATTACTCGCAAACACTTTCCTTAACGTGGCACTTCCATCTATTCAGAATGAGTTTGGTGTCTCAACATCCACAGTTCAGTGGGTGTCGACAGGTTACATGCTGACAAGTGGTATCGTCATTCCAATCACCGCGTATTTAATGACCCGGTTCCACACGAAAACACTATTTTTAACAGCAATGTTATTTTTCTTAACTGGAACTTTACTCGCAGGTACTGCCCCAGTCTTTGGCATGTTACTGCTTGGTCGAATGACACAAGCAATTGGATCTTCAATTTTGATGCCGCTATTAATGAACGTAATTATTTCAAACTTCTCAATTGAACGACGGGGATATGCACTTGGACTATTTAGTTTTGTTATGTTCTTCGCACCAGCAATTGGACCAACAATATCTGGTGTGATTGTCGAATTTTTCTCATGGCGTTATTTATTCTTTATGATCATGCCTGTTATTCTTGTCGTCATCACCTTTGGATACTTTAAAATTCCACTGACATCGAGTAAAAAAGAGGCTCGACTTGATATTCCGTCTGTCATTTTATCGACGATTGGTTTCGGATCATTGTTATTCGGACTGAGTTCAGCTGGAAATCGAGGATTTTTAGACCCAATCGTTCTTGCAAGCATTGTGATAGGATTCATCACTCTGTTTATATATGTAAGAAAACAGTGGACGATGGAGTTCCCAATGCTCAACTTAAGAGCGTTTAAATTCCCGATGTTCAGCATGTCGATGTTGATCATCAGTACGATTAATATGGCTATATTTTCAGGATTTATATTGATGCCAATGTATATAATCGAAGTGCAAGGCAGGAGTCCGATTGAAGCCGGTTTACTCATTATGCCTGGGGCATTAATCATGGGTCTAATGAGTCCGCTATCCGGAAAATTGTATGATACATTCGGTGCCAAACGATTAGCATTAATCGGGTTACCGATTGCGATTGTCTCTAACTATTACTTCTCAACGATGGATGTTGATACGAGTTTGACGATGTTGATGATTGTATTCTCCATACGTGCTTTAGGTATGACACTCGTTACGACACCACTGATGACAAATGGTATGAACGAGCTGACACCTGAGATGACACCACATGGATCTTCAATCAACAGTATGGTGCAGCAAGTATCAGGTGCCATCGGTACAGCGACATTAATCACCGTCATGCAAGTACGTATGAACACCCGCATCGCAGAAGGTCAAACAACTCAGCTTGCGATGCTTGAAGGTATTAACTTAACATTCTTAATCGCTTCATCAATTTTAACAGTAAGTTTCCTACTGACATTCTTTATAAGACGTGTCACTACAAACAGTACAATCGATACGGGTGCTGCCAAAGTAAAAGCTGTAAAGACCAACAAATAAAAAATATCCCTTCACATTATTATTCAATCAATGTGAGGGGATATTTTTATATATTAAACTGTTTTCTTAATGATCTCTACAATCGTCTGAGTCGCAAGTTCCATCTCATCGATTGAGGCATATTCAAACTTACCATGGAAGTTGTAACCACCAGTAAATAAGTTTGGCGTCGGTAATCCTTTGTATGATAATTGCGAACCATCTGTACCGCCGCGCACCGGCTCAATATGTACGTCGATATCAAGCGACTCCATGGCAACCCTTGCTGTTTCCACAATTTCCATCACCGGTTCAATTTTATCTTTCATGTTATAATACTGATCCTTCATTACAAGTTCAACGACATCTTCACCGTATTTTTTTTGCAATGTCTCAACATTTTCTTCGACCGTACGCTTCCTATTTTCGAAGTTTTCCTTATCATGATCACGCACAATCATTGTTACATCCACATGTTCTACATTTCCACTGATCGATCCCACATGATAAAACCCTTCATATCCTTCTGTGCGTTCAGGTGTTTCATTTTCATCGAACATACTGACAAATTCTGCAGCGATACGCCCTGCATTGATCATCGTATCTTTTGCTGTGCCTGGATGTACACTTTTACCGTGGAATGTCACTCGAACGCCAGCTGCGTTAAAGCTTTCATACTGAAGTTCTCCGACGCCACCACCGTCAACCGTGTACGCGTGGTCTGCCCCGAATGCTTCAACATCGAAATCATGTGGGCCACGTCCGATTTCTTCATCGGGTGTGAACGCAATTCTTACTTTCGGTCTCTCAATTTCAGGGTGCTCAAGTAAATATTCGACTGCAGTCACGATCTCAGCAATCCCCGCTTTGTTATCTGCACCGAGCAACGTCGTCCCATCTGTCACCATTAAACGGTGGCCAACTTGATTATCCAATGTCGGGAATTCTTCAGGAGAGAGGACGATATTTAATTCTTCATTCAAAACGATATCGCCGCCGACATACTGAACGACTTTTGGCGAAACATTTTCTCCACTAAAGTCAGGAGACGTATCGACGTGCGCCATGAATCCAACGACGACTTCATTGTTTGTGTTCGCTGGTAAAGTGGCAAATAAATACCCCTTATCATCGAGCGTTACTTCTTCCAACCCAAGTTCAACTAACTCCGACTTTAATTCATCCAATAAATCAAATTGCTTTTTCGTAGATGGCACAGAGTCACTGCTATCATCGGATTGTGTATCGATTTTTACATAACGTGTTAAGCGTTCAATTAATTTTTCTTGCATATATATCCCCTTTCGAGCTTTTATTTTATATTATATCAAGTAAGTTGTTAAAATAGTTGCAAGAGGTGGATAAAATGACAATAGAATTTGGAATCAGTAGCTTTGGTGATGTGGAATCACCAACGGGTAGCGTACCACACGCACAGCGTTTACAAGAAATAATTGAAGAGATGAAAATGACAGACAAAGTTGGGCTCGACATCTTTGCAATCGGTGAGCACCATCGCAAAGATTATGCAGTATCTTCACCTGACACATTGCTCGCAGCAGGTGCGGCAGTTACGAAAAACATTAGACTGTCTACAGCAGTAACTGTGTTGAGTTCAGAAGATCCAGTACGCGTTTGGGAACGCTTTGCAACAATCGATGGAATCAGCAATGGACGTGCAGAAATTATGGCTGGCCGTGGGTCGTTTATTGAGTCATTCCCACTGTTTGGTTATGATTTAAACGATTATGAGCAATTGTTTGAAGAGAAACTTGCACTACTGGTCGAACTTCAAAAAGGTCATCGAGATAAACTACCGGTCACATTCCGTGGTGAGCTTCAACATTCCGTTGAGAACATCACACTCTATCCAAATACCGTTCAAGAGACACTACCCATTTGGATTGCTGCGGGAGGTAGCCCCGGTTCTGCAGTGAGAGCTGCTAAATACGGATTACCTTTGATGCTCGCTGTTATCGGTGGATCACCGTATCAGTTTAGGGATTTTATCGATTTATATAAGCGCACTTGGGTGAATTCAAATCATAAGATTGAAGATTTTCAATTTGGTTTAAATATGCACGGCTTCATTGCAGATACGAACGAAGAAGCGAAAGAAATATACTTCCCAGCAGCGAGTCATATGATGAACAGAATTGGTATGGAACGCGGTTGGGGCTCGACGTATACTGAGAACTACTTTGACCGTTTGACGAGCGAAACAGGTGCGTTGCTCGTCGGTGACGTTGAAACAGTCGCTCAGAAGTTAAGTACGTTCATTAGAGCACTTGGTGTAACGCGTTTTGTCATGCAGACACCTGTCGGTTACATCGACCATGAAGCGGTGCTTAAAAATATTGAGTTGTTTGGAACAAAAGTTGTACCGCGTGTTAAAGAATTATTGGCAGAAGAAAATTAGGGGTTGGAGTAGCACTGAAATAAGAGGGTTGCTACTTCACCCTCTTTTTTTATCTCGAAGTAGCAGGAAAAGTTGGAAAGTGCTACTTCATCCTCTTTTTGTGTCTTGAAGTAGCAGGCTACAGAAAAAACTGCTACTTCACCCTCTTTTTTTTATCTCGAAGAAGCAGGCTCCTAAAGTTCTTTTCACAATAAGATAAACCACCAATATTTTCAAAAATAATCTTTCGGTTTTCGAAAAAAATAATGACACTGATATTTTCTTGTGCTACACTTTGTGTATAATATTTTGAATATTCGAATATTATTACAATACTTTAGGGGGTACAAAATGAAGACAAAATTTTTAAAACGTAAGTTTATAGCTCCTTTGTCGGGTGTTGGTTTATCGCTTTTACTCATCGGTATTTCGAGTAATGATACACACGCCCAAGAACATCAAGTATATAACTTCGAAGATTTTCAAAAAACTGTTTCTAATGTTGGTGATGCAGAGCAAGGTGGCATACTCAATGTTGCTTATGCTTCAGACACTCCGTTTTTAGGCACGCTGAACTACAACATGTTCGGTGGTGTGCCAGACTCCACGGTTATCGGGTATTTTGATGAGCCTGTGTTAACAACGAGTGCGGATCAGATCTATACAAACGATGGTGCTTTGAATTTCGAAATTAACGAAGATGATAACACTGTAACGTTTACAATGCGTGAAGGTGTCTATTGGCACGATGGCCATGAGGCAGACATCCACGACTACATTGCGGCGTATTATCTAATTGGACATGAGGACTATACCGGTCCACGTGGTGGTACTCCAGGTTTCACTCTTTTGAAAGGGTTTTCAGAATATAGTACAGGTGATGCCGATGAGATTAGCGGTATCGAAGTCATCGATGATTACACTGCTGTATTCTCATATGAAGAACTTGCACCTTCGCTAATTTCTGGTGGTTTCTGGCAATATATTTTTGCGGAACACTACTATGAAGGCATAGAAGTCGCTGACATGTTTGAAGCGGATGAAACACGTATCAATCCGATCGGTATTGGTCCTTTCCAAGTAACGAATATCGTACCGGGTGAATCTGTTACATTTGAACGCTTCGATGATTACTGGAGAGGCGAACCGAAGTTAGATGGTATTAACTATAACGTCGTATCCCCTGCAACTGTCGCAAATGGTATGGCGAATGGTGATTATGATATCGCACGTGGATTCCCAGCTGAGCAATATAAAGATGTTGCCGATACAGAAGGTGTGGAATGGCTTGCAAACTTAACTTCTTCTTATTCATATGTCGCATTTAAACTTGGTGAATGGGATGAAGACGCTGATGAAGTAGCATATAAACCTGAAGAAATGAAGATGGGTGACGTCAATTTACGCCGTGCAATGTGGCATGCTGTTGATACCGCATCAGTCGGCGAACGTTTCTATGATGGGCTGCGTTGGAGAGCAGACTCACTTATTTTACCGTATCACGAAGCATTCCATAATGAGAACTTAGAAGTACCACAATATGATCCAGAAGCTGCAAATGCCATTTTGGATGAAGCGGGCTATGAATATGATGGCGACTTCCGTACAACACCAGATGGCGAAGAACTTAAAATTAACTTCGCATCGATGAGTGGTGGCGATATCGCAGAACCGATGGCGAACTACTTCATACAGTCATGGCGAGCAATTGGACTTGATGTCAGCTTGACAAACAACCGTTTACTTGAGTTCAATACGTTCTTCGATTTAGTCGAAACAGACTCAGAAGATATTGATGTTTACATGACAGCATGGACACTCGGTGCAGATGTGGATCCAACAATATTCTTCGGACGCGATGCAGGATGGAACTATCCACGCTTTGCAACTGAAGAAGGCGATGCACTACTTCGTGAATTCAATGTACCAGAAGCAATGGATGTCGATTACCGTGTTAACGCTGCTTACGAGTGGCAAGAATACATGGCAGAAGAAATTCCAGTCTTCCCAACATTGTACTCTGCTAGTATCACTCCAGTTAACGAGCGCGTCATGAACTATTCTGTAGAGTTTGGTTTCAATGATGACACGGCACTTTACAACATCGGAGTTTCTGAATAATAAGATAAAAAATCCGAACAACAAATTGTTCGGATTTCTTTGTGTACAAACATATTATTTAATATTGTAGCGTATCACGTCCAGCATCTTTAGACATGTACATTTTTGAGTCAGCTGCTGCATACAAATCCTTGTAATCATCGACATCTTTCGGATAATTTGCGAGTCCGACAGACATTGTAACTTCATATTGGTCCTTAACTTCTTTATCTTCAACGATAATTTCTAAATTATTTATAATCTTAGCCATTTCCTCCACTGCCTGTTTTTTTGAAATATTGTGAAATAAAATAACAAATTCATCGCCACCAACTCGGTACAGACTAGAATTATTACTCATCAATTGATTAATTCTATGAGTAAGATCTACTAAGAGCTGGTCACCTCGAATGTGACCAAAGGTATCATTGATTCGTTTAAAACGATCGATATCAATAATTGCAAGAGACAACTCACCTTCCGCTTGCTCCAGGCTTCTTCTTAAACTGCGTCTATTTTCAGCCCCTGTTAAATCATCTAGATATGTTCGTTTTTCGTAATAGCGATTTAACTCTTTCATACGTCTTAGATGTTGTATTTCTAACACAACAACACCTAAGATGACAATCGTTAAAATCATTTGTAAGATGTAAAGATTTACCGATGATTCAATATAGGGTGTAAACTGATCTAGTGTTATAAAAAATGTCAATCTAGTGATACTAATGATCAGGATACTCAGCCAAAAAATAGATATTTTCCTGAAAATTAAATATATAATATACCCGAGTGTTACTATACCGATAAAATACAATGCGGGCGTTTGTGCTGTAAAGAAAGGTGTTGTATACAGCCATACAAAATAAATACTAAGGCTGATGAAATATACATATGATCCTCTATACACCAATGCAACAACTATGGCTGTATAACTCAATGAGTATACAGGACCAGTCCCTCCATCATATCTGAAAAATGTTAACAATATCGCTAAGAGTCCAAACACGACACCGTAGACGATTACACTACTTAAACTATTCTTATCACCTAAACGTCTTAACAGGGGTTCGCAACGGGAGTAGACATAAACTAAAGTAATGGCAACACAGGCTAATATAAAATAATGTTTTAACATATTTGCACTGTAACCCGAATAATAGACAGCTTATAAAAAGCGTCTCTTATTCGGGTTACAGTGCATTGAGTGTGCCATGACCGTTTTTTTGTTGTAATCTTTTTAAGGTTGCTACTTCACGGCTATTTTTTGGCTTGAAGTAGCAGGTTATAGGAAAAGCTGCTACTTCACCACATTTTTTTGGCTCGAAGTAGCAGGCTACTAAAAAGTATTATTAATCAATCCTATAAACTTCTCTTTAACTGACCATTCAACGCATAACGGTCTTTTGCTAATTGGATAAGTTGTGTGATTAACTCTGAATATGGAACGCCACTGACTTCCAGCAATTTCGGATACATACTGATGTTCGTAAAACCTGGCAATGTGTTCACTTCATTTACAATGACTTCACCAGACTCGGTCAAGAATACATCCACTCGCGATAACCCTTCACAATCAAGCGCACGATATGTGCGTGCTGCTACGTCCTGGATCTTCACAATTTCTTCATCCGTTAATATCGCTGGAATACGAAGACTTGCGCCATCGTCAGACACATACTTTGATTCATAGTCATAAAAATCAATGTTGCTCACAATTTCACCAGGCATGCTCAATGTTAAATCCTCGTTACCAAGTACGGAAACTTCAATTTCACGACCCACTATACCCGATTCAATCATCACTTTCGTATCGAGAGAAAATGCAGTATCCATCGCTTTTTGAAATTCAGTTGCATCGCTCAACTTCGTCACACCGACAGAAGATCCCTGGTTCACCGGCTTCACAAACATCGGTAGGCCTAGCACGTTTTTTACCGCTTCAAAAGACACATGGTTCTTCTCGAAATGCTTAAACACGAGACCTGGAGCCACTTGAATACCCGCTTCTGTCAACAATCGTTTCGTCATGTCTTTATCCATGCAGACCGCTGAAGCACGTGTGTTACATCCCACATACGCAACTTCTAACATCTCGAGCATACCTTGTAAGTTTCCATCTTCGCCGGCATTTCCGTGAAGCACCGGAAACACGACATCGATGTCTAGCACTCTGTCATTAAACATAAAGCCAGTCGCTGGCATGAGTGACAACACATGTCCCGCACTCTCATCAACAGGAATAATCTCCTTATTTTCATGATAGATAAAACGACCATCTTTGTTGATGTATATCAATTTGACGTCATGCTTGTCTTTATCGATTGCATTGAAGATACTTGCTGCCGAACGGATCGATACCTCGTGCTCTGTAGATTTTCCACCGTATAAAATTGCCACTTTAATTTTCGTCATATTCTTTGCTCCTCATCAAAATAAATGCATCCCGTACTAATTGTGCGATGATGTCTTGCCGCGTTAAAGCATCACCCGACACCACACCGATAAACCCCGTCGGCCCTGATTCGTCCGGCTTTTTAAATTGAATACCCGCAACATTCACTACTGTTCCAGTTTTATTTGTTATCGTACACCAATTGGAAACATATGTCTCTCCAATTACTGTATTAAATCCAGATTCGAGTCCAATCGTATAATATGCATCAGGATGTGCTTCACGTCCGGCGTTCGCGCGGTTCATCGCACCTGTTAGTGTTTCATCATCACCCACTGGATGCTCACTCACACCGCTGCTCGTTTTCATTCCGTTGACTTCAAAATCTGTAAAAAATTCTTTCGCTGCTTGTCTCACTGCATTTACTTTATGTTCATTTTTACTGCCTACTATTATTTTCATATCGATATTTTAACATAAAAAAGAACCTCGACTCGAGGTTCTACTTATTTAAATATACTGTTTTCTCTTCGAACGACGTACGCTTACCTTCTTTCTTGATTGCGCTGTAACCAACCGGCATTAGACCATACACTTCTTCGTCTCCGACAAGTCCAAGCGCATCCCTAAACAAGTCAACATTATAAATCGGTCCGCTCAACCACTGTGTATTCAAGCCCTCTTCTTCAGCCACCAACATCATGTTCTGACCCGTAATCGCAACTGCCGCTCTATCTTCTAAAGGATCTGCTTTCGGATTATCACTCGGCACGTACACGATGAAAATAATAACCGGTGATAAGAACAGACGGTTCCCAATCTTTTCGATTTTCTTTTTACCACTCTCACTATCCGGCTCTCTCACACGACCGTATGCGACTTTTTTTAACGCCTTTGACAAGCGGTCGCGCGCTTCTCCAGTCACGACGATAAACTTCCATGGTTCCGTTAAATGGTGGTTCGGTGCCCATGTGCCCGCTTCTAACATGCGGTCTATGGATTCTTTCGGTGGCACTTGGTCATTCATTCCACCGACCGTACGTCTATTTTTTATCGTATTAAATACTTCGCTCACACGTATCCTCTTTCTATTTATATTTGAGTTTGTAGTACAGGTAATACAACGATGGTGTCGCAATCAATGATAACAGTGTTGAGAAAGTAATGCCTGCTATGATTGTAATTGCGAGTGGCACAAACAGCGCATCTCCTGAGAGTGCAACTGGCACTAACGCGATGATTGACGTCAACATTGTTAAAATGATAGGTCTGAATCGCGCAAGCCCTGCATCTACAATCGCTTCTTCAATCGCCATCTTACCTTCTATTCTTCTATATTCAATGAAATCTATCAAGACAACAGCATTTCTCACGACAATTCCAGATAGTGAGACCATTCCCATAATTGCTAAGAAACTAATCGGTGTTTGCGTAATAAACAGCCCGATGATGCCACCGCTCAATGCAAGGAAAATCGTAAACACAATGACCAGTGGTAAGCGTAATGAATTGAACTCCCATGCAAGCACGAGGTAAACAAGAATCATAATAACTGTGAATAATATACCAATCTCAACGAAGAAGCTCGACGTATCTTCAATATCACCTTCAGTGATAAGCGTTGTGCCGTCATCTACACTGTCTCTCAATTCATCCACATAGTCATAAACCATGTCTGTGTCATCAGTGAATATTTTTATCTCGACAAATCGATTGCCGTCTTTATGTTGTATCAGTGGAGTCAAGTTCTGTCTACTTACTTCTTCAATATAGCTGATATCTGCTACATCACTTTGTCCATATTGAATATGTACTTCTTTCTCAGCATTCGACTCGATGACACTATCTATCGGGAATCCTCTACCAAACAAGTTGAGATCACTTTTTGCTTGACCATAAGTCACGGGTGCATTTTCAATCGCGCTCTTATCAATTTCATACATGACGGTTTCAACAGGCTCGCCGACATTAGATTCGATTGCGATGTCTTGCTCTCTAAAGTAATTCGCCACTTCATCTGCGCGACTCACCAGAACATCAAGATCATCATTATATAATTCAATGATCACCGGGGCATTCACAGGTGGACCCTGCACAACTGTATTAAAGAAAATGAGCGGATCATTACCGAATGTATCTTGATAAGAAGCTTCATAAGTTTCTATCGTTTCAGCATCGGACATGATCTCTTTATCGATTTTTAAAACGATCTGTCCCGTGTTACTACCAGGCATCGACAAATCAGCACCGAACAAGTTGTTCGTCCCCTGCCCTGTGAATACAATCGTCTCTTCTACGTGCGGCATCTCGAGTTCCATTTGGTTTGCTAACGCCATGATGTCCTCATGTGTTGAATCTATCGGTTGATCTGTCGGATAGATGACATCGGCCGTCACTTCATTACGGTCAGCCGCCGGGAAGAATTCGAATGGCGTAAATCGAACGAGAACAAACGAACTCACACACACGATAAAAACAATGATGAATGATACGAATGGTTTTTTAATTGAATTCGCGAGCAATTTGTATGCATACACTTTAGAGCCGCGCATAAATAGTCCTCCAAAAAATCCTGGGCTTTTTTGAACCTTAAATCCAGAAAGTAAATATCTAAGTGCCGGAACAAAAAAGAGTGCAAGTATCGTACTGACAATCATCGTAGTGATTAAAATAGACGGTAACGCTCGGATGAACTGACCGTTTGCACCGGATAATAAAAGCAGTGGTAAAAATGTAAACACGATTGCAATCGTTGAAGCGATGACAGAAGGTGCCACTTCTTGAGTTCCGATAGTCATGGCATCTTTTCTAGAGTCACCCAGGGCGAGTCGCCGCTCTATGTTATCGCTGACTACGATTGAGTCATCGACGATAATCCCGAGTGCAATGATCAAACCGATGACTGAAATCGTGTTTAAATCGACATCCATAAACGGAATTGGAATCAGACCAATTAACACACTGAGTACGATGGTGATAGAAATAACTACGGCACTGATGGCACTCAGCCCAGAAAATGTACCGATTACGACAGCGATTAGTGCCAATCCAAGTGAAAGGTATAGACCGGAGAATATATCCTCGACATTTTCTCGTTCAGACTGAATCATTGTCACTTCGATGTTATCATCAAAATCTGCTGACGCAGCATCCATAATCTCTTCCACACGTTTGGAAACCGTCGTTGCATTTTCACCCGTACCCAGTAGCGCTGTCAGTGACACTGATGGTTGTCCACGGTAACTGATTATATCCTCAGGCATTTCAGATGCTTCTGTAATTGTCGCAATATCAACGAGTGGTGTTCCATTGACCACCACGGTTTCAATGCGTTCTAACGGTTCTAAGTCAGAGAATCCAATGCGAATATCTTCCGATTCGTCACTTGTAGAAAGTGTTGCCGGTCTAAGTACAGTATTGATTTCATCTATAATTTGGATTGGGAAAATCTCTGCTTCTAACATCGCATCCCGATCGATTGCGATGTTATAAAATGTCTCGCTATACCCTTTAGTCGACACACGCGCAACACCATCAACTGCTTGAATATCTTGTTCCAGTTCTATTACTTGCTGTTCAATTTCTTGAAGTTCTTCATATGTATCCGCTGTAAATAAATAACTGATGAGTGGGAAATTATTGGAAAATGACGAAGCAACCGGTCGATTCGCCGTTTCAGGCAATTGTGACAACGTACTATTGATCACATTGTTCACACCGCTGACCACTTGGTTTTTATCGGCATCGTCTTTTAGTTCTAATGTAATCGCAGAAACATCATCTTGCGACGTCGATACCGTAGACGCAATCCCTTCAACATCTGCGATTGCAACCTCAAGTACGTTCGTCACGTTCTCCTCTATACTCAGCGCATCTGTCCCACCCCATACTGTCGTAACATTTACAAAGTTAATATTCGTTTCAGGAATTTCGCGCTGATCCAGCGTTAAAAATGTATAAATACCAAACAATGCAATTGCAAAGATAAAAATAACAAAAATGCGACTTCTTTTTAAAATACTGGCAAGTATTGCTTTCATATACCATCCTCCATTAATGCATCCGTCAAATAACTATTTAGATGTATTTTATCTTCGAATCACTGGCTCATGCCGAACTTTTAAAGTCTTAAAAATAATAGTAACACAGCCCACGACCATTCCTAATCAATAACATGGGTGTCTTTAATTTTCTCGTGTAAAACGTAAGATAAATGTGATGCTGTATTGCTATTTTGTGGATTTTCTTAGTGAAGTTAAGTTTTAGTCCTTATTCTAATGATAGTAATTGATTTTTAGCTGAAAATTGTACACAATATAAGAGAAGATACTAAATATTTAGGAGTGTAATTCATGAATCAAAAACAGTTTGAAAAAATTAAAACTGACCACGGATTTATTGCAGCACTTGATCAGAGCGGTGGAAGTACGCCGAAAGCATTAAAAGCATACGGTGTAGACGAAGACCAATACTCAACAGAAGAAGAAATGTTTGACCTCGTTCACGAAATGAGAACGCGCATCATCAAGTCGCGCGTGTTTAACTCGGACCGTGTTATCGGAGCAATCCTATTTGAACAAACGATGGACCGTACAATCGATGGTGTTTACACCGCAGATTATTTAGCTGAAAAAGGCATCGTTCCATTCTTAAAAATCGACAAAGGACTTGCAGACGAAACGAACGGCGTTCAGTTAATGAAGCCCATTCCAGACTTAGATTCGCTCTTAGACCGTGCTGTTGCACGCAACATTTTCGGTACGAAGATGCGCTCTACAATTAACGCTGCAAATGCTGAAGGTATTAAGGCTGTTGTTGAACAGCAATTCGAAGTTGCGAAACAAGTGATTGCGAAAGGTTTAGTGCCAATTGTTGAACCAGAAGTAAACATCACGATTGAAGACAAGCATGAAGCTGAAGTTATTTTGAAAGAAGAAATCGCAAAACAACTTGAAACGTTAAGAGATGGCGAGTTCGTTATGCTGAAGTTATCATTGCCAACGGAAGACAACCTATACAAAGATTTCGTGAATCACCCACATGTTGTGCGTGTTGTTGCACTTTCTGGTGGATACTCTCGCCAAGAAGCAAACGAAATCCTTGCACGTAACGAAGGTGTAATTGCCAGCTTCTCACGCGCACTTTCTTCAGACTTACGCGCAGATCAAAGCGACGAAGATTTCACGCTTAAATTGAACGAGGCAATCGAATCGATTTATACGGCTTCGCTTTAATAGTAATTTGAAAGATAGACGGCGTTTGCATCTTAAATTTAGGATGCAAACGCCGTTTTTTTAGTGACTAAATCCGTTTGCGTGTCCGTGAGCAAGTTTCATTGGAACGAAAATCAATCTGCGTGTCTGTGAGCGAGCTCCATTGGAACGCAAATCAATCTGCGTGTCTGTGAGCGAG
>NZ_FOIT01000005.1:39211-50080 GCF_900110815.1 Aliicoccus persicus | reverse complement strand
TTCATTGGAACGCAAATCAATCTGCGTGTCTGTGAGCGAGCTTCATTGGAACGCAAATCAATCTGTGTGTCTGTGAGCGAGCTTCATTGTCCGTCAAATCCATTTGCAAGACCGTGAGCTCATCTCATTGTCCGTCAAATCCATTTGCACGCCCGTGAGCTTATCTCATAGTCCGTTAAATCCATTTGCACGCCCGTGAGCTTATCTCATAGTCCGTCAAATCCAATTGCAAGACCGTGAGCGAGTCTCATAGTCCGTTAAATTCATTTGCACGACCGTGAGCTTATCTCATAGTCCGTTAAATTCATTTGCACGCCCGTGAGCTTATCTCATAGTCCGTCAAATTCATTTGCACGCCCGTGAGCTCAGCTCATAGTCCCTCAAATCCTTTTACAAGACCATGAGCTCAGCTCATTGACACGAAAACTGAATTGTTCACACCTCAATAGGAACATTTTACCGCTCTCCATCACTATTCTCCCGTTTCTTCACATATGTACCGGCGATCAGATCCGCGATGTGCCGCCCGTCCTCTCGAACATACATCATACGCAAATTAATAACAGCGTAACCAATACCGAACAGTATCAATGTAAAATAAATCCAATTATTTGATGAATAAAACATCCCAATAATCCCACCTTGGATAAACATCCATGGGATAAATTTAAAAAGATTGCGCACAAAGCTGCTGATGAATGCTGTTTGTTTGTAATTGAGCTGCAGTCCACTCACACGCTTGCCAAATGTCCCGAACGGTTCGAGCATTTCAAGCAATGTGAATAACAATATCAGTGGCATGGTTAATATAAAGATTGCGAGTGTCTGCATTTGGATGTGTGATAACCGTGGAATACCATCTAAAACACCGACTGAAATCGTCACTATTAACAACATGATTAATATTGAATAGACGAGCGCAACTATAAAATCAATTAACATGACTGTTACCCGTCGGCTGAACGGTATTTTATCCATAAACACACCCCTTTTCTAAACGGCTTTATTATAACATTTAAGCGTATTATATGTTAATATCTCAATATATATGTCGTTTTACGCGACAATCATATAATATATAAACTATAACTAGTTTTTGGAATCGTGAGGATTATTTCGAATGAAAAAATGGATGTTGCTCAGTGCATTCGTTCTGCTACTTGCAGCATGTAATGATGAGAATCAAGAAGATGAAATGGATGAGGAAGAAACTGAAGAGACTGATACGACTGAAGAAATAGAAGAAGAGGAAGAAGAAGAGGTCGTTGAAGAGGAAGAACAAATGCAACAAGTTCAGATCTCTGAAGAGGATCTATTTTATGATTCTCATATTTACCGTCTCGTCGATAAAAACCACGCACTTGCCGAAGATTATGTGCCGAGTGACCTTGTGACTGTCGATGTTCGTGTTGTGTACGAGGACGGTGCGAATCAACTTAGACAAATTGCAGCACAAGCACTCTCGAATTTATTCGCAGCTGCTGATAACGATGGCATTACACTCTATGCCGATTCTGGCTATCGCTCATATGATACACAAGCTGGATTATACAATTCATATGTCGAACGAAGTGGTGAAGCTGAAGCGAATCGATATAGTGCACAGCCTGGTCATAGTGAACACCAAACTGGGCTGACGATGGATGTGACTTCTGAATCTGCAAACTTCCAATTATTACAAAGCTTTGGTGATACTGAAGAAGGTATATGGGTGGAAGAAAATGCACATAGATATGGCTTTATCATCAGCTATCCTGAAGGTACGGAAGAAATCACAGGCTATATGTATGAACCATGGCACTTGCGCTTTTTAGGTATTTCACTAGCGACTGAAATTTATGAGAGTGGCTTAACATACCAAGAATATTTGATGGAAAGAGGATTTGACATTGAATAAATTACACTTAACAAAACTCGCCGTCGGCGCGCTGCTTGTTAGCATGCTTGCCGCCTGTAACGATGATAATGACACGGATAATGACACAGAGGAAACTGACGATAGCAATGCAGAGACTGAGGAAAATGTAGACGAGTCATCTGAAGAAGACACTGAAGACTCAGAAGATACTGAGGACACCGAATCAGATGACTCAGAGTCCGACGACAGCACAGCGGATTCCGACACTGAAGAGGAAGAAGTCGAGGAAGAAATTGAAGACATCAATGTTCGCATCACATTCACGGGTGACATTATGGGACACCAGCCACAGATTGAAAGTGCATGGGACGAATCGCTTGGTCAATACAATTATGATCCAGTTTTCGAATTCGTGGCGCCACACTTTGAAGACTCTGATGTGGTCATTGGAAACTTAGAGCTCACGCTTGCTGGACCTGATTATCCATATGCAGGTTATCCAATGTTCAACTCGCCTGATGAGTTGCTCGATGCGATTGAAAATGCCGGCTACACTATGCTCAACCTGACGAATAATCACAGCTGGGACACAGGGATTGATGGATTGATCCGTACGCGTGAACAGGTGGACGCCTCATCCATGGAAGCTTGGGGTACATATGTCGAAGAACCTGAGTCACGTGTTGTCTATAAAGAGTTTGGAGATAAAACATTCGCATTCCTTACATATGCAGAAACATTCAATGGAATGGTCGACCATGTGAACAATCCAGAGTATGTCATTCAGCACTCGAACTTTATCAATGAGACTTATATGTTAGAAGATTTAGAAGAAGCAAAGGCAAATGATGCGGATGCAATTATTGTCAACATGCACTGGGGCGAGGAGTATCAACACGAGCCGACTGAACGCGCTGTTGAATGGACAGAATTTTTAGTTGAAAACGGTGCAGATATCGTCATGGGTGGACACCCACATGTACTTCAACCCGCAGAACTTATTGAAGTTGGAGACAATCAAGCATTTGTTTCATATTCACTCGGAAACTTCGTATCAAATCAACGCTTTGAATCACTCGGTAATGTATATGGTGAAACTGTTGCACGTGCGACAGAAAATGGTGTAATCGTCCATCTTGATGTGACGATTTCAGGTGACGATGTTCGATTAACTGACGTAGAGTTTGTACCGACTTGGGTGTATGCAGGCTATGAGAAAACGGGTTCATATGATTACGCAATTTTACCGACAGAAGACTTCATAGAAGACCCAAGATTTGCAGAAACTTACGTTGATCGTATCACCGCTTCAAGAGACCATACATTAACCATCTTAGGTAATTATGGCATCTTTGAGGAGGAGATTGATCTTGAACTCGGAACTTACTAGACCAGATGGAAGAAAATTATTATATATTACAGTAGCAGCCATCGCCTTCGCAATATTCATGGTCCTTTTGATGCAGACGGTCTTCTCTTCAACACCGGCAGAGGATGTTGTAGATGAAGATACCGATTCAGATGAGGAAACGGAAACGACAGAAGACGCACATGAAACGGTTATTCCAGAAGAAGATATCACAATCACTGTATCGGCAGTCGGTGATATTACGATTCATGACGCACAGTTAAACAGTATGTTTGATAATGAAACAAGTGATTATAATTTCGACCCCGCATTCGATAAAATCCAAAGTATTTTATCGGCAAGTGATTTAACGATTGGTAATATGAATGGTGTGTTTGCTGGTGCAGAAAACACACATTCAGGCTACCCATCTTTTAATACACCAGATGCACTCGCAGATACACTCAATGCGGCAGGGTTCGACCTGTTAGTCGGTGCGAATGCGACATCAATGAACTTCGGGTTTGATGGCGTTTCAAGAACACAAGAAGTGATGACAAATGCTGGCATTGACCCGGTCGGAATATATAATGCGGATGATAGCCATGCGGTATATAAAGAAGTCGATGGCATTTTGATTGCCTTCGTTGCGTATAGTGAAAACATCGATGGATATAACAACCAGAACATACCATTTGAAGAAGCTGCTGAACGCGTCGGTATTATGAATGAAGATACAATCAATGCTGACCTTGCTGAAGTTCGTAGCAATAACCCAGACTTCATTTTTGCTTATATGAACTGGGGCGAAGAATTCCAATATGATGTCACAGACATGCAAGAACAATATATAAATTTACTCGCTGATAACGGCGTCGACGTTGTTGTAGGATCGTATCCGAAAAATATCCAGCGCACGCAATATGTTTCAGGAAGTACTAATCCAGCGTCAGATTCGGACGAAGAAAATGAAGATAGTGAAGAAGTAGAAGAAAATGAAACGTTTGTGGCCTACTCTCTCGGCAACTTCTTCTCAAACCAGCGTAGAGAAACACTCGGAGATGGTTATGAACCGACAGAAGACGGTGTGATCATGAACTTTGAAATCACAAAAGCTGCCGGTACAGGTGATACGACATTATCTGATGTTGAATTTATCCCGACTTGGACATATCGTCATTCAGAAAATAACCAAGTGCCATTTACCTATGAAATATTACCAGTAGAAGAGACACTTGCGGATGGTGATTCATATAATGATGAAGTGATGGGTAAACTCAATGACTCTCTTGTCCGTACTGAAGTCAGACTCAACATGGCACAGGCAAGAAGCACGGAAGTAGAGCCAAGCACTGTTATTGAAGTAGAAGATAACATAGAAGCGGATGATGAAGAGGAACCTACTGACGAGGCGGTTGAGGAAACTGAAGAATCTGAAGAAGACTCAGAAGATACTACAAGCGAAGAATAAAATATCATTGGCTCGGGAAACCAACTTTGGTTTTCCGAGTTTTTTTGTGTTTTGAGTCCAATAAATCAGTTAGAGACTAAATACATCATTCAATAGAAAAAAATGGTATCTAAACAATAATACAATCTTGTTACATTCAATGGTTAATAGTAGGAATATCACTAAAATTCATGGTATATTTATATAGAAATATCATTAATTTTTGCAATATAGTTTTGTGAATAGGGTATTGTAAATTAATGTGTGTTTAAGGACTTAAAAAAGGGGAGATACTTATGAAAAAGTATTTACTGACAGTAGTAGGTGCAGGTGTACTTTTATCTGCGTGTGATTTAGATTTAGAAGGAATCGGTCTATTGCCAGGTTCTGACGACGAAGATCCAGTCGAAGAGACAACAGAAGATACGACGGATACGGATGAAACAACAGATGAAGAAACAAATGATGAAGATACAACAGATGAAGATGTAGAAGCTGATGCCGATGCAGATGCTGACGCTGATTCGGACGCGGATGCCGATGCAGATGCTGACGCTGACTCAGATGCTGATGCCGACGCGGATGCTGATGCTGACGCTGATTCAGATGCTGACGCTGATTCTGACGCTGATGCGGATGCTGACGCCGACGCCGATGCGGATGCTGACGCCGATGCGGATGCCGACGCAGACGCGGATGCTGATGCTGACGCGGATTCAGATGCTGATGCCGACGCTGATGCCGATGCCGACGCCGATGCCGATGCTGATGCTGATGCAGATGCTGATGCAGATGCCGATGCTGACGCGGATGCTGACGCTGATGCGGATGCTGACGCCGATGCGGATGCTGACGCCGATGCGGATGCCGATACAGATAGAGAACCAACAAATGAGTTAGCAACGGATAATCAAGATGTTGCTGCAATGTTCTTCTCAACGGATGGTAATGCACCAACGGTTGAAGAAGTAAGTGGTATCACTGAAGACATGACTCAAGTTGATGTTGAAGCATTATACGGTACACATGAGGATGCGTTCTTATTCCCTGCTGTAGGTGAAGAAGAAGGCGAAGTTCTTGCTTACGTTTACGGTAATGTTGCAGTTGTTTACAATGCAGCAACGATCTACGGAGAAGAAGGCGAATTCGTTGATGAGAATGTCGTACCAGAAGAAGTTCAAGTACAAGATGTACACTACTTCTCAGGTGCAACTTACGATGAGTTAATCGAAGTATACGGTGAACCAACTGAAGATAACAGTGAAGATGCTGAAGCACCACATGCTGTCTTCTTAACTGAAGATGACAACGGCATGCGCGAAACTCGCGTTGACTTCGTCGCTACTGATGATGCAGCTGAAGAAGATGCTGAAACAGAAGAAGAGACTGAAGAAGATGCTGAAGCTTCATCAGATCTAACTGCTGGTCTTGTACGTGTTGTCGCTGAAGATGTTCAAGCATCTGAAGACGGTACAGAAGATGACAGTGAAGAAGCAACAGATGATGGTACTGAAGAAGATGTAGATGATTCAACGGATGAAGAAACTACAAATGAAGAAACTGAAGAAGATGCGGAAGCTTCATCAGATGTTCCACAGTTCTACGTAGACACTGTCGCTGGTTTCCACAACCACTTACAAGCGTATTACAACAACTGGGGCCATAACTTATTCAGTTTCATGCCAGCAAACAGTAACCTATCGTACGCGATTATGAGCAACTACAACTCTGGTCAATTCGCAGACTATAGTTTTAGTAACTTATCCGTAAACAGCGTTTCTGATAATGGTGATGGTTCATCAACAGTGAACTTCACAATCACTGAAACTTACGGTGGTAACTCTTATAACAACTCTGTATCAATGGTCGTTGATAACAATGCTGCGATCATCTATAGCATCACTTACAACTAATATTTATTTTTATACACCTACCCTTCAATTGGGTAGGTGTCTTTTGTCTGAATAGCGATGAACTTGCGCGTTTAACGCACGTTGTCGCATAATAGTAATACCCTATGAAAGGAGATTTCCCATGACAGAAAAAGATAAATTGCAACATGCTGCACGGTTGTTTAAGGTTTTAGGAGATGAAACAAGACTGTCCATCCTTCATTTATTAGCAGAAAATGAAGCGAACGTCACTACCATTTCTGAGCGTTTAAACATCGAACAATCCAACGTCTCCCATCAATTAAAAACACTAAAAACCAATCGCCTCGTACAATCACGACGCGAAGGGAAATCGAATATTTATTTTCTCGATGACCACCATGTACATGGCATGCTCGAGCAAGTGATTGCACACGTTGAGGAAGATATTTAAGTCGTACGTTTTTTTAAATCATACGACTTTTTTTTGCTTTATTTTATTAACAATCTATGTTAATATGAATTCATAAACATATGAAAATTCATTCATTTAAAGGAGCCTTGCTAATATTGAAATCACAACAAGAACACTCAGGTCATAGAATACCCGTAATATTATATTTTATAGGACTCGCACTCGCAATTATCGCACTGTTTGTTAGCAGTGACTATTTGTTTATTAAAAACACATTGTTCACAATTGCAACGATTGCCGCTGGGTATCACGTCGTTGTATTAGAAGGTGTTACAGACACGATTGAACGAACGAAAGCAAATCGCCGTTTCACACCAAACGCTCACATTTTAATGGGACTTGCTGCGATTGGTGCTTCATTAATCGGACAATTTTGGGAAGGTACCCTACTCATCTTAATCTTTGCTGGGGCTCATTTTCTAGAACATTATGCTGAAGGTCGAAGCCGTCGTGAAATTTCTAAACTCATGGACTTAAATCCGACCACTGCACGTCTCGTTGATGACGATGGTAATGCGAAAATCGTCAATGTCAGTGATTTAAATATTGGTGATAAATTACTCGTGTTAAACGGTGACCAAGTACCAATTGATGGTAGAGTGTTATCCGGACAAACTTCAATCGATGAATCGAGTATTAACGGTGAAAGTATCCCTAGGGAAATTTCTGAAGGGGATGAAGTATTCGGTAGTACGATGAATGGTACAGGTACATTTACGATGGCAGTGACAAAAGTACAAACGGATACTGTGTTTGCTAAAATACTTCAGTTGGTCGAACAAAACAAAAATAACCGTACGAAAGTTGCCAGCATTATTCAGCGATTTGAACCGAAGTATGTAAACATCGTTTTAATTGCTGTTGTGCTTCTTATCGTACTTCCCCCACTCACTACTGATTGGACGTGGGCAGACAGTTATTATCGCGGGCTAGTTATATTGGTTGCGGCCTCACCATGTGCCCTCGCAGCAGCAACCGTATCGGTTACTTTATCGGCAACGTCAAACTTAGCGCGACGCGGGGTTTTATCTAAAGGGACAACGTTCATTTCACAATTCGCAAACATCAACGCTATTCTATTCGATAAAACCGGCACACTGACGAAAGGGAAACCTGAAGTAACAGACTATCAGTTTTTCGGTGTGGAAGATGAACAATCTCTGATTGATATTATCGTTGCGATGGAGAAAGAATCAAACCACCCGTTAGCAACTGCGATATTGAACGCGTTTGAAGTGAATGAAATGATCGATATTAACGTTGAAAATCAGATTGGAACAGGGCTTGTTGGTGTTTATGAAGGACATCAATATAGGATTGGAAAGCCGACATCATTTGATAATGTGGACGTGGAAATTACAGAATCGAAAGAACGAATTGCTGGTCTGGGTAGGACGGTTGTTTACGTGGCTCGAGACGAACAAGTTATCGGATTAATTGCGATGATGGACATGCCAAATGAAGATGCTAAAGACATGATTGCTTACTTTAAGAAAAATGGCATTCAGACCGGAATGATCACAGGAGACTCGCAAACGACTGGGCAAGCTGTGGCAGATGTATTGAATATTGACTCAGTAAGGGCAAACGTCATGCCTGACGATAAATCGAGAATCGTCGAAGAGATACAAAAGAAATATGGTGTGGTTGCAATGGTCGGAGATGGTGTCAACGACGCCCCCGCTTTGGTTAAAGCAGACGTGGGCGTAGCGATGGGAGACGGTACAGACGTCGCTGTCGAAGTTTCCGACTTGGCACTGATGAATAATAATCTAACGCACTTAGTTACAGCACACAATGTCGCAAAGCGTATGAACAGGGTGATTTGGCAAAACATTATCTTTGCGATGGCAGTCGTCGTGTTCCTCGTTACCGTTAGCTTCTTTGGACTAACAGATATTACTTTGAGTGTCATTATCCACGAAGTTAGTACGTTGGTTGTTATATTAAATGGGCTCCGCTTGTTGAGAGGAAATTAGGAATATTAAGAAAACCAGAACCCGGTGGGATCTGGTTTTTTTTGTGTGGAATTTGGTCCCTCCGTCACTGATCGACGAAGTTTATCTTGTATTTATACTGTGGATTTAGTCCAATGTAATACATGAGCATCACGATTGTCAGTCCATATGAAAATACTGACGCAACGATGAATATCGCAATAATTATCGGATTCATCGGGTCCTCCGTCTTCACGTTCACGAACATTCTAAACATGAAGAACGTAATTGCACCAATCGCCAAAAACGCGTACACATCAGTCACTCCAGTGAACATAAACTCAATCGGGTTGGTCGCTGGATCACGTTCTATCGTCAAATCAGTCGGATTGATTACTTCTTCAATTACTGAGATTGCCATCACAGAAACAAAATATGCCAACGAGATGAAAACCGAAGCATAGCGGCGATTCTCAAAATAGTTCATCGGAGAAACCTTGCCGCTCGTCAATTCGTCCCTTTTAAAATAATCGTAGTTCATCGAAACCATTTTGTATACGTTCAAAACTGGTATAAATGAAAACCAAGCGCGTTTATAATTTGCCTTTCTCATCATAAAGAACATCCCTAAACTCAGGATTATATAAACAGCCCCAAGTATTAATACTAATTGATACAGTGTCATCTTCAAGCTCCTATCTCGTTATCCCTTATAAATCACTATATAGTATTATATAATAGTTTCATTCGATACTTAAGGAGAAACATACATTGAAACGTTTATTTTTAGGAATGACAAGCATAATAGCATTACTGACAGCATGTGATGATAACGAACGCGAGCCAATTGGGCTTGGGGATGATGAAACTGAAACATCAGAAGAGGTTGAGTCTGATAATTCTGAATCTGAGGATAAAGAACCTGAGGACGATGTGCTCGAAGTCGCAGATCCAGATGAAGAAGATTTGTTGTTTGATATCACTGATGAAACGATTCTTGATCAGTTCGTCGATATAACAGAACCGTTCGAAATGCAGTTCGAGAATAACTTTATCCAAAAAGGGATGAATCAAGAAAATATTGAACAACGATATGGAACGTATGATCTTGTGCTTATGACGAATGACGGAATCACTGTTGTGTACGGCAATATCGCTGTGAAATATATTCATGGAAACCCAGCAGGCGAAGGTTTACTGGGAGATCCAACGATTGACCCTGTGACAAACATCGTCACTGAAGTGTTCTACTTTGCCGACGTACCACAAGAAGAAGTGATAGAAGCATTTGGAGAACCCGTGCAACAAGTACCAAGTGCAGAAACGAAAAGTGGACAGGAAGAATTGCATTATATGTATACAGGGAATGAAGGAGAAACCTACACAGTGCGTGCGATTATGAACGATGGTCATGTAGATATGATTGTGCGAGAAGATGAGGCTGGGAATTATAGTACAAGTTCTGATGGTGAAAACGTAGATGAAGCAACGTTTGAAACTTACACAGAAGTAATCGAGACATTTATGGCAGACTATGAAGCGTATTATCAGAATGATGATGAAAGTGTGTTTGAGCATGTGAGACCAGGTTCACAAGCTCAGCAGAATTTAACGCGTGTGAATTATGAGAACTATGAATTGCATGATTTGAGTGTGAATTTCTCCTTTGATCATAACGATGGTACAGTGACCGTGAATACGAATGTATATTTTGATCACGATGGTTTAGACAACCGACAAAATGCGAGTATCATCTTTACGTTGGATAAGTCTAATCTAGAAATCATCGATTTTAGCGCGTTTAGTGTACAGGATTACTAGGTAAGATTTCTCTTCGTGTCTGTGAGCGAATCTCATTGGAACGCAAATCAATCTGCGTGTCAGTGAGCAACTCTCATTGGAACGCAAATCAATCTGCGTGTCAGTGAGC
>NZ_FOIT01000005.1:0-38951 GCF_900110815.1 Aliicoccus persicus | reverse complement strand
CATTTGCAAGTCCGTGAGCACATCTCATAGTCCGTCAAATCCATTTGCGTGTCTGTGAGCAACTCTCATTGACACGTAAATCCAGTCAGAATAATCCGCTACCCAAAATTCAAACCAAAATCCATAAAATCAAAATAAAACCAACACAAAAAGCGTTCCCTCCACCAAACATCCGGAGGGAACGCTTCTCAAAATTCAAAAACTAAATCTTACATCATGCCCGGCATGCCCATGCCGCCGCCCATGCCACCTGCACCGCCGCCGTCGTCATCTTTACTTACGTCTGCGACGACTGCTTCTGTCGTTAAGAACATTGCTGAGACTGAACCTGCGTTTTGCAATGCTGAACGCGTGACTTTCGTCGGGTCAACGATACCCGCTTCAATCATGTTTACCCATTCATTTGTTGCTGCATTGTAGCCTTCACCAATCGCTTTTCCTTTTAGTGTTTCTAGAATGACTGCACCTTCGACACCCGCGTTTTCTGCAATTTGTCTCACCGGCGCTTCCAATGCTTTCAGTACGATGTTAACACCTGTTTTCACATCGCCTTCTGCTTCGATTTCTGCAACTTTAGAATACACGTTTACAAATGCAGTACCACCACCTGAAACGATACCTTCTTCAACCGCAGCACGTGTCGAGTTCAACGCATCTTCAATACGTAACTTACGCTCTTTTAATTCTGTCTCACTTGCTGCACCGACGCTAATAACTGCAACACCGCGACCTAATTTCGCCAATCGTTCTTTTAATTTTTCTGTATCAAATGAAGAATCGCTCTCTTCGATTTGTGCTTTAATCAAGTCTACACGTGCGTTGATTAAGTCTGAGTCGCCTTGTCCTTCAACGATTGTCGTTTCGTCTTTCGTCACGTTTACTTTCACAGCTTGACCGAGCATATCGAGTGTCGTCTCTTTTAACTCAAGTCCTAACTCATCTGTGATTACTTGACCACCTGTTAAAATTGCTAAGTCTTCAAGCATCGCTTTACGGCGGTCACCAAATCCTGGCGCTTTAACAGCAATTGCTGTAAATGTTCCACGCAATTTGTTGATGATCATGTTGCTCATTGCATCACCATCCACGTCATCTGCAATGATTAAAATCGGACGTCCTGACTCAACGATTTGCTCAAGCAGCGGTAATAAATCTTGGAAATTTGAAATCTTTTTATCTGTGATTAAGATGTACGGGTTTTCTAAGTCTGCAACCATTTTTTCTGAATCTGTCACCATGTAAGGTGATAAATAACCACGGTCAAACTGCATACCTTCAACCACTTCTAACTCTGTCTTCAAACCTCTAGACTCTTCAATTGTGATAACGCCGTCGTTACCCACTTTTTCCATCGCTTCTGAAATAAACGCCCCGATTTCTGGGTCGTTCGCAGAAATTGAACCAACTTGTGCAATTTCTTCTTTCGTATTTACTGCTTCTGAAATGTTCTCAAGCTCGTGTAATGCCACTTCGATTGCGCGCGCAATGCCTTCACGGATACCGACTGGGTTTGCGCCACTTGTGACGTTTTTTAACCCTTCAGTAATCATTGTTTGTGCGAGTACTGTCGCAGTCGTTGTACCGTCACCCGCAATTTCATTTGTTTTGTTGGCTACTTCCTGAACAAGCTTAGCACCCATGTTTTCATATGGATCTTCAAGTTCAATTTCTTTTGCAATTGTTACACCATCATTCGTGATAAGTGGTGCAGTAAAAGGTTTATCTAATACGACGTTGCGTCCTTTTGGACCGAGTGTTACTTTTACGGCGTTCGCAAGTTTATCGACACCTCTAAGCATTGATTGTCTAGCATCTTCACCAAATTTAATTTCTTTAGTCATGTTAAATATTCCCCCCTGGTTATTGAATCACTGCTAAAATTTCATCTTCTGTAAGAATAAGATATGTTGTCTCTCCGTCTTTGACCTCAGTACCTGCATATTGAGCAAACACGACTGTGTCGCCTTCTTTAACTTCTGGCGCCACTCGACTACCATCATCAGTTAGACGACCTGGTCCAACTGCAACAACCGCACCTTGTGTAGGTTTTTCTTTTGCTGATTCAGTCAGAATAATACCACTTTTTGATACTTCTTCCTTTTCTGAAATGTCTAAAACGACACGATTACCTAATGGTTTTAACATAAACATTCCTCCATATAATTTTCTGTTATTTGCACGCTAATTCGTGCAATAATAACCTGTTTTTATATTAATCAAAGTTGGTCAAAAACGCAAGGGATATGGTTAATTATTTTAATGTTTCATCTAGTGCTCAACATCAATCGTTATCACTTGATAAAGAAAATTTTTAATGTGAAAATAGCAATAGTATAATTTAGGAGGAAACACCTTTTGAGACGCGTTTACAGTGGGATTTTCATCGTTTTATTTATAGTAGTACAACTATCAAGTATACCCTTCGCAGTTTATTTTACATATCAAAATCCTGAGATAGGAATTGAAGAATTATTACTCAAAACTCTTCCTTATCAAGTCATTGCTTATGTGATAGCGACGATTATTTATTTCGTTTTAATGAATCGACATACAAATAAAAACCGCATTGAGCGTGGCGACCAAATGTCGATTGGAATTTCAACCGTATGGGTCATCGGTGGTGTGTTTTTAGCGATGTTCGCTCAAGCGATCATGAGTTTCATCAATATTAGTTTGCTTAACCAACCCGTTGAGAGTGAAAATACTTCCCAGATTATGGACATTATTGGTCAAGCACCATACATGATTTTAATCGTTGCAATATTTGGTCCAATCATTGAAGAATTTGTATTCAGACGTGCGATTTTCGGTGAGATTTATGAAATTATACCGGGCCCAAAATGGGTGGCTTTCTTTATAGCAGCCACGATTAGTGGGCTGATATTCAGCTTAGCGCACTTAGATTTCACACATATGATTGTATATCTTGGGATGAGTTATACATTTAGTTTTCTATATGTTATTACCGGACGCATCATGGTACCTGTACTGGTTCATATGTTGATGAACGCACTTGTCATCACCGTTCAAATGTTTGCACCATCACTCGAGGAACTCGAAGGTCAGTTGCAATTTGTCCGTGCGATCAGTCATCTCGTATTATTCTAGACACAACGAAAAAGACCAATCCAATGATTGGTCTTTTTTTAATAAATTTTATTCGACGAGCGACATGGATAATCCACGTTCGTTAATCACGACGTCCCCGTCATTCAGTTCTACTAACAGTTGTTCTTCTTCATCTTCATTTCCACCAAACAATCGTTCATAATCTTCTGGACTGAGTGTTTGCAAATCACCCATCGAAAACGGCACGACTAGATTCGTTGCGGTATTCACAAACACTTGTGGTGTACCATCTGCACGCATTAACAATAGTTCAAGTGACTCTAGGGAATACGTACCACTCGGCAGCGTATCACCGATGATGTGATGCCCCTGCATCACAAATCCACCATCGTTTGTTATGCGGTCTATTTCTTCAATCATCGGTCTGAACATGACCTCATTGCGACTTGAAACGACTTCCACTGTGTAGCCTTCATTTAAATACAAATGGGCTTGCCCTTCGAGGTTTATCTCTAATATTTGCACATCGTCATTATCCGTCACAATGATTGCAGCAGCCTCTGTCCCGTCTACAAAGTCCATAAAAGAAATATATCTTCCCGGATCAATATCTTCGCCGACGATATACTCCCCTGGCTCAAATGTAATGACTTCCATATCTTCGACTTCTGCTTCAGTAATTGAATTATCCACATCAGGTGCTAATAATATCTCTGTACTTTCCATGTAAGGATAACGCATTTCCTGATTATAGTTTGTGAGCTCACCTGTTTCATGAAACAGTGCATTGCCTTCCGGATTGTTGTTTATCGGAATACCATCATATGACTGTGGCCAAATGCCGTAAAACTGACAACCTGTCAGAAATACACTAGAAACGAGTGTCAGAATCAGCAACTGATGTTTCTTCACGCCTGCGTGATTTACGCGTTCCACTTTCTTCTGCAGTATATCCTGTGACTGTTTCATCATCCTCATCTGTCTGACCTCCTTCACCATCAGAAGTATCCGGCTCCAACGATTGCTCTCCTTTATAAATACGTAAGTAATGCTCCTGTGTCCCAAGGACCCCAATCGATACTTCTTCATCACTCAGACTTCTGAGTAGCTCCACAACTTCAAAACGGTCATAGTCATGCTCAAAACCATCGAGCGGAATACATATTCGATCCGTTTCTAAATAGAGAGTATCGGCTGGCAATGGCTGCAAGGCCTCCAACTTGTCTTTTGACACATAACCCTTAATAAATTCACGTGTGTTTGTCTTACGATCATAACTAAAATACACATCTTTATTGTTTAAAAAGTAAATCTCATCTGAGTAATCATCCAAGTTACCAAGTAAGTGGCTGGCAACAATAATGATTTTACCTTCTTCTTTAATCTCCTGTAATACACGGCTGACGAGTTCGACATTTACTGGGTCAAGACCGTTCATGATCTCATCCATGAACATGATTTTCGTATTGGCTGCAATCATCATCGCAAAGCATAAACGCTGACGCATACCTAAAGAGTATGTCTTTACTTTATCTCTGACGTAGCCATCCATATTTAATCGATCGATAATTTTTTGGACATCTTTCTCTTCAGGATTCCAAATATCACGGTACATTTGAATATGCTCAACACCAGTAAAATCTTCATAAAGCTCTGCTTGATCTGGGAAGAATGTCACGAGTTTATGCAGTGCACGTACATCTCGCGTCGTATTTTTGTAAACTTTACCATCGACGATAATCTGACCCTTATTAATCGGGATAAAACGAATAATCGCATTGAATAACGTCGTCTTCCCCGTTCCGTTTGGAGCGACCAAACCGATGATCGTATTATCTTGAATCGTGAAGTTTATATCCTTTAATACAACGTTGCTACCATAACTGATTGTTAAATCTTTTACTTGTAATGACATTATTTTCTTCTCCTTTCAAGTTTACCCATACGTGTTGGAATTAGTGTAAATACATATAGGAATACGAGCTCAATTACAATAAATAGTACAGCAAAGCTAAGTAACATTTGCCACAACTGCGTATTCAGTGGATACCACCACTGTTCAAGTGCAGGTGAGATTTGTAAATATAAGAGCGGGTTTACATCCGACATCGGCGGTATGATTAAAAACGCATACGGGATAAAGAACACCATGAGTACGAGCGCGATCGTTAAGTAAATATTTCTAAAGATAAAACTCATACCAATCGCAAGTCTAAGTGCTAAGTAGCTGAGTATCATGACGAGAATTGTGACGATGACCGTGTACGTCAACACGCTGACATACGCGACGTTCTCCCCTTGATAAAGCGGCACTGGATAATTTAGTGCGGTTGAGTCTGCCCCGATTAAACTGATTAAGAAGGAGGTGACGATTCCGACTAAAATTACGATCCACATCAAGCTCCAATGAATCGCTGTTCGCGTATACCACTGACGATGCCACGTCACCGGCAGACCTTGCGTAATACTCCAATTACTTTCTTGGTCCCGACTAAAACTGTCTGCACCGATTACCGCTGCAATGATTATGATGAACACGCCGGATAACAACTGAATTAAACTGTATAATGCCATGCCTGGTGATGCTTGGTTTGCATCGACTTGTATGCCGCGCTCTGCCATATAAGCATATAGCTCATATTGTTCTAAAGCCACTTCTCTCGGTGGCATGAGTCGAATCAGTGCATCATATTGCGGAAAGTCAGTTTGGTCATAGAAAAATAGCACATTTTCATTTAGCTCCATACTTTGTTCGACAAAGTCACCAACAACGCTTTCTAAATCTTGCACTGTATTACCTTCATCTTGCCCGATAATAAATGCCAGCATCCCACTGATCGTTTGGTTTCGTGCAAGTCGCCGATCGATTTCCTGACCTTGTTCTGTCGCTAAACTACTATCCGTCAATGCATTAAATGTATCCAAATAAATGTGACTTTCTGATAAATATTCATCCGATAAATCTAAAAACTCATTCTGCTGATAAAAATACGAAAATGATCCGATGAACAAAAACAACCCAATTAACAACACACGCGATTTTGAATCTCTTATAATCTTTAAAAAATCCCATTTAGCAAGCTTCATCGTTAACGCACCTGCCTTTCGAAACGCTGTCTGTTCATAATAAATGAAGTAACGAATAGCAACACTTCAACGACAAGTAACGTAAATGCCATCGCGATTAAACCATTAACGAATGTGAATTGATCAGTAAAAGCAATATAGTTCATTTCACCCATTAACACGCGTCCGATTTCAATATAGTTATGTGGCAAGTACCATGGATCAATGCCAAAAATACCAGCAGAACTATCCGCTAAATAAATCGATGACACTGTGACAAGTAAAATCGATAGAACAAGCACGATCATATCTTGTCTAAATATAAGAGAAAACAACATGGAAACTCGAATGAGCACATACATCATTACGAGAATGAACACCATCGAAAGTCCAACATAAATCCACCCATTTTGATAGCCAAAGAATGACATGTCACCCCTGTACGTGTTGATCAGCGTGTTTTCCTGCGGCGTCATTGCATAGCTTGTTATTTCGATACCTAACGGACCAAATCCAAACAACAACCCGTTCACCGCAGTGTATATCACCATCGTGCCGATCATGTACAGTCCACAGATGACAAATACAGCAACGGATTGGTAAAAGATATACATGCGCCAATCAATCGGTTTCCCTGCCTTTATCGTCGGATGTTTTCGGTCCGACACGAGCACTTCACTCGCTATAAACGCAGTGATGAGCAAAAATGCAAATGGCAAGTAACGTTCAACAAATCGATACAGTTGTTGAATTGCTGTTTTATCTTCTAACATGTGTGTGCTGACTTGATTCGTATTCAAGTCTTCTGTACTCGATGAAGCATAATAATACCCCTGTAATGCAAAATCACTCGATTCTCGTGCTGGAAATAAACTCGGTACATCACCTTCATCAGAGACAACACCACGTATACCGAGGTCTGTGAGCTGCATAATTCGCGCAAGGTCACCATCTTGAATGGCGTAGTGAAGCTGTGACAATTCTTCAAAATCTTTTTTTGCTTGTGAGTAAGTGTTCGAACTTGTGAATTGTGTAAATTGTACAGTACCCGAAGAGAGTTGATTCTCTTTCGTCCCGTAATGATTCTCGACTTGTGCTTCCGTCGCAGTCGCATCAAATATCGCATTCGTCGATGTTCTAGGTAAAACTAACGTACAATAAACTAAAATCAAAAGAACCGTAAGCACGAACAATAGCCTTAATTTTCTGTTGCGCCAAGTTCGTTTCATCGTTTCAGTAAATACATAGCGGAACATGCCTTCCCCTCTTTTCTATGTTAGTTTTTTAGAATGCTTAATACCTTCTCAACTATGACGACATCACCTTCAGATAAGTTCACGATGACTTCTAAATCTGATTCTGCCAGTTCATCCGGACGGTAATCATCTGTCATCGTGCGCTCCATGACATGCTCGTATGTGACGCCATAACTATTCCAAAACACTTCTGGTACACCATCATTTCGCATCACCAGTAACTCTTCACTTTTCAGAGAATAATCACCAGCTTCAATATGCTCACCTACAATGTATATTCCTTGCGGAATAACAAGACCCTCTTCACCCGCTTCAACCATTTCAGATTCAATCGGTGTTACATTCAAAGTCCCAAACCGTGTTTTAAACTCTAAACGATATCCGTCATCGAGCATCACATGACTCGTCCCGTTTCGTCCGAGCAACGATGTCTCTAACACACGCACATCATCACTGTCATAGACGACGACTGCAGAAGAGCTCACATCACCACCAATTTCCAGCTGGTAAATACCAGGTTCAAAATCATCGGGCACCGTATATTCACCGGCTTCAATTACCTCAGTATCATCATCAGATCCTTCCACTTCAGCTAAACCAGTTAAATCATTACTTTCTATAAATGGATAACGGTCCGCATTTATATTTATTATCTGCCCGTCATTTACATATGCTTCAATTGCTTCACCATCACGCTCAAGCGGCTCACCATCATATTGTGTTGGCATGATACCGTGAAACGCACAACCACTTAACATAACTGCACTTGCTAATATACAAAACTTAAGTAGTTTCATTAGTTTTTCCTCCTTTCAAGCTTCCCAGTTCGCGTTGGAATCAACTTGAAAATGAAGAAGAACAGCACTTCGATAATAATGAATATAAGTAGAAACGCAACGATCATCCGTGGAATATTCACAAACATCGGATCCCAAAATCCATTGAGCACCGGTTCAATTTGTAAATACAACAATGGATTCATCCCGTTACCAGCCGGTAAAACTGTAAATATATACGGGATAAAGAACACGCCGACAACGATTGCAATCGTTAAGTAAATATTTCTAAATACCCAACTCAGTCCAACGGACAGTTTAATAATTAAATAACTTAAAACCATCACCAGCAATGTCACCACAATGGCGTAACTGAGTACGCTAATATGTTCAACATATGTCGGACCGTATAACTGAACTGGGTATAACAACGTCCCCGTATCCGCATAAGTCGTACTTACGAAATATGAAATCAAAATACCTAGAATGGAAACAATCCATATCAACATCCAGTTAATAAACGTCCGCATGCGCCACTGGAAATGCCACGACAATGGAATACCTTGTGTAATACTCCAGTTGCGTTCTTGGTCTAAACTGAACCGGTCTGCGCCCATGACAGCAGCAACAATGAACAAGAAAATACCCGCAACCGTATTGATTAACTCAAACAATACCAAACTTGGACTCATCGGATTCCAGTCAATGTCGACATCGTTCTCACTTAAATACGTTAAGAACTGCATCTCCGCTTCTGCTTCCTCCACAGAAGGTAAATTCTGTACGAGTAAATCATACGATTCAAAATCAGTCACCGCATGGAGCGTCAGTATATTTTCGTTGATCTGCATCCCTTGCTCAACATAGTTTCCAACCAATTCTTCCATACCTTCTACGGTGTTCCCATCTCGTTGATTTAATATATAGCGCTGCATACCGAGTAACCATTGGTTCTCTGCAAGCAATTCATCCACGTACTGTCCGACTTCCGTCTCTAAGTGCGCTTCAGGAGTCGCGTAATATACATTTTCAACTTGTGAGTATTGCTCACGAATGTTTTCTAGTGGCAACGATACATTTTGGTTCTGATAAAAACTTGAAAACGTCGCTAAGAAAATCAACAATGCCAAAAGTAAAATTCTTACTTTCCAATCTCTTAAAATCTTCAACATTTCCCATTTGAAAATTCTCATCTAGCGCACCTCCCTTTCGAACTTCTGTCTATTCATCCAAATAGAGGCGATGTATAACAAGATTTCAACAACGATAATCGTACAAACAATAACGATAGAACCTGTGACAGAGTTATACATATCCGTCGTTGCAAAATAATTTCTTTCCCCACTGATAACACTGCCGACTTCAAAGTAGTTTTGAGGGAAGAAGTAACCTGGGAATCCTAAAATTTCACCAGAGCCATCTGTACCGTAAATAATTGTAACGAGTACAATCGCAAATCCGAGCACCATGACTAAAATTTCATTTCTAAAAATTAAACTAAATAATGCATTCAAACGAATGAGTAAAAACATGATGAGTAATACGAGACCGACCGCTTTTAATACAAATATCCAAGCGTACTGCGTCTCAAAGTGTGAAGGGTCCCCTCTAAAACTCGACAGACCACCTTCAGAATTGTAAATATAATGATTCACAAGAAGATCAGCTGGACCCGTACCGTAAAGAATCCCGTTCACAAAAAAGAATAACGTTATAGCAATTGCTGCAAATATTGCAATAATTATATAAGTAGAAATGGATTGATAGAATATATAATTCCACCAACTGATTGGTGGCCCTGCTTTCAATGTTTTATGTTTTCTATCTACTACTAAAATTTCACTTGCAATAAAAATAGTAGCCAAAAATATGATTAATGGACCGTAACCTTTAAAAAAAGAATAGAGTTGCTGAATCGAAGTTTTCTCCTGTACAGTATGCATGGAGATGTTATCGTGCAGAGCAATCAAAGAGATATTGCGCGTTAGTGTTGAACGTTCGTAGACAATCGCATTGAAATCCAGACCCGCACGATCGTACACATAATCATCTAAATTCTCTCGTAAATGATTCGGCCATACGTTTGCAATATTATCTATAAATAGTTTTGCGTTTCCGTCTTCAATGGCTTGTAAATATGTATCGTAAGTTTCATAACGCTGTTTAGAGTATAAATACGTATCAACACCACTCATTCGGTTTACACCAATCGTCCCATCAATCAATCGCTCTTCTGCCATATTCATCTCGGTGTTCATCTGTAAATTAAAAGTCGTCTGGTCGACCTCCGTCGGATGCGATTGACCTGGCATAATGATCAATGTATAAATAAAAATCGCTAAAATCGTCAAAACGACTAGCAACCTGTTTTTCTTATTGCGTACAATCTTCTTTCTTGTTTCATTAAAAACGACGCGAAACATGTAAATCCCCCTTATTACCCTAGCTACCGATATTATCAAAATAAATTTCACAGATATTTCATAAAAATAAATACACTAGTTTTATTATACACAAGATATATGTCCCATTGTGCGAAGTTTTAAAAAAACATATAATCTTTTGATATATAATAAAATCAAGTGAAAATTAGGGGGAAATGATATGGAGCCGAATCTAGGGGTATTAATATATATGCTTGCACTCGGGGTAACATCCTTACTATTAAATGCCGTCTATATCCAACTACTCGTCTATACGCCGCTTAGAGGATTTTTACTGCGTGGAGATAAAAAGCAGATGATTGGCTTTGCATTCGTCATCAGCTACATCGTCGTTCCAGGGATTCTGATGTTTACATCTTCCTTCATTCCCCCCTTTCAATCAACGTTTTATAATATGTTAATCCCGTTCATGACAAGTGGTCCAGAAGCAACAATCGAGTTCAATGTCCTCTACTTTATACCGGGTATTTTCCTACTGCTCTTAAATACCTTCATTACATTTAAAAACCGTAAAGAAAAAATCATCGAAGCAGTCCTCGTCATCACCGCATTTGGTGTATATCTTGGTGGCTACTTTACTCTTACGTACATGCAGACGTTGTAGAGTATTAACAAAATACAATCATTAGATATAACAATTATTAAAGTAATAGAGTGAATCAAATTTAGAGATAACAAAATTTAAAGATAATAGAAAAAGAGGTACCACTAAACAACAACCGTTTAGATGTACCCCTTAAATGTTCAACTAATTTACTATTCTTGCTCTACAATAATTAAACCATCATCTGTGTTACGAATTACATAAGTGACTTGGTCTTCACCTTCTTGGTCATCACCAAATTGGTATTCTCTGTCCATCGTCACGTGGAATAAATTCTCTTCAACTGTTTCAACATCTTGAACTTGCCAATACGTGATTAGGAAGTTTTCAAACTCACCTGATTCATGATTTTCAACAATCGTGTTGTATAAATCACTAGTGTCATTTTCAAGATAGTTAAATACATCTGCACTACCGCCATTGTAATACGCACTTAGCGCTTCAAAGTAACCATTCATGAGCGGCTCAATATCCGCCAATGGATTATCGTCACCTTCATCATCACCATTTTCAGATTCAATGATATCTACAATTAATAACTCATCTTCAAAGTCTCTAATTGTAAATGTCATTTCATCACTAACAACAGTTTGATCTTCACCATATTGGTATTCTACATCCATTGTTACATTATATAGACCACCTTCAGGTGAAACGATGTCAGTTACTTGCCATGATGTGAATACTAAATTGTCAAATTCTCCAGTTTCTTCATTTGTCTGTCTGTTTTCTAATATAGAATTGTATAAGTCACCAGAGTTCGCTTCCAAGTATTCAAAAACTGCTTCGTCACCTTCTTGATAATATAGAACAAGTGAATCAAAGAATCCGTTTATCGTTGGTTCAATCTCAGCTAATGGATCATCTTCTCCATTATCATCGTCATCATTACCTTCAGGTTCTTGATCGATGATTGCTAATTCACCATCTGTTTCACGGATCGCATACGTCACTTCATCGCTAATCGTTTCACCGTCACCATATTGATATTCTCTATCCATCGTTACCATATAAACACCTTGTTGAAGCGTGTCTACATTAGTCACTTGCCAATATGTGACGATGAAATCTTCATATTCTCCAGACTCTGCATTTTCTACAATCTGATCATATAAATCACCAGAGTCACTTTCTAAAAAGTTAAATACATCTTCGTTTCCATCATCGTAGTATGCACTAAGCCCTTCAAAGTAACCGTTCATTAAATCTTCAATATTTGCGAGTGGATTATCTGCGTCACCGTTATCTGACCCATTGTCATCACCATCATCCGATCCATTTCCGTCATCAGAACCATTGTCATTATCTGATCCGTTGTCTGATCCAGAATCGTTGTCTGATCCAGAATCATCATCGTCATCCGGCGTGCCGACTATTCCATTGTCACTATCCCCTGTATTGACATCACTTGATCCAGCTTGTCCAATACCAACTAATAGCATTAAAGCTGCTAATAGAGATATGAGTATTGCATTCATACTGCCACCACCTAATTTTAGTATGGTAAACGATACCCTGAACATGTCCAATTAATCAAAAATAACCGAATTATAGTAGAATCTTAATCTAAATTTAATTAAGTAATTTTGTTACAAGTTCTTTAAATCCTTTTAAAATAAGGGATACACAATTCTTTAGGCACTGTTATTTCTTATCTATTGCAAATTCCATGTCTCAAAAACCATTTAAATGAGTTTCTCGATTACTTCTCTGTCATTTGTATTTGCATTAAGGCTGATAAAGTTCCACGTCTATGTCCACAAATTTGTACAACCCGAAGCGGTACCCCCACATCTTGACAAACTCGCTCGCCCAAATCCGTAACGCATAATCTCTCTCAATCCAGCGCTCGCCTTCAGTGCTGAGTGCTGGTATGTATGTAAATTCGAAAGACCCGTCATTGACCCTGTCAAAAATGAGTTTGGAGCGTTTCATGTGGTAATCGCTTGTTACAATAAGGGCGGATGTGAAACCGTGTTCGCGCATTTTATCGGCAGTTCTTGTTGCGTTAGTATATGTGCTGGTCGCATCGTACTCATGTATTAATTGGCGCTCGGATATGCCATGACGAACTGCATCTTCTACACTCTGATAATGAAGCGGATTATCACTGAGCGGTGTAATCATTACATAATCGGCATAGCCATCATGATATAATTCAGCAGCCTTCGTAATTCTATCTTCGTTTCCCCCACCGAGCATTACTATGACGTCCGCTTCTCTAGGAGAATCTTCGTATGTGAGATTCAAACTGTCATACAGAACAGACATGCCAAAAGTGAGTATTACGATTACTGGTAAGTTATCAAATGTATAGAATCCATTCTTATCAGTTGTTGTCGGTCCGACCGGGTTACCGAAGACATCTGTAATAGGGTTGCCTTCCCCATCTGTGATTTTAAGTCTACACCTTCAAGTGGTGTATCTGTCTCATCTTGTAAACCATCTCGGTTCTCATCAATCCATACGTAGTCTCCCACACTTACTCTAGGGTCTGAGCTGTTCTTGACGATGATGTTGCCATGGTTTTCATCGTTTACTGATGATGTATAACCTTGTGGTACGTCAACTTCCACGACTGAGTAAACAATTGCTTCTCCGTCATTATTTAACGGAAGTTTGTTCCAAGTGTTTGTCCAGTTGTTATCTGTCGATAATGTCACTGGTTCTCCAAGTGTTTCGCCATCAGCTATCAATTGAACTTCGACACTCTCCGGACGATTACCATCCTTGTTATCTGCATCTTCCCATCTTGTTATCTGCATCTTCCCATACTTTAATGACAGGAATATCAATTGTTGATGGTGTGTAGCAGTTCGTCACAATCATGTCACCATGATCTGCATCATCTATCTCTGATGTGTAGCTTTCTAGCACATTGACTTCCAGAACTGAGTACGTAATTGCTTCACCTGCTTCATTTACACGAAGTTCGTTCCAAGTGTTTGTCCATTTATTCTCTTCTGATAATGTTACCGGTTCGCCGATTTCTTCACCGTTTCCTGTTAACTGTGCTTCAACCGTTTCAGAACGGATACCATCCTGGTTATCAGCGTCATCCCAAACTTTCGTTACTATCGCTGTTGTTTCAAGTGGCGTGTAACTGTTTGTAACAACTATGTCCGCATATTCTTCATTGCGTATCTGTTCATGGGTATCAACTTTGTCATGATGAGTTATTTCCAGTCCATCTCACAAATCCGCATGGCGACATGGATTACTGCATCCCGTGAAATCATCTTCATGATGATTTTCATACTCATACTGCCTCAGTTCTTGGGTGTGAACGGCGTATGGCTGTCCATCCCACTTGCAGAATTGATTGTCATGGTTACTGTGCTGATCTATATACGTAAAAATCCTGACTTCAGCTGGCTGTTTAGAAGGAACAATTAATATGCAATCTGATAGATTTTAAATTCCGTAAAACGGGCATCAATTATATCGAAAATGTTATTCTATCCATTTAAAAGGTATAGATAAGTAATAATTAAGATAATCGAGGAGGCTAATTGATGTTGATCCCAAAATGGCCAGATACAGTCAGTTACAAATTTCGCGCGTTTTTATTTGGTATTGGAACAATCATCTCTATTATTGTTGCGATTGTGATCTCAAACTTTATGTCAGACAGCATTGTGCAGACGATTATGTGGATTGTTTTTTCATTGTTTACCGTGATCTTTTTATCGGTAACAGTTTACTCAGTAATTAAGGCATACTTTATAAACGAGTGATACAATAGAAGAAAGTCGTTTTGAGGGGATTGATCACGTGTGAACGAGGACAAGATGTCGAGCAGACAATATGAGTTCATCCGACAATACAATGAGGTTCATGAAATCTTGAAAGACAAGTTAGACAAGTATATAGAAGGTTCTGGAAAAAACCACGTGAGTTTTCACGATTTAATCAGCATTCTTGGACAGAGTAAACCGAAGCGTGAACTGCCTTTTTTATCGAGTTTTAGAACAAAGCTGGATCTGATTAATAATTTTCGCAATACGATTATTCATAGACAGACCGAAGAGTTTTATAACATTGCAGAACCTTCTGATTTAACGATGGATATTTTAGGTGAGATTATTGATTCTATTGTTAAACCGATTTCTGTGAGTCAGTATTTTAAAGAAAATAAACGGCCAAAGATTGTCAGTGTGAAACCGACGGATACTTTGACTGATGTGATGAATAAAATTAATTCTACTGGTTTTTCTCAGTTCCCTGTGTTTGATGGGCAACAATTAGTTGGTATTGTTACAGAAAATGGCTTGACGCATTTTATAGCGAGCCAAGTCGGCGCGGGTAAGATTGATTTAGAGACGCATGATGTTGCTGAAGTGTTGGAGGAATTTGATGCGAACGCGCAAGCATTTATTATTTTGAATGAGAATGTACCATTATATGAAGTATTAAATAAGATGTACTATAATATCGATAAAAAAGAATCGCGCTATGTGTTAATCAGTAAATCCAAAAACGAGCAGCACATTAAAAGAGATGAGATGAGAGGCTTATTTACAAATTATGATATACCGAAATTGGTCCAAACGTTGGATAGCTATAACGGTGCTGAGAAACAAAGTATTGAGGAAGGTCGTGAGCAGAAATGATGAACCCGGTGCAAAAGACTTATTTTAAATACATCGTAATAATTTTAATACTGTGGATTGCAAACTTTTTCTTTAATCCATTTGAAGGTGTTGCCGTCATTTTAAACTGGGCATTTTTGATTTCGTTTGCTGCTTTAATCCTGCTCTACTTTGATGCGAGAAAACAGTATGACAAAGAAGGTAACAAAGTGAATCCTGATGGCGAGATTGTAAAACCTGTAAAAGAAGATGTAGACGGCAAAGTGCGTGAAGATGACGACGACTTGCCGCCTAAGGTGTAACTGTATGGATGGACAAAAGAGAGTTTTTCCGTTGGTGTTAGCAGGTGTTATACTCGTGCTGTTGATTTTACAAGTTCTGAATGATCAATGGCTAGAGAACGCGCAGTTACTAGATGTGATCAATATTTTGTTTATTGTGATGGTCATCTCTATATTTGGCTATGCGGTTTATATGCTATGGGATAAGTTTAAGAAATAAGGTGACTATTATGAGTATCATTCGTCCAAAGAGAAAGCGTACGAAAAATCGATTGTTTATTGATTCAATATTTATTGCGTATTTTATCTTGCTCGTTGTCTACGTTCTCAACGGTCAATATTGGCAAGTAGATATGGTTGGGACAATTGTAGAGTATACTGCGTTTGTTTTACTGTTAGTCATTGTGGGTGTAATCATCTATAAGATAATTGAGCAAGTGAGAAAAGGTAGAGATAATTGAGAGAAATGAAAAGGTGAGCTGTCTTGTGACGGCTCACCTTTTTAATTAAATATAATTTAAACTCATTTTTCTACTTTAGAATAACTCGGTAATAACCTCTAACGGGAAATTCATTAACCCGTGAATGATGATGAGTACCCATACATTTCTGTACTTCGCCCATAAGAACCCTAGAAATAATCCAGTAACACCTTGGTTAACGATGACATTTGAGAATGCAATATCTGCTGACTCTCCACCTTGGATTGCCATATGCCAAACTGCCCAGAGTATTGACGTCACCATAATTGCTGGCCATGTACCAAGCAATACTTCTAGCCTTGTTTGTAGCCAAACTCTGTAAAACACTTCTTCCAATACACTATTTATTAGAAATGAAACCAATGCACCGATGAATAATACATTCCATTCGATCTCGTATCCTGGCACTTCTGGACTAGAAAATGGACTAAAGTAATATAAAGCAATCCACATGATTGTGATAATTGAAGGATATAACCACTGATTATCTTTTAAATAGCTGTGGTTTAATAACCGTTCGGTCTTTAATCGTTTTTGCCTATAAATGAAAAACATCACAATCGGAGCGATTAGCAACAGGACTATTTTAAATAAAGGGAAGTATGAGAATACGTCCGCTTTGGGTACCAAAAGCAATCCGATGAAGAGCAGAAGTGCAAGTGTTGTTAATATGGTAGATTGCCTAACCAACACTTTTCTGTTCTTATTGCTTAATGGATTATTGCCTGAAGAACTTCCGGGTAAGAATAGGATCAATAACAATAATGCGCCATAGATCACCCAGTTATGCCAAAAAGGCACTGTGATATCATGATCTGCACTGAATTCAATCATCCCGTTATTTTGAATCATAATCCAGGCTGCCGCAATTAAAATTAGTATTAATCCACAGTAGATAAGCCAATTATATCTTTTTTTGATCAGCTGCTTATTTGTCACGTTTACCTCTCATCATGTATTAAATTTTAAAGAGTGAATTCCCTTTGAAATGATTATATACAAAGGAATAACATTGTTCCATATATTATTTACTCAAGTTCTTCAATTTCTATCGTGTCTTCAAAATCTGTGTTCTCTCTATATCCTGACATGACTTCTAAAAATGTGACGTTATCCCCATCAACGGCATCCATCTTTCTATACAAGATCGTATCTGTAATATAGTTCGTTTCCTTATTGATCATTGTGACGATACCGTAGCTATCTGTACCTTCTATAAATCCGTCATTAACTGTATACTGCAACGTGTTGAACACATCTTCTAATTGCGCATCATTTTCCAAACTCAAATAATAATTTTCATCTGTTTCATGCACAACTAACCCATCGACCGATGACAACGCTTCATGCAGTACGTCATATCTAAAGTACATCACTTCTTCCACGCCATACTGACTCGTATCTTGGAACACACCTTCTGTCATGCTATCGTTCAACCACACGACATCCTGTTCTGTGTTTCCATATCGATACAACACTTGGTTACCTGATTGATCGACTCTAAATGCCTGCACAGATAAAAAGTCATCTTCTTCTGCAATGTAGCCCTGTATTGATTGGTCACTGGCTGACGTTATTTGCATATTTTCCATATCTCTGTAAACGAGATTATTCGCAACTATAAACTCATAGCGCTCCAGTGTATCGAGTTCATCTAACAGTTCATTTGCATCGACATCAGATTCTATGAATCCTTCTGTTTCATATAGAATTTCACCGATGTATGATGAATGGCCTGGATTATCTTCAAAGAAATTTTGTAAAACATTCGATAAGTTCGCTTGTACAATCTCGATTACTTCAGCATAGTCACCGTCATCATAAATGGATTCGACTTCATTATATCGATCATACTTCGCATATAGTTCAGACACGATCCCCCCGTCTATTTCTGGTATGTCTGCACTTGTCAGTATAATTGATTCTTCAATGTAGCCTGTTTCTTTATCGATTGTGATGATCAGTCCATAGTTATAGTTCAATGCTTCAAAATCTTGTAGGTATATTGAACGGATATTATCGAGTGACGAACCAAAATCAGCATCTTCAGTCACATTCTCTAGTACATAATGTGTATCTGTTTCATAACTGGTGAATGATTCTTCTTGTGCAGTGATCAGGTCATGCAACACATCATAACGATGTAAAATTAAATCTTCTGTCGTCAAACCGTAGTCTTGTAAGTCGATATAACTTTCCGTTCCCTGTGTATATTCGATAGCAACACCTTCTGCTGCATCACCATATCTAACCGGCTCCAAGTTTTCTGGTGTGCCTTGACCCTCAATGATTTCTAACGTGTCACCATCTTCGACGATAATACCTGTCGTTTCGAGTGGTTGTTCAAATTCCTCCACACTGTCATAGGACGTAAACTGGCTTAAAAATTCAAAGTAATAAGACGTAACTTCGTCTCGTGGTGCGAGTATCTCTGAAAGTTCGATATCTGTTTGTTCTACATCACTGAGTTGCTCGACGAGTTCTGCCGTTTTATAGAACCTTGAATCGAAATCTTCTAGTAGTTCTGTATCTTGCGCATACACGGATGAAGATATTAGTAAACCGAAGCCAGCGAAACAGAGTAATTTTTTCATATGTGCCTCCAGATGATTATCTTTATTTATGTCTTATTCTTCTAAACGGCGTTCGCAAAATTCTACGATGCGCTTTAGTGCTTCGACGCGTGCATATCGCTTGTTATTACCTGGAATGACATACCATGGTGCTTCGCTCGTGTTTGTATTAAAAATCATTTCTTCTGATGCTTGAATGTATTGATCCCATTTATCACGATTACGCCAGTCTTCGTCCGTCAGTTTCCATTCTTTATCTGGATCCTTTTCGCGATCTTTAAAACGCTCAAGCTGTTCATCCTTATCTAAAGATAAAAAGATTTTAACGATGATGGCACCTGAATGGACGAGTGATTTCTCAAAGTTGTTTATTTCCTGGTACGCTTCTTTCCATTCCTTGTTTGTCGCAAACCCTTCGATGCGTTCAACAAGTACACGTCCATACCAACTGCGATCGAAGAATGAAATATGCCCACTTCTCGGTACATCGATATAGAACCGCCATAAATAATGATGTGCAAGTTCTATTTCCGTCGGTGCTGACACGGCATTGATCGTATAGCCCGTCGGGTCTAAAAACATGCGCGTCCGCTTAATGTTACCACCCTTACCTGCTGCATCCATACCTTCATAGACGAGGAGCAGTGGCATCTTCTTTTCATACAATTTAAATTGAATTTCTCTCATACGCATTTGAAGTGGTTCTAATTTGTCTTTGTAATCATCTTTGTCGAGCGATTCCTTATCGAAGTCGAAGTTGAAGAGCGTTGGTTTATAGTTTTCAATGAATTCACCATCAACGTTCGGTTTCTTCTTTTTCTCACGATGCTCGATACATCGTTCAAGTCGATCGAAAATCGTTTCAAACAGCGACTCTACAGAAGATTGTTCATCTTTGAAGTCGAGTATCGTCCAGGGTGAAGGTGTTGGATTTTCTAAAAAGATTTCCATTTCCTTTTCATAATTGACGTTATCCATGCGTTCCTGGAACTCTTCCGCTTTCCACTGACTCGCTGGATTTTCCTCGAGCGCTTTTAAATGTTCTTTCTTCACGTCATCATCTGCATGGACATAAAACTTAATAATTTCATATCCTCGATCAATCAGTGTCTTTTCAAAATTGTAAATATCATCGCGAATATATTTGTAATCCACGCGGATATTGTCTTTTATCCCTTGCGCTTCATAATCAATCAAATGCGCATACCAACTTCTAAAGTGAATATTAATATCCCCATTTTTCGGCAATGCTTTCCAAAACGGATAAAGAAACGGATAACGCTTATCGACTTCCATCGGTGGATGCGTTGCGAAGAAATCTGTATATTTTGCATCCAACGTCATATAGAGTGCATTGGCTAAACGTGATTTACCAGATGCGAGCGCCCCTTCAATGATAATCATAACCGGTATTTCTAATTCATGTGTGCGTCTTGATAAGTGTCCCATTTTCATTTCGAAATCTTTATCTAGATCAATCATAGATTCACTCCAGTCATTTAATTACTTATTGTATATAGTTTAGCAGAAATTTTGAATCGTTTATAAGTATTCTTCAATTTGTTAATTTATTCTTACCGTTTTGACTGTATTTTCAGAATTTTTAAATGATATAATGAAATTAAATTTATTGAGGAGGCTATACAATGACTGTTAAGTTCGAAGATATGAAATATGAACGCCCCGATTTAGAAAAAGCAGCGGCAGACGTCGATGCATTGCTCGTTCAATTTAATGAGGCGGATTCTGTAGAAACACAAAGTGAAATCATTGAACAGTTTAATGCAATCACAAATGACATCCATACAGCAATGACACTTTCATCTATACGTGCATCGGTTGATACGAAAGATGAATACTATGATGGTGAGCGTACATTCTATGATGAAAACGCTCCAACCATTCAAGAGATGATTAACAAATATTACAAAGCAATTTCTAACTCTAAATTTAGAGATGAACTAGAAAAAAAGTATGGCAAACAGTTGTTTAAACTTGCTGAATTCTCAATGAAATCATTTGACCCTAAAGTCGGTGATTTATTGAAAAAAGAAAATAAGCTATCGACAGAGTACTCTAAACTACTTGCATCTGCTGAAATAGAGTTTGATGGAAAAACATTGAACTTATCTGAGTTTGGTCCGTACATGCAACACCAGGATAGAGAAATGCGTCGCAAAGCATCAATCGCATCGAATGGTTTTTATAAAGAAAATATGAAAAAAATCGATAAAATATACGGTGACTTAGTACAAGTGCGTGATGAGATTGCTAAAGAACTCGGTTATAAAGACTTTGTCGAACTTGGATACTTCCGCATGAGCCGTATCGACTATGATCGTAAAATGGTCGAGAAGTTCAGAAAACAAGTTGAGGAATACGTCGTGCCACTTGCAACGAAATTAAGAGAAAAACAGCGCGAAAGAATCGGTGTTGAAACATTGTATTCTTATGACGAAGCATTCGACTTTAAAACAGGTAACGCGACTCCGAAAGGCAATGCGGAAGAGATTTTAAAACACGGGGAAACAATGTATAAGGAACTATCACCAGAAACGGATGAGTTTTATCAGTTTATGCGTGAGAGAAACCTGTTTGATGTTGAAGCGAAAAAAGGTAAAGAAGGCGGCGGTTATTGTACATTCATTTCAAACTATAAAGCGCCGTTTATTTTCAGTAACTTCAATGGTACTTTAGATGATATCACCGTATTGACACACGAGGCAGGTCACGCGTTCCAAACGTATATGTCACGTGAGACACCGGTACCTGAATATATCTTCCCGACATATGAATCATGTGAGATCCACTCGATGAGTATGGAGTACTTCACATATGACTGGATGAACTTGTTCTTTGAAGAAGGCACAGATAAATTCTTCTATGCACATTTGGCAGATAACATTCAGTTCTTACCATATGGTGTTGCGATTGATGAGTTCCAACATATCGTCTATGAGAACCCACAGTTCACAGCAGCAGAACGTAGAGAAGCTTGGCAAGAACTCGAGCGTAAATACTTACCGCACCGTAACTATGATGGCATCGAACCAGTGATCCATGGCGCATTCTGGCACCGTCAAGGCCATGTGTTTGGCGCACCATTCTATTATATAGATTACACGCTAGCTCAAGTTTGTGCGTTGCAGTTCTGGAAAAAATCAAAAGAAGACTTCGATGGCGCTTGGAAAGACTACCTACATTTGTGTAGTTTAGGTGGATCAAAAGCATTCACTGAGTTAGTTGCAGAAGCAAACTTGAAGAGCCCATTTGAAGAAGGCAGCTTGAAAGCAGTCGTTGAAGAAGCCGAGCGCTACTTAGATTCAATTGATGATAAGGCTTTGTAGGATATTGATTGTTTGATTGAAAGTGAACCCCAAAAGTTGAGTGACTTTTGGGGTATTTTTGTGTTTTGGAGATGTAAAATCAATCTGTGTGTCCGTGAACGAGTCTCATTGACGCGTAAATCCATTTGTGTTCCAGTGAGCGAGCTTCATTGGAACGCAAACTTATCTGCGTGTCTGTGAGCGGGTTTCATTGGAACGCAAATCAATCTGCGTGTCTGTGAGCGAGCTTCATTGGAACGCAAATCAATCTGCGTGTCTGTGATCAACTCTCATTGGAACGCAAATCAATTTGCGTGTCTGTGAGCAACTTTCATTGACGCGCAAATCAATTTGCGTGTCTGTGAGCAACTTTCATTGACGCGCAAGTCAATTTGCGTGCCTGTGAGCTACTTTCATTGACGCGCAAATCAATTTGCGTGTCAGTGAGCAACTCTCATTGACACATAAACCCACCTCCAACTCCAACAAACACAAAAACCTCCAATCCCAAACTGGGATTGGAGGCTTAAAATTTAATTTAAAATTACTCAGCGCTGATAGATACATCTTTCAACTGGTAGATACCTAAAGCGTTAATTTCGAAGCCTTGTACTTCGTCACGAACACCAGTTAAGTAGTTTGAGTGGTGGATGTAAACCATTGGCGCAAGGTCTACAAGTAGATCTTGTGCTGCAGAGTAATGCTCTAAACGCTCATCTGGGTCAATTGCTTGACGTCCAGCTTCTAGTAACTCATCTAACTCATCATTTTGGATGAATGAACGGTTACCTGGCGCACCCACTTGTTCAGAGTGGAATAATGGATACATACCGTAGTCTGCATCACCAGTTACGACTGACCAACCTAAGATGAACATGTCGTGCTCACCGTCAGCTGTTCTTTCTAAGTACGCACCCCACTCAACTTGCTCGATTGATACATCGATGTTTAATTCAGCAAGTGATTCTTGCATAAATACTGCTGTATCAACACGTTGTGGGTTATCGTTTGTCCAAAGTGAAATTTCAAATCCATCTTCGTAACCTGCTTCAGCCATTAATTCTTTTGCTCTGTCCATGTCGTAAGTAATACCTTCAACATTTTCATCGTAACCGAATACAGCTGGTGCTAATGGACCAATTGCTTCAATACCAACGCCATCGTAAATACCAGCAATGATTGCTTCACGATCGATTGCGTAAGAGATTGCTTGACGCACTAATGGATCATCTAAGTATTCTGCCTCTACGTTGAATCCAACGTAAGATAATGACATTGACTCAGTTTCATCTAAATAAGTTTCGTCATGGTTTTCTACACGATCTCTACTAATTGGGTCAACTGCACCGATAACGTGTGAGTATCCACCCTCTAACTCAGCGATACGTGAAGCAGTTTCAGAAACTACTTTGAACGTAACAGAGTCTAATAATGCAGGCTCATCGAAGTAATCATCATTACGTACAAGCACTGTGTTGTCACCAGGTGAACGTGACTCTAACACGAATGGACCTGTACCGATTGGATTTTGTGCAGCATACTCACCGATGTTTTCACCGATTGCCGCAACGACGTCTTCGTCAAACTCTTCACCAGCAACTAAAGCTTCAACGTATGACTCATAGTCATAGTCCGTGCCTTCTAATGCTTGGTTGTAGTCTTCAGTAATGACATCTAGTGATAACATACCACCTGCGTCATGTGCTAAGTGCGAAAGTAAAGGTGCGAAAGGATATTCTGTCGTAATTTCAACTGTATAGTCATCTACAACTTCAATATCAGTAATCATTTCATAAAGGAATGCACGTTGTGATGCAAAGTTTTCGTCAGTTACACGAAGTAAGTTTGCTCTAACAACTTCTGCGTTAAATTCGGTACCATCATGGAATACTACATCGTCTCTTAATGTAAAGCTATACGTATTCTCATCTGTTTCTTCCCACTCAACTGCTAAGTGTGGTTGAACTTCCATGTTCTCATCTAAGATCGTTAACGTATCGTAGATGTTCGCACGGACGTTACTTGAAGGTACATCGTTGTTACCATGTGGATCTAAGCTGACTAAGTCACTCATGTCAGCGATGATTAAATCTCCACCGCCTTCTTCTTGTGCATCAGCTGCGTTAGCAACTAATACTGAACCTAGCGTTACTGCAAGTAATGAAGTTAAAATACTGCGTTTTTTCACGAATTTTTCCTCCTAATAGAAAATTTTTTTAATTAAATTTTAATTTAATTAAGTACATTATACAACACCGAGTATAACTATACAACCAAAAATTACCTAATATCTTTCTTCTTCTTGACCTTCTAACGCTTCTAATGATTCATCGTCAATATTTTTACGCACATCTCTCATCTCATAGTTCGCCTCGTGTTTACCGCTCTGAATATCTAATGCGTAATGACACGCAACTTCATGTTTCGCATTGCTTTCCGGGTCTTTGTTTTCAAGCACTGGCGTGTCTGTTTTACAAAGATCTGTCGCGAATGGGCAGCGCGTATGGAAACGGCATCCCGTTGGCGGATCGATTGGTGATGGAATATCACCACGTAAGAAAATACGGTCTGACTTGTTGCGTGGATCAGCCACCGGTATAGCCGATAAAAGTGCTTTCGTATATGGATGTTGTGGATTTTCGAAAATACTCTTCGTATCGCCGTACTCCACAATTTTTCCTAAGTACATCACGATGATTCGATCTGAAATATGACGCACAACACCGAGGTCGTGTGCAATAAATAAGTATGTTAAGCCCATCTCACGCTGTAACTTTTTAAGCAAGTTTAACACTTGTGCTTGAATCGATACATCAAGTGCAGATACCGCTTCATCACAGATGATTAATTTAGGGTTAACTGAGAGTGCACGTGCAATACCGATACGCTGACGTTGACCACCTGAGAACTCATGTGGATAACGGTGCATCTGGTGGCGCTGAAGACCAACTGTTTCAAGTAAATCAATGACGCGCTGTTCACGTTCACGCTTTGGTACAGCACCAGTGATTTCCATCGCTTCCATTAAAGTTGCTTTAACCGTCATACGTGGGTTGAGCGATGCGTATGGGTCTTGGAAAATGATCTGTAAATCGTCACGCATATCGCGCATTTCTTTTTTCGATTGTGCAAGTATGTCTTTACCTTCAAAGAATACTTTTCCTTCTGTCGGTTCTTCCAATCTTAAAATAGATCGACCTGTTGTAGACTTACCACAACCTGATTCACCAACGATCGATACGGTTTCACCTTTGTTTACTGTAAATGTAATGTCATCTACTGCTTTAACATGGTTCACTGTACGACCAAAGAATCCACCTTTGATCGGGAAGTATTGTTTTAATCCTTCAACTCGAAGTATTTCTTCATTTTCTTCTTCACGAAGTATGTCTTCACTTGTTTTCATAAACTTTTACTCCCTTCTCTCCATCCCAGCGTTCATCATAAATCCAGCAGCGAACATCGTTTCCATCATCGATTTTCTTTAATTCAGGCATTTCTTTACAAATGTCTGAAGCAAATGGACAGCGGGGAGCGAACTTACATCCCGGTGGCATTTCATGTGGTGCCGGCACGTTCCCTTTAATCGGAACCAGTTCATCTTGTTCAATATCGTGACGTGGCAATGAGTTTAACAGACCGACTGTATATGGGTGTTTTGGATTTTCAAACAGCGTATACACATCGGCATATTCTACAACGCGTCCTGCATACATAACAGCGACATAGTCACATGTCTCCGCAACGACACCAAGGTCATGGGTAATCATAATAACACTCATCCCAATTTCTTCTTGAAGTTCTTTTATCAGTTCAAGAATCTGCGCTTGGATTGTCACATCAAGTGCAGTTGTTGGTTCATCTGAAATGAGTAATTCAGGCTTACATGCAAGTGCAATGGCAATCATGACACGTTGTCTCATACCACCTGATAGTTCGTATGGATATTGCTTCATACGTTTTTCCGGTGATGGAATACCAACGAGTTTCAACATTTCAATTGCACGTTCTTTTTGCTTTTTCGGACCGAACTTTTGGTGGATTTTAATTACCTCGCTCAATTGGTCACCAATTGTATACACAGGATTCAATGAAGTCATTGGCTCCTGGAATATCATTGAAATCTCGTTACCGCGAATTTTTCTCATGCGTGAGATCTTCGCATTGACGAGTTCTTCACCTTTATATTTAATTGAGCCACCTTTAATTTCACCTGGCTTCTCAATCAAGTTTAAAATCGATAAAGCGGTAATACTTTTACCCGAACCAGATTCACCAACGATACCAAGCGTCTTACCTTTAGGTACTTCAAAAGATACCCCATCGACTGCCTTTACCTCGCTTTTACCAACGAAGAAAGATGTGCGCAGGTCATCCACTTTTAGTACGGCTTCTGGCGATTCATCTAGTCCTACATTTGTTTGTTGTAATTCCTCAGCCATCCTTACCGCTCCTTTCTAATTTAAGTCAACACGTTTATTTAAGAATTTATACGTAATGTCTACTAGGAAGTTAACTGTAACGAACATCACTGCTAAAACAAGTACAGTACCTTGTACGACAGGGAAGTCACGCGCAAAGATCGAGTCAATGATTAAACGACCGAGTCCGTTGATTGCGAATACACTTTCCGTTAATACAGATCCTGATAAGAAGTAACCAAACTGTAAACCTGCAACAGTGACAACTGGAATCAATGCATTTTTCAGTGCGTGTTTGAAAATTACTGAACGTTCTTTAACACCTTTTGCTCTCGCTGTTCTAATGTAGTCCTGACCGATAACGTCAAGCATACTACTGCGGGTCATACGCGCAATAATTGCAGCACCTGCAGTACCTAATGCAATAACTGGTAGTACCATTTGGTTCGGGTTACCCCAACCTGTCGGTGCAAACCAACCTAGATTGATTGAGAACCACTGAATTAACATTAGTCCTAACCAGAAGTTTGGCATTGAAAGACCGAATAATGTAATTACCATCAATGATACATCCCAGAAGCTGTATTTCCAAACAGCTGATACGATACCGACAAGTAATCCAGCAAAGATACTAAATGCTGTTGATATAACTGCGAGTTCAAATGTAATGAAGAATCTCGCGCTGATATGGTCAGATACCGGAATATTATCTCGAATCGATGTACCAAAATCTAAAGTCAGTACATTTTTTAAGAAATCAAAATACTGAATGTGTAATGGGTTATCTAATCCTAATCGACGTCTAATTGCATTGACAGTCGCTTCAGGTGCACTTTCACCAGCCATGATTAAAGCAGGATCACCAGGTGTCAAGTGTAGGATACCGAATACTAAAATAGTTACACCAAATAATACAGGTATTAGTTGGATTAAACGTTGTGTAATAAACCTAATCATGTCCTAGTCCTCCTTAATTTTTAAGCTTTGGATCAAGTGCATCACGTAAACCATCACCAAGTAAGTTAAATGCAAGTACTACAATTACAATCATCATACCTGGGAAGAATGTAATATGACCTGCTTGATACATATAGTTTCGACCATCATTTAACATTGCACCCCATTCAGGAATTGGCGGTTGTACACCGAGTCCTAGGAACGAAAGTCCTGCAATAGATAAAACGGCTGACGCTAAGAAAATTGATGTGTTTACGATAATCGGTGACATAATATTCGGTAAGATATGCTGGAATATTATTTTAAAGTCTTTTGCACCAAGTGCACGTATCGCATCGATATATTCTAGATTTTTCGTTGTCAATGTGGATCCACGTACAATCCTTGCAAATTGAGGCACCGCGGATATCGCAACGGCAATTGTCACGTTGATCGTGCTACCTCCAAGGATACTTACGATGAATAAAGCAAGTAAGATACCAGGGAATGCGAGTAACACGTCCATTATTCTCATGATGATGGAATCGATCCATTTTCCGTAATATCCTGCGAGAATACCGAGTGGAACACCCACTAGGGCTGCTAAAAATGTTGCAGCAAATCCAACGCCGAGTGTAATGTGCATACCATGGAAAATTCTATAGAGTATGTCACGTCCCATATGGTCTGTACCGAACAAAAACTCAGCAGATGGACCTTCTAGGCGTGCTGTTAAGTTAGTTTTGGTAGAACTAATACCTAGCCATCCAAATCTCGCATCTAAATATCCAAATACAGCAATGAAAAATAAAATAACCAAGACATAGAACCCTACCATTGCTGCTTTGTTCTTATTCAATCTTCCGAAGAATTCTTTAATATTCTTCATTAGCAGCTGAGTACTGGTCATGTCTTGATATCCGTTATTCTGACTCATTCAATTAACCTCCTCTAATCGATTCAATCTGTATGTAGTTGAATGCTTAAGTGAATTATATAGATAATATTCTAGTTGTGCAATTACATTCTTTGATTTTTTATACAAACATTTATAATATAAATACATTTTTCAGAATATTACAAGTTAATATCATTCATACGATAAAAATACAAAAGACGCTGATACTTTACAGTATTAGCGTCTTTTTACACTCATATATATTATAATGGTAATCGAACAGGTCTCATATATTTTACTATGATTTTATCGACGACAAGTTCATGAACAAATGTCTTATCTTGATTACTGAACGCAGACTGTTGTGATAGGAACTTTTGCATACGTTCGATAATGAATTCATCGTCCGCTTCTTTGTCTACATCGTCACGATTTTTCGACTTTCGAGACTGATCTGACTTTGTAATCTTTTCACTCATCACACGATTGACACGATCATCTAATCGATTTAAACCTTCGTCCGTAATTTTTCCTCGTTTATCTAAAACAGGTGCTTCTTCAATTGGTTCTTCTTCGTTCTCTTCTTCAGTTTCCTCTGAATCTATATCTTCTTCTGATTCTTCATCCGGTGTTTCTTCAGAGACTTCTGTATCTTCTTCAATATCTTCTGAATCATCAGGTGCTTCTTCATTTGGCGTCTCTATTGTCGTCTCTTCGTCAGCTTCATCTTCACCGACTTCTTCATCGTCATTGTTTACAATGCCATCGATATCTTCTTCAGGCTCTGCTGGCGCAAGCACGTTAGAACCCTCTTCTTTTTCAGATGGCTCTTCTTGTGGTGTTTCATCTTTAGGTTTTTTATCTGGTTCATAAATTGTTTCAAACTCAATATCACGCTTGGACGTGTTTGCGACATTAGAATTTGGTGATTCACTCACTTGCTCATCAACTTGTTCCTCTGTGTTTACATCTTCCGACTCATTATGATCAGGGCTATCAGCGGTCGCCACTTGGACATGACTAAATAAAAGCATCGATACACCAAAGATCAAAGCCGGTTTCATATATCGTTTCATTTTATAAACACCACCAATCTTTTACAAACTACTCATTACTTAATTTACCACAATATATTTAAGTTAATGTTTCAGTTACATTTCAAATACATAAAAAACCATGTAATATTGTACATGGTTTAGTTTTGCATGACGTCATAAGTTTTCATAATATTCACATATGCCTCTGAGCCGAGTGACTTGCAGATGTAGAAAAATAATACATCGCACACGACAAGCTGTGATATTCGACTCGTCATATTCATATATTGTATGTTTGTTTCTTCCTCTGTTATTTCAATCGCAATGTCAGAATGTCGCTTCGCCGTAGATGCATGATGCTGCGTTAAAATAATCACCGTTATATTTCTTTCCTTGGCCTTTTTTACGACTTCAATAACCTCTTGTGTTTTTCCACTCAATGTGATGACGAATAAAACATCCTTGCTTGTAAAATTGGCCAGCTTAGTTAGACACAAATACTTATCTGCTGTGAAATAGGCGTTGACATTTACTCTGTGTAATTTTTGTTCAAATTCATGTCCGACTGCACCAGAATCACCAATTCCAAATATCAAAGTATTCTTAGCTTTTAACATAACTGCAGCTGCTTCTTTAATACTTGACCGGTTTACGATCCGTTCTGTATTATGTAACGCTTGGATAGTATTGCGAAATACTTTTTCAAAAATTACTTTGCGTGAATCTTCTTCCAGATCGATCACACGGGAAACGTTCATATCATCCAGCGTGTGTATCTCCTTAGCAAGTTCAACTTTTAATTCTTTAATTCCATTTAGTCCGATGCGCTTAGCGAACCTAACAATTGCTGCATCACTCGTCTGTGATTGCTTAGCGATCTCTTTAACCGGCATCTGAATGATTTGAGCAGGGTTCTCTAACATATAATGTGCGATTCGCGTTTCCACCGGCGTCATATATTCTAAGCGCTTGCTAATCTGACTTAATACAGAAAACATGATGTCCACCACCTCAATGTATATATTTACATTTTTCTACATTAAGATAAAAATTGCAACATCTTTTTTCATTTAATTTTAATTTTGGTCTAACGTTTATTAACGATTGGAGCATTTTGAAATGCATTCAGTGGGTATTGTGTAATTTTAGTTTGACATTCCCCAGTCTCTGTCGATAGCTCTACACCGGTCGCATCATGTGCAGGGAATATGCGGGCACTCATCACTGCTTCACCATCATTTAAAAACAATTCAATACTTGAAATATCCATAAAAATTCTGATCTGTTTCAATGGTTCAGTTAACACAACTTTACGTACTGCACCGTCGACATCTTTCGGTAAACGACCGCTGAGTCCACGATCTAACGTAAACTCTCCAGTTTCTTGATCGTACTTCAGCACCGTTTCTTCACGATGACTCAGGCGTAATTTTACATATAAAATCGATGAAGTATTCTCTTCAATATCGATGATCATTTCATAATTATCACCAGCAAAGTCTCGCATCTTATGTGGAAACTGTGTGATATAGCCTTCCGCTTCAATCGGTTCACCACGCATCAATTCAAGATTTTGTGCAGGTACTTGACGCAATTTATTTTTAACAATCGTCAATTCTCTCGGAATCGTTAGACAGTGACGCCATCCATCTTCATCTGTTGGATATTCGCCATTTTTCATGCCCATCCAACCGATTAAAATCGTTTTTCCCTTTGGACTTTTTGTAAGTCGTGGTGCGTAAAAATCAAAGCCATTATCAAATTCAAAAAATGGCCCATGAATCATTTCTAAACGATCAAAATCGATTTCTCCAATCATATACCCTGCTTGGAACATATTATGGTAATGGTTTTGATACTTATCGATACCTTTCGGACAAAATGACAACAACGTTTTCCCATTAATATCGATGATATCTGGAAACTCCCACTGATAGCCAAACTCATTGAATCCAGTCGTCAGTTCCCCCTTATAACGAATGTATTCATCATCTGCTTTAAATACAGCCAATCTTCCATATTCCTCAGCATTCATGGCACCAGTAATGAAATAAAGATCTTGCTTATGTTGAAATAATGCCGGGTCTTTTATCTTCGTTAATTCGAAATTATCCATTTCAATGTCGACGATGGTCGTATCCTTATCGAATTTCTCACGCTCATTCATCTCACCCGATAAAAGTGATTCGATACGGTTGCCAGCTCGCATCCACCTACCGTGGTAAAACACCATCAAGCTGTCATCAAACGACAATGCATCGCCTGAAAATGCGCCGAGATCATCATAAAGAGAGTCCGGTTTTATAAATATCCCTTTATTTTCAAACAGCGATAGATCATGGCTCGTCACATGATACCAATATGGGATGTCTTTATCTGCACCGAGTGGAAACCACTGATAAAACACGTGATAGTGATGTTTGTGATGAATAAATACAGTGGGATGACCGAGCTCACCAAAGATTGGCTGAACATGATACTTTTGTCGCCACTGACTATTTTTTGCACGCTCAATCAAGGCATCGACTTCTGTCCTCGGCAGCTCATCCAACTTTTTTTCATTATAACTATTAAGACTCATCCAAATCACCACTTTCTAGACCTTCAGAGATACGCTGCTCCTCAGCTTTTAAATAACGTTTATAACCATATTTCGAAATGACTATACTTATTTCATACAGGATAATCATCGGTATTGTCAATATGATGTTCGTCGTGAGTTCAGGTGGTGCGATGATTGCTGCTAGAACAAACAAAATGAAATAGGCATATTTTCTGTTTTTCTTTAAAAATGGTGGTGAAATAATCCCGAGTTGTGTTAAAAACAATACCAACACTGGCATTTGGAAAATGACACCAAATGGCAATACCGTGCGAAATAAAAACCCGAAGTATTCGTTGATACCAATAGTCGTTTGGATACCCATGGATGCAGAAAGATCAAATGTAAATCGGATAATATATGGCACGAGAATAAAATAACTAAATGCAAATCCGATCAACACAAGCAACATGACGATAGGTATATAAGACAGCGTAATACGGCGTTCTTTCTCATACAAACCAGGCGAAACGAATGCCCATATTTGATACATGATGACTGGCAGTGTGATGACAAACGCAACGACAACCATGATGAGAATGTAAATTCTTAACGGATCCATCACTTGGAACGCATGCATCTGAATGTTATCCGTCCACGGTGCATTTTGCATGTAATAAATTAACGGTCGAGACACGAAAAAACCGATGATAAGTCCCGCAAAGAAAAAGTATGCCGTGACAATTAGTCGGGACCGCAGTTCAGTTAAGTGTTCTCCGAAGGATTGCTCTTTCATTTGTTCGTTCTTTTTTTCACTCATTTTAACACCTCACACTTCAAAAAAAGGTGGCATTCGCCACCTTACAATTAGTCTTCTTTTGATTTCTTTTCTTCTTCATGATCGATTTGTTTCTTTTCTTTGTCCTCAGTCATTACGACACCGTTCATACCGTCTTTAAATTCTTTTAGTGAGACGCCGATAGAACGTCCAAACTCCGGCAAACGTTTTGAACCGAATAGAATAAGACCGACGACTGCGATAATGATTGCTGCTGTTGGACTGATAAATGATAATGTTTGTGGTAAAAATATCACGTTTATTCACCTCTACTTAATTTCATATTAAAGCATAATGACTGTAATTCAAGTGTTATGTCCACGTCATGAATCACTAAGCCTTCATGTCCCGTAAGTTTAACCGGCGCGAAATTCATAATTCCATGAATCCCGGCATTTTCAATCGCTATTTTTGCTTCTTCCGCACTCTCTTTTGGAACAGTTAAAATTGCGATATTTATATTCTTTTCTTTTACAATATGATTTAACTCATCCATGTTATATACTACACAATTTCCGATAGTCTTACCAATAACTGTCTCATCAATGTCAAAACCTGCAACAAGTTGCATCGAGTTGCTCACGTTGCCACCGAAGTTGTAGCGTAGCAATGCACTGCCGAGGTTTCCGACACCGATAATTGCGACTTTCTTAACTGTTTTACCAAATATTTGCTCACTGAAGAAATCGACTAATGAATCAATATTGTATCCATAGCCCTTCCTGCCCAGTTCCCCAAAATATGAAAAATCTCTGCGAATTGTTGCTGAATCTATATCTAATGAATCACTAATACTTTTTGATGATACGCGTTTTGTGCCTGCTTCTTGCTGTGATTTAAAGTATTTATAATAGATGGGCATACGTCGCTTTGTTGCTTCTGGGATAATTCGATCACTCATTATGCCCATACTCCCTTATATTAATTTTCTTAAATATTATACCACAAATAGTGCTTAATGTCGCATAAGTATCGTATCTTACGTGCATTTATTGTACACTGATTATGGAATGAGGGATAGCATGATCGTCTTACAAATGCATAATTTAAAAAAACTATATGTTACTGACTTAGTGTTCGATCAAGTCAGTTTACAAATCAAGTCGAACGAGCGCATCGGGATCGTCGGAAAGAACGGTGCAGGTAAAACAACATTGATGAAAATAATGGCCGGCGTATCACAATATGATAGTGGTACACTTAGTATTCCAAAGACTGTAAAAATCGGATACTTAACTCAACAGATGTCTCTCGAATCGGATGAAACCATCTATGACGAGATGTCAAAGCCATTTACAGAGACTTTGAAGATCAAAGACGCGCTAGATCAAGTGTCAGAATGGCTCGGTCATAATGAATATGAACATCCGGAATATCAGGAGAAATTAGATACATTGGAATCTCTTCAAAATGAATTTGAAGCAAGAGACGGCTACTTGATCGATAGTAAAATCAAATCGATTGTCACAGGCCTAAATTTCTCTATGGATGATCTTTATCGTTCTGTAAATACATTTTCCGGTGGACAAAAAACACGATTCGCACTTGGACAAATGTTATTAAACCAACCGGACTTACTACTTCTTGACGAGCCGACCAACCATTTGGACATGGAAACTGTGGAGTGGCTTGAACAATACTTAGTCGGATTCCCTGGCGCCGTCGTTATCATCAGTCACGATAGATATTTTCTCGATAAAACCGTCAGCAAAATATTTGAAATCGAACGCTACAAAGGAACGCTTTACCACGGAAATTATTCTAAATATTTAATTGAGAAAGAAAAGCGATATCAATTAGAAATGAAGCGCTACACTGCGCAGCAAAAAGAAATCAAAACGCTCGAAACGTTTGTTGAAAAAAATATTACGCGCGCGTCGACAAGTGGAATGGCAAAGAGCAGACGTAAGCAACTCGAAAGAATTGAGCGTCTAGAAGTGCCAATGGAAGACCGTCAAAAAGCGAAGTTTCGATTTGACATCAAACGCGAAAGTGGAAACGATGTACTCACAATTAAAAATCTCTCGATTGGACATGACGAAGTCGTTTTAAACAGCAACATTACAATCCAAGTGAAGAAATCAGATCGCATCGCCATCATCGGACCAAATGGTATCGGCAAGACAACGCTTGTTAAAACGATCGCACAACGTTTAGATGCGATTGATGGCGAAATAAAATATGGTTCCAATGTATCGATTGGTTATTATGATCAGAAGCAAGCGGAGATTTCATCTAATCGCACAGTACTTGAAGAGCTCTGGCACGAATATCCTGAGATGAACGAGAAGGATGTACGTAGTGTCCTCGGACAATTCTTGTTTACGCAAGACGATGTACTAAAACAAGTCTCTTCACTGAGTGGTGGCGAAAAATCACGCATCCAACTGGCAAAGCTCATGCTAGAGAAGAACAATGTACTCATACTCGATGAGCCGACCAACCATTTAGATATCGATAGTAAAGAAGTGTTAGAACAAGCATTAGAAGACTATCCAGGTACGATTCTATTCGTCAGCCATGACAGGTACTTCATCGACCGCATTGCAAGCAGAGTCATACGCCTCGGAGAAGAAACTGTTGATATATTCGAAGGTGATTACGGCTATTATTTAGAAAAGTTAGAAGAGAGAAAAGCACGAGCGATTGAATCCGTGGCGCAAACACAAACCAAAAATGAAACACAGGTGGATTATCAAGCACAAAAAGCCACACGTAACGAGATGAGACGACTTGAAAAACGATTGAATGAAATCGAAGAAGAGATGCAGATAATTGAGAAGGAAATAGATTCCATCGAGAACAAGTTAACTGAACCTGAGGTTTATAATGACTTTGAAAAAGCACAAGCACTGAACAAAGTACTGAATGAAAAAAATGAACACTTACTTTCAATCATGACAGAGTATGAATCGATTGAGGAAACGATGTCATCGAACAACAATTGATTCATACACAGCGTTATCCACAGAAAAAACTATTTTTAGTGCGTAAATCATGTCAAAAACATGATGAATTCAATACTTATCGACATGTTATTCACAGTTTGTGGATAACTCATGAAAAACACGCGTATGATTTGTGGATAACCACATCATACGCGTATTTCTTCTATATCTATCGTATTTCTTCCATTTAAAGATAAATCCGAGAACATATTTGCTTCATACATATGATACGCAACCGCACCAATCATCGCTGCATTATCCGTACAATATTTTAACGCTGGAATTGATAATTCAAAACCATGAGTATTTGAAAGTGATTCAAATGCACTGCGAACACCACTGTTTGCCGCAACACCGCCAGCAATGATCAACTGATTGACCGACTTCTCTTTTAGCACACGCATCGTTTTCTTCGTCAACACATCAACGACACTCTCTTGAAAACTCGCTGCAATATTTTCGGGAATGACTTCCTCACCTTTTTGCTTCGCATTATGAATCTTATTGATGACAGCTGACTTCAACCCACTGAAACTAAAATCATTCGTATCATCTTCCAAATAAGGACGCGGTAAATTATACGTATCCGAACCAACTTGTGCCAAACGATCTATGTGTGGCCCACCGGGATAAGGCAACTCAAGTAATCGCGCGACTTTATCGTAAGCTTCACCGACAGCATCATCCCGCGTCTCACCAAGCACTTCGAATGATAAATGATCTTCCATATATAGGATTTCAGTATGCCCACCAGATACGATGAGCGCAATGAGTGGAAACTCAAGCGGTTGATGCAATTGATTCGCATATATATGACCCGCAATATGATGTACATTAATCAGTGGTAAATCATGTGCAAAACTAAATGCTTTTGCAGCGTTTATACCGACAAGTAGTGCACCGATTAATCCCGGTCCTTCCGTCACTGCGACAACCGATAATTCTTTCGGCGTAACATCGGCTTTCTCTAACGCCTCTTCAATCACTATAGTGATTGATTCGACATGATGACGTGAAGCCACTTCAGGCACGACACCACCAAATCGTTTATGACTTTCTATTTGACTCATGACGACGTTTGACATCACTTCATGACCGTTTTTAATAATCGCACAAGCTGTTTCATCGCAACTTGTCTCAATACTCAAAATGATTACATCATCGTTCATTTACTTTCACCCACATAACATTGGCATCCTTACCAGGACCATAATAATCCTTACGAATACCACCATAATTAAATCCAAATGATTCATATAAACGAATCGCTGGTTCGTTATCAATCTTTACTTCTAAACTCACGACATCAACATGATGCGATGCCGCAAGTGTAATCGCATATTCCAAAAGAAAAGCACCAAGTTTTCTGCCACGATAGTCCCTATCAACAGCAATCGTCGTAATTTGCGCATGATCTTCTACAATCCACATACCAAAATAACCGACAATGTTGTCATCCAATGATACCGTATAATAATGTGCAAACTTATTTCCAGTTAATTCTTTAACAAATGTCTCTTTACTCCAAGCAGTCGTTTCAAACGATGCTGTTTCAATTTCTACAATACGCGTGACATCATTCATTGTCATTTTTTTGATTGTTGGTTCCAATTTAATTCCGCCTCCGACAATCTTAAATATTCTGGGACAAACCCATGCACATTCTCTTCTCTTATATAAGTATCGTACGCTTCAACTTCTGAAATTCTTGTTTGAATATGCTTAAAGTTTGGAATCGAACTTGCAATCTTATCCGTACGATTGCCGATAAAAATCGACGTTTCCGAAGCAATCTCACTAAACTTAATATGAACGGGTTGCAATATTTCTTCATGATTGTCATAACCGCTCGCAAACACTGTCCCCCGGCGTGCATCGATGATCGGATACACCGGTCCTTCATGAATCAAGTGCCGTGCAGACGCATACATCGAGAACAGACTGGACACGCTGTACAATGGGATATCTAAAGTCGTTGCGAGCACCTTTGCAACCGTCGCACCGATGCGCACGCCCGTGTAAGATCCCGGACCGCGCGCGACGATAATACGATCAATATCTTTTTTCTTCACGCGCGCGGTTTTAAACAAGTCGTCCAAATAGACCATCAACGTCTCAGAGTGGTTTACTTTGACATTCGTATTTATTTCAGCAAGCAATATTTTATCTTCATTAATTGCAATAGACAACATCTGGTTCGATGTATCAATCAGTAAACTTTTCATACAATTCCTCCACGATATGAGACATTGAAGGTGTCGCACTGAGTGTCACTTTACGACGCGTTTCATCGACATATTCGATATTGATATCAAGATGTTCATCTGGCCAGTATTCTTCAATGAACTGTGGCCATTCTACAATATTAATCGATTCATCATTAAAATATTCATCAAAGCCTAAATCATCATCACTATCTTCTAATCGGTAACAATCCATGTGATGAACAGTACAACCTTTAACGGGTGAATGATACGACTTTATAATATTAAACGTTGGAGATGTCATGTGACGCTTAACACCTAGGTATTTACCAACATTTTGAGTCAATGTTGTTTTCCCTGCACCAAGATCACCAGTTAACAATATTGTATACCCTGGTTCTAATCGATTTGATAGTAATGCTGCTAATTGTTCAGTTTCTTCTATGTTATTAATTATTATTATTCGTTCACTACCCATTATCCATTCACCTTCTATCCTATCGATTATACAACAAAGCATGATACATGTAGAGTGCCTGTGTCTCAATTTTCTTTTACACAACAAAAAAGACCTCCCAATTAAGGAAGGTCTTCATTCGCCCGGCGACGTCCTACTCTCACGGGACGTACATCCAACTACCATCGGCGCTGGAGAGCT
>NZ_FOIT01000006.1:76548-137761 GCF_900110815.1 Aliicoccus persicus | reverse complement strand
GTAGGAGTCTGGGCCGTGTCTCAGTCCCAGTGTGGCCGATCACCCTCTCAGGTCGGCTACGCATCGTCGCCTTGGTGAGCCACTACCTCACCAACTAGCTAATGCGCCGCAGGTCCATCCATCAGTGTCAGATAATCCGACTTTCATCCGTAGACATATCCGGTATTAGCCACCGTTTCCGGTGGTTATCCCAGGCTGATGGGCAGGTCACCCACGTGTTACTCACCCGTCCGCCACTCGACACCCGAAAGTGTCGCGTTCGACTTGCATGTATTAGGCACGCCGCCAGCGTTCATCCTGAGCCATGATCAAACTCTCCATATAATTAAAAACTATATTTAAGTTTATAGCTCGTTTGCATTTTTTCACTTGGTTGCCCCAAGTTGGTTATATACCAAAATTATTAGAATTAACGTTGACTTATTGTCATTCAGTTTTCAATGTGCAATCAGTAAGAAAAATTATACCAATTATTCGCATGTAATGCAACATCTTTTTTGATGAAGATATGAATAATTTTCTCTGAATTTTTGTTGCCGTCTGAAATCAGCGACTTTTATATAATACAAAATTTCCAAATCGAAGTCAACACTTTTTCATTAATATTTGTAATATTATTTTAAATGATGAAATGATTACAGTTTGTCATCTGATTGGGATTAGACTCACCTGCTACTTCATCATATTTTTTGGATCGAAGTAGCAGGAAAAATAAAAAGCTGCTACTTCAAGACATATTTTCGGTCTGAAGTAGCAGCTGAGATCAAAAACTATCTCACTTTATTTTTAAACATCTTATTACGTGTTTTCTTCTGTGATGCTTCTTGTTCTTTTTTAGCTGCAAGCTCTGCCTCTTTCTTCTTGCGCTCACGTTCTTTTCTATCTGACTTCGTTTCAATGCCGCGGGCTTCTTTATCTGCCTTAGATGCTGCGACATAATTCGGTAACGTAATCAGCTGGAACGCATTCGTTGCAACGAGTGCAAAGATTGATCTAAATAACCAGTCTGTACTTTGTGCACTAAATGGAAGCAATGTGATTGAAGTCATAAAAATCATAAAAAACAATGCTGGTATGAATACATTTTTCTCTTTTGTCGTATCATTTTTATATTTCGCGACGATGATTCCAACGAGAACAACGACGATCGGTACCCAAATATATGAGAATAGACTCAGTTCATCTCCGAAGAATACAAATCTCACGTAGAACAGATCAAACGCTGCATATATGACAAGTAATAATTGTACGTATGGCCAAGCTCTACCTAATAAGCCCATCCCGAGTGGATTTAAAAATAAGTAAATGAAGAATGCGAACTGACTGACTGTTGCAATCAATAAACCATATCCTAAAATCCACAACAGGTTTAGGAAGAAACCACCGATTTCTCCTTCAAATAATAATGATGTTACAGAATCATAATCGATAATTAAACTTGCAATCGTCGTGATGATTACACCGATTAATAATGTTCTTAAATAAAACTTAACTAAATACTTGGATGTCATCGCTCTACCTCATGTCTATCTCATTTATAATTTTTTCTGCAATACTCATATAGATATCACTGATTTCCCCACTGCGATATATTGATGGTGAAAAGTCTTCTTCTGATAATTCGGGCTGACCAAGCGGAATTTCCCCAAGGAGTGCGACATTTAATTCATGCGCTAACTTTTCTCCACCACCGCGGCCGAAGATATATTCCTTCTGTTTGTTCACACTATTATAGAAATAACTCATATTTTCAATGACACCGATGATGTCATGATCTGTGTGCTGCGCCATTGCACCAGCACGTGCTGCAACGAATGCAGCGGTTGGGTGTGGTGTCGTTACAATAATTTCTTTACTCGTCGGTAATAACTGGTGAACATCTAAGGCGATATCACCTGTACCTGGTGGTAAGTCGAGCAGTAAATAGTCAAGCTCTCCCCATTCCACCTCGTTAAAGAAGTTATTTAACATTTGACCGAGCATCGGTCCACGCCAAATGACCGGTGTATTTTCTTCAACAAAGAATGCCATTGAGATGAGTTTTACCCCATGACGTTCAACTGGGAATATCGTCTCGCCTTCAACACGTGGTTTTTCAGTGACACCCATCATGTCCGGCACACTAAATCCATATATATCTGCATCGATCAGTCCAACTTTTTTTCCTTGCTTCGCAATGGAAACTGCTAAGTTCACAGCGACTGTTGATTTACCAACGCCACCTTTACCCGATGCGATTGCGATAAACTTCGTATCTTTGAACTTTAACTCCGTCTCTGTTCCAGATGTACTTCTAAACTTTTCGATCGTTTCTTGTGGTAACTCATCAAAGCGTAAACCGACCGTACGTGCACCAGCATCTTTTACTGCATTGACGACTTTTATCTGTAAATCAAGTTGCTCTTGTCCACCTAATCGACCAAGTGCAATCTTTAAACTTACATGTTCTTTTTCTTCTTTTATAGAAACTTCAAGAATCCCATCCGTTTCACTAATCGGTACATTGAGTACAGGATCATTAATCTGACCGACAATGTCTCGAACTTCTTTTTCTGAAATCATAATGTTACTCCTTTAAATATCAATTATTTCTATACTAGCATAAGTTATATAGTAGATATCAAAAAAAAACCGAACACTTTTTAACAAAAAATGTTCGGTGCATTATTATTTTTTAAATACCGTCGTGCCATCGATAATCGTTTCCACACAGCTTGTCTCAAGCAATGCATCATCTTCGATTGTCATGATGTCTTTGTCAAAGATTGTAAAATCCGCATAGTAGCCTGCTTCAATGATACCTTGTATGTGTTCTTTGTGGACGATTTTCGCTGCATTTTTCGTATATAATTCTACAGCGTTGAATCGTGTTAGACGTTCTTCTGGATTGTAAACCACGCCGCCATCACTGCGCGTCGTTAAGATATGCAATCCTTTTAACGGATCAACAGATTCTATTGGTGCATCGGACGACGCACCTAAATGAAGTCCGCGATCTATCATTGTTTTAAAGATATATAAATACTTCGCACGTTCTTTACCTAAAATCTCAGCAGCCCATGGCAAGTCTGATGTTAAGAACGGTGGTTGAATGTCACAGATCACTGGAAGCTTCGCCATGCGATCTAAAATGTCTTCGCTCAAGACGCTGCAATGAATCATGCGGTCGTGTTTTCCAGCAGCAACAGGATACTTTTCAATCGCAGTCAATACCATTTCAGCTGCTTTGTCTCCAATAAAGTGCACAGCAATTTCATCATCATATTTTCTCGCACGCTGAACAAGTTTTTCAAGATTTTCTTGCGTATGAATTTGCAAACCTGTGTTATCCGTTCCAACATAAGGTTCATTCATCAGCGCAGTCTCAGAACCAAATGTACCATCTTGGAAAATTTTCATTGCGCCAAAATGAATCCATTCATCCTTTTCTTCTAAGTTCGCCTGCTTCATCTCTTCATATACTTCTTCATGACGCAGCAAATTGACACGGAACTTTTTATTTTCTGGTATCGTCTGATAAAAAGCATCGAGTACCGTTTTGTAGTCATTATAATAAGCCATATCTTCAGTATGTACTGAAGCAAATCCATGTGATGTTAAGTGATCAATGACACGCTCGAGATTCACTTTAATTGAATCTGTTGTATCCGTCACACTTTTTGCACGTAAATAACTGAATGCTGAGTCATATACCCAACCTGTTAATTCACCTTTTTCATCACGTTCGTAGTAGCCACCTTCAGGGTCCGGTGTATTTTTATCGATTCCAGCTGCCTCGAGTGCTTTTGAATTCACAACACCTGCATGATAATCAATGCGTGCTACAACTGTGGGCTTGTCTGTAATTTCATCGAGTTCATGAATGGAGATTTTATATTCATTCGGCAAATGTTTCTCATTGTAGCCATGTATGAAGTCCCACGCCAACATACCTGTGTTGTTTTTAATTGCTGACTTTACTTCATCAACATCTGTCATCCCTTCGAGAGATAATGTATCTAACATTTTACCAAGCATCACCATATGCATGTGAACATCTGTAAATGCTGGCAACATTGTGCGACCGTTTAGGTCAACCGTTTGTTCTGCTTCATCTTTTAATGTCTCGTATGTGCCAACTGATTTAATATAGCCGTCCTCGACAAGTACTGCTTCAACTTTTTCATTCTGTTCTTTCATCGTATAGATATTACCGTTGTAATATAATGTACGCATTTAAAGCCTCCTAATTTTCTCCACGACTAATCTCTTCGCTTCTATTTTTTGCAGCATTAAGCGTCGTTGTTAAAATCTTTCTAATGCCATCACCATCAAGTGCCTCTAGCCCAGCTTCGGTCGTACCATTTTTACTCGTTATATTTTTGCGCAATTCACTAAATGTTATGCCTGATTCCTCAACCATCTTTCCGGCACCGATGACTAAGTTTTTCGTTAAGAACATCGCTTGTTGTTCACTAAATCCAAGCTCAATTAAACTCTCTGCATATTTTTCATAAATATAGTAAAGAAAAGCAGAGCCAGATCCTGTTGCTGCTGTAATGTTATGCATTTCATCTTCTTCAACTTCAACAATTTTTCCGTAACTTTCCATCAGCTCGACCAGCTCATCACGATCTTTGAAGTTACTCGAATATGTAATACCACTCATCGAATGCTGCACCATCGCATTCGTATTCGGCATCACACGCGCAACTGGGTTGTTTGTGCCGAGCTCCGTTTGAATCGTATTGATCTGAGTTCCTGCCATGACTGAGATGACCTTCGTTTTCTCTTCGATATGGTCTCGAATGCGGTCCGCAACTTCAGGAAAGTTTTGTGGCTTAGAAGCAAGAATGACGTAATCCGCATCTTCCATCAGTTCTTTATCGTCCCAAGCGACATTCACACCGAGCTTCTCTTTAAAGAATAAAATCTTTTCTTTGTTGCTTTTACTCGTTAAAAAGATTTCCTCTGGCTTCACCACTTGGTTTTCAATCATTCCGATAAAAATCGCACTCGCCATATTTCCGGCACCATAAAATGTAATTTTCATGTGTTTCCTCCGTTAGTTTTTTAAATCATAAAAAATACAATCGCAGCATAATGACATGCACTCGCTAAAATAATAAAGAAGTGCCAAATCATATGAAAGTATTTTCTTCCCTTTTGGGCATAGAACCATGCACCAATCGTATACATAATACCACCGAGTATGATAAATAAAACAAATCCAAACGTCAGCGAATCATAGATGAAAGGCAATATCACAACAGCCATCCAACCCATGATCATATAGGCAATCATGCTGATCTTCCCACTTGGGTGCTTTGCTAATACTTTATAAAGTATGCCAAGTATTGCGGTTGCCCATTGAATCGCAAACACCGTCCATCCAAACCATCCACCGATTAATGACAGCGCAATCGGTGTGTATGTACCTGCAATCGCAACAAAAATGAAGCTATGATCAAGCAGTCTCAAGACGTATTTATGGGTAGAGTTCGGTGCCATTACATGATATATCGTCGATGATAACAACATGAATATAATGCTAATGACGAAAATTGAACCGCCCACGGCATGAAGTGTACCGCCCGCTTGGTACATAAAAATCGAGGTAAATGGTAATAAGAAGATAAAAATCACTGTCGCTACACCGTGAGTTACGGCATTTCCAACTTCTTCACCGAAGCTCAGTGGCATCATGTTGCGTAGAGAATTTTCTACCTTCTCGCCGACACGTGTATTACGCCCATTATTTCCTATATTTTGCATTGATTCATCATGCCTCCCGTCTCACTTACTCATTATACGTGTTTAAATACAGACCGCAAAAATTTTCTTGAAAAAATCACGGCTAAAAATAAAAGACCTGGATACATGCGCATACGAGCGGATGCATCCAGGTAATCATTTAGTCTGTAATAATCTTTTCAATCAATTTGATTTCTTTTTTCGATGAACCTATTACATAGTGCCCAAGCACCATTTCTTTTATCTTTTCGACATCATCTGTATTGGCGTATAGCGTAGCGAGAACATCACCGTTCTCTACCTTATCGCCGACTTTCTTATGAATGACGATACCGACAGCAAGATCAATCACATCTTCTTTTACTGCGCGTCCAGCACCGAGCATTGAAGCAGCTATACCTATACCTTCAGCACCAATTGCTTCTACATAACCCGTCTGATCTGAAATTACTTCAAATGTTTTAGATGCTTGTGGTAATTTATCTGCGTTGTCGACAACACTTGGATCTCCGCCTTGATTTTCAATGAAGACTTTAAATTTCTCAAGTGCTTTCCCATTTTCAATGACTTCATTTAGCATTTCTTTGGCAGCATCAAGCGTCTCTGCTTTGCCTGCTAACACTGTCATTTGCGCTGCTAAAACTAACGAGATTTCTTTTAGATCTTCTGGTCCTTCACCACGCAACACATCGATTGCTTCCTCAACTTCTAAACTATTTCCGATTGCATAACCAAGTGGTTCCTGCATGCTTGAAATAATCGCCATCGTTTGTCGTCCAACATTACGACCGATGTCCACCATGCTTTTCGCCAATCGTTCCGCATCTTCAACCGTCTTCATAAATGCACCGTCGCCGTACTTTACATCAAGTACGATTGCGTCTGCACCCGCTGCTATTTTCTTACTCATGATTGAACTTGCAATGAGTGGGATTGAATTGACAGTTGCAGTCACATCACGCAGTGCATACAGTTTTTTATCTGCAGGCGTTAAATTACCGCTTTGACCAATCACTGCAACTTTGTGTTCGTTGACTAACTTAATGAAATCTTCTTCATCGATTTCAATATTGAAGCCATCAATTGCTTCTAATTTGTCGAGCGTACCGCCTGTATGCCCAAGCCCACGTCCACTCATCTTAGCGACAGGTATGTCAAGTGCTGCAACGAGTGGTGCTAATACCAACGTTGTTGTATCACCGACACCACCTGTTGAGTGCTTATCTACTTTCACACCCTCGACTGCAGATAAATCAATCGTATCACCAGAGTTGACCATCGCCATCGTCAATGTTGCAAGTTCTTCTGATGTCATATCATTAAAGTAAATTGCCATCAGTAGGCTCGCGACTTGATAGTCTGGAATTTCATCATTCGTAAAACCGTTGACAAAAAACTCAATTTCTTCTTTAGAGAGTTCAATATTGTCTCTTTTTTTCGCGATAATATCGCTCATTCTCATAAAATCCGCTCCTTAAATAAGGACACTAACTCGCTTTGTGTTCTACTTTCGCTTGTTCATAATATGAGAGCAGTTTTGCAGATGCCGCGTCCCAAGAATATTTAAGCGCTTCTTTTCGCGCTTCTTGACTCATTTTTTCTAATCGCTCTTTATCGTCGATGATTTTAACCGCTTCGATTAAAGAGTCTGTGTTACCACTTTTAAAAATCAATCCGTTCACACCATCATCCACTTGTTCCACAGTTGGTCCACTATATGCAGCTATGACTGGTAATCCAGCTGCCATCGCTTCTAAAATAACGAGGCCAAGTGTTTCTGATGTTGACGGGAAGATAAACGCATCACCAGATGCAAAGGCTTCCGACAGTGTATCACCATGTAAAAATCCAGTGAATACTGTATTAGTACCCTTAAATGTTTTCTCTAAATCCTTACGCGCAGGACCATCACCAACTATCGCAAGACAGACATCGCCGCGTCGCTCCAGCAATGGTTTGATTAAGTGGATGTCTTTTTCAGCAGCGAGACGCCCGACATAAATAAGTAACTTTTTCTCTGGCTGATTATTCGATAGACGATTGCGCATTTCTTGAGATTTAAATTTTGGATGTCGTTTATCTACATCAACAGCACGCGGGATGACTTGTAATCGCTCGATACCTTGTTCGACCAACTCTTCTTTCATCGCTTCAGATGTACAAATATTGACATGCGCATCACGATGATTGCGTCTGATATACCACCAGAGCAATGGACGTGCAGGTTTATATATTGTGTAATGATCTAAATATTTAGGTACATGTGTATGATATGAACTGACGAGTGTAAAACCATACTTTTTACTCGCATTCACCGCACTGACCCCCATGAGTAATGGGTTGACTGCATTGACTACGTCCGGCTGGTATTCTTTTAGAATTTTATAGACCTTCTTCGTTGGGAACCCCCACTTCCTATATCTATAAAAAGGAAAAGTGATCGGTTTTATGCCGACCACTCTTGCCCCATTGTATTCTGTAACACCAAGATCCGGAGCAATAACAAGGACTTCATGTCCTTGTTTCATAAAGTAGTCAATTGCTTTTGTCAGACGTGTAACAATACCATCAGTAGATGGTAAAAATGTTTCCGTAACAATCGCTATTTTCATACTCATTGCCTCCGTATTTTATTTCCAAGTGACCTTAGGCATCACATTGTCTTTAATCACACGCTCTTTATGTTCAATTGCTGCTTTCAAAATATCAACAAGCACTTCTTGTGTTAATAAATGTGGCTCTAAACCAAGATCGATTAATTTTGTTGCCATCGCATTGTAATAGTGTTCTTCTTTTTCTACCCGAGGGTTTTCAATATTTTTAACTGTCGTTTCGATATCCAGTGAGTTCGCGGCTTTTGTAACCATCTCAGCAAGTTCTTTAACTGAGAAACTTTCAGTGAACTGGTTGTAAACACGAAGTTCTCCTCTATCTGCTGGGTTCTCACATGCAAGTTCAATACAACGTACTGTGTCTTCGATATTTAAATAACCACGTGTCTGTCCACCGGCACCGTAAACCGTAATATCATGACCTGTAGCAGCTTGAATGATGAAGCGGTTTAACGCTGTACCAAAAACTGCATCATAGTCTAAGCGGTTTGTTAGAACTGGGTCTCTTCTTGTCTCGTTCGTTTCAAGACCGTACACAACACCTTGGTGTAAGTCGGTCGCACGAATACCCCAAATGCGGCATGCAAACTGGATGTTATGTGTATCATGTACTTTCGTTAAGTGATAGAAAGAACCCGGCTGTTTAGGGAACGGTAATGTATCTTTTCTTCCCTTATGTTCAATTTCAATATAACCTTCTTCTATATCTATGTTAGGCTGACCATATTCACCCATTGTTCCTAATTTAACAAGGTGACAATCTGGCTCAAACTCTTTGATTGCATATAAAACATTCAAGTTACCATTTACATTGTTGTTGTGCGTGTAAATCGCATGCTCACGGTCGATCATTGAATATGGTGCTGAGCGCTGCTCTGCAAAGTGAACAAATGCTTCTGGTCTTTCATTCTTAAATACTAACGTTAAGAAGTCATAGTGATTTAAGTCGCCCTCATACACTTTAATCTCTTTACCAGTTAGCTCTTTCCATTTTGCAACACGTTCCTCTAAGCTTGCGATTGGTGTTACAGAGTTCGAATGTAACTCCTCATCGATTTTACGTCGTACCATATTATCTATAATTGATACATCATGACCTTTCTCAGACAGATATAAAGCTGTTGGCCATCCACAGAATCCGTCTCCACCTGCTACGATAATTCTCATTTGAAAATCCTCCGCTTCGAAAGTAATTAAGTAATCGAATATTCGTATACTTAGTATACACCTTCTATTATAGTTAACCTTTGTAAATTTACCAATAAGATTATGTAAAAAAAGGATTGTCTATTATTTATAATACAAAAAACCCAAGAATGTTTTACCATTCTTAGGTTAAACTATTTAAGCATTTTGGGGTGTTGCTGAATTACTTTCTAATTTCTTTTCTCTATTCTTCTTTCTACGTTTCATAATCTGAATGAAGATTACAATGAAGAATAGCGCAAGTGCCGTGATATCTGTGGCAAACGAACTGTGAATGAACAATATTGCTGCAACTGGTGCAAATATTCTTTCAATCCATCCAAATTTTTCGAACATATAGTTCTGAATAAATCCAGCAAACATAAACATGCCTGCCATGGCAGATAATATGGCCGTAATAACATCAAACGTGGAGGCATCCTCTACAATTAATAACATCGCTGGGTTAACAGCAAACATAAACGGTAAAAGCAGTGCTGCCGAATCATATTTAAACCCTTGTATACCAGTTCGTATCGGTCCACTTCGTGCGATGCCTGCGGTCGCATACGCTGGTAAGTTAACCGGCGGCGTGTCGTCCGCAAGTACACCGTAGTAAAGTACAAATAAGTGTGCCACGATTACTGGTACACCTAAGTCTGTTAATGCTGGTGCGATAACAGACGCGAGAACGACATATGTCGCTGTTGTCGGCAAACCTAAACCGAGTAGTAAACAAGCAAATAAAGCTAAAATTAACGCAATATATAATTGGGTCGATTCAAACACCAAGAATTGTGGCAATGCACCTTCAACCGTTTCTGAGAAGTTAAAGATGATTCTTGAGAAGCGCGTTCCTAAACCAGTTGTCGTAATAACACCGATAATGATACCCGCAGTCGCACAGGCCGTAATGATACTTAAACTGTTTCGCGCTGCGGTTTCAAAGCCACCGATTAAGTCTTTCATCTTAAAGTCTTCCTCAGGTGCTTGTTGTTTCGTCACAATCATAAAGATTGCAAATATCATAGAAACTAACACACCACCGATGACCATTGTGAGAATTGGATCTCTCCAACGCACGATTTCACCAACGAAAATTCTTGCACCAAATACATCATTTAGCGCCATTAATCCTTGGTTAATATAGACGACAATATATTGCATTGAGAATGCAAGTGCAAGTAAAATTGCACCCCAAATCGCAGTTCGAGCGAAATTCTTTCTAAATCGATACGTCAGAAATGCGATAACGATCATCACTGTGATTGAATAAAAACCTGACGCATTTACGGATGCACGTTCTACAACGAGGAAATATAATAGTACGAGTATCGGGAATATCAAGAACCCTTGTCGTATCAGTAGTTTTCTAGCCGAAACTGTTTCACTTTTTGGAATACCATCAATACCGTATTTCAACGCTTCAAAGTGTACCATGAACAAAATACCAAAGTACGTGAGTAACGCTGGGATTGCTGCTGCTTGGATGATTTCGTAATACGGTATCCCTGTCATCTCAACCATGATAAATGCTGCAGCACCCATAACCGGTGGTAAGAACTGTCCACCAGATGAAGCGGCAACTTCAATACCACCAGCAGTTTCTGGTCTAAAACCGACACGTTTCATCAAAGGAATCGTAAACGTACCCGTCGTTACAGCATTCGCAGTTGAACTACCTGAAATACTTCCCATCATTCCTGAGGCAACAATACCTGCTTTTGCAGGTCCACCCTTCATTCCACCGACGAGTCGTATTGCGAGATCGATGAACATTTTACCGGCACCTGTTGATTCTAAGATTGAACCAAATAATATAAAAATAAATACAAACTGGGCTGATGCATAAATCGGCGTTCCAAATATACCGGTACTTCTCCACGTCATCTCGTTAACAAATCGTGTGAAGTCCGCACGGTTGTGATAGAAATCACCTGGTAAATATTCTCCCAAGAAGAAATAACCGACTGCTATCGAAGCGATGATTACGAGTGGTAAGCCAACGACACGTCGTGTTGCTTCAACAACGAGCACAATGAATACTGCTCCGACGATTAAATCTAGCTGTGTAATTCGTCCCGCAAGCACTTCTGGCGCTAACTGACGATCGATTAAATACCACCCGATGAAAAGTACTAAACCAGTGATAATCAAGTCATACCACGGAATGGATTTTTGATTGAGTCCTTTTCTAATTGGGAAAATCATAAATGCTAACATCAAACCAATTGTTAAGTGGATGATTAAGAAAGTTCTCGAACCGATATTGGGCAATCCAAATCCAGCAACATAAAGATGGAACAACGATAGGAACGAAGCGACGACCGTAATCAGTATTGCATAGAATTTAGTCGGGTTTCTGTCACTACCTTCTAACTCGTTTATAATACGTTGCTGTTCGTCGTCATCGATAAATTCGACACCCTTGTATGAAGATCCACCATCAGCAGTTGGGTTATTATCATTATCTGTTGACGTCTCTTTATTGTTTTCAGATATCTGTTTTGATTCTTTTTCTGTGTCTTGATTCAGATTCTTTTCTTCTTCTTTCTGACGATCGTTGTTTTTGTCTTTATCGCTCAAAATTCTCACCTCGTTCGTTTACCACTATTCTAATGTTTTTACCTTGAAATGGGTAGTCCGAAATTAATATTTCCTCATTACCATATGTTAAATAATGTGGATATAGTTTAGATGGCCTGACGATTAAATTATCTAATTTTTGGTTAATATCTTTAATTGCATATTTACCATCGTCTGACTCTAGCACGGTCCCTTCGTATGGTAGGCCCGCACCAAATGATTCTGTGTAGCTTTCCATCACATAAATGTCTTGACCTCTGACTTCGAATACTTCTTTTACTTCACTCTTCTCTACCGAGTGTGTATATGTCAATGAAAAAAAGTTCCCGTCATCGAGTTCAATCGATTGAATCATTTCATCTTTCGAATCATCGACTAATAGCAATTGTGCTTCTGGCTTTAAAATATGTAGGACGAGTAAAATGCTGATAATGGATAAAAAGGCACTGCTAATCAGCAATGCCTTTCTATTACTTAAAATTTCTGTCATTTTCATAAGACTAAAGTTTACTCTGAGTCTTCTTCGTCTTCTTCAGTATCTTCTTCAACTTCTTCGTCTTCAGCATCAGCATCTTCGTCTTCTTCAGTATCTTCTTCATCGTCCGCATCGTCTTCACTATCTTCTACAGGGTTGTCCTCGTAGAATTTAGCTGCACCTGGGTGAAGTGGTACTGACATACCATCTAATGCTGTTTCAACATTTAATTCTTCACCACGGATGTGAGAATTCGCAACAACATCTAAGTTATTGAAGATTGCATCCATGATGTCATAGACTTGATCTTCTGATAATTCGTTAGATGCGATTACCATTGCTTGAACGGCAACTGTTGTCGCTGTTGCATCAAAGTTCTCATAAGTGTCCTCGTCTAATTGCACTTCTGTGTAATAAGAATACTCATCTAATAAATCAGCTAATGCATCTTCTTCAAAGCTTAAGATTTTAATATCTTGTTGTGCACTTAATTCTTGAACAGCACCAGTTGGTGTACCTGCCGTAATAAATGCAGCGTCGATATTACCATCTTGTAAGTTTGTTGAAGCATCAGCGAATGATAAGTACTGTGGAGAGATATCTTCCAATGTTAAACCATGCACTTCTAAAATTTGAACTGCATTTGCTTCAGTACCTGATCCAGCATCACCGACTGCTACACGCATACCTTCTAAGTCAGCAATCGTATCGATTCCACTGTCCGCCATTACAACCACTTGGATTGTTTCTGGGTACATTGTGAATAATCCACTGAATTCTTGTAGTTCTTGGTCGAACATGTTCGTTCCTTCAAAACCATAGAATGCAATATCGTTTTGAACAAGTGCTAATTGTGCATCGCCCATTGCAAGTTCATCAACGTTTGTTACTGATGCGCCTGAAGCAACACCTGATGCATTTGCATCTGTGTTCGTGTCGATTACGTCAGCAAGCGCAATACCTAGTGGATAGTAAACACCAGCCGTACCACCTGTAAGTATGGTAACGCCGTCAAGTGGCTCAGTACCCACTTCTCCATCAAATACCGGAACTTCACTGTCGTCGTTATCATCCGCAGCAACTAAAACCGCACCAAACATGAGCAACATAAACATCATAAAATATTTACGCATAATTTCTCTCCTTTGTGATTAATTTTACATCTCGATTGTATCATATAACAATTACTAAATGAAGACGTTTTCATATTTTTTTAATAATTGTTTAATTGATTTTATTGTAAATATCGTTTTATTTTGAAGTTGCTGTCCATTCTTTACTATTTTTATAGCGTTTTACATGCGCAAAAATATTTTCACCAGCATAGTCTTCATTCGTATACACCGTAATTGTAAAGTATTGTCCCTTATCTGAGAGTTTCTCGTTTAAATAGATATCTCTTAAATGCTCGTATAAATTCTTCATCATTTCTGCTGTCAAACTTTGATATTCTCGGAGTAACTTCTTCTGTAATATGCCGTTATTTTCAAGCACTTCTTGAACGACGATGACAAATGTTTCTCCTTCTTTAATGACATCATCAAACAGATCGATTTGTCCATGTAAATTCATCTTTCTATCTCCTTTTTATAATTCTGTTCTTAATTCCCATAACTCTTTAAAGAAATAATGATCAACAACTTTCTTTAAGTAATTCACACCTGAGCTGCCGCCGGTACCTGTTTTAAATCCAATGATTCTCTCAACAGTCTTCATATGTCTAAAGCGCCATCGTGAATATTGCTCTTCAATATCAACGAGCTTCTCTAACATTTCATACAGTTCAAAATACTGATCCGTATTCTTGTAAATTTCTTTAAATGCTGCTTTAACCGATTCATTCGGTTCATAAGATTTCGTAATGTCTCTATTTATGACTGCGTCATCGATATTAAATCCTGCTCGATTGATTGCTCGGATTGCTTGGTCGTATAAGCTCACTGTGTTCAGTTGATCGTCGAGCAGCTTATAAATTTTTTTATCGTGTTGATATATTTTAAGTGCATGTGTCGATTTATAACCTAAACTAAATTCAACCAATCTATTTTGATAACTTTGAAATCCTGATGCGTGCCCGAGTGATTCACGGAATTTTAAATAATCCGCTGGTGTCATTGTCGTCAGCACATCCCACGCACTGATCAACTGACGCTGGATTGATGAAACCCGGGCAAGTTTCTTAAAAGCTTCTCTGAATTTATCCTCTGCAATATCTGTCGCTGCTGAATTGATCTCGTGTAACATCAGTTTCATCCATAATTCTTTTACTTGATGAATGATGATGAACAGCTGTTCATCGTGTTGGTCTGATTTTCCATCTTGCGCGTTTAGTATTTTATCTAGACTTAAGTAATCGCTATATGTCATCGATTTTTCAAAATCAGTTTTCACCGTTTCACCGGTTAATTTCACATCATCATGATTCATGATCTTCCTCCTTTTTGCGAACGACAGCTCTGACTGGAGAACCATCAGCACCTTTAATTTTTAACGGCAACGCGATAAAATCATACAAGCCCGAATCTACTCGATCGAGTACAATGTTTTCTATAATCATGATGTCGTGCGCATGAAGCGCATGATGGACATCGAGCGTTTTAGAATTTACAAGGTCAACCGATGGCACATCAATACCGAAAAGTTTGATACCTTGTTCAGCGAGATAGGTAACAGCGTCAAGAGTGAGTGTTGGTACTTCATTTGGGAATGCTGATTTATCCGTTGCTGCATGCGTTTTAATGAGCAAGATAGTGCCTTCTATGTTGTGTGCTTCAAGATCAGACTTGCTTATTTCTTCTTTACCAACGACTTCTATAATTGTTGCATTTCCGATATAACGATTTATATCGAGCGCTTCAATTGTCGCTCCGTCATTGTCGAAATGAAACGGTGCATCAACGTGTGTGCCGATGTGCGTACTCGTCGTTATTTTTCCGATGTTCACGGACCCTGACATCTCTTTTGTCACAGGTGTCTCAAACGAAAACGGTGTATCTCCTGGCCACTCTGCAACATTTTCTGATAGTTCAACTGTAATATCTATCCAACTCATGCAATCACTCCACGTGTGTTATCGAAATCAAGGTAGATTTTATCGTCTAATATTTCTTTTAAAATCTCTACTGCACGATAAACATCTTCAAACGAGTTATAGAGAGCAACCGGCGCAATGCGCACATAGCTTGGCGCACGAAAATCTGGTATGACATTGCGCGATTTGAGTGCGCTGTTAATTCCCGCTGCTTGTTCGTGATGAATCAAAATATGACCGCCGCGTGCATCGTCTTCTTTCGGTGTCACCACTTCAATGTTGTGATCCGCTAATACTTCTTCAATCATCTCGCTCATAAATCGCGTGAGTTTGAGTGATTTCTCTCTGACATTGTCAATGCCTGCTTCGTTAAATATCTCCAAGCTACCGATGAGTGGTGCCATTGAGAAAATGTGTGGCGTCCCCACTTGAAGTTGACTCGCGTCAGATGCTTGGTCAAATTCATGTGACATATCAAATTGAGTCGCTTTATTGTTACCGAACCAACCTTTTAAACTGACTGGTAAGTGATGGTGACGCTTCGCCATGTAAATGCCTGCGACAGACCCTGGCCCACCGTTTAAATGCTTGTATGTACACCATACTGCGAAATCTACTTCGTGCTCAGATAACTGATGTGGCACACTACCGATCGAATGACATAGATCAAATCCGATGATGATATTTTTATCGTGTGCTGCTTTTGTAATGGTCTTAATATCCAGCACTTGCCCACTCCGATAAAGTACAGATGGCAACAGTATCAGTGCTACATCGTCATCCATCGCTGCGATGATATCGTCAGTCGTTAGCGTATGACCGTCTTGTGACGCGACCTTTTTCAGCCCATCAGAATAGCCATGATCATCAAGAATTGCTTGCAGTGCATATATATCAGAGGGGAAATTTAAATCATCTGCTAAAATTTTGTAACGGTCTTCCGTCGGATTATATAGCGTGCGTACCGCTTGATGAATGTTCGTTGTCGTCGAATTTGTCGCCAGCACTTCTGAATGATCTGCCCCAACTAAATTGGCCATCGACGTGCCGAGTGATTCGCTCATGTAAAACCATGGATTCTCACCATTTGTCCAACCATCAATCCCATATTCTTTCCAATCATTAAACGCGTTTTGCAATGCACGTTCCGCTCGTTTACTTGCAAGTCCAAGAGAGTTTCCATCCATATAAATTTGACCTGGCTTAATGTAAAACTCTGCTTTAAATTCGCTCAGTTTATCTTGTGCATCCAAACTTCGCGCATGTTCTAGAAAGTGTTTCAATGTCGTGCCACCTCGATTATTATTTTTTCGTATATGTATTATTGTACATGAATATAATTGTGTTGTAATTAACGAGTTACACGATAAAAAATCCGATGAACTAACGCCTCGCGGAATTAGTTCATCGGATTGATATTGAATTATTTCACAGGTGTCACATTCCAGATTTCAGCTGCGTACTCTTCAATCGTTCTATCAGATGAGAACTTACCAGAGTTAACAGTGTTTATGAAACCTTTCTTGTAAAATTCTTTTTCGTCTTTAAAGTCCTGTGCAATTTGATCTTGCGCTTGACGGTATGACTCGAAGTCTTCTAATACTAAGTACTCGTCAACATTCATTAAACTGTCATGGATGTCTTTGAACATACCCGTATTATTGTCATGATACGTGCCGTCGACTAATGAATCCACTGCACGTTTCAAGCCCTCAGTGTTTTCTAACGGTACAGCCGGATTGTAGTCCTTCTTCTTCTCGATTGCTTCTGCTGCATCTAAACCGAAGATATAGTTGTTTTCTTTTCCTGCTTCTTCAACTATTTCAACGTTCGCGCCGTCCATCGTACCGACAGTCACTGCACCGTTGATCATGAACTTCATGTTACCTGTACCTGACGCTTCTTTACCCGCCATAGAAATTTGTTCTGACACATCTGCAGCAGGGAATAATCGTTCTGCATAAGAGACACCATAGTTTGTCACGAAGATCACTTTAATGAATGAATTCACATCTCCATCCGTGTTGACTTTGTTCGCAATCTCATTGATGAACTTAATAATTGCTTTTGCCATATAGTAACCCGGCGCTGATTTAGCACCGAAGATAAACGTACGTTTCGTCCAGCCACCATCCGGATTTTCTTTAATTCTGTTGTACAAATCTTGAATATATAAAGCCAACATTAACTGGCGTTTGTATTCATGCAAACGTTTGATATGAATGTCAAAAATTGAAGCCGGATCGACTGACTCGTATTCATGCTTTTGAATATAGTCTGCTAGCTCCTGCTTTTTTGCCTTTTTCACATCGATAAAACGCGCGAGCGTCTCTTCGTTTAAGTGTTGCTCAAGATTTTTAAGTTGAGATAAGTCCGTCACCCATTCATCATTGCCAAGTGTATCTGTAATCAATCCACTTAACTGTGGGTTTGAGTGAAGCAACCAGCGGCGCTGTGTCACACCGTTCGTCTTGTTGTTGATGCGTTCAGGATACACTTTATGCCAATCTTGAATGACCGTTTCACGGAGTAAATCCGTATGAAGTGCTGCTACACCATTCGTCATTTTCGTGGCATAAATTGACATAAATGCCATATGGATTTGATCATTTTGTAAAATTAAATATTTGTTCCAACGGTCTTTATCGATTCCCCATACCTTCAAGTTATCGATCAAACGGTTATTAATTCTTTCTATAAATTCATATAAGTTAGGTAATACTGATAAGAACAACTTCTTATCCCATACTTCAAGCGCTTCTGCAAGTAACGTATGGTTTGTATAGGCGAAAGTTTTTTGAACGATATTGAACGCGCGCTCAAACTCAAGTCCTTCTTTTTCAAGCAAGCGTACCATTTCTGGAATTGCCAGTGCTGGATGCGTATCGTTTAATTGAATCGCATGTAGTTTGTGGAATGCTTCAAAATCTTCATAGCCTTCTGCTTTAAACTTTCGAATTAAGTCTTGAAGTGAAGCCGAAGTGAAGAAATATTGTTGTCTTAATCGCAACTGCTTACCTTCATATGTCGAATCGTTTGGGTACAAAATACGCGAAATAGTTTCTGCTTCATTTTGTTCTCTTACAGACTCGATATAGCGGCCTTCATCAAATGCCTTAAAGTCGAATTGTTCAACCGCTTCAGCTTTCCATAAGCGAAGTGTGTTAATCGTATCCCCACCATAACCGATGATCGGCATGTCGTGTGGGACAGCGCGTACTTTTTCAGATTCGCTGTATTCAACAATAACAGATTCATTCGCATTTTTAATCAACCACGGTGAGTCGTTTTCTAGCCATGGATCACGGCGTTCCACTTGGAATCCGTCGATGAAATACTGTTTGAAAATACCGTATTCATAAAGAATCCCGTAACCGGATAACGGCAAGTTGAGCGTTGCACCTGAATCTAAGAAACAAGCTGCCAGGCGTCCGAGACCACCGTTTCCAAGTCCTGCATCATCTTCCGCTTCCTCTAGTTCGTTATAATTAACGCCCATTTCCTCAAGCGTCTGTTTGATATTGCTATCGATACCCGAGTTGATAATATTGTTTGATAGCGCGCGACCCATTAAAAATTCAGCTGAGAAATAGTATGCCTGTTTTTTTCCTTTGAATTTATTTCTAGAGTCAATCCACTTTGGAACGAGATCTTCCATCAATGCTTTTCCTAAAACGATAAACTGCTCTTTCGAATTGAGTTCGTAAAATGACTGTCCATGACTCTGGTAAGCTTTTCTCTCAATACGTATCTTTAAATCTGTCATAATATCCTCCCGAATATTTGGTTCATGTTTTTAATTTTTTCTGTCATTTCATCCGTAATGTAATCTGACTCTACACGCCACATCCAGTTTCCACCGACCGTCGATGGTTCGTTCATGCGTGCTTCATCATTTAAATTCATCCAATCTTGCATCGGAATGATCGCTAAATATGAATGTGAGGCATATGTCCCACGGATAAAACCATTCGTATAACCTTCGTTCAGCGTCAAGTTTAAGTAGTCCTTTGCACGACGTAATTCATCTGTATTCGCTTGGAGCAACCAACCTTCCATAGTCATGGTATCATGATTTGATGTATATGCAATGGAATTGTACTGATGATTATGTGGTGCAAATTCTGCATCATCACCACCGAAACCAAACTGCATGACGTTCATGCCTGGATAACCCGTTTCTTCAATCATCTTATGTACTTCAGTAGTAATATATCCTAAGTCTTCAGCTAAGATATCTTTTTCACCGATCGCGTTGTTAATTGCGTGGAACAGACGATTTGCCGGTCCTTTTACCCATTCACCTTCAACTGCTGTTTCGTTGCCAAATGGAATTTGCCAATATGCTTCAAATCCTCTGAAATGATCGATACGTACCGAATCGTACAGTTTAAAACTCTCTTCAATACGCTTGATCCACCATTTAAAGCCATCTGCTTCATGCACGTCCCAATCATAAATCGGATTACCCCAAAGCTGACCGTAGTCACTCATTAAATCTGGTGGCACCCCCGCGACAACCGTCGGTGCCAGGTTCTCATCGAGTTTATAATATTTTGGATCTGCCCAAACATCCGAGCTATCCACTGCAACATAGATCGGTATGTCACCGATTATGTATATGCCAGCACTGTTTGCATAGTGCTTCAACGCATCCCACTGAGTTTTGAAGAAATATTGTGTAAATACCCAGAACAGAATGTCTTCTTGATGAGATGATTCAAAAGATTCTAGTGCACGTTTATCGCGTCGTTTAAAATCATCTGACCACTCTTGCCATGAACGCCCGTCATGATAATCTTTAAGCGCCATGAAGAGTGCAAAGTCATGCAGCCAATCCTCATCCTTTAAAACCTGATTGAGCTTCGATTCCACTTCAGGCAACGCATTTTTAAATGCTTTACGAAGCAGTGGATACTTGTTGTAATATAGGGCCGCATAATCAACTGCAACAGGATTATCACCTAGATTGGTATTGTCCACTTCATCTTGATCGAGCCAACCCTTGTCGATAAATTCGTCTAAATCAATAAAATAAGGATTCCCAGCAAATGCTGAGAAAGATTGATACGGAGAATCTCCGTAACTTGTTATCCCCATCGGCAGTACTTGCCAGTATTTCGTTTGTGTCTCTTTAAGGAAATCTACAAACTGGTATGCCGACATACCAAAATCTCCAATCCCATACTGCGAAGGAAGAGAAGAAATGTGCATTAAAATTCCACTTGCACGCTTATTCATATGATGCCTCCACTCTATTTTTATATCCATAATTATACCATTTTTAAGACATAAAAAAACACCTAAGGTAGCGTTTCCATACATTACGGCTACCTTAAATGTTTTATATAAATTTCGATTGTTTTTATGTATTTTTTTACATATTCGCCGCTTTTTTACCGATGACTTTTAACATCTCCGTGAGCTCATATTTCTCTTCGTCACTAAGATCACTCATGATCTCTTCAATGACTTTCTTATGCTCTGGAAATACGCTGTCCATCATTTTACGTCCTGCATCTGTTAAGTGGATATAAGTAACACGCTTATCTTCCGTACATTTTTGTTTCTCAATGTAACCATCTTGCTCTAACTCGTTGACAACATATGAAATAGAACTCGATGCGACAAGCACACGTTGACGCAAGTTGTTTATCGTTTGCTTGCCCTTATGGTAGAGCAGTTCTAATACACCAAACTCAGTAATGCTCATATCTTTTGCTTTTATATGTTGATGTGCTACTTGATCGATGGACTTAAATGCCAGATGCAACACGATAAACAACTTCAAGGCAGCATTCTTTTCTGTTTTTCCATTTTCCAAATCTATTATCTCCTTCGTTCATAGTAATCTTTTTATTGTGGGTTGAGGTGAGGTTTAGATGGCTTGAGTGTTCCTCAGTACCGATTACTTCCTCATGTGGAACAGTTTATAGACCAAAGTGTTCCTCAGCACCGATTTTTGTCTCATGAGGAACAGTTTAGATACCTAAGTGTGCCACAGCACCAATTTTTCCTCGCGAGGATCAGTTTTACTCTCCAGCTGTGCGGCAGCTCTGATTTTTAGGACTTGACGCACACTTTTACTCTCTAACTGTGCGGCAGATCCGATTTTTAGGACTTGACGCACACTTTACCACGCCAACTGTGCGGCAGATCCGATTTTTAGAACTTGCCGCACACTTTCACTCTCTAACTGTGCGGCAACTCTGATTTTTAGAACTTGCCGCACACTTTCACTCTCTAACTGTGCGGCAGCACCGATTTTTAGGACTTGACGCACACTTCACCTCTCCTGCTGTGCGGCAGATCCGATTTTTAGAACTTGCCGCACACTCACCAACTGCACTCACTCAAATTAATCCTAGTTGCTCTAATCCTTTTTGTATTCCGTCGTCATCCACGTGGGCAGTGACCAAATTTGCCTCGGCCTTCAATGCATCGCTACTGTTTCCCATCGCAACACCGACACCGACCTCGCGTATCATTTCATGATCGTTTGGGCCATCTCCAAATGCGATTGTATCCTTGATATCTACACCTAGTGTTTCAATGAGATGTCTTATACCCAACGCCTTAGATCCGCCTTTAGGCAAAATATCCATACAAACATCATGCCACTGAATAAAATGAAAATCATCAGTATAATGGTCTAAAATATCATTATACTCAGACTTATTTGCAAATAACAATCCTTGCAACACATCGCGTTCTTTGAAGTATTCAGGATCGTGTCGATAACCAAATGGTAAGCCGAGCGTATTTAAAGCCACATCATAACGCGGATGTTCTTTTAATCGTGACACCATATTTTCATGGTCCAAAAAGATAAAAGGTCCTTCTTTTTCTTCGATTGTCATAACGAGTTCTCGAAGTTTATCCTTATCCAACGGGTTTTTAAATACCACTTGATCATTATGTACGACATATTGGCCATTCATCGATACATACGAATGGATATTCAATGTTTCTCTTAAGTCTTTAAACATCATTGGTGCTCGACCTGTCGCAATCAATGGGACGTGACCATTCTCTTGTAATCGCAAAATTGATTCCCGCGTTGATTCTGGAATATTCACTGATGTATCATACAATGTTCCATCGATATCAAAAAACACAAATTTTCGTGACATACGACTCTCCTATTTATTGAAGCGTGATAATTTAAACTTACTCATATTAATTTCAATATCATCCACTTCATCATTTGCCATCATTTTTAATATTTCTCCGATGGCACTAGAGAATTTAAAAGCGTGTCCACTAAATCCACAAGCAAGAATAATCTGCTTGCTCTCATCTGTATAGTCTATAACAAAATCCATATCCGGTGTTGTTGCATAGGTACATACATCACCTGACTTCGTGTTCAATGTACTATCCGCAAAGTGTGTCTCAACAAATTTTGTTACGCCCAGCTCTGCATCGTCGTTGAAATATCCGAAAGGTTCCATCTCTGTCGCCGGATCGATTTCTCGACCGCCATCATGACGCCCAACTTTAATTACATCCTCTTCAATATTAGGGAATCCATAATAAATTTTCCCTTCATCATCGACGTATGTCCATGCTGGGAAGATATCCTGTTTATATAGATCTTTATTGCCATCAAACCAAGAGAAAGTCTTGCGCAATACAGTAATCGGAAGTTCCATATCCATGTGCTCTAAAATTTCATTCACCATCTTACCGCCAGTGATGATAATTTTTTTCGCCTCAATCGTATGGTCGCCTAAGTCTATAAATACGGCATCTTCTTCTCGTTCGATACTTCTGACAGTCTCGTTCATATACATGTCCGCACCAGATTCCTCAGCCAGTCTTCGGTACGTACCGACTACTTTCTCGTTCAACAAAATTCCAGTGTCTAACTCTAAGTATCCTTCATAATCACTCGGCAAATCAAAACCTGGCCAGCGCGCGTTGATTTCATCGCCATTCAGAAAATCATAGAGCACATGGTTTTTATCGGCTGCATTAGCAATTGCGTGAACGTACTCACTACCGTTAGGACCAAAGCACAGCATGCCATTTGTAATATATATATTTTCATTAGAAAATGCCTCAAGTTCCTTGAACAGCACGTGGGCACGCGTCGCGAGCGGCGTGTATGTATCAGAATCCAAATGCGCCCGTCGCATCAAACGTGATTCCCCATGGTGTGCACCATTTTTATGTGGTGGATCATTTTTATCTATTAAAGCCACTTTCTTACCATCTTTCGCCAGATAAAAACCAGCTGCCATCCCCATCGTGCCTGCACCAACAATTGCTACATCATACATTCACTTCACCTCATCCTTTATGTTAATTAAATTAAGTCTACTAAACAGAATATGATTATTCAACGACTCTGAGATATTTTGAAACCCATTTCAATAGGACTCCAATTACGATAAAGACCGCAGTCGTTCCGAGTATATTCACGAGCGAATACTGGAACAATGACAGTTCGTGTAAAAACGGACGACTATGTATGAAGAAATAATTGGCATCCAGCCATTCGTTTATTAATAATATGCTGATGTAATAGACTGTGAAAGCACCACTGGCAATGAGTGCACCTTTAATACTTGGCTTAAAATCTCCACTCAATAACATGATCAACGGAAATATGACGTTCATCGCATGCATGATGAAGAACGCAATCCCAGCGATATTGTAGTACGGCCAAATGCCGATTGGATATACAAATGCTGCAGCTGCAAACAATCCGAAGTAAAAGATGATGTGATTTAATATTGGTTTTTTGACGATGCATTGAATAATGATTAACCAGACAACTACGCGGCATATTTGTAATGGTAACGCACTCGTTAATGTGTAAATGTCATTATATATGTACCAAAAAACGATGAGACTGCGCTGAAAAATGCCTAAAAAGAAGAATGAAATATATACCCATTTTAAACGGGAGTGAAATGATTTTCTAAACAGGATGACAATCACGAGCAGTCCTATAAAAGAAAACAAATACAAGAAATACGATATATCTCCTATTTCAATTTGAGGCACACGTGCATCCAGCAATTGATTCATGGCAAACCATCCCTTTTATTAAAAATAGCACAGTTCCGTCAAGAACTGTGCCACTCATTATACTATAGAAAATTTAAGAGATATCCGAGACCCAGACCGATGAGCACGATGCTCCATGCTGGCAACTTCCAAATAATTAACAGCATAAAGAGCACGAGACCTAAGAAAAAGTCTCCACCTGAAACGATACCATTTGTCAGTATAGGATCATAAAATGCTGCGACAAGTATTCCGACAACTGTCGCGTTTACACCCATTAATGCACTTTGGAAATAATGGTTTTCACGCAGCTGTGCTAAAAACGGAAGTGCCGCAATAATTAGTAAAAACGACGGTAAGAAAACTGCAATCGTTGCAACAATCGCACCCGGCACATCGGCGATGATTGCACCGAGATAACTCGCAAATGTAAATAACGGCCCAGGCACTGCTTGTGCCATACCATAACCTGCTAAAAATGCATCTGAACTAATTAATCCAGCTGGCACAATTTCACGTTCGATCATCGGTAACACAACGTGACCCCCACCGAAGACGATTGCACCGACTCTAAAAAATACATCGAACAGCGTGATATAGATGTTGTTTATCCAGTTTGCTAATAACGGCATTAACACGAGTAACCCACCGAGTGCAGCGAGTGAATAATAGCTCACTTTTTTCGGTATGTTGATATTGAAAATTTCAATTTTCGTACGCTCACGCTTTTGGAATAGCACAAATCCGACGAGTGCCCCACCTAGAATTGTTAAAATCTGCACCCAAACATTTGGATATATGAGCATGACCCCAGATGCAATGATTGCAATAATAATTCTTGGTTTGTCCGGCGTTAAGTTTTTCGCCATCCCCATAATTGCATGCAGGACGACTGCGACCGCAACAACTTTTAAGCTGCTGATAAATGCTTGATCACTTATATCCATCTGTAGATAGAGCATTGCAAATATGACGAGTACGATAACCGACGGCATCGTGAAACCGAGCCATGACAGAACACCACCGAGAATACCACCGCGCATCATCCCAATGGATATACCGACTTGAGAACTTGCCGGTCCAGGTAAAAACTGACACAGGGCAATGATGTCTGCGTACAACTTGTCATCTAACCATTTCTTTCGATCAACATATTCATCTTTGAAGTAACCCAAGTGCGCCACTGGACCACCGAACGATGTTAAACCAAGCTTTAACGCAGTCATGAAAATTTCTAGTAATTTGCCAGAGTTTGAAGTTTGTTCACTATGTAATTGTTCATTCTGATTATTATCTGCCATGAATGTTCCTCTTTTCACTGTGAAACGCTTATTTTAAATTTTAACGACTGCGCGTTAAGATATTGTTAATTTCTTGTAACGATTAGATTTTTTATCAACATTAGAAATGTTTATAAGTGTTGTAACGGGCTATACTCTAGTATCAAGTTTAAAGGATGATAATTTATGGCAAACAAAGACCCAAGAACGAAATATCATCAAGATGGATTTAACAAACAGAAGCAAGCGTACCCTGGCTTACAGGGTGAAATGGATTTCGTACCCGATTGTGGAGAAGAATCTTACGTAGGAAGCGGAAAACTAAATGGATTAAAAGCACTGATTTCCGGCGGCGATTCCGGTATTGGCCGTGCAACTGCAATTGCATATGCACGAGAAGGTGCAGATGTGGCGATCACCTATTTGGATGATGAGGAACAAGATGCACAAGAAGTTAAACGATATATTGAAGAAGCAGGACAAAAAGCGGTATTAATTCCCGGTGACTTGCGTGATGAACAGTTTGCGAGAGACGTTGTTGGTGAGAGCGTTGAGAAACTCGGCGGACTTGATGTGCTCGTGTTAAATGCCGGCTACCAACAGTGGCAACCAGATTTACAAGACTATACATTAGAGCATATGACAGACACATTTACGATCAATGTATTCTCTCAAGTATTTATGATGCAAGAAGCCGAAAAACATATGAAACCAGGTGGCAGCATCATTTTAACGACATCAATTCAAGCTTTTAGTCCGGCAAATATTTTAATGGATTACGCCATGACGAAAAGTGCACAAGTATCATTGATCAAGTCACTCATGACGCCATTCATACAAAAAGGCATTCGAATCAACGGCGTTGCACCCGGACCAGTCTGGACAGCACTGCAGATTAGCGGCGGTCAACCACAAGAAAAAGTGGCGAACTTCGGAGAATCGAGCCCACTCGGACGCGCTGGCCAACCTGCCGAACTCGCGGCCGTGTATGTTTTACTCGCATCCGAAGAAGCAAGCTTTATTACCGGCGAAGTATACGGTGTAACAGGTGGCGGACCGATAGTTTAGGGTTTATGGGAGTTTGGACTGCCTACGAGAGGCGCTTGCTGGCGTGATAATCAGTCTGACGGACTATGTGCTACTCTCATTGGCGCGCAAATCTGTTTAACGGACTATGAGCTACTCTCATGGGCGCGCAAATCCATTTGACGGACTATGTGCTACGTTCATTGGCGCGCAAATCTGTTTGACGGACTATGTGCTACTCTCATTGGCGCGCAAATCAGTCTGACGGACTATGTGCTACGCTCATTGGTGCGCAAATCAGTTTGACGGACTATGTGCTACGCTCATTGGCGCGCAAATCTGTTTGACGGACTATGTGCTACTCTCATTGGCGCGCAAATCCATTTGACGGACTATGTGCTAATCTCATTGGCGCGCAAATCTGTTTGACGGACTATGTGCTAACCTCATCGGCGCAATCACCCTCAATAATGCCCGATTCACCTACAAAACCCACAAAAACCCCGAGCTGCCGACACTCAAAATGTCCGCCGCTCGGGGTTTCATTATTAATCCAATCTCAACCAAAACTAGCCTTTGTGGCGCTCCAAAAAGTCAAAGACTTGGGTATATACTTTGATTTCATTTTCTTTTTTAGAAAATCCGTGACCTTCGTCTTCTAACACGAGGTATTCGACGTCTCGATCTAACGCTTGTAGTTTCTCTACAATTTGGTCAGATTCTTCTTTCACAACGCGCGGGTCTTTCACACCTTGGATGATCAACATTGGTTTTGTCATTGTATCCAAGTAAGTGATTGGGCTATCCTCAATAAATTTCTCTTTATCTTTAACCGGATCTCCGACCCACTGTTTCATAATCGGTTTCCAATGGTCTGGCACTGACTCTACGAATGTGAACAAGTTACTTACTCCAAAAATATCAACGACTGCTTTAAACTTCTCACTGTGTCGTCCGTGAAGTAACAGTGCCATATAGCCCCCGTAACTTCCACCGATTAAAAACAGGTGTTCACTGTCAGAGATTCCTTCTGATTCCAACCACTCAACGCCTGCGATGTTATCAAGTCTTGGTCCGTGTCCCCAGTCACCTTCAACCATTTTAGTAAACTCAGAACCATAGCCTGTACTACCTCTGAAGTTCGGTGTAAATACGTTGTAACCTCGGCTCAACGCGACTTGGAACAGCGCTCTGAAAAATTTCATCTCCGCTGCTTGTGGTCCACCGTGTGGCCAAAACAATGTATAGCCATTTGCGACAGACTCCTCCGCACGGAACAACATCGCTTCGATTTCAAGACCGTCAAATGATTTATATGTCACCACTTCAGGGTCAATCAACTCTTCTGTTTCAACACCAAGTATTTTATTTTCTGTGAGTTGTGTCCATTCCGCTGCCTTCACATCATATTTAAAGATGTTGTTCGGAATGCGTGCACTCGTTCCCAGCATATATAAGTCGCCACTATCGACAACTTCAATTTGGTGAATCAAATCAATCGGTTTTGGTATGACTTTTACATCACCTGATTTTAATTCCATTTCATAGAATTCATGCTGAACACCCTTAGTTGTAACTAGATAAAGTACACCATTCTTTTTATCTTGTTTAATGGATGTGAGTTCTTCGTTTTCAATAACAAGCTCTTCAGTAAACTCAAAAGTTTTCAAATCAAACGACGCTAAATAAGAAAAGTCCTTTTCGTAATCCGTAATGAAAAATACTTTGTCATCGCCGATGAAATGAAAATCTTGTGTGATGTGAACTTTAGAGTCATCTGGGGTCACTAAGTGCTTATTGCCATCCGCATCTAAAATAATACCTCGGGTGTTCGTGTTGGCACGAAACTCTTGCAAGACAATCAATTGATCATCATCACTTTTCGCAGCAAAAAACGTAGAGTAGTTTTCCCCCTTGTTCAGAACTTCTATTTCTCCACTATCGAACGTGTATTTACAGACGTTCATAAAACTCGGGTTACCCTTTGATGATGTGAAAATCAAACCATCATTGTCTTTTGTAAACATGTACGTTAAGTGTTTTTCGCTTTCTTCTGTCTCGAATAATTTCTCAGGTATACCACCATTAAACGGCACTTTGTATAATTGGTAATTCTCATCACCATCATTATCAAATGTCGTGATGATGAATCTCTCTTCCTTATCTATAATTACGCGACCGCTCTTTTGATTATTGTTAGAGAATTGCATTGGATATGTCTTCGGTAAACGCATTTCGAACAGGTTGCTTTTACCGTTTAAATTCGTTGAAAACACAAGCTTATCCGCTGATTTAGTAATACCAAATTGTCCGATGTTATATGAAGTATAGTACTGTTCAATTGGACGTGCCTGACGTGCGTTTTGTTTCATTAAATAAAACCCTCCGCTAGTTTAAGACTTCCTCAACTGGTGCTTCTTTTTTACGAATGGCATTATTCGTATCATTATCGAAGTAATGACATTTTTCCATATCAAAGCTGAACTGTACGACGTCGCCGACACTCACGTCTGTACGCGCATCAACGCGTGCGATAAATTCTCGACCGCTCATTTCAGCAAACAGCATAATTTCTGAACCATGAAGTTCAACAACTGAGACTTCGACATCGAACGCCGTACTTTTATTCGATTCTTCTAATGTATGTGTTTCTCTAATATCTTCTGGTCGTACACCGAATTTAATCGCTTTTCCATCATATCCACTGTCTCTAAGCATTTTCTGATGACTCTCTGGCAACACAATAGATTGATCACCAATATACAATTGGCCATCTCTTAATTCTGCTTCGAATATATTCATGGCTGGTGAACCGATGAACTCGGCAACGAATACATTGTCCGGCATATCATAAACTTCCTTCGGTGTACCGACTTGCATGATTTGACCTTTATCTAAAACGACGATGCGAGATGCCATAGTCAATGCTTCAGTTTGGTCGTGTGTAACATAAATGGATGTCGTGCCTAATCGATGGTGCAACTTAGAAATTTCAGCACGCATTTGCACACGTAATTTTGCATCTAAGTTTGAAAGTGGCTCATCCATCAAGAATATCCCTGCATCACGCACGATTGCGCGTCCGAGTGCAACACGCTGACGCTGACCACCGGATAATGCCTTCGGTTTACGTGTTAAGAAGTCTGTTAATCCTAAAATCTTAGCTGCTTCATCTACACGTCGTTTAATTTCTGATTTTTTCTTTCCGCGTAGCTTCAAACCGAATGCCATATTATCGAACACACTCATGTGCGGATAAAGTGCATAGTTCTGGAACACCATCGCGATATCTCTATTTTTAGGCTCGATATCGTTCATACGTTTGTCATTAATGTAGAAGTCACCTTCCGTGATTTCTTCAAGCCCAGCAATCATTCGAAGTATCGTTGATTTACCACATCCTGATGGACCGACAAAAACAATAAATTCCCCATCGTTAATCTCTAGGTTAAACCCTTCGACGACTGTTGTATCTTTACCATAAGTCTTTTTAATATCTACCAATTTTAAATCTGACATTTCTTCATTCCTTCCGCGTGGATTGTCTTTCAATCACTTGTGTCGGTAATGTTATATTGCATTTTAACTTGTTTGGTTCTTGAATTAAACCAATCAACGCTCGTCCTGCTTCCCTACCAATATCCGCCGAATGAATATCCACTGTTGTTTGTGGCGGCGAAGCAAACTGTGTGAGCGGCGAATCATTAAAAGTAGCAGTCAGCATATCATCCGGCACGCGAATTTGTAACTCGTATAATGCTGCAAGTACTTTCGCATGTAAGAAACCATCAAATGTAATGATTCCTTCTGGTTGCTTACTATTAAATGCTTCATTTAATGTATCACGAATCTCCTCTAACTCTGAACCCACTTGAATAATACATTCATCACTGTCAAGTTCATTATCACGCAGTGCATCTTTAAACCCTTTCATACGATCTTTCGCAACTGTAAAACCTTCATCATCGTTGATCACTCGAATGTCGCGCATACCTTTATCTATAAGCAGCTGTGTTAACTGATATGCTGCGGTAATATTGTCATTATCGATATAGATTGCATCGTTATTCTGATTGACGTCTTTACCGACCACAACGAACGGTAACCCTACTGAAGTCAGATATTCCGTCACTTTATTGCCCGTTTTAGAGAACATGACGATAAAACCATCGACTTGGCGCAAGCGTATCAGCGACTTTACTTCTTCTAATATCTCACGCTCAGTATTTTTTGTCGTCGATATAATTGAATAGCCGTCTTCCCGACACGCCTCGACTACACCGTTATACACCGCATTGTTAAAAGGATTTTCATATGCATCGTGTGCTTCACTTTTTAAAATCATTGCAATCGTATGAGAGCTGTTCAGTACGAGATTACGTGCAGACACGTTCGGTCTGTAGTCCATCTCGTCCATGATCAGACGAATCTTCTCTTTCGTCGCTGTGCTGATCCCTTTATGGTCTTGAATGACTCGAGAAACCGTCGAAGGCGCAACACCAGCTTTTCTTGCTATGTCTTTGATCGTAACCACGAATGCAACCTCCTTTTATCCTTTCGTAGAACCTGACATCAATCCTGAGATCAAGTATCTTTGTAAGAATAAGAAGACAATCGCAATCGGGATTGCAATTAAAATTGAACCTGCTGCGAAACGCGTAAACTGGTTCGCAAATGCATCGTTTACCATGTTGAACAGTCCGAGCGCGAGCGTGTAGTTCTCTGAAGAACGCAAGACGATTCGCGGCAAGATAAAGTCCATAAATGGCGCCATGAAGTTAAACAATGCGACAACTGCGATAATCGGTTTAGCGAGTGGCAACATGATCGTAAAGAATATTCTAAAGTGCCCTGCGCCATCCATCTTCGCTGAGTCATCAAGTTCTCTTGGAATTGTGTCGAAATACCCTTTCACCAAGAACGCATTCATCGGTATTGCACCACCGACATAAACTAGGATTAATCCCCATAATGTGTCGAGTAAGCCTACTTGGTTTAATAAGATATAAATTGCAACCATCGCCATAAGAACTGGGAACATTTGTAAAATCAAGAATGCATATAGTCCATATTTTCGACCGACAAAGCGGTAGCGAGAAAACGCATATGCTGTTAATGTGACAAAAATTACTGCGAGAATTGATGTTGCAAACGCAACGAACAATGTGTTTTTGTACCACGTTAAATAGTCACTTCGTGGGTCTGTAAACAACCACACATAGTGTTCAAATGACCAGTCTTCTGGAATCATCGACGCACTGTATAAACTCGTTCCAGGGTTTAATGAAATCCCCAGAGTCCAAAGCAATGGATAGAAGATAATGACGGCCATGATTATGATCAATGTATACATAATCACTTGACTGATGCGATTCTTTGTCTTTTTGTTCATTATCGTTCACCTTCCTCTCGAACAGCTTTCGTTCGGCTAAACTGAAAAGCAGCTACGATGGCAACAATCGCACCAATAATCAATGAAATTGCAGCTGCCATGTTGTAGTTATTCGTTTCAAACGTTAGTTTATATACCCATGATATTAGGATATCGGAACCACCCGCGTTTTGACCGCGCACTGCCGGTCCCCCGTTGTTGAATAGGTATATAATGTTAAAGTTGTTAAAGTTCCCGGCATATTGCATGATGAGTAGCGGTGCTGTTGCGAACATAATATGTGGGAAAGTAATCTGAGTGAATTTCTGCCAACTGGATGCACCGTCCATATCAGCTGCTTCGTACCAGTCACTTGAAACACTCTGTAAGACACCGGTAAATAGCGCGAACACAAACGGGAATCCAAGCCATGTTTGAATCATAATGAGTGCGAATCTCGTCCAGAATGGGTCGGATAACCAGGCAATATTCGTACCGAATATCGGTTGCATAATCTGAGCGTTGATTGCACCGAACTGATCGTTAAACATCGCGGCAAAAATTAAAATTGTAACGAACGCAGGCACTGCCCACGGTAAAATTAAAATCGTACGTATCAATCGTTTAAAGCGAATCAATGGATTGTTCACGACAACTGCTAACAATAACGCTAGCGCAATTTGTAATGTCGTTGCAACTAACGTCCAAATGATTGTCCATGTGAATACGCTAAAGAATGTATTTCTCCAAATATCGACTTCCAATAAGTTTCTAAAGTTGTCAAATCCGACGTAATCCAATAGATTTGCAGGTGGCGAGTTATAGAGATTGTAATTCGTAAACGCTAGGAAGAACATATATAAAAGCGGGAATACAACGACGAAGATTAATAAAAATAACCCCGGTGCGATAATCGCATACGGAAAAGTTTTATCCCACGTGTCTCTGAAACGCTGGAACATTGTTCTGAAGTCACCAGAGTTAATCAGCTTTGCATCATTATATGCATCACGTATATTTACGAAATAAAAGATGAGAGCAATGATGATGACAAGCGATGCAATAATCCCCTGTGCAAGCAATGTTCGTGAATCGTCTTCCCGTGGCGTCTCACCAAGCGTTACAATACCCCAAATACCAGTTGCTAAAAATTGATAGAACACCGAAATAAATGAGACAAAAAGAATAAAGAGGACACCAGCTTTGATGTACCTCTTATTATATAGTTGGCCCAGCCCAGGAAGGATGGATAAGACTGCGGCCAAAATCGGATTTTTTTTCACATCCATTCCTCCTTGTTATTCCATTAAATATTATTCTGCAGAAGATCCACCTGCGGCTTCAATGTTCGCTTCAATATTAGCTTTCGCTTCTTCAAGAATTTCAGTTACATCTTCACCTTGAGAGATGAATACTAATGCGTTTTCCATCGGCTCCCAAACTTGTGCCATTTCTGGAATGTTTGGCATTGGAACAGCACTTGCAGTTTGCTCATCAAACGTTGCTAACAATTCGTTGTCGTTTTCAACATCTGAACGTGGTACTGATTCTTGCATGTTATCTACAACATACTGAGAGCTCTCTTGGTTTGTCATGAATTGTAATAACTGAAGTGCCCAGTACTCGTTTTCAGTGTATTCGTTCATCATCCAACCTTTAACACCCATGAATGGCGTCATTGGCTCACCATCAAATTCTGGTAGTGGCGCAGTTGCAAGAGAATCACCTAATCCTTCAGAGTATTCAGCAAGTTTCCATGGACCAGTTAATGCAACCGGTGCATCTCCAGCTAAAAATAATCCATCTAATACATCACCGTTGATGTTAGAAGATAAATAACCTTGTTCAAAGTACTCTTTGTAAGCTTCCGCTTGTTCAATTACACCTTCAGATGCAACTTGGATATCAGCTGAGTCGTAGTTACCTTCTTCATCTACGCTGAAGATTGATTCATCACCTGAGAATAAGAACGCATAAGCCATGTAGAAGTTAGTAGATTCCATTAAGAAACCGTATTGGTTGCTTGACTCATCTGTGTACTCTTCCATGATTGCTTCTAACTCTTCTTTAGTCGTTGGTGCTTCATCAACTAAATCCGTGTTGTAGTAAAGTGCAATCGATTCAGCAGCAAATGGAAGACCTAAAAGGTGACCATCGTAAGTGAATGCATCGATCGCATTTTCGTTGAATAAATCGAGATCTACAACGTCTTCAGGATTGATTTCTTTAACTAAACCTTGTAAGTATGCACTACCGATCATGTCGTGTGGCTGTTGGAAAATATCTGGACCATTTCCAGCAGGTCCGTCTAAAGAAATTTGGTCAAGCTGGTCGTTCATCGCAATCTCAGAAACTTCTACTTCAATACCAGTTTCTTCAGTGAAACGTGCAAAGATTTCTGGGTAAACTTCGAACTGTACGTCACCATCTAACCAAACTGTTAAACTCTCTGGTTTTTCTGGCTCATCCTGTGCATTAACAGCCTCATCGTTGCCAATCGCTATGCCTGATAAAACAAGTGCTGATGCAAGAATACCCGTGTACATAAAATTCTTGAATTTCATTGAAAACTCTCCTTTAATTAATTGTATTATACAACTCAATTTTAAAACGCTTACATACGAAAGTCAATAGAATTCGTGCAAACGATTTCGTTAAAATTAAAATTTGATGAAAATATTTCGCAATATTTATCCGTTTTGTACGCACAATTGCACCATTATGGTCCGTGTTGTATATTTATCTTACTAATGAAAGCGGTGATTGATATGTTGAGTTTTAAAATCGATGATGAACTAACTTTAAGAATTATGAATGAGCGTGACGCTTACGATGCATTTAAAGAAGTCGATGCTTCAAGAGATTATTTAGCGACTTGGTTACCATGGGTCAATTACACACATTCGGCAGAAGATTACAAAAAATTCATCCAGTTCACTCGAGATGAATTTGCCAAAGAAAGTAGTTTCCATTTTGGTATATACAATAAAAATACATTCATCGGGGGATTCTCACTGAACAAAGTGAATCGTACCGATAATAAAGTAGAGTTCGGTTACTGGCTCGGCAAGTCACACCAAAAACGCGGTATCATTACGCGCGTCGTCTCTACAATGACCGACTTTGTGTTTAACGAGTGGGACGTGCATCGGATTGAGATACACGTGTGCGAGCTCAATGAACCGAGTCGCAAGGTGCCAGAGAGACTCGGGTTTTCGAAGGAAGCCGTGCTGTGTGATGCAATGCGACTCGATGGTAGATATCACAACTTGTTGATATATGGGAAATTGAACCCGAACCATGTGAATTTATAGGTGGGTTGTTTTTGGAATTTCAAGGTGCCGTCTTGGATGATAGGTTTTTATCCTGTTATGATGGTTTATAGATGGAGGATTAAATATGAAAGTTATAGTCTTTGATGGCGACTGCACGCTGTGTAATCGCATGGTGCGGTTTGTCGTGAAATGGAATAGAAATCCAGAGTTAAAGATTACCGATTTTAATAGTGCTTGGACCAAGGCGAATGTGCCGGAGCTTGTTGGGAGGAAGTCTGTGATTTTCGTTGACCAAGATTATTATAAACACTCGACAGCAGTCATCCGAGCTTTGGATGCGATGCACCATCATATGATTCCGTTTAAATTGTTGTTGTGGATTCCGGATGTGATTCGAGACGATGTTTATAAATGGGTGGCAAGAAATCGTAGGCGATTTGCTGGCAATGCGAGTGCTGAAGATTGCCCGATGCCGAGTGAGAAGTTTAAGAAGATGTATTTGGAGTAGCTGTTGATATAGAATAAGTCCAGACCTGGCGTGATTGCCGGGTTTGGACTTTTTTGTGTGGGATTTGGTTGATGCTGGCATAAGGATAAAAATTGACTCGTGCTAACTCACCGCATTTTTCGAGCTTGAGTTAGCACGGAATCAAAATCCATGCTAACTCGAGGCACTTATTGAACTTGAGTTAGCACGGAAACAAAATCCATGCTAACTCGAGACACTTTTTGAGCTTGAGTTAGCACGAAATCAAAATCCATGCTAACTCGACGCACTTTTTGAGCTTGAGTTAGCACGGAAACAAAGCCCTCTCTACTTTAGACAATTTTTTCAAGCTTGAAGTAGCGATGATATTTTGTTACCTGCCAATTCAAAGCAATTTTCAGCCTTGAGTTGGCAGCCTCAACCAACCATCACCCTACTGCACGACTAAAACTGCTGTTCCACCTTCTACATTTCCAGGAATTTCGATCTCAACCATCTGATCATCATCCACGACGTAACTTACATCGTTATAGAGATCCATCAACTCAGTACCCGCTTCAAAGTCAACTTCAAAACTAGAAACAACAGCATCCTCACCGATATTCAGCCCGACCAATACTTGTTCGTCTTCCCAGTTTCTAGAAAACAGTGAGTAGCCGTCATCATCTGAACCTGCAACAAACATTCTATCGCCTTTAGAGAACACGACTGAATAGTCTGCACGAATGTTTAACAGTTTCTGGTAGTGTTCGTGCATTTCGGAACCATCAACACGATCCCAGTCGAAGTCATAGCGGTTTTCACTAAATTCGCCGGCATCCATGTTGCCCGCTGACACGCCGCTCATTCCAATTTCTTCACCGTAATAAATAACCGGTTGTCCTTTAGCTGTGATCTGCAATGCAGCAGCAACTTTAAACAGCCCTTCATCGTCTCCTGCAGCGGTCACTAAAAATCCGTCTTCATCGTGACTGCTCAAAAACTGTCCGAGCATCGCAGCATTATCAACTTGTTCATTTCTCTCTGCTAAGTTCGCTTCAACACTCTCAATATTCCCTGAGATAAAGTTCTGCGCTTGCGATTTAAAGTTGAAATCAAGCAATGAATCCATGCGACCTGTGTTCAACTGGTCTGCTGTATTGTTCACACTTGCGCCAAACCATTCACCTATCAATTTGAAGTCTGGTTTCAACAATGTCAGCTCATTTTTAAACGCATTCCATGTCGTATTATCGACATGCTTCACTGTATCTACTCTGAAGTAATCAATCGTGTTACCATTGTCCGTTCTCACACGCTCGATCCAATCCGTTTGCCATTCGATAATTTGGTCACGCACTGCCGCATCTTCTGTCACCAAGTCTGGCAATCCGTCCAGCTCACTCATCGTCTCGCTACCTAACACGACATCTTCACGAATCATGCCTTCAAAAACTGCCCGGTCTTCATCTGTTGGGAACAGTGGAATATCCTCTCCAGAATCGGTTGGCTTTAATCCATATCCAGTATGGTTCAACACAACATCGACCATAATTTTAATGTCACGGTCATGTGCTTCATCAATTAAAGTTTTAAACGTTTCTAAATCACCAAAATGCTCATCGATTTCTGTAAAGTCTTTCGCCCAATACCCATGATATCCGTATTGAGATTCATCTTGACCATGCCTTTGATCGTGATCGATATTATCAACAATTGGTGAAATCCAAATCGTGTTAATACCAAGTTCATCCAAGTAATCTAAGTTATTAATAATCCCTTGGAAGTCACCACCATGATAGCTTTCAGGATGGTCTGTGTCATAACCGACATCGTGTGGGTCATTATTCGATTCATCTCCATCACTAAAACGGTCCGTCAGCATGAAGTAAATGCGGGCTTCATCCCAATCAAAATCCGCGCCATCACTGACTTCTCTCTCAATAACCTCCACAGACACTTCTGACGCGTGGTGATTACCAAATTCATCGACCAGAGTCACAGGTAAAACCTTCTCACCAACGCTCGTGCCTTCAGCAACTGCTATCGTATGTGCCATCAGTTCAACATCGAACTCAACTGCTTCAAGTCCACCGACTTCAGTCAAATCGATAAAACCTCTTGAAAATTCTGCATCGTTACTGCTGCTTGCATCAATCGTTACAACAGCATGCTCTTGATAAGAGATAGCCTCAGGTGTAACTGACGTTTCGATTGAAACGTCCAATTGCTCATAGCTAAAATTACCCTCGGCATATGGATCTTCGACTTCAATCGGTTGCCCATCTTGAGTCACTAAGAAGCTATATTCATAGTCACCGGTCTCAACGCCGACGACTGTATATACGAAGTAGTTGTTCGTTGCATCATAAGTCATCTCATACGTATCTTCGAAACCTTCCCCAACGAGTTGGAGTTCAACACTGTCAATCGTATCTAGTTCATCCGCCAGATAAAGTGCAGGATCTCTATAGAAGAAAGTTACATTACCATTCACTATTTCTGGTCCATTAATCGATGGTGCTTGGTCGAATTCACCGACACCTTCGTAAACAGTCACTTTCGTAATCTGTTCATTTGGATCTATTTCAATCATACGGTCTTCGTTGTAATCATCCTCTGCTTCCCAATCACCTTGACGAATTTTGAAACCAATCTCTGTCGTATTCTGACCGATTTCGATATTTGCTACTGCACCTTCATCGGTTACTTCGTCAAATAAAATCTCATCGTCTTGTGCACCTGTGTTCCATACCCACAAGTTCCAACCATCGTAATCTTGATCTTCACGCACGTATGTGAGTTGCACAACACGTGATTCAATTTCTTCAATCGAATCATTCTCATAGTAAACTCTCGGGTCTAAGGCGTTTATCCACACTTCAACTTCTGTCTCACCTTCTGGAATAGAAATGACTCGGTCCATTTCTTGCTGTGACCAGTCACCTGGTCGTGTAATCATTGTAATCTCATCAAGTGGTAAACTTACCATCGCTTGTGCATAGCCATCTTCAGTTTCTTCAGTAAATGCATGGGCATCGCCTTCCATACCTTCACCGAATATCCACATATCCCAGTCCATTTGTGAATCATCAGAACGTGAGTAGTTTATCGTGTAGTGGTACATTTCATCGAGAACGACCACCGTGTGTGTTGTCTCTGCACCAACACTTGTCACAACGAGTTCGATTATTGATTCTGCCTCAGCATCATCTGGAACCCTTAATGTATTTTCATCGAGTTCGACGCCATTGAACGCTTCAGAAATAGAATACTCCACGTTAACTTCTGACGCTTCACCTTCGTGGTCGACATAAATTGTCGTAAATGAAACCTCAGTGCCCGCTTCAACTTCTGTCGCACCTTCAACGCGCAATCCAGGCACGATTAACTCATTATTCGTATTTTCTAATTCCACATCATTTAATGGGTCGTTGGTCCATTCATTATTGACGAACAATTTATACTCATATACACCCGGTTCAAGTTCAGCTGTGTAAGACCAGACCGAGTCTTCGCCTTCTTCCATCACGAATGCTGACTCGTCCCATTCGTTAAAACTACCTGGGACACCAACACTTGTCGTGTTGGCATCGCCTTCGAAGTAAAATGTGACTGTGCCATCTTCGTTTAAGACAGGGCTGTTTACGCCAGTACTTTCAGATGAGTCGTCTTCTGTTACAGAATCATCCACTTCAACATCCGCATCTTCATCACCGACTAATTCATTGTCAACCTCATCGCTCACTCTAACAATTACCGCAGTCAACGGCTCGAGTGTTACTTTATCAGCCTCTAAAGTCACACCCACTGGTTCAGCAATTGCTTCAGTGCCAGCAGTTTCACGATCGACGATAACATCACCGCCATTTAAGTCTACCGGTAAAGTAAATTCTCGCTCCACTTCATCAGTGTTCACAAGTACATAGAACGCATCGCCATCTGATGACTCAGCACAGTAAACGATCGCCAAGTCTTCATCTTCGATTTCTGGTACATCAATTAATGAAACAGATTCATCAACTTCATCCATCGTCCCTTTGCTAAATGCATCGGTACTTCTGCGAAGCTCAATTAATCCTTTAGTATAAGCACGAGTCTGTGTATTAATCGGATATGCTTCTTCATCCGTTGCTTTCGCCCACTCAAATCGATTGATAATATCCGTAGAGTCATATGAATCATGGATAAAGTACGGATACTCGAAAGGCTCTCCGTCTTCATCTGTCATGAACGTAGACTTGTATGGCACATCCGCTTCATCCACCGGTTCAATGAAGTCTGGATGTTTGAACTGTTTCGTGCGTCCATATTCCTGACCGGCATGGATGAACGGTGTCCCTTGTGCCGTCAGCACCATGAGGTTACCGATTCGAATGCGTTCATGAATCTCTTGTGCGTGATCTTTCGGATCCTTTTTAATCGATTGTGCGATAACGTCATGCAGCGTCAAATTGTCGTGTGCTGCAATGTAAGGCACGACGTCTCCTGGTTCATCTGCATTGAAGTTACCTGGATTTGCAACTAAGTTATTGTAAATTGTCTCAATCGAGCGTGGACCACCTGTTAAGAACATCGGTTGACCTTCGCTACCGAAACCTGATTTCAATTCATTTCGAATTTCATCTGAGAAAGAACCCACCGCTGATGTTTGGTCCATCCATTGTTGGTCTGCAGGAATGACATTGTCCCCTGCATCACCTGCGTATGTCACCCAACCTTCACCGATCATTAAGATGTTCGGATTGAGTGCTGCCGCTTCATCATACGCTTTTTGAATCGACTCTGAGTCATGGTCGCCCATCATATCAAAGCGGAAACCATCGACTTTATATTCATCCACCCAATACGTAATCGAATCGACTAAAATACGGCGTGACATCTCATGCGTCGTACCTAAACGTCCACCACCAAAACTCGTACGTGGTGTACCGTCTGCATCCATGAAGTGATAGTAGTTTGGCTCCAAATCTTCAAATAGATGCAAGCTCGCATTGTGGTTATACACAACATCTAAAATGACACCCATATCACGTGAATGGATTTCATCGATTAAGTTTTTAAATTCTTCAATACGCTTTGCCGGATCTTCAGGATCTTCAGAATACATACCCGTCAACGAGAAGTAACTGTGCGGGTCATATCCCCAGTTATAGTTATTATTTGTCGAAGAATATTCATTCAAACGCTCGTCGTTATTAAACTCATCTGCAAAGAAATAACTCATCACAGGCAAGAGCTGAATATGTGTTACACCCAAGTCTTCGATGTAGTCGAGACGTTCAATAAACGCACTAAACGTACCGAATTGACTTTCGAGTTCATCATCGATATCAACATCAGAAGTGAAGTCACGTACATGCACCTCATAGATAATTGCATCTTCACGTTTTTCAAAACTATCGATCGTTGCGTAATCCAATTCAGGACCGATGTCGCTCGGGTTCACAATCGCTGCTTTACCAACATAATTATCTGGATTTCCATTGTCCCAAGCCGCCATCGAACGTGCATATGGATCTAACGCTAGAACCGTATCCCCTTCTCGCTCAATTTCAAAATGATAAAAATACCCAGTCACATCAGATAATCCAGTCGTCTCTTCATCTAAAACAACTTCCCAAACACCTGGCGTCTCCTGTGTCATTTCGATATCGTCTCTAACAACTTCTTCTTGATTGTCTTTATCGTATAAAATGACATTCACTTGACTCGCACTTGGTGACCACACTTTAAGTGAAGGTGTGCCTTCATCATCAAAATGTAAACCTAAGTCGCCATCATACGCGTAAAGTGAATCTTTCAAACGCCAACCCATCTGAACCAACCTTTCTTGCTCATCGATAACAAGCGTGTATGCTCCAGACTCAGGGTCAAGTTCACCCGTGAGTAGAACCGTATTACTGTCATGGTCAATCGTTACTGTAGAATCTGAGAGATCATATGCTTCGCCGTCTGCATGATGTAACTCAATTAATTCCAATACTGATTCTTCATCAAGATCTTCCGTTGAGTGGAATTCAATTTCAATCTCCGTTTCTGACACGAGTTCTGCACGTGTTACGCCAACTTCACTCGAGAAATCTGGGTTCGTGTACACCTGATCATCTCCTTCACGTAAAAAGATTTGTGATTGAGTTAAATCATCAAACGACAGGTCCTCTGATTGCTCTTCAGTCTCTTTATTGACGAATAAAAACTGAATAACAGAAGCATCTTCGGCAATTTCTAAATCAAAATACGCGCCATTGTTACCCGATGGGTCTAAATCATGTGCACCGACCGGCCAGTCTTCCGTTGGTTCAGCAACGTCGCCCCACGCCCACAGTGCCCAATTTTCATAGTCTCCATCTTCGCGTATGTAATTGATACGAATTGTATTTTCTTCAGTGATGGGTTCATTCGTAAATAGCTCCCAATCACTCGTAATCCAAGCTTCGTTCATATCAGGTGTTACGAGATCAAACTCCATATCTTCTGTTTGACCGTCTCCTGATAGTGAATTGATTAACAGACCGATACGCTGTGGATTTTCAGCGAGTTCAAAATCCATGTAGTATCCATAATCAGTTTCAACTGCATCTGTAAATGGTAATGCACCCGTCGGCCAATCTTCAGATGGTGCTGCAACATCATCCCACAACCAAAGTCCTAAATCATCGATGTCATCAGATAACAATGTTTCAAAATGGACTCTGAAAAAGCCATCTTCGATTTCATCGTCCTGTGCCATCGTTTCGTTTGGTGTAATCATTAAAATAATCACACTGAATATAGACACCAATGATGCGAAAAGCAATCGAGATTCCTTACTCAATTTGTTCGTCATGTTCTCTCCCCTTAATCATTATTTGTGAAGTAAAATAGTATTACTTCAGTCTAAGAAAACGTTTGCATTTTAATATTAACAGAAGGAAAATCGACCGACAAGTGCATTATTATTCTAATTCTATTTAAATCATTCACTATAAACATCAAAATTTTCCCACAAAAAAGACCTCACATCAGTGAAGTCTCACGCATCAAAAATTCAAATTTAGTTTTCAACGTAAGCGACTAACAATTTAAATGTGTTGATAAGCGCGTCAACATGCGTGCGTTCCATCCCATGACTGCTTGCAACACCAGGACCAATCAATCCAGAGCGAATGTTTGCACCAGCACTTTGCGCAGCGCTTGCATCACTGCCGTACATCGGGTAAATATCAACCGCATAATTTAGCTCCAGTCGCTTTGCGTGATTGATCAATGTAGAAGTTAACTCGTAATCATATGGACCGGATGAATCTTTCGCACAAATTGACACATCAAACTCCGTACAATCTAAATCAAGTCCAATACAACCCATGTCGACCGCTAGAAACTCTGTAATCTCTTCAGGAATCCATGCGGCACCATGCCCCACTTCTTCATACGTCGAAATGATAAACTTCAAGTTCGTCTTTGGTTTCACATCACCTGCATGAATTGCCTTTAATACGCTCACAAGCAATGCGACTGATGCTTTATCGTCTAAGAAACGTGATTTAATAAAGCCTGACTCTGTAATTTGAACTTTTGGATCATAGCAAACAAAGTCACCATTTTGAATACCAAGTGCTTGTACTTCCTTCTTATTACTTACTTTCTCATCAATCTTCACAACTAAATTGTCGATATCACGGCTTTTCGATGATGCGTCCTTGTGTACGTGAATCGATGGTGACGTCGAAAGTATCGTACCTGTATACGTCTTGCCATCACGTGTAATAATTTCACAATATTCACTATCAAGCGTTGGCGTAATCGGTCCACCAATTTTAGTCAGTGCGAGTGTACCGTCCGAATTGATCGAACGCACCATAACGCCTAATGTATCGACGTGTCCACTTAAACCACGTGTAACTGAAGTATCTTCACCTTCAACCGATACGACTAAATTCCCTTTCGGTGTAATTTCTGTTGTAAAACCAAGTCCATCTACTATTGATTTCACAAAATCAATTGCATTTTTCGTATAACCAGACGGGCTGTTTATGGATAACAACTCCGTTAGAAAATCTAAAGTTTCTTCTTTCTTAAACATGTTAATCCTCCCTTTTTCTCTATACAACAAAGTTTACCACACCGATAATTATTCAGACAAAATAATAAAGACCCAACCAAAGTTGAGTCCGTTTTATTATTCACTCTGCATTATCCTCATAAGCTTTCTTTACATCTTCAATGCAAATTGGACCAGCGTTATCAATTGCAGCAAACATTGCCTTCGCTTGTTTTGGGTTTGCATTCTTTAAGAGATTGTGCATTCCGACCCAGTCCACAATCCAAACGATGCCCATCTTATCTTTTAACCAGCCAGAAGAGTACGCTTGACTGACAAGTCCATTATGATACCTATCAATCTCTTCTTGTGTTTCACAATCCAGTACGAGCAATGATACAGCAGTTAATGAAAACAAATCCTTCTCACTTGTCTCACACACTTGCAACTCGTAGTTTAAGATTCTGACGGATACATGGTCGATCAAACCATTGTCAAGATAGCTAATTTCTCCAAACTCGACGTCATCAAAAATATTCTCATAGTATGTTTTCATCTCACCAATTTTACCAACCATATCATCATGCATGACCAAGCTTGGAAGAATTCCGGGTGCTTCGAAATACTCAGCTGCCCAGAAGCGCCAGAGGGTGCCATATTTATCTTGTAGTAAATACAAATCATCAGAAAATTTCATGTCTTCCACATGACTTAAGTCACGGCCACCATCTCTAAGTTTTACATGTAATTGTTCCAGTTCATGACGTCTACTTTCTGGAAACACAACCATGTAAAAAATTGCTGGTACTTTATCTGGGTGATGCGGTCCACGCATCAGATAAAATTCATGGTCTAATATTCTGACATGTCTAAACTGATCGTTCTCATGATCTTTAATATATCTAGAGTAAAGCACTTCCACATCACCAAATACATCGTTATAAAAAGCAATCATTTCATCCAGATTACGATGGTTCATTATTTGTGATTTTATCATCGTGATATCTCCTCAGGTTTCTCAATCTTCTCAGGCATATCAGCAAACGCTGGGTCATCCGCTGTGTTTTTACTCAACAATTTTGCATCAAAAAACTCTTCATAATAGGCAATTGCGGCATTGGCGTCTTGAAAAATAAAATATGGTATTGCTTTAAACATGGTTAATCACTCCTTATTATTTTCAAACGCTGCTTTTACATCTTCAATACAAATTGGATCCTCTTTCATAATCGCTCCGAAAATCGCTTGTTCCTGCTGTTCATTTGCAACCGATAAAAGATCTATCATCCCCGGCCAATCGACACACCACATGACGCCCATCTTATCCTTCAACCAACCACCCGGATAATAATGATCACCTAACGCTTTGGAATAACGATCAATTTCTTCTTGTGTTTCACAGCCTAGATTCAGTGATGAAATCGAATCAAGTGAAAACAAATTCTTCACACTCGTTTCAGCAACTTGTAATTCATGATTTAAAAGCCGAATTGAGACATGCTCAATCAATCCATTGTCCAAAAATGAAACCTCTCCAAATTCAACATCATCAAAAACACCTTCGTAAAATGCTTTCATCTCATCAATCCTGCCTACTAAATCGTCACTCATCACCATGCTTGGCAAAATCACTGGAGCATCACAATACGCATCTGACCAAAAGTTCCATACGAGACCAAACTTATCTTGGAACATGTACAAGGCTTCCGTAAAATTCATATCCTTTACATCACTTAAACTTCGCGCTCCATCACTTAGTTTCTCATGTAATGTAATCAACTCATCTCGACGATTCTCAGGAAAGACAACCATATAAAATAGTGCTGGCACTTTATCTGTAATCTCTCCGTCATTCATTAGGAAAAAATCATTCCCAAGAATTTTCACATGACGGTACTGATTATTTGCATTGCCACGAAAATCTTTCGCTTCTACGACCTCTACCTCGCCAAACACATCATTGTAAAACGCAATCATTTCATCTAGATTTCCAGATGTTAATACTTGTGATACGATCATCGAATCATCTCCTCACAAATATTGTACTAACTTTCATACATAAAAATTTATTTTAATCTGACCTAAATTCCTTCACTTTACTTTTCACCGTTTCAATAAATAACTTCGGTAAATTCACAGTAATTGGCGGATCAGAAATGTGAGGTGGTCTGAGTAACAATTCACAGTTATACTTACCTGGAAATTCAAATGGTGTATCAATCTTACCTCTCAAGTTATCTTTCAGCACGAACAGTTTTGTTGGATCTAACGTTTTATGTATGACACATGCCATGACATAATAACTTCCAGGTGGCACATTACTAAAGTCGACACAGTTATTCTTTGGATAGTTCAAAATCGGAATCCCAATAACAGGTGGTCTGTCAGGAAGTGGTTTCTTAAATAAACCAACAAAGACGATGCCATCAAATTTTTCACTACATGTTATATTGACTTGTAGATCATATCCGACATCCTCTGCTTCTTCTAAATAATCTTTTTCAGAGTCGTTATAGTCTTTCAAAATCTCTAATTTATTTTTGCTCAGTTGTTTCGGTGAAATGGACATCGCTTTTTTTATCAAGTTAGAAAATGAACCTTCGCTTAAATATCCTGCCTTTAACTGCGAGCTTAAAATAGAACGATCATTTGTTATAATCTCTTCAATCGCCTGTTCACGTTTAACAGCTTGTATGTACTCGCTCGGAGATATACCCACTTCCTGTTTAAACGCACGACTAAAATACGCTTCGCTGTAGCCAAACTTATCAGCGAGCGCGTGGACAGTAACGGTGCTTGATTCAGCTTTTATATGTGAAATGACTGCTACGATATCCATATCATTCACCTTCCTAGTTTATTTATAATCGATGATGTGAATATTTACAAATGTTATGCGAGTATGTATACTGACCCTATCTACTAAAAAGGACGTGATACACATGAAAAATTTAATCGAAATTAATAATTATGTGCAGGAAGGTCGCACAGCATAAGACCTTCAAATTTAGGAGGTTTAGAATGAGAATTACTGAAGTAGAAAATAGTGAAGAAAAGGCAGCCATTGTTAAAGAAGTGCTTGCAGACTTACCAGAGTGGTTTGGTTTACCAGATTCAACTCAAGCATATATTGATGAGTCGAGAGAGTTACCGTTATGGGCAGCGTTTGATAACGAAAAATTGCTTGGGTTTGTGACTTTAAAAGAAACCAGCAATAGTACAACTGAAATCCATTGCATGGGTGTGAAAAAAGCGTACCATCATCAAGGTATTGGGAAAGCACTGCAATCAGCGCTTGAAGAATCTGTCGCAGGAAAGTATGACTTCTTACAAGTTAAAACTGTGGATGAAGGACACTACGACGAGTATGATGCAACCATTCGATTTTATGAATCAGTCGGATTTAAACGGTTAGAAGTGTTTCCGACACTTTGGGATGAATGGAATCCTTGTTTAGTGATGGTGAAGTATGTTGGGTAGTTTAATCGATGATAATCTTGAAATAAGAAAAATAGCAGAAGAAGATTTACCGGAGCTCTGGGCACTTGCGTTCAAAGATAAAAATCCCGAATGGAAAAAATGGGATGCACCTTACTATGCGCATGAGGCTTTGTCTTATGAAATATTCTTGTATAAGAAGTATGATTTTTTAAATCAAACGTCTAGACAGGCGATCGTTCTGGATGGCGAGTTCATCGGCATGGTGACGTACTACTATGAAGATGAAATGAGGAAGTGGTTAGAAGTCGGCATCCTGCTTTACGAAGGGAAAAACTGGGGCAAAGGCATCGGTACCCGCGCGCTGCGGTTATGGATTGAACATCTGTTTAATGAAGTTAATCTCCCACGAATCGGACTCACGACATGGTCAGGTAATACACGTATGATACACGTTGCAGAGAAATTAGGCATGACGATGGAAGGTCGGATGCGTAAAGTTCGCTTTTATGATGGTGAATACTACGATTCTATTAGAATGGGTGTGCTCCGTGAAGAATGGGAATCGATTGAGTGACTAAGAGCGGCGTTCATAGGCGCGTAAACGGATTTGACGGACTATGAGCGAGGCTCATGGTCTCGCAAACGGATTTGACGGACTATGAGCGAGGCTCACGGTCTCGTAAACGGATTTGACGGACTATGAGCGGGGTTCATTGTCTCGTAAACGGATTTGACGGACTATGAGCGAGGCTCACGGTCTCGCAAACGGATTTGACGGACTATGAGCGAGGCTCATGGTCTCGCAAACGGATTTGACGGACTATGAGCGAGGCTCACGGTCTCGCAAACGGATTTGACGGACTATGAGCGAGGCTCATGGTCTCGCAAACGGATTTGATGGACTATGAGTGAGGCTCACTGGAACGCAAATCCGATTTAAAGCCGTAATGCCCATAAGTTTATGAGATTTAACCGAATACTACACAAAAAGAAGCCTAGACAACATTACCTGTCTAGGCTATTCATTATGATAAGAAGTCAAAAGCAGTCAGAGCATGTATCTTCGCAAGATCTACTAACTCATCAACTTCAATATATTCCTCCGGTCCACCTAAATTATACGCACTCATTCCACAGTTCACACTTGGTATACCTTTCGATATTTTGTAATGACGTGCATCAGATGCTCCTACTCGCATCGTTGTCACAAGTTCTTCACCAGTGATGTATTTAACGTTTGCTGCAGTCAATGAAAATATCTCATGATTGATATCAAACCAACTGGGTTCATACTGATTAAATAAATTAAAAGATAATCCCTAAATGGAATCTACAATTTCTTTTATTTTCTGCTCGATGTCACGCATGTCTACACCAACAGGTACTCTAATATCAGCCTGAGCTGATGCACTTGATGGTATTAAATTCGGAGAAAGGCTACCCTCAATTATATGGTACTATGGATTTAAACAATATTAGAAACTAAATGAATTAACATACAAAAAAGTCTAATAGTTGCTATCGGAGGCGTAATTTTTGAAACCACAAATTTTAATCCTAGGATCAACCCATTATCATGAAATGTTTAACGAGAGAGATCCTTCAAATTCATTTCTAAAAAGCTTACAAACGCTAAGAGACAGCTTAAGTACGTTTCAACCAACTGATATATGTATTGAGATTGAAGAAAAGAACCAAGACGAGATTGATGAGCACTACCAGAGTTATGATAAAAATAGATTCTATAAATACGAATCTTATGATTTAGGTTTTTATCTTGGGAAAAAGAATGGAATAAAGTCAATTCGAGCCGTGGATTGGATGGAAAATGATCAAAATCAAAATGGTATTTCTGATGCTGTAGAATGGGCAGAACAACATGATCCGGAATTCATGAATAGGCTGACTGATTTACAAAATTTTCACAATCAACTCGGTGCTGCAGAAAACATTTATGATGCTACTTTAAAGTTAAATCATCCAGAAAACTATAAGCGAGATCAAGAATTGTATGGCCATATGATGTTACTTGGAGACAAATGGGAAATGTCTATTCCATGGTTAGCGTGGTGGTATAAAAGAAACATGATTATGGTGAATAATATAACGAGAAATCTAAAAGACGATTCGAGAGTAATTATGATTGTCGGTGCTGGACATATTTATATCCTAAAGCAACTGTTAGAGAGTTCCGGCAAATTTGATGTCAAAACTTTCCATGATTGGGAAGAGAATCGGTAAATAAGTAAAGAACCTAAACTAGTTTAGGTTCTTTTTAAGTCTACTTATAAATCAATTTAAACTCTTCCACGACAATCTCTTCCGATTCGTTAAACTCGTGACCCAGTTTTTCATACAACCATTCGAAAAATTCAATGTGTGACTTTCTCCAATATGCCAATGATCGGTCACCTTCACCTTCTTTGTAGGCAATCTCATCATCGACATCTGAAAACTTCATTGTGTAGACTCTCGTGTTCTCAATAATTCCTTTCGGCTGATTTTCCTCATCCAGAATAATACTCACATCACCCACTTCAGGTAGTGGCTCATTCTCCATTTGATATTCCCTAAAACTGCTGCATGTCAAAGTCTTCGTACCTTTAACTACAAGCGCAGCAAGCGTATTTGGGTCTGCTCCAAATTGCCATGCTTCATATGGTTTATCTTTATAGCTAGGATTTTTTTCGATAAAATTCTCCCAATATTTTTCTGTAATCATCATCTCATCATCCCTTCTTTTATTTATTCTACATTTAATCTAGCTAAACTATTATCGTTCAAATCAGGTGGATTTTATAATGAACTTAGCCACCCTTGATACTAAAAACGCCATGTGAATTTCATGTTATATTGAAGTTAACCACAACTCTCAATAAAGGAATGAAATCACATGACGCAATTTCATAATAACACTGAATCGATTAAAGGAAAACATCTGACACAGGCTGAACGCGCTCAAATTTCTATACTAAAAAGTGAAGGTTACTCCAATCGCCAAATCGCAGAGCGTTTAGGACGTGCCCCACAAACCATCAATAACGAAATTGAGAGAGGTACTGTGCAACAGATGAGCCGTCAGAAACAGAACGGTAAAACGTACGATTATTACCATACTGTCTATGATCCAGATTATGCACATGACGCTTACATGGAAAACCGCAAACACTGTGGGCGTCGCCCGAAGTGGAGCCTGTCGGATGCTTTCGTTGACTGGGCAGATAGACAGATGTTGGAACATAATTGGTCGCCTGATACGGTCGTCGGTACAGCTCGCGAACATGATTTCTTTTCAGACGCACTAATTCCATGTACGACCACTTTGTACAACTGGATCGACCAACATATCATGCGAACTAAAAATATCGACTTACCGGAAAAGCTGCGACGTAATACAAAAACGAAAACCTTTAAGACACGTAAACATAAACGGTATTTAGGTCCATCTATCACTGAAAGGCCGGCAGATGTTGAATCACGTACGACATTTGGCCATTGGGAAATCGACACAATGATTGGTGCAAAACAAAAGCATGATGCAGTGTTGCTGACTCTTGTGGAAAGACAGACACGATTTGAAGTCCTATTAAAGATTGACGCCAAGGATGCCAATGCCGTGACTAAAGCTGTTGAATCTCTTGTCGGACGTGCCGGTGATCATATGTCATCCTTGTTCAAAACCATTACCTCAGACAACGGTTCCGAATTTAGCACGCTTTATGAAACATTGAAGTCTGTCACGAATGTATACTTCGCTCGACCATTTGCCTCATATGAACGGGGCACAAGTGAGAATCAACATAAGTTCATTCGTCGTTTCATTCCGAAAGGCCAATCAATCTCTGACATCAGCGACCGACAGGTTCAGCGGATCCAGCGATGGATGAATGATTATCCACGTAAAATTTTGAACTATCAGACGCCACATGACTGTTTTGTTAAAGCGTTCAAACAGACCCAAATCGCTTAAAGCACGTAGTGTAAAAAAAATTTCTCCCCCGAGGGGGAGAAGGAACACCCACCATAGTACTTTCACAATCACAAGGTGGCTAACTTAAACTTGAAATTTGCGATCGTTCAAATCATAATGTATAATCAGAATTATACATACTTACAAAAGGAAATGAGAAATTATGGATGGTTTAACGATAAGAAATATAGATGAAGCGAATATTGAAGTGGTTAAAAACGTTACGATGAAAAAAGACCAAGAGTCCTTTATTGAATCTGTAGAAGAATGTCTAGAAGAAGCTGCAGAGTATGAACAGTGGTGCCCTGTCGCAATCTACCATGAAGAAGAGGTTGTAGGATTTGCAATGTATGGTGCGTTTGGTAAAAACCCGGATACTTGGATTGATCGAATAATTATCGATCAGGCACATCAAGGAAAGGGTTACGGCAAGCAGGCAATTCATTTATTGATTGATATTGTTACTAAAAAGTATCAAGTAAATGTCGTTTACTTAAGTTTTGTAAAAGAAAATGTTGTGGCAAAGCAACTGTATGAAAATATGGGATTTACTTTTACAGGTGAGTATGATCCAGAAGGTGAGTTGATTTATAAGTATGATTTAGTCGACTAATGACTTTATAGCTTTACTAATATACATATGATCATAAATTGTATTAATTTAAGCGATTTTAAAATAGACAGTGAGATCTCCCTGAATTATCCATAGTAGTAGTTAACATAAAATGGTATATATTAGTGTGATTACGCTAGATATAATCGAAAATGTATAAATATTTGACTTTAATATACATATTACAAATCTATGATTTGAATTTTATGCATGTTATATTAATAGCATTGTGTTTATAAATGAGGAGTGTTTATTGAATGAAAGACTTAAACAAAGAAATCAATGCGTTTAGGGATGAGAGGAAACTGGTGACAGTATCATAATTCTAAGGATTTAGCGTTATCTCTTTCGCTTGAGGCTGCTGAACTTTTGGAGAATTTTCAATGGGTAAGTGCTGAGGAAGGTGCTGAGCAGAATATCGAGAACATAAAGGATGAGCTCGCAGATGTTTTCATATATGGTTTGATGATGGCGGATGGTTTGGATATTGATATGGAAGAAGCAATTCGCGCAAAGATAAAGAAAAACGGTCTTAAATATCCTGCAGATAAATAGAAAAAAGTCCCAAGATCCTAATTGATCTCGGGACTTTTTTAATGAGGCCGGATGCACTATCGTGCACCACCACCGCCTCCGCCACCGGCTCCGCCTCCGCCGCCTCCGCCTGTGACGCCGCCTCCGCCTGAGGCTGCTGAGACTGCGGATGACATTGCAGAGCTCATACCACCTTCGCCAAGTCCGGTCGTGATTTGATTTCGTGTATGAAGCGTAGCATGGTGATACAGATAATAGTTATAGTAAGTCTGACGATACTCGTCTTCTTTGTTATACGTTTCAAGTATTTTGTTGTATTTCGTACTATCTCCAAGCAATGTTGCCCATTTCAAGTGATCTTTTAACTCCGACTCATCAAATGGATTATTCAAGACTTCTTCATCACGCTTGTTCAAATAGTTTTTATACTGTGCGATATGATTTAACAATGCTTCACCAGCCTCAGTTGGTCGTGTAATTAAAACAGGGAAACCATATTTCTTACCTTTTTCTTGTTCTAAATAACCATTCTTTTCTAGATATTCTATAGAATATTCATTTAAGTAATCCACGAGTATCTCAAACTGTTTAGCATTCTTCTTCGAGAATTCTCTCAGCGTTTTATTGTCAATTTTACCGTTCGAATCTGCCATCTCTATTAGGAATCGCCACATCAATGCTTCGTAACTACCATTATATTGCTTCGCTTTTATTGCCTTACCAATTTGTTCGATTGATGTTGAATACGCCTCTACCGCCGCTTCATAATCGTGAATTGTTACTGTCGTTTCATCAGTAGAAAACCAGCCTTCGCCTTCTTCAAGTTCAATCGATAAACGTCCTTCGTCATTCCACTTCATCAGATACACTTGGAAGAGTCCATCAAACGCTTCATATGTCAGATGTTTCACGAAATAAATGATGCCTGCATAGTCTTCAACGTCCGGTGCTTGTTCTTCTTCATAATCTTTATTTCTACTGACGATTGTACCTCTAGATTCGATATGACCTTTTTCCTTTTTATATCGTGCTACACCGACAGAGAAGTATGTGATTATGCCGACGAGTATTACACCCAGTCCCCCACCGATACTCAGTAGCCAAATCGCCCATGTTGGCATGCTATCTTGGTCTTCTAAATACTCTTCATATATCGAGCCATCCAACGCTTGTTCTCGTTCTTCATCGATACTGATATCATCTTCTACTGAAGTTGTGTACGTACCTTCTGGGAAATGCAGTAACACGATGACGTCATTTCCTTCTCTTACCATGTTGCTCGAATCCCAGTAAATGGTGTCATCGATCAATTCGATATCACCGATAAAACCGAATCCCCAATAATTAACGTCTTCGAAGGGTACATCTGATGTTATTTCCATTGTAAATTCGCCTGTCGGTAAGCTTAAGAATGTATCAAAGTTCCAGAATAGACTTTGTCCACCATCAATATTTCGTACCATATTTTCTAGTGTGTAATGGACCGTATATTCATTGTCGCTCCCATATTCACCGATACCAAATACGAGTTCTTGACCTGATGATGTGTCTAAAATTCCATATTTTCCTGCTTTTTCTTCTAAGCTTGCATCTGAATCCCAATCTTCAACTGCTTCATAACCGTCTACACTGAAGTTCGTTATTTCAACTTCTCCCATATCACGGTTGTTAAAGATCATGTAATTTTCCGTACCTTCATCCATATTTTGAAGACGTTCTTCAGTTATATCGACTGAACCATCTTCATTAATATGTACTTTCATGACCATTTCTTTAATGACATTTGCAGAGACTTGTGTCGTTAAAAACATGCTGCTGATGAATAATACTGCTATGATTGAGTACTTTTTCATGTTTTCACCTCATCTCTATTATTAAAAAAAGAGTGGACGGTTGTCCACTCTTTCTATTATTTGAAGAACAAATCCACTAATTCTAATGGATCTACTTTTTGTCCTGCTTTATACACACGCATGTTACCGCCAGAGATTTCATCGATCAGCATGACCTCTCCAGTCTTAATATCACGTCCAAATTCTAATTTGATATCGTAAAGGTCGAATCCTCTTTGAGCGAGTTCTTCTTTGATCAGCTTGCAAATTTTTAACGTATTTTCTACGATTACATCATGCTCACCTGGTTGTAAAATGTCTAACGCTACAAGGCCCGCTTCATTGATCGGTGGGTCTTGTCTTTTATCGTCTTTTAATGTGAACTCAACAAAGTCATCTAACTGCTCGCCATCTTCGATATATGCACCATATCGACGGATAAAACTACCCGTCGCTTTAAATCTGCAGATGACTTCTACACCTTTTCCAAATGTTTCTACTGGATGCACATACATGTAACGACTATCTAGATCTGCTGACTTAAAGTGCGTTGGGTAACCGAGCGCATTAATCTTTTCAAAAAAGTAGCTCGATAGTTTAAGACCTGCGCGTCCTGATCCTTCGACTGTTAGTCCCACTTGGTTTTCTCCCGGATCAAACACACCGTCTTTACCTGTCATATCATCTTTGAAGAACAAAACAACACCGTTATCGTCTGCACTATCTCTGTATACATCTTTCGTCTTACCTTTATAGATTAATTCCATTTTGATGACCTCTTCGTATAGGATATTACTATTGTACTAAAAAACACGAAATATATAAAGGTATTTTAAATGAAAGTTCGTGTTTATAATCTCGTGACTATTCATTTGATACCAATTACAATGTAGAAAAGAGAATGAGGAGTGGGATTATGTTTTACGATCAACATATGCATAGTTATATTTCCATAGATAGTGAAGCCGATCCATTTCAATACATAAAGAACGGTCCAAAATATGTGGTGTTTACCGATCATTTAGAATTGCAATCTCCGGGCGAACCGAAAGTCGATATTACACCAGCGTTTGATTTGCTGCTCGATCTTAAAGACGAGTTGAAGGAACGCGGCACAGAGTTATTGCTCGGTGTTGAAGTTGGCTATGCACGTGGCATTGAAGGTGCATTAGACCACATTTTTTCGAAATATCCATTTAAAGTAAAAATCATGAGTGCCCATCATAATGGGGACTACGGATTTATGAGTCGTGTGGATATCCCACGCGATGAAATGCTTAATTCGTACGTTGACACATTGCTTGAAGCTGTAACAGAGTGGAATGACTTTCATATCCTTGCTCATTTTGACTTTGGCTTTAGAATACATGACTTTGATATCTCTGAGATTGGACCATATGAAGACCGTTTAAATAAAGTTTTTGAAACGATTATCGAGAAAGATATTGCATTTGAAATTAACAGTAAGTCAATCTTTGTTCACGGGAATAAAGCTTTGTATCAATGGGGCATTGAGCGCTACATTGCGCTTGGTGGTAAGTTGATTACTCTGGGATCTGATGCCCATCATCCTGAAGACTACATGTTGGGTTTCGAAGAAATTATCGAAATGCTCGTTGGCAACGGTGTTTCAGAACTTGCTTTATTTAATGATGAAAACCGTCAGATGATTTCATTGAAAGATGCACTCGAAGTGATTCATAGATTGAAACATTGATATATTGAATTTAAAAACTGCCTCAGTCGATTTGACGGGAGGCAGCTTTTTTATCTAGTTATTATAATGTGCATCGATGATTAACCCTTGGTCACCATCATGCAGTTCGTATGTGACACTCTCAAATCCTTCTTCACGATATGGGCTCGATGGGTTATAGAAGAATCGTTCGATAACAACACGGATGTCATGTCCATCATTCGTATGCTCAATCTCTACGATTCTCCAATGTGGTACGTAATAATCATCGTACTCTCCACCTGCTTTGTTATTTTCTAATAACTGATAGAGTGAATTACCCTCATACATCATAATCAACACTTCTTCATTTTCACCTGCGTAGAAATCACGCTGTGCCTTGTAGTATCTCGTAAAGAAATCGTCGATTCGAATGTACTGATCGAATGGCAATAGGTGTCTATCATAATACGTAATATTATATTCACCGTTACCGATTGATTGTAGCTCATAAATAATCGTTTCGTTCTCACGTAAATCTTGGGCAGGATTATCGATTAGACGGTCGATGACAACTTTGATGTCATAGCCTTCATTGTGATAACCGAGCTTACCTATCTTCCAGTCCATCACTTGATAGTCATCGAAGTACCCAGACTGACGGTTGCTAACGAGCAAGTTATACAAGTCGTTCCCTTCTTCAGGGAAGTTGAGTACATCTTCGCTTTCTCCTGCATAGTACGCGCGCTGTGCTTCAAAGTATGACTCAAAGTAGTTGTTTAACAACTGCAATTCGTTTTGGTTATAATCTAGAATTTCATATGATTCGAGAATTAAATCGCCTTGCAATCCACTCATCGTATACGTCACGACTTCTGTGCCTGCATGTCGTCGAGTTGATGACGGGTTAATAAAGTCTCTCTCCATCAATATGACTGCACGTTCGTCACTTTCATACTGCACATCGATAAAACGCCAGTCTGTAATTTCATAGCCATAGTATCCACCAGATTTTCCGTTATTGTTAACAAGGTTATATAAATCAGAGCCTTCAACAATTTGGTTTAATACCGCGTTGCTACCGCCTGCATAATATTCTTTTTGATTTGCATAATACAAGTCAAAGAAATCGCTGATATCTGAAATCGTCGTATCATCATTTGACATGATGAAGTATCTTGCGATCTTCCATTCTCCATTACCTTGTAAGTGGAGGTCATAATTCACGCGTTCAAATGTATTCGTTGATCCTGGATAATTGGGTGTCGTCACTTCACGTTCAATGACGACATTCACGTCCATACCATTATTTAAATAATTCTCTTCAACAATTTCCCAATTCAATATTTCGTAGCCTTCAAAATAGCCAGATGTTCTGTTATCAATGATGAGCTGATATAGCGCACTATCTTCGTAAGGATACTTGAGCACTGCTTCACTACCACCGTTATAAAAGTCTTCTAAACCTTGGAAGTAGTTTGTAAAATGTGTTTCTAAATCTTGTGGTAACACAGTCGCAAAGTTTGTTGTTTGATATTCATCATCGTACTCGATATCCTCTTCTGATTCCTGTGCACTCACTGTGTTCATAACTAGGTTAAACGTCAGCATTAAAGCACCAAAAAAGAAAATTTTAGACAATAAATTTTTCATGTTTTTTATCCTCCGACACATCCACTAAAGTGGATTTTTTTGTGTTTGGGTCAGTAACTGAGTTACTTTCTCTTGTGTGTCATAGATTATACAATGATTCGCTAAAAGATTCATTTCCTAACCATTTTGAATATCTCTGCGTCTATAGAGCATGACGCCGATTATCATTAATATTAATGCAGTAGCATACAATATAACAATCACATTCCACATCGGTCCATCGACGAAAATGTGTCCGAGATGGTGGAATGGAGACACGTTTAACAACCAATCAGGGAACTGCAAAATCGTTCCGACATAACTGATGATGAACAAGAATGCAATGACCGGCCAAATCAGTTTAAACATTTTGTATGAAATACCATAGAATAATGTCACTAACCCGATCATTAACACGATGACACTACCCTCACTGATCAACGCATAGACATAATCTATCGGTTCTGTTGGGAAATCTTCGACCAACAATGTCATACTGTACAGTGAAATAGCATAGAGCGCATGTGCAGCAATACTTGCGACAATTGCAAATATAATATGTGTAATGATGATGCGCGTGGGATTGATACGTTTAATATCAACACCTGCACTCATCCACTCCAATCTGAGTCGCTCTTCTTTTAATAATTTACCCATAATCATTAAGCCCGGAAACATTGAGATGATTGCCGTAATTATGCTAATCATACTGATAAAGAACAGCACGGGATTATCGATTTGACCCGCTTGAACTGCAGCATTCATGATGAAGTTATTTGCCATAATCTCTTCGATATCCTCGAGTACGGAACCATATGAAAGTCCCGTCACAATCAGTGCAACAAACCATGCAATAATCAGCATGCGTGACTGGGTGAATAATAGTTTTGGATATGAAGAAATATTTCTCGACCTATGTGTGACTTTCGGATGAATGATCCCATCACCAACGTCACGCTTTAACGTCACGAAGTATGCTATAGCAAAGAATATAATGAGAATAGAAAACGGAATGAGCCATTCTATATTATTTCCGCCGTATGCATCGAGTCGAGACAACCAATGATATGGAGAGACGACAGAATAACTGATATCCACAACATCGGTAATTGCACGATATAAGTACATGCCGATAAGTACACTCAGCGCAATACCAAACGTCATGTCACTCGTTGTGACAAAGGCACCGATTGCCATCGTTAACGCATAAAATAGCAAACCAAATAACGTAATCGCACTAATAAATACCACATGATCTATAAACTCTGAGCCGTTCACATTGACGAGTGTTAATCCCAAAATTGTGATGATGAAAAATGGAATGTTAATCAAAATACCAACCATTACATGATTGACAAACAACGCTTTCCGGCCGATACCACTTGCTATGAGCAGTTCTGTGAGACCTTCATTCTCTTCGTGTTTAACCACTTGATTCGCAATCAAAATATTAAATAAACCATATGCTAATCCAAGAAAGAGTACGGTGACTACCATGAACAATGCCGCTTCTGTAAAGTCGCCAGGCGGTATTGGACCAGCCATTGCCACCATCGCTGGTGAATCCATGGCCATGCGCATGTTCATGCGCTCAAACGGATTGCTATATAGTTCACCAATCATAAATGCAATAAGAATCGTCAATATCGACAACGATCCAACCCATATGGAGACTTTTAGCCAAAGTGCTTTTATTTGTAATCGTATATAATTCATCGACTCGCCTCGTAGAATCGCAAGAAGATATCTTCAAGTTTTGCTGGCTCAGTCTCAAGATGGGTGATCTTGTATGTTTTCAATTCATTTAAAAAGTCTGGTATCGATTCATTGTCGACGAGTAAATGCAATTGTTTGCCTTCCTCTTCAACGTTATGGACATAGTCCAATTGTTTGATTGGTGATATATCTTCATTTGATTCAATGATATACTTCATGCGCGTAATATGACTAAGTTCACTGAAACGCCCACTCTCAACAATTTTTCCATCTTTAATAATTGAGATGCGATCCGCAAGCTTCTCAACTTCAGACAAAATATGACTCGATAATAGTACGCTCTTACCTTCCTGTTTCAATCGTTTCACTTCTTCATGGAACGTATGCTCCATCAAAGGGTCTAATCCAGACGTCGGTTCGTCAAAAATATACAGTTCAGCATCTGAACAAAATGCGCTGATGAGTGCAACTTTTTGTCGGTTCCCCTTTGAATACGTCTTCGACTTTTTGTGTGGATCGAGTCTAAACGTTTCGATCAATTCATCTCGACGCTTCGTATCCTTATAACCACGCGCAGCCATAAGGAAATTGATTACTTCCATACCCGTTAAGTTTGGCCACAGACTCACATCACCTGGAACGTAGCTGATTTTCGATAAGTATTTTTTATCTTTTGAAACATCCATATCATCGACAAAAATTTGACCTTTCGTAATACCGATTGCGCCGATAATCATGCGAATCGTCGTCGACTTACCTGCCCCATTCGGACCGATAAAACCATACACTTCCCCTGGTTCAATCGCCATCGAGACATCTTCAACCGCTGTAAAATCACCATAGTTCTTCGTCACTTCTTTAATTTCCAAAATTGGCATCTACATTCACTCCTTATAGTACAATTTTTTCATGACATCTAAGTGCTTCTCGAAATCTTCGTAATAGGGTTCTAAATTCTCTAAATCAATTAGCCCCATCTGCCACATGTTTTTCATCTGTTCTGCGTAACCGTCGAGTGTCCATCTGATGAGATCCATCATCCTATCTTTCGGTAAATCATCTCTAAGATTCGAAACATCGACACCTTCAAGTAATTGATTGAGTGACTTCTCTCTGAACTCATCCAATTGTTGACGATATTTCTCTGGTAATGTCTTGTCTAAATAAGCCTTGCTTAAAAACTGCGTCAGTTCCGGATGTCGCATCTGTATTGCTTGCTTTAGCTGCATAAGTTCATACATTCTTTCGATGAATCCAGGTTTTTCGTATTGGAACGCGTTCGTCTCAGTAATAGTGACGCCGATCGCGTGCTCAATACACGAGTGATAGAGTTTTTCTTTCGATCCGAAATAGTTGAACAGCGTTCCTTTCGATACACCCGCTTCATTTACAATTTTGTTCGTCGATGCAAGTGAATAGCCGTGCGACTCAAACTCTTTGTACGCCGCACGCAATATTTTCTCTTTTGTCCCTTGCAAAACGTCCGCCCCCTTGAGTTGTGTGGTAGTCTTATTGTGTTGATTTTTTGGTGTTGATTTTTCCGTTGACCACTATGGTCAACTTAAGTTTACAATAAGATAAAAGCTGTTGCAAATGAAAAAATGACGATTATTGGGGAGCCTGCCGCACATTTTTAGTCGAGTGCGATGCGGCAGCTCAGTTTTTTCGGACTTGCCGCACACTTTGAACCACTAGCTGTGCGGCAGCTCAGTTTTTTCG
>NZ_FOIT01000006.1:69899-76358 GCF_900110815.1 Aliicoccus persicus | reverse complement strand
ACTTGCCGCACACTTTGAACCACTAGCTGTGCGGCAGCTCAGTTTTTTCGCACTTGCCGCACACTTTGGACCGCCAGCTATGCGGCAGCTCGTATTTTTTAGTCTCCCGCACTGCGAATCATTCAAAATGTTCCTCAGCACACGATTTCGACCCCGGGAGTACCGCTTCACGAACCAAAATGGGACTCAGCACACGAACTCTTCCTCGATAGTACCGCTCTTCACACACATTACTGTTCCTCACCTCAGGAAGAACACTACACAAAAAAAGTGTTCCTCAGGCAATGGTAATCACCACCTGTGGAACACTTTAATATCAATTTATCTAGTCGTTCTTTGTCATCGTGAAAACTGCACCCTGCAATTCTTCAAGTGCTTCTTCATCTTCTGTTGTCAGATTATCTGATTCTAGCTCGTAACTCTCCACATTTCCTTCCACAACTATCTCACTTTCGTAGTCGTTCTTAACAAGCACAGTGATAATTTTCGAGTCATCATTCTCTACTTCATAGCTCAGTGTTTTACCTTCAACAGTGTATGTACCTTCAAACGATGTTTCTTCTTGTTCAAGAGTCACTGTATCTTCATCAAAAATTAGTTCTCCAAATGGTTGTAACTGTCCGTCGTGCTGGATGCTTAAATAGTACGAGTTGCCGGCATACTGGTTGTCGTCATTTGATTCATCTTCAACTGAATCGTCTTCATCCGTTGATTCTTCTTCATCCGAATCCTCGTCCGCTTCTGATTCCTCTTCTTCCCCAGGCTCGTCAGTTTCCTCGACCTCATCAGTCTCCTCTACTTCTTCAACTTCTTCCGCATCCTCATTTTCTTCTACTTCTTCTGTTTCCTCTTCACCGCTGCATGCTGCAAGTAGCATTAACGAGGCTAGAAATGCATATGTTTTTTTCAATTTACTCACTCCTAAGTTATATCTACCAATAATAATAAATATCCTACCATAGTTCTGTAATTTCATGAATTGTTAAGATAAAGTTCTCGCATGCCTTATCTATCTATATTTTACCAAATTAACATGAAATATTTACTTAGAATTGACATGAGTTAGTTAAAATAAAACTAACTTAAATAAAAAGAAGAGCCATCAAAGATTGATGTGCTACCTCTTAAGTTTACAGATGAAATAAAAAATCTGTAAACTTAGGCGGTTTTCTTATGGCTCGACATAGAAGTTTTGAAGAGAAGATACAGATCATTGAGTATTATTTGAATCATGGAGATAGAAAAAAGACAGCTGAAGTATCCACACCTGCTTCAAATTCAGCAATCCGCATAAAATCACCTTTACCAGGTTCACCACTGATTATACGTTGTGTTCTTCCTTTCGTTGAATTTGGTATGTCTACTTTCGGAAAATTTTTATAGGATGTAAATTCGATTTCTGGTCTGCCCATGATTGAATATTCTCCTTAATTTTCAAATACTCTTGCTGTCAAACATGTATTTTTACTCCAACAAACTGCGCATGATCGCCTTATACCGAATCACAGCATCTTCTAACTGGTAAATCACAGATTGAAGTTCAGCTTTTTTATTGGACACTGCTTCTTCATCTTTTACGAAGTTTCGATAGCTATAAGGATATTCCGTTTTGATCTTTTCAATTTCAAGATTGAGTGATTCCAACCGTTCAATCAATCGCTTCTCTTCTCGTACTAATACGGTCATACTTTCGTCGCTGTAGTACGTGAGTTGCGGTTCGTCGGCCATCTCACGAATTATTTTTAGTCTGTTTAAATCTCTATTCTCATATGCCGCCATCGCATTGTTAAACAACACTCGATTCGATAAGGAAACATCAGGATTCAAATCTTTATGCAACAAAGTTAAAATCTTATCATATAAAGTTTCGAGCCGATTCATATCCACACATGATAAAGGTACTTTTCCGCGATACTCTACGGATTCATTAATTTTATCCATCTGGGCATCCAACTGCTCTTGATACATTTCAAACTCAACATCGAGTTGATTTTCAATTGATTCGATATTTAAAGTCTGTTTGTTTTGTTTGTAAGATTGGATCATTTCTATTTTACGTTTGTATCTGAGCACGGTCGATTGCAATTCGTACGCTTTGTACTCTAAATGACCGACATCAAGCATATAAGCCATTTCAATTCTTTTGCACTCAATGAACACTAGTGAATCTCTTTCCAATAATCGCTCCGCTAATTTTGCACGCAACTTTTTTACTTCATTCTGTAAAGCAACAAATTCTGGAAATGGAACGCTATCGTTGTCAAAATCCACGTTTAATTACACCTCACATATAGAATGAATTATAATTTTAGAATGATTATACCAAAGACAAAAGAATTGTGACATCTCATCTGTCACAATTCTTTTTATCTTACTGAATATTATCTTAATTATTTGCTCCGACGTTATTCTTCGTCTTCTCCATCATCATCAACTTTTGTTAATTTGTATGGTAATCCTTCAATCTGTTCATTCATTGCTTCTTGCTCCGCGACAACTTCTTCAGGCACGTCGTCTCCTTCAAGCGTCATGCTTACGATTTCACCTTCAATCACATCACCGCTTAAATCATCATACGAAAAAGCGATTTCAATCGTTATATCTGAATTCGGATCAGATCCTGTGATTAAGATTTCATCATCTGTCACTTCATAACTATCCCCTTCTGCTCCAGTTATTTCATTAACAGTTAATTGTCCGTCATTTCCAAATTCATAAGTACCAGAAAGGACACCATCCATTTCCAACTCATAAACATTTCCTTCTAAACCATTCCCACCGCCACATGCGGCAAGCATTACTGTCATTGATGCACCTAATACCAGTAATTTTCTCATATATTGTTCCTCCTAGGGTGATAATACTTTATACCCTAACGGGTACGATGTAAATCAGAAAAAATTTTACTTTGAAAAAACAAAAAACCGTGCGATTTCTGTGAAGTCACACGGTTCTTTATCTTAATCTTCGAGTTCTAATTCTTCTTCATAATACACTTCATTACTGACGATCTCTTGGACGCGCAACGACAGTGGCTTATCCTCATCGATAATGTCCATCACTTTTGTTGCTTCAATTGTTTCTCCAACTTCCAGATACTCTGTTTCCTCGACTTCATTTTCATAATCCGTCGATTCACTCAACCCTGTCGAATGGCCAGGTCCATCGATTTGTGACACTTTCAAATACTGATAATTTACCAATCCAATCGTGTTATATAATGTTTTTGGCGTCACATTATAAGTGACTAATAGATTATCATCTTCTTTTTCAGCATCTAAAATTTCTAAATAGACATGATTCGTTTCAATAATATTATCTCCACGCGGCGCTTCTACTGCTTCATCTGGCTCATCATTGTAATCCAATGACACACTAAAATCCCACGTATCTAAATGTTCTCCAGAATTCACTGAAAATATATCCTGCGACTCATTATGGTAAACATCGACTGGCGAGTACGGATTTTTCAGATAAAAGAAACTCATACCATACGATTTTTTACCATCATAAGAGAACTCGGGCGCTCTTGATACACGGTGTGCATCATATTTATCGCCACGTGCGATTTGAGTAGAAAACACAGCAGATGCCGGATTACCCTCTTGCTCAACTTTTAAAAACAAATCCATTGCATGCTGATCTAACGTATCAGGTTCTGCTTCAAATTCATAAAAGATACCAAGTTCCACCATTTTTAATCGCGTCACAACAACTTCATAAGCGACAATATTCACTTCTTCATCTTCAACAGTCACTGTAATTGGTTCATCAAGTTCAATTAATGTATGCCCAAGTTCATGCGCATCGATATAAATAACCTCTGCATTGACTTGGGTTGCTAAAAACAAACTGCTTAGCATAATCGACATTATCATGATGTATTTCTTCATAGCATTCTCTCCATAAAATATTTAAGGCGAACTCTTAAAGTAACTTACATTTTTAAATTTTTTTTGCGTTCCTTTATCATATCATCACCGTAAAAAATGTTCACTTTGTTTGATGTATTTGAGACACTTAAATTAAGTCACGAGATATGGATTCATGATTCAGATTGCAATCAATCTTCAAATGCCAACTGTTCTTCATAATACACTTCATTGGTGCCAATTTTTGAATTGCAATAGTAAATGGCTTATCTTCATCAATAATTTCCATTACTTTTGTCTCTTCGACTGTCTCTCCGACTTCCAAATACTCTGTATTATCATCTAAGTAGCGCTCACCATCTTCATTTTCATCATCATATGATTTAATTAATACGGAAGTATACCCAAAGCCAAATCCTTCTCTTTGAGATACTCTTATATACTGATAATTTACAAATCCATATGAGTTATACAATGTTTTTGGCGTCACGTTATACGTGACGAATAGGTAATCCCCATCCAGTTCATAATCTAAAACTTCTAAGTACACATGATCCGTCTCAATAATATTTTCTCCTGTTGGTGCTCCCACTGGTTCGTCCGGCTCATCCTTATAATCAAGAGATTCATTAAAATCCCATGTTGCGATTTGTTTGCCAGGCGCCGTATTCTTAAAGAACCGTGGCTCATTATTATGGTAGATATCTATTGGTGAATATGAATCTCGTAGATAAAATTGACTCATACCATAAGAATTTCACCATCATACTTGAATTCTGATGCTGTAGATTCACGATGATTATCGTAGTCATCATCACGTGCGAGCTTTGATGAGTACACCGCTGAGACTGGCGCACCTTCTTACTCGGCAGATATGAAGGTCTCTAATACACGCTGATCTATTGTTTCAGGTGGTGATTCAAACTCATAAAATGCGTTTCGTTCTACCCTTTTTAAACGTGTCACAATAATTTCATATGCGACGATGTCCACTTCATGATCTTCAACTGTAATAGTAACCTGTTCTTCAAGTTCAATTAATGTGTGTCCCAGTTCATGCGCATCAATATAGACGACCTCTGCATTTGTTTGATTCGTAAAAAATATACTGCTCAACATAATCGACAGTATCATGATGTATTTTTTCATATTGTTATCTCCATATTATTTTTGAGTTGGGGGAAGTTTTAACTGACATCACTTATTGTACTATTAGCCTATTAGATTATTATTTGAACAGAAACATTATTTGTAGTCGTGTTCTTGGTGTTCTTCGTTTTCCCAGTGTGTTTTTGTTGTTTTTCCCTATGTTCTTAGTGTTCTTGGTGTTCTTGCTGTTCTTCGTTTTCCCTATGTTCTTGGTGTTCTCTTTGTTTAATACTAAGTGTATTGGTCAAATTCTTGTGTTTGAAACTATATTTCATATCGAGAGATTTTTTATCAAGAAATTTAAAAAACATTTTCTTGCAATTTTTACAAAATTGTATGAAAAACCGGACAATTTTTAAATTATTGTAAGATACCATAGCAATAATTTAAAAACTGCATGAAACTGTAGTTTCATCAGGTTTCAAGGCGACGTGCATTCTGATTTTATATATGTTATGACTGTATTATGACAAGAAAAAAATCATTAAATCACATGCAACTCGACGTTCTAAATTATCGTTCAACATTGGATGACGAAAGTGTGCTGACACTGCAGAAATTAGAAAATGGATATGAAGGAGAGCTTTTGTTCGATCAAGTTTTGAAGAAATATAAAGTTCAGTATGGTTTAATCCATGTTAAGGATTTTCTTTTTGAATTTGATGGAGGCAGTAAGGAAATTCAGATTGATAATATCGTTATTTCACATGATGCTTGTTACATTTTTGAAGTGAAAAAGTTTGAATTTAATTTGATGATGGATGATCGGAATATGTTCTATTTTGAAGATGGTCGAGAATGCACGATGTTGAATAACCAGACAGAAAGACAGGTTGGTACAGTGCGACAGTTGCTCAGTGATTGCGGGTACCCGATGGCGATTCATCATCGATTGGTTTTTATCAACCCGAACCAGACTGTGTATGGCATGAAGAAGGAGTCACCGATTTTGTTACCCAATACGATGATGCGATTTTTGGATAATTATATGAAGCCCAACCGCAGGGATTACAGATTTTTAGAGGATGCCCTAAATGAGCGCCGCTTGTTGCGTTCGAAGCATGTTAATTTCTATAAGATAGATTTGGATACACTGCGGAAAGGGGTCTATTGTAAGTCTTGTTCGACCCGCCTGATCCGCAGCTCGCGATACAAGTATTCTTGCAACGGATGTGATGTGAAGATTTCGACGTTGGATGCGATTAAGTGTTTGATCCACGATATTCGGGTGTTGAATCCGGATTATAAAATGACTTCCCAGTTTTTGAGTCGGCTGAGTGATGGAGAAATCACGGGATCAGCGATTCGCCGCTATAGAATTAAGGGTGACGTTCAATATTAATTATGATTATTCGTGTAGAAGGTGTGAGTGTGTGCGGCAGCTCGAGATTTTCGGACTTGCCGCACACTTTGAACCGCTAGCTGTGCGGCAGCTCAG
>NZ_FOIT01000006.1:31248-69549 GCF_900110815.1 Aliicoccus persicus | reverse complement strand
TGCTGTGCGGCAGCTCAAGATTTTCGGACTTGCCGCACACTTTGGACCGCTAGCTGTGCGGCAGCTCAGATTTTTCGGACTTGCCGAACTCCAAACAAAAAGTGCTCCTCCAAGTTGGATCTAAAACCAACTCATGGGGAGCACTTTACCAAATTCACAGCATCAACCGGCCATAGCAACATCTATCGTTGGCCGACCTGCACCTTATCGCCGACTTGCCACTTACCGATTGGTTCGAATAGCTTGAGTTCGCCGTATTTCGTATCCACATTTAGCTCGTACTGATTGCCTTGGAAGTAAACCGAGTTGATGATGCCAGGCAACCCATTGACAAAACCGTCTACAGAACCATCGCCGACACCAGACCCGGCTCCGCCTGTACCAGAGATACCTGCAGCATCGCTACCACCACCGCCTACACTAGCTCCACCAGCTGCACCTGGAACACCACGACCTGCGCCGCTAGCCAAGCCAGAACCAACTCCGCCAACAGAACCATCAACAGAACCAACTCCACCAGTAGTTCCAACAGTTCCACCATCACCACTTCTAGACCCAACACTACCTCGCCCAACGATCTTCAATTCATCCGGGCGCAGCGGGATCATGCCCTTCTGCTTGAAGGCTTCCGAAACATTATCCTTTCTCCACACCACGTCGTCCACGACAAATACATCATCGTGCCACATGCCATTCAACAAATTGTGTTTACCCACGAATCGTGCGACAAATGGATTTTCTGGGAAATTATAAATTTCCTCTGGGGTACCGACCTGCTCAATCCGACCTTTGTTCATCACCACTATCTTATCCGCCAAACTCAACGCTTCTGACTGATCGTGTGTCACATACAAGAATGAGGACTTCACATTTTGCGAGATTTTCTTTATCTCATTGCGAATTTCTTGCTTCAAGTGGGCATCCAAACTCGACAACGGTTCGTCCATCAGCATCAATCCGGGTTGTGCGGCAAGTGCACGTGCCAATGCGACACGCTGCTTTTGTCCACCCGATAACTCGTGTGGATAGCGATGCTTATATTCACTCAGTCCAACCATTTCCAGCACTTCATCAATTCGTTCTTCTTTTCGCCCACGAATTTCCTTCGAAATATATCGATGATGGTTTAACGGGAACAACAGTTGCTTTCGCACATCATAATGTGGCCACAACGCAAAGTTCTGGAACACCATCGACAGGTTGCGTTTATTCGGTGGCACAATCTTACTACTCGTCGCCACAACGTGATTGTCCATCTCGACAGTTCCGTCCGTCGGCGGGATAAAACCCGCAACAATTTTTAACAAAGTCGTCTTCCCACAGCCAGATGGGCCGATTAAAACGACGAACTCATCCGATTCAATTTCCAATGATATGTCATGTAACACTTGCGTGTCACCAAAAGATTTATGAACGTTTTTTATGATTGTTTTCATCTACATGTGTCCTCCTTTCGATCCATGTCGTCAGCGCGTAGTAAATAATTCCACCGACTAACAATATGCCGATGATGATGACACTAAACGCACTGGAATATACTTTGTAACCGGCTTGTTCAAAACTGAAAACGACGACACCGATTGTTTCATTACCGCTCGACCACAGCAATGCGCTCAACGTCAACTCAGTCAACGCCGTAAACACGACGAGCAAAATTCCGCCAATCAATCCCGGCGTTAACAGTGGCATAATGATACTTTTCCATCGTCCAAACCATCCTGCACCGGATGAAATAGCAGCCTGTTCTAAACTCAAGTCAATCTGGTTGAATGACGACACGGCCGCACGAACTTGCAGGATCGTAAACCGCGCCACATAAGCAATCAACAATATCCAGAACGTACTATATACACCTGGACGCACGCCTGGGAATGGCTGAATCCAGAAAATGATCAACGACAATGCGAGTACGGTTCCCGGCAATGAGTAAGGTATCGCCATGAACATTTCATTCAGTCGGTGGTACCACTTATTGTGTCTGACGATTGCATATCCGATGACCAAGCTGATTACTAAGCCGATCAACGCAGCTAAAAACGCCAACATAAAACTGTTCTGAATCGCCGATGCTGTACTATTATAATCGAACAGCACGTACTCAAAATTCTTAAACGTCATATTTTCAAACGTTAAATCGACACCATAGAAAGGCGATAACGACGTGCGCACGAGCGCAAACAATGGCACGATCGATGTCACGACCAAAAATCCGTACACTAAAATCTCGACCCACACGCGGCCACGACCAAGCAAGACGCGCGGTGTATGCGAGATGTTTAGTTCATCGTTGCTCCTAAATCTGCGCATCATCAGCCATTGCATGAGGATGATAAATCCGGTAATCAATATCAACACGAAAGATAAAATACTGCCACGTGCAAACGAATCGCTTCCATACGAGACAACCTCTTGGTAAATCGCCGTACTGAGCACCGGCACGTTACCTGGAATACCTAGAAACGCGGGCACACCGAAGTTCTCAATATTCGATAAAACTGCGACGATCATCCCACCGATTATTCCGGTCATACCGAGTGGTATCGTCACGCGAAACAACACATGCCAGCGACTTCCACCACTCGTCGAAACGGCTTCTTCCAACGACAACGGAATCCGTCTCAAAACATTCACGCTCAACAAATAGACGAGCGTGTAGTGAGAAATCCCCATGACAAATATAATTCCACCTAAAGAATACAAGTCAATGTTTCCAAAAGGCAGCCACCTAGAAAATTCCACCCACGACAATGTCACGATATAAGATGGAATGATCAGCGGCATAATGATCAATATTTGCAGCAGTTTCTTTCCACGTATGTCTGTATAAGCGACTAGCCAGGCAAAAAATACACCGAGGACGGTGTTTATCAGTGTGGCAAATATTGCAATCCATATCGTATTGCGAATCGCGCTCTGAATACGTGTCTCACCTAAAATTTCAAAATATGTCGTCGAAAAACCATCTTCTGTCCATACACCAAAGTTCAGCATTTTTAAGAAAGGATATACAAAGAATAAAAAGACGAGTGCTAAAAAGACCATCCATAACGAAAAAGAGCGTATAGAGATACGCTCTTTTCGTGAATTTGATTTAATGTTACTCACCGAAGATGTCTTGGAAAGTACTTACGTCGTCTTCACGACCTTCAACAAGTTCTTGTAGGTCCGCTTCTAACACGTCAATCTCATCAATTGTGAGTAATCCTTCAGGTGCTTCAACACCCTCTTTGATTGGTGTATATCCTAATGATTGAGCAAATTCTTGACCTTCAACAGATAGTACAAAGTCTACAAATGCTTTAGATGCTTCTTCGTTTTCTGTGTCCGCCATGATTCCGATTGGTTCTGTAATGACTGGTACACCTTCTTCAGGGTAAACAAGTTCAACTGGCGCGCCTTCAGCTTTAGCGTTAGCTGTGATGAAGTCTACAACCATTGCGTAGTCTTTGTTGCCACCAACAACTTCTTGTAATGCTCCACCGTTACCTTGTACGACCATCGTATCGTTTTCAAATAAGTCTTCGTAGAATTCCCATCCGAAGTCGTTACGTGTGAATACACCAGCGTTATAAGCTGCTGCACCTGAGTAAGATGGGCTTGGCATTACGACGCTGCCTGCTGCATCTTCACTGACGAGCGCTTCCCATGATGTTGGTGCTTCTTCTACGTTGTCCGTGTTATAAGCAATGACTGTCGCCATTACTTTAGTTCCGTAGTATAAGAAATCTTCTGCAATGAATTCTTCAGGAATGCCTTCAAGTTCAGTTGACTCATAAGATAAAAGTAAATCATCTTCAGCTAGTGCTTCAAACGTTACTGAATCTGCAACAAGTAAAACGTCTGCTTGAATGTCGCCCGCTTGACGCTCTGCATTGATTTTACCGATGACTTCTTCTGTACCTGAACGGAAGATGTTTACTTCAACGTTTGGATACACTTCGTTAAATGCTTCAACAAGTGCTGATGCATCAGCGTCTGGTTGAGATGTGTAGAACTCAACTGTGCCTTCAAGGTCTTCTTGCGCTGACACATTGTTATCACTTGTAACTGCTGTTGATGCGACGAACGTCAGTGCTGCACCTGCGAGAACTGTTCCGAACAACTTGTATAATTTCATGAAATAATAGCCTCCTAAAAGTATGTACATTCATTATACAATCTGATTGTTATGAACGTGTTAATACTTTGTAAAAATTTTAAGCTGTTTCTACAAACAAATATTTACTGATGGACAGACTGAGTTGTAAGCGTTGATCTTTCGTCTTGTTGTATGTCGTAATCAAGTCAATCTGTTCATCGACATCCTCAACGACAAGAATATCTCCGATATCACATTTTTGTGTTTTAAAGAACATGAGTAGTTTTTCTTCATCAATAATGCGTGAGATTTTAACGGTTCTACCAACTTCCACTTCACTCAATGTCTTGAGTTCCGTCTCCTGGCGGTCCATCTCATCAAAATCTATCGCACCTCCATGCGGACAAAATTTAGGATAATCCAAAAATACTTCAAGCTTGTCGGCGACGTCATCACCCGTGACATGTTCTAACAGTTCTGCTTCCCGATGTACGGCATCGATACTAATTCCTAACTTTTCTACAAGAAAAACTTCCCATAACCGGTGTTTTCGAATGATATGTTTTGCATATCGTGTACCAGAGTCTGTCAATGAAGCACCTTTGTATTTTACATATTCAACGTAGCCAGCTGTGACCAGAATGTTCATCATCTCAGTCACCGTGGGTGGGGAGAGCTCCAGTCGTTCAGCGACAGACTTATTGCTGACATTACGAGATTTTCCACCGAGCTCAAACAGTACTTTTATATAATCCTCTTGTGTTGCACTCATGATTCTACCCCTCTCGTGGTCAATCCGAACTCCACTTGTTTCGCTTGAATTAAACGCACACCATCATCTGTAATACGCATTTTATCTGCTGTAGAAGTAATCAAATTTCTTTTCTGTAATGACTGGAACGCATCGTCTAGCATGCGTTGAGACTGATTAAAGTGCGAATATACATCTTCCTTCCCGACGTCACTGACACTTTCAATGTGCTTTAACATCATCAATTGTAACAAATCTGAATGCATTTCTTTACGTCTGACGCGTTTCGAAATAAAACCGTCCTTATTAAATAGGAACGCAATTGTAAATGTAACGAACGCCACCGATGCCGTCGTACCCGAAATCGTTAAGTCCGAATAGTAACCGATAAAAAATCCGACGATACTGTTCAGTACTGCAACACCGAGCGAGAGCATGATGACATGGCTCAGTCGATCTGCGAGTAAATACGCCGTCGCAGCTGGCGCAACGAAGAAACTGATGACGAGAATTGCACCGACCGCGTCAAATGCAGTGACTGCAGTCACCGACACGAGCACCATGAGCGCATAGTAAATCAAGACCGTAAAAATGCCGATCGAACGCGCGAATATTTGGTCGAATGTTGTGATCTTTAACGCCTGATAAAATACGACAACAAACAGTAAGTTAATCACGGCCATAATGCCGAGTTGAACGACAGCAACCGGGATTGAATATCCGAATAGTTCCATCCGATTAAACGGCGCGAATAACACTTCACCCACGAGTACGATGTCTAGGTCCAAATGAATATGATCTAAGAATCTAGAAATTAAAATGACCGCAAGTGCAAACAGAGCGGTGAAGACGATACCGATGGCAGCGTCGCCTTTTATCAGCTTGATGTTTTGAAGCCATTGAATTAAAACAACGGTTAACACGCCGACCAAAGATGCACCGAGAATGAGCAGTGGTGAGCGCGTGTCTTCAGTTAGGAAGAAGGCGAGCACGATGCCTAGGATGATTGTGTGGCTGAGTGCGTCGGTTGTCATGACTTCTTTTTTGAGTAGTAGAAAGACGCCGAGCGTTGCGGTTGCGAGCGCGGTCATAATGAGTACGATTAAAACTTCAATCATGCGGCATGCCTCCTTCTCATCAAGCCGTTACGGACAGCGCCGTGTGTGCCGAATAAAATTGAGAATAGTACGATTGCACTGAGGCATAAAATAATAGTTGGTCCAGTTGCGAAACCTACGTATGCCGTACTGATATACGTGCCAACAAAAGCGGACACGAGTCCAGAGAAACCGGCAATGAGCGTCACGTAAAGATAGCGCTTCGACCACATCAATCCGATAACGCCTGGTGCAATCAATAAGTTGACGATTAAGATGACCCCGACTGCTTTTAATCCAGCAGCAATGAGACCGATTGTCATGACTAAAATGAGCGCATTCATTACCGTCGGCTTGTTGCCAATCATATGGCTGTAAACCGGATCAAAAATAAATATTTTAATGCGCTGATAATTGAAAATGAAAATCAGTAAACTAATTGCAGACACGATTAAAATAATGTTGACGTCAGCACGCAACATGTATGCTGCTTGACCGAATATGTAGTCATCGATACCACCTGTATGACCATATGCTGAGCTCCCTTGAACATAGCTTTTCAATGTCATACCAAACCCGAAAAATGATGATAAGACGAGCGCAAGGCTGGCATCGAGCGAAATCTTAGAATATTGGTTGATCATTTGAATGACGAAAAACGCGAATGCACCGAATATTAACGCACCGATAAGTAATGATAGTGCATCGAGCGTTCCGACGATCATAAACGCCAAAACGACACCAGGAAACTGGGCGTGTCCGATGGCGTCACCGATTAAACTGTTTTGTCTTAGCACGTTGATCGTGCCGATGACACCACAAGCGAAAGCGAGTATCATCGTGCCAATCGCGACGATTTGAAATGAAAAACTACTTAATATGTCCATCATAATGTAACACTGCTTTCGTCGTACGCCGTCGCGACATTCTCTTTCGTCCATGCTTCTTCAATCGTTCCCTGTGCCACAACTTCTTTATTTAATATAATCACGTGATCAAAATACTTTTCGACCGTTGCTAAGTTATGGTGGACGACGACAAATGTTTTCCCACGCTGCTGCAAGTCATGAATCGTCTGCATGATGAGTCGTTCTGTCACGACATCAATCCCTTGCAACGGCTCATCCATGATGTAAATATCCGCATCTTGCGCAATCGCACGAGATAAAAAGACGCGCTGACGCTGACCGCCGGATAACTCACTGATTTGGCGGTGTTTAAAGTCAGACATTCTCATCGTTTCGAGTGCTTCCTCTGCGCGTTTAACATCGGCTTTCGTATAGCGTTTAATCCACCCTTTGTGAACGTATCTCCCCATTAAAACGACGTCTAAAACTGTCGTTGGAAAATCCCAGTCCACATCGCTTTTTTGTGGGACATAAGCGACTTGATCAAACATTTTTTTCGGACTTTGTCCATTTATTTTAATATCACCAGCGAGCGGTTCAACCATGCCCATGATGCTTTTTATCAGCGTGGATTTACCCGCACCGTTCGGTCCAACAATCGCAGTGATGCTATTTTCTACGATTGACGTCGATACGTTCCATAGGACAGGCTTTTCATTATAGGTGACTGTCAGACCATCTACTGTAATTAACTTTTCCATACGATCAATCCTTCTGTTTTAAGTGCTCAACAATGACATCAATGTTGTGTGTATACATATCAATAAAATTATCTCCAAAAGATCCGCTGACTGCGAGCGAGTCCGACAACAGCGCAACATCATTACCGCTAACGACTTCAACATCATGTCCTGCACTTTCAACGATTTCTTGCAGGCGTTTCATGCGGTCTGGGTTCGTTGTCGTTTCAACGAAAATCGCAGGAACCTCGTTGTCTATAATCAAATCAGCAATCGCACTAATTTCTTGGTTGGATACTTCAGACTCCGTTGAGAAACCTTGCGGTGCATAGACTTCTAAATCATATGCACTTTCCATATAACCAAATGCATCGTGTGGTGTGATGACGATGCGGCGTTCTTCTGGAATTTCTTCAATACGAGAAACAATATACTCGTCTAAATCGTCCAATTCTTCAAAGTAAGCTTCTAAATTTTCTTCATATTGAGATTCACCGTCAGGGTTATGTTCAACCAATGTATCCTTTACGTTTGTCATCACTTCTTTATATAAATCTAAATCGAACCAGAAGTGCGGATCGACGACGAGATCACCTTCGTCTTCTTCCATTTCTTCTAATTCATCTGCATTTAAATCATCAGCGACTGAAATACCAGTCTCAAGAAGGTCCATCATACGTCCTTCAAAGTCCAAGCCTTGATAGATGACAAATTCAGCTTCCATGAGTGCGCGGAGATCACTCGCTTTTGGCGAATACACGTGTGGATCTTCCCCAGCTGGAATAATCAGTTCTACATCAAAGAATTCCACATCTTCTTCTAACACTTGAACCATGTCATAGATAAATGTCGTCGTCACAGCAACACTAGTTTCTCCGCCGTTGTTCTCGGCGTCTACTTTACTCATTTGACTTAATCCGATAATTGCTAATAATGCACATGCAGAGAATGACAATATTATTTTTCTCATCTTGATGTCTCCTCTAATTTTTATATGATGTTAGGTTACCCTAAAATATTAATTTTGGCAAACCTAAAGTATGTTTTTTTGCACAAAAAAACCAGACACAATAGTTGTGACTGGTTCACTTCTCTTCTTATGTAATATGGATATCATAACTTCTTATCTATAAATAGTATTTCCCAAAATTGACATCTTTAAACATTTTCACGTAATAGTTGTATATTTTCTCATTTTCTAACATAATTAAAGGACTATAAAAGGAGATGATTCCCATTAGAAAAGATACGATTTTTCATCAGTTTAAAACGGCGCGTAGTTGGGCTTTAAACCACTTAGAAAAACTTGAAGAAAAAGATGAAAAGTTTCTCCACACGATTCCAGAAGGTTTTCCAAACAGTTTGCATTGGCAATTCGGTCACATTGCTGCAATGTCAGAATTTGCAAGTGTTAAATTCTTTGACCATGAAAATGAAGTCGCAGAACGTTTCTTAAAATACTTCGATTACGGTACAAAACCTCAAGATTTTGATGAAAACACACCAACGATTGCTGACATCAAACAGTTGTTAGAAACACAAGTCGATTCATTTAATGAAGATATTACAGATGATCTACTTGAAACACCACTTGAAAATGATTCATTTGGAGCGAAAGATTTCGGTGAGTATTGGGGCTTCTTTATCATTCATGAAGCACTCCATATCGGTAAGATTGAAGAGATGAAACGAGTACTTGAAAATCAAGGATTATAATTTTTGTCTATAGAAAACCCGAGTGATCATTCTCACTCGGGTTTTTGTGTGCTGTCTATTTCACTTTTTTGTACATCTGTTGATTGGATGAATTCTTTTCTGTTACTTCAACCGATTTTTTCTCTGCAGCAAACTCTAGGAACAATCGACCAAGTGCCGCGCGCTGTTCCACTGCCAAGCGATTCCATTTATATCCTTTAAACAAATCCTTTAATATAAACGTCTCATCAACGTCCAGCTTCTTCGTTTCTTTCCAAGCTTTTTTGAGTAACTTCTTTTCACTTTTACTCATGCCGCTCACTCCTTCATATAAGTAACTATTTATACCACCATGCATATTTTTCAAACATTCTTAGATTTCTCTTGCACATATAAAACATTCATGTTAAATTATAAATCGTAATGGTTACGATTTAAAAATTATTAAGGATGTGACATGTTTGAAAAGATTATTATTAGCAACACTCGGACTCACAGTGATGGGAAGTGTCGTGTCAACAAATGCCTCAGCACAAGACACGCTTGAAATATATACGACAATTTACCCGCTTGAATTTATCGTAGGAGAAATTGGTGGAGACACAGTCGATGTCGAAAGCATCATCCCACCTGGCGCCGATGCACACTCATATGAACCAACGATGCAAGACATGGCATCCTATGCAAATGCGGATGCTTTCATCTACGTTGGTGGCAACATGGAAGTATTCTCAGATACGATTGCGAATGCGTTGACTTCACAATCTGTTGAGTTAATACCACTTAATGAACACGGAGAATTATTTGAGGCAACTTCGCATGATCACGATCATGACCATGATGATCATGAACATGATCACGATCACGAAGAAGGGGAAGATCCACACATTTGGATCAATCCTACCCGCATGATTGATGTTGCTGACATCATTAAGGATGAATTGATTGCACTTTCCCCAGAAAACGAGGATCTTTATCTAGAAAATTATGAACAATTGGTCGAGGCATTTGAAGAATTAGATGCGGCTTACACTGAGACACTTGCTGATAAAGAGAATGCGCATATCATCGTGCCGCATGCAGCATATGGATACTGGGATCAGTATGGCGTGACGCAAATTCCATTGAGTGGTTACTCGATGAGTGAAGAGCCGTCACAACGCCAGTTACAGGAGCTCGTTGATACTGCGAATGAGTACAACCTTGAGTATGTATTGTTCGAACAAAATACGGATTCAAGAATTCCTGAAGTCATTCAAAATGAGATTGGTGCAGAAGCACGAACGATTCACAATCTAGAAGTTCGGGTGGAAGAGGAAGTTCAAAACGGTGATGACTACTTTGATATCATGTATCGCAACCTTGAAGTATTAGATGAAGTAACGAATTAAATGATTGTTCCCCGAAACTTGTGTGAGGTTGGTTTCGGGGGTTTTTTTGTGTGTTGGAGACTTCTTGCTACTTCACTGATTTTTTTGGCCGTGGTAACTCACGACACTTTTCTGCTCTGAGTTACCACGAAACAACAATCCATGCCAACTCACGCCGATTTATCCGCTTGAGTTAGCATGAAACAACGATCCGTGCTAACTCAAGCCACTTTTTCCGTCTGAGTAAGCACGAAACCCTAAACTGCTGCTAACGAGCAGGCAAAAATTGATTTGCGTTCCAATGAAACTTGCTCATTGACTCGCAGATTGATTTGCGTTCCAATGAAACTTGCTCATTGACACGTAGATTGATTTGCGTTCCAATGAGACTTGCTCACTGACTCGTAGATTGATTTGTGTTCCAATGAGACTTGCTCATTGACTCGCAGATTGATTTGTGTTCCAATGAAACTTGCTCATTGACTCGCAGATTGATTTGCGTTCCAATGAAACTTGCTCATTGACTCGCAGATTGATTTGCGTTCCAATGAAACTTGCTCATTGACGTTCAATTTGATCTACGCGCCAATGAAACTCGCTCACTGAAACAAAACTCTGCCAATTCACTCGCGATTTTCATCTCAAAGTACCAGGACAAAAAATACCAAACGGATTTTATCAATCCGCCCGGCATTATCCCAAATTCTCCCATTCAAAGATTTTCGACTTCCATATTGTGCTTCTCGGTCGACTTCAAAGCATCTTTTGCCAGTTGGTCGACTTCGTCATTCTCACGTAATCCGGAATGAGCTTTCACTTTAACAAAGCGAATTGAAATATCACTCTCGATCGACTTCACATAGTCCGAGTAACCTTGTGTCAGCACGTTATTCCGCTTCCACTCGCGGGTCGCCCACTTTTCAATCCCGGCATAATCATAGTAAATTTCAACTTCACGTACACCGTTTTCAATGGCGAACTGCAAAGTCCTCGTCGCTGAAATAATCTCACCGGCAACGTTTCGAAAATCAACAAACCGCGGATCATTATCTGCACCAAATAGTTTAATCTTCTTACCATTCCAAGTGATCACTGAGCCGTAGCTGTAAATTTTCTTAGACTTGTCGTAACTGCCATCGATATAAGCTCGCATGACCAAATCAGAACCTACATCTTTAGTAGCTTTCTCCGCTTCTATCTCATCAACAAATCCAACGTAGGCCTCTGCCTCATCCCTAGTTTTAAAAGATTTATATTCTGCACTTGGAAATCCATCGACTTCTTTTTTACACTCGTCCCACGTATTATATACACCTGGGTTACGCCCGAATCGAACGCCATAAAACTTTGCCATCTTCTACCTCACTTTTTCCTTAGTTCTCAACGTGTCCAACCAGCAATCCTTCTAAAAACTCATGAAACACACGCTTGTCTACTGACGTGAATGGCTTCGGTCCTTTGACTCGTCCGCCACCACGTCTGATCACGCTGCTCATGTGCCGTGTTTCCAACATGTTGTTTATGTTCTTATCTGTGTATTCGAATCCTTTATGATGGACGACGACGCACCCTTTCGGCAACAGCAATGCCGCTAACCCATAGTCCTGTGTGATGACAATGTCGCCAGATTGAGCCAGTGCAACAATCTTGTAATCCGCTGCATCTGCACCACTGTCGACATAAATATGCGACACGAAGTCTGGTAAACTTTTGTTGGAATGATGCGCCACACTCGATACCAACACGACTTCTAACCCGGAACGTTCCGCCAAACTTATCGCAATATCTTTTACGGGAGAAGCGTCTGCATCAATGATGATTTGCATTAAAACTTCAGACCTTTCAACTGATCTGCGAGTGCACTATTGATATTCTCATCTGTTTTACCAACGTATTTATTCACCGTTCGCTTATCGACTTTACCCTTTTGCGCTTTGTCACGACGGGCCTTGAAACTAGACATTTTCTCTCGGTGACCACAAACACACGTGAACATTTGGCCATCACCCTCACCGGATAACGTCAACTTCTTCTTACATTTCGGACAACGCGCATTCGTCGTGCGTGCGATATTTTTACGATGACCACACTCACGATCCTGACACACCAACATCTTGCCTTTCTTACCATTGACTTCAAGCATCGGCTTACCACAATCTGGACAGTCTCGACCACTCAAATTATCGTGCTTAAATTTAGAATCACTTGCTTTAATTTCAGCAACCATTTCACGTGTATAGTGCTTAATTTCATCGATAAAAACAGCGCGCTTTAACTGACCCTTACCGATTTTTTCAAGTTGGGTCTCCCATTTCGCAGTCGTTTCTGGCGACGTCAATGCGCTCGGTGCTAAATCGAGCAACTGTCGTCCCTTAGACGTAAGGCGTATTGCGTTACCTTGTTTCTCCATCATGAATGAATTAAATAGCTTATCGATGATTTCTGCACGTGTTGCAACTGTACCGAGTCCACCGGTTTCTTTTAATGTCGCTGCCGATGACTTATCATCGAGCTGCATAAATTGAGCTGGATTTTCCATCGCTTGCAGTAACGTTGCTTCAGTAAAATATTTCGGCGGAGATGTTTCACCTGCTTGTAAATTCACAGAAGTGACTTGTGCACGATCGCCCTTTTTCGCGTCAGGCAATCCGCTTTCACCTGCTTCGCTGCTGAGTGCTTTAAATCCGATTTTGATTGTACGATTACCTGTCGCTTTCAATGTTTCACCTTCAACTGAAGCTTCGATCGTAATTGCTTCATACTCGTACGGCGGCATCAGCACTTCCAAGAAGCGTTCGACCACCATCGTGTAGATGCGTTTCTCGTTCACATTCAACTGATCATAGATCACCGATTCCTCAGTCGGTATAATCGCGTGGTGATCGGATACTTTTTTATCGTCTATGAATGACTTTCTCGCTTGAATACCAGCGCGTAAAATCTCTTGTCCGACTTTGCGATAGTCACCGATGCCACATGCTTTCACACGATCAGAAAGCGTCGACACCATATCAGCGCTTAGATATCTCGAATCCGTTCGTGGATATGTCACAGTTTTATGACGCTCATATAACGATTGCATCGTGCGCAGCGTTTCACTCGCGGACATGCCGTAACGCACGTTCGCATCTCGCTGTAACATCGTTAAGTCATATAGTGCCTGCGGATACGATGTTTTTATCTTCTTATCGATAGAAGTGATTTGAAGTTCGCCACGTAATTTTTTCTCGAGTTGTTCAGCGCTATCCTTATCAAATATCCTTCGCTCATTTTGATGATGCCACTGATAAACGACCCCGCCCGCTTCAACGTCGACCGTATAAAATATTTTTGGCTTAAATTCGCGAATCGCTGCTTCACGCAGTGCGATTAATTTCAGTGTGGGCGTCTGCACGCGACCGCAGTTTAAACTTGCGTTGTGTTTCGTTGTAAGTGCACGCGTTGCGTTGAGTCCCACATACCAATCCGCTTCACTGCGGGCGACTGCTGCATAGTATAAATTTTCATACTGACTTGCCGGCTTTAATTTGCTAAAGCCAGCTTTGATCGCCTGATCCGTTACAGATGAAATCCATAGGCGCTTCATCGGCAAGTTATGTTTGATGTTATCGAAAATCCAGCGTGCGACGAGTTCACCTTCACGACCCGCATCCGTCGCTATAATAATCTCACCTACGTCATTGCGATTGACGAGACGTTTCACGGTATTAAATTGTCGACTGGTCTTTTTAATGACCATCGTGTCTAACTGCTTAGGTAACATGGGTAAATGTTGTAGATCCCATGATTTAAATTTCTGATCGTACATTTCCGGTTGCTTGAGCGTCACTAAATGGCCCAGCGCCCATGTCACGATGTACGAATCACCTTCAATATATCCATCACCTTTTTTTGCACACTTCAATACCCGTGCAATATCGCGGCCGACGGATGGTTTTTCTGCGAGTACGAGACGCTTCTTCATTGTTTACTTCCTCTCTATTTGGTACATCAAGTACCCTTTCAAAGACGTTACTATCGTCTAAATGGATTTTTATCGTTTTTGTTCGTGGTCATCCGAGTCATTATTACCTCGTGACCAAATGAAGGCAAATACTATTTCTAACACAATATAAATAGAAGTTGCAACGATGAATAACATCCATGATAATTGATTTTCAAAGAAAAGAAACATGATCAATAAAAATGAGATATACAGTAAAGGTAAAATATATTGCCTTAAACGTCTGTTCATCTTAAATAAAACCCCTTTAGTATTTTATTGCAAGTCAAAGCTAGCTTCTTCATCGTCTTGATAATCTTTAAAAATCAGCGACTTTTCCACATCAAACTCTAAATATTCTGGCACATGAAAAGCGATTAAAAATCTCTCTTCTGAACCGACTTCGAGCTGTTGATTAAATTCTCCTGTATCAGATTCGCGATTATTTATTTCACGTGAATCATCCGTATAGGCATATGCGTTACCATTTTCTGTAAAGATATGAAATGCTGTAACTGACGGTGAGTAGTAGTCACGGTCTATATTTTCAATATTGGCATCAACGATAAACTGCCGGTCATTACTCTCATTGAAGTAAGCATTGTTCACAGTAATGCGGAGACCGCCAATTTCTTCAGTCTGAGGAAATACACCGCTAGAGTCACTTGTATTATTCGAATTCGAGTCTGAATCAGTTTCTGAATCCGATTCAAAGAATTCTGTTATGTCATCAAATAAAGTAAACTCGAAATCCTCAAACATATTTTCATCTGAGAAAAAGTTTAATGCGAAGACGATTAATGCTGTAACAACCGCAGCAATAATCAGTAGAATTATGAAAATAACACCGAGCATGCACCCTTTTGTAGCGGCGCTTGCTTCACTCGGCGTTAAATCACCTGGATCTTGTTTTCGTTCCTGTGGCTCACTCATTGTCTCACCTCGTGGTGTATTCTTAACCAAACAATATAGATTTTAAGATCTATTTACAAGAAGAGTTTGTAAAGTTACTCTTCGTTCAACTCAAACTGTGATTCAAATTCATCAATGTTTAAATCCGTAACTTCTGAGTCAAATTCATGCGTGATTCTGTTTATCGTTCCTGAAAATCCTTGATCTGTCATAGGAGCTAAGAAGATACCTACGTTGAAATTCACGTCTGCTAATGATATTGCATTCTCTACATAAAGACGCGTCGTCACTCCAGACTCGTCGATTTCTAATACAAGCACATTGCCTTCTAGACTGTAAGTACCAGCAATCTCTTCATCTAAATCTGTAATCGTTGCAACACCGTCTTCTTCGAGCATCACATCAATAGTTTCATCACTTTGCCCAATCGCGAAAGTGACAAGCTCTCCAATGATTTCATCTTGCTCTAGTTTTACCATTTCAAAGGCTTCACCAATTCTACTTTCACGTTGTTCTTCAAACTCTCTCGGTGCTTCTTTATCAAATGATATAAATTCTAAGTCAGTAAATTCACCTTCAAATTCTCCGCTTCCCGATTGCGTGTAAGTCACTGACATCCTAGTCGTTTCTCCCGCTCCAAAAAGGTTCATTATATAGAAATCAAGATTAGAGTCATCAATTGTATAATAACCGAGTTGTTGAAAGACAGAATCAGGGTTAATACCATTACTCCCCCAAAAGCGTCTTTGTTCATCTAGATAGACGATTTCATCGTAACCACCCATATTCATTAAATACACATCATTCTCGACTTCATATAGTTCTTCAACCGGCTCGTTCATTAACAGTGGAATGCTTGGTTCGCTTTCTTCTGTTAATGTCATCGTGTATTCCTGACCGACAACACGTTCATGAATATCCGAATACTGCTCGAGTGACGCTTCATCTGTATTAGATTCAAATTTCACAGTGACATCTTCGACTGTTCCATTAATTTCAGAACAGTCTAACGCATCATAGCTTAAATGTAAGTCAACAAAGTTAAAGTCTTCATCAGGAAAAGAAAGTACGAGTAAGTCATCTTTAAAATAGTAGTTTCCTTCTTGACTCCTCACATCATCATAATTTACTGCGGTTTGAAATTCGGTGAACATGACCCGGAACGACTGCTCATCCGAGTCACGAGGGTTTATCTCCATAAAATATGTCTTATGTCCCATACTATCGTACGGATTAACTGCTTCATCTTGCGCGCTTACTGTTGTTGTGACGAACATCCCCAAAAATAAAAGTATGAAGTAACGAAAGCTATTCTTAATCATAGACTCTTTCCTGTCGGATTTTTATCCTATGGCAAAAAGTTTTGTGTCATGGTGCCTGAATTATTTTCGTAAGTAATATGCGCCATTGCGCCGTTTACGAACGTCATTTGCGGCGGAACGTGGCCACAATCGACATCATATATTATAGGTACACCCAAATCTTTTTGAATTTCTCTGTAAACGTCGAGAAATGTATAACCTTCAACATCGTCTGTGACAGCCGTTCGTCCGAACATGATTCCGCTACACTGATCGAACCATCCTGCATATTTCATCTGTGTTAAAGTTCTCTTGAGATCCGTCGGTGAATCTTCACAATTTTCAAAGTACCAAATGATATTTTCTTTTATATTTTGCTTGTTGATAAACCCATTCACATCGCCATAAGGCGTACCGACGAGATGATGAATGACATCCGTACAACCACCGAGCAAGCGACCATTCATTTCTACAGGTTCACCAGTTACTGATTTCCATTTGGTCGGTTCAGTAAGGTTAAAAATCTCCTCAGGTGGATCATCAAACTTCCATTCCAATTGATAAAGTTCTGAGGATTGCTGTTTGACTGATTCGTTGGCTTTTGTATTTAGGACGTCTAACCAACGTGCGGTTGTTGCGTCGGATTTTGGACCACGAATATCGATGATGTTCGTGCCATGTGCTGTTGCCATACCCGTTTTTAAAGTAACCGCTAGTAGTAATGCACTGATGTCGGAATATCCGAGAATCCATTTTGGAGTAATTTTATCGAATTCAATGTGTTCTAGGGTTTCAATTAACAGCTCGCCACCCCAAGGAGGGAAAATCAAATCGATCGAATCATCTTGGAGCATTTTGTTTAGTTCATTTGCACGTGTTTTTTTATCAGCTGATTTAGCTTTTTCTTGCGTCCACACCGTGTCACCGACAGTCGTTTTGAAGCCCCTTTTTGTCATGCGTTCTATCGCTTGATGCATCATGGGATGAAGTTCTTTGTTTACACCAGAAGACGGTGCGGTAATCCCAGCGATACGTTTGTTTAGTTCTGGATAACGTATGATAATACCACTCCTTACATTACTTTTAGTAATCTCATTATATAGGAATGTGGATTGATTAGGAAAATATATCAAAAAATGAGTTCGAAGCCTAAAGTGTGCGGCAGCTCAGAAAAATCTCGGCTGACGCACAGCTCCGTGGCCGAAATGTGCGGCATCTCCAAAAAATCTATGCTGACGCACAGTTCGATCAGATTACTGTTACTCCCGGGGGCAATTCAGTGTCGGGAGGAACACTATCGACCGATTTGTGGGACTCCCGAGGTCAAAATCGAACGCTGAGTACCGCTGAGACCAGCATTGTGGGACTCCCGAGCTAAAAATCATACCCTGAGTACCGCTGAGAACAGCATTGTGGGGCTCCCGAGCTAAAAATCATACCCTGAGTACCGCTGAGACCGGCATTGTGGGACTCCCGAGCTCAAATCAGGGGCGGGAGGGTCAAGTCCTATTAAAGCGAGAACATCCCCTCGTTCAATCGACGAAGTCCTGTTAAGACGAGAACATCCCGTCGTTCAACTGACGAAGTCCCGTTTAACCGAGAACATCCCATCGTCCAACCGACGAAGTCCTGTTAAGCCGAGAACACCCCTTCGTCCAGACGACGAAGTCCTGTTAAGCCGAGAACAGCCCTTCGTCCAGACGACGAAGTCCTGTTAAGCCGAGAACACCCCTTCGTCCAGACGACGAAGTCCCGTTAAGCCGAGATCATCCCTTCGTCAAACCGACGAAGTCCTGTTTAGCCGAGAACATCCCTTCGTCCAGACGACGAAGTCCCGTTAAACCGAGAACATCCCATCGTCAAAACAACGAAGTCCTGTTAAGCCGAGAACATCCCTTCGTCCAGACGACGAAGTCCCGTTAAACCGAGAACATCCCATCGTCAAAACAACGAAGTCCCGCAATCAAAAAAACACATAGTCCATTCCAATAAGTTACTCAAATACTAGCGGTTCGCTTGTTGTCTTTCTATGACTACTTCGTAATGATGACGTTCGTGAATCTCCAGTAGTTTTATCCCTTGAATAATATTAGGATAATTTGGCACTGGATCCGGCAGCCTAATACAATAAATTTCCTTTTGAGTTAAGTTTTTTACAAGATTTTGAACTTTCCTTGTTTCTACCTCAAGAAGATTTCGAAGATCACCTTTCTCAAGATGATCAACATTTCCTGGAATAAGTATAAACGGCGCTTTCATCGTTTTACCTGAGTAAATGTTTGGCATATCATTATTTTGATTATCACATGGTACGAGATTAATGATAGGTCTTGCAAATGGCAAATATGCTTGCAATCCGAGACGAGTCAATTTCAATAATTTATAACAATGGTAAATCGATTCAGCTATACTCCACTTATCGTCTAAGACGCGCGTGTGTATATCACCGTTGAATTCGAGACTTGCAAAGTAGGCATTACGCATCTGTTCTAAATTTTCAAAAGCCTCTTGCATTTCATTATTCATGATCATTCTCCTCATTCAATTTGTTTAAATACGCATTGACTGATTTCGCACCATTTAGAATGACTATCTCTTTATCTTCTATGGATTTAAGTTTCGTAATAATTTTGTGTTTCTTCTTCGAATGATAATTCCAAATCCACACTAAAAATTCCCAGTCTACCTTCTCTTCACAGCCATCTCTCATATCCGGCCGTGTCTTTCCTCTATATAATACATACCGCTTCAACACACGATAAAAACACCGCCACCGGCTGATATTCAGAAAAATTATTTTATCCGCATGACCGGAACGTTCCTCGAAGAATCTTGTATAGTTCCCATCGATGACCCAGTCCTCGTTCGCCATCAACTTTGAGTGAATCTCTATCTGTTCATCTAAAGTGGACATCTCCCAATTCGGTTTCCAGAAACATTGATCCAAATGGAAGACTGAAATATCGTATAATTTCCCTAATGTACGAGCAAATGTTGATTTCCCAGCACCACTTGAACCCATTATCATAATCTTCATCGTCCACCCCCGAAAGTTTTCTTAATTTTAACACGAGAGATGAGTTGATGGTTAGTCTGGCGGTACGAGATTCGGGAAAAATGATGTTCTCGTTCCGCGGTAGTCGGTTTGGCGGTACGAGATTCTGCAAAAACGATAATCTCGTTCCGCGGCAGTCGGTTTGGCGGTACGAGATCCGGGAAAAACTGTAATCTCGTTCCGCGGCAGTCGGTTTGGCGGTACGAAATTCGGGAAAACGGTGATCTCGTTCCGCAGTAGTCGGTTTGGCGGTACGAGATTCGAGAAAAACGGTGTTCTCGTTCCGCCAAACCTAACCCCCTAAAAGCTCGTTTCACTTTAATTCCTTAAAATTTGGGTATTTAAATATAAATGACTTTACGACAATAAAGGAGTGGATTTAATGCCTTGGAATATGAATGATTACCCGAACAGTTTCAAAAACTTTGATCAAACGCTAAGGAAAAAGATGATTGATATTGCGAATTCGATGGTGGATGCTGGATATGATGAAGATGAGGCTATTCCAATAGCGACTGAACAGGCAAAGGAGTGGTATGACAATGCATCGAAAAGTGAAGTTGAGTCGTTTGAACGTGAACCGAATCCGAGCAAAAAAGATTCCCACGACAACGATAGTGCCCGGCCTGAACTTATGGATGAGGATGTTGAAGTTAAGTTCGACGAAGATGAGAAAAATTGGCAAGTTAAGACAGTAACTGCGGATCGTGCTTCTGATTTATATGACACAAAAGATGAAGCATTAAAACGTGCAAAAGAAATCGCGGACAACAAAGGAACAAACGTAATTTCGTATACGAAAGAGGGAAAGAAAGAATCTTAAAAAGAAAGCAAAATTATGAAAAAAGACCACAAAGAGACAGCAAAATTATGAAAAACCTCAAAAAGAAAGCAAAAAATCTTTCAATAATCGTGGTGACTCTCATGCGAAGTCTCCACGTTTTTTTGTTTTTCCAACACGCCCAACTACCTCAAATAATATTCCCTCTCACCTACTCAACACTTTCACCCGTTCTTTATCTTCCAGTAACAAATAATCCTTCAATACAGCTTCATTAAATTTCTCTCGTTTCAAACGCTCAATTCACCAAAGTAAAGAAGTGTTCGTTTTGTCACACCTGTAATCTCAATCACTTTTTGCATTGTTCATTCTGAGATGCCTCATAAATCACACGATAAAGAATGATTTAACATGATGTTCAACGCTTACTTACAAGATAAAAACCAAAGCAAACGATTAATATTAATAACAATCTATGTAATTTTACTCATTTATTAAGATTATATAAAAATCTCTTAAACTTTTTCTCACTTCCGTGATTTGTATCACACCAACATTTCCTATATTTTTTTACACTCTAAGTAACAAATAATATACGGAGAAGGTGAAAGCATGGAAAAGGGCAAGCAAAGGGTTGTTGACATAAGTTCATATGAGATTAAAGAGAGACCTTCAATTAAGCCTCAAGATGATGGTAGCTACAGAATTAAGACGTATAAAGGAAAGAGAATTGGAAATGTTTATACATCTGAGCCACCTGAAATAAATGATGAAAATGAAGACTTATCTTTACGCGGAACTTTGTTCTCTACTATCGTTTTTGTCGGCGGTGCAATACTGCTTTGGAGTTGCTTACTTTTAATGCTATTTATTTTAAGATATTAAAGTTCAGGAAATTGGGAGGGAATGATTTAGATGAAAATGCATAAACTCGAAGAAATTTGGTTGATCTTTGGTATCGGTGTTCTTGCTGTTGCACTAATAGTCACTGGATACCAAGTATACGCTCTTGGTATGGGACCACCGTCACACAAAGAAACGGTCGACCATACGCTATGGGAAGATGGCGGAGAGGGGCCTGCTCCATTTAATGAACCTGGTGTATACGAAGTTGGAGATAATGAGTACGAAGTCATAATGACACTTGAAGCTTTTAGTTTTAATCCATCTGAAATTACTGTACCTGTCGGTGCTGAAGTAACTTTCATTATGACATCTAAAGATGTTGTTCATGGTATTACCGTACCACATACAAACTTAAACACAATGGTCTTACCGGGCCACATTCAAACGATTACACAAACATTTAACGAAGCAGACGAGTACTTAATGGTATGTAACGAATACTGTGGTGTCGGTCACCACATGATGACAGCAAATATTATTGTAGAGGAGTGATTAGATGAATAACATAATTGGAGAAGTTAAATTTAGAAAATTCGGTCTGATCACGATCGGACTCGCATTTCTATTGTTACTCATTGGTGGAGCATTTGGTGTTTTACAAGCACTAAACCGCGCAGGCCTTTCAGAATTTTTCTTCGGTTTAGATTATTATCAGATCTTAACATTACATGGTGTATTACTTATTGTTTCATTTACACTTTTATTTATGAACGGTTACTTGTATTCAGCGACAGACTACGCATTAGGTGGATTGCCTAAACTAACGCGTACACTCGCTTGGACTGGTTTAGTCAGTTTCTTAATCGCAGCAGTGTTTATCGTCGGTACGATCTTGATGGGTGAAGCATCTGTCATGTATACGTTCTATGCCCCACTCGCAGCATCACCGTGGTTCTATGTTGGGCTTGTCTTTTTAGCATTTACGATTTTTTTATCAGCAGCAGGTATATTCTACGCAGCATATGATTGGAAGAAACGTAACAAAGGTAAACACTTACCACTGTATGCATTCTTTGCAGTCGGTGCATACATGCTGATTTCACTTGGTACAATTGGTGTCACAGCAAAAGTTTTACTACAAGTACCTTGGGCATTCGGTTGGACGGACGGCGTAAACGTATTGCTCGACCGTACATTATTATGGTGGTTTGGTCACACGCTCGTTAACGTTTGGTATTTAGTTGCAATTTCTGCTTGGTACATGGTACTTCCAAAAGTTATTGGTACGAAAATCTTTAGTGATAGCCTTGCACGTATCGTTGTTATCCTGATTGTTGTACTAAACGTTCCTGGTGGATTCCACCACCAAATCGTTGACCCTGGTTTCACAGAAACATTGAAATTCGGTCACGCAGTGATGAGTTTAGCAATCGCAGTGCCTTCACTATTTACAGCGTTCGCAATGTTTGCAACATTAGAACGTGCAGGACGCCGTCGTGGTGGTAAGGGATTACTCGGATGGTTAGTTAAATTACCATGGAAAGATCCTAAGTTCTTAACAATTATGATTGCAATGATTGGTTTCATCTTTGGTGGTGCCGGTGGTATCGCTCAAACAAACAACCAGTTAAACCAAGTTGTGCATAACACGTTCTGGGTTGTTGGCCACTTCCACGTGACTGTGGGTATCGCAGTTGTCTTAACATTCTTTGGTGTTGCTTGGTGGTTAGTCCCACACTTAGCACGTCGTGAATTTACACCATTCATGCACAAATTTGCATTATGGCAAACGTGGGCTTGGGTGATCGGTATGTTCCTGATGTCTGCATCGATGTCTATCGTCGGTCTATTCGGCACACCGCGACGCAGTCAGCACTCAACTTATGGAGATCACGCACATGCACTTGAATGGAATGAGTTGTTACTTATTGTCGGTGCCGGTGGTTTAGTATTAATGGTTGCAGGTCTCATGATCGTCGGTGGTATTTACTACTTGATGTTCTTTGCACCTAAGGGACATACACCGTTCTATATGCAAACATTACAAGATCGCGACGCATACAAAACGCCACTCTGGACAGAAAACTGGGCAATGTGGTTCGCACTCGCTATCGTTATGATTGTCATGGCTTACGGTTATCCAATCGTCGACATGGTGATTAACGCACCGCCAGGATCGCCGACATGGAGAACTTGGTAATATAAAAATATAAATAAAAAGAGGAGGCATAAAGATGAAAAAAGAATGGATATATCGTACATTTCTCATCGCAATTGCCCTCCTCTTTTTGTGGGTTGCGACAGACGGATACACGACTTTTACGATTGAAGAAAAACGCTTAAATGAACTGAGAGAGTCACCGCCCCAAATTCCAAATATTACGGTACAGGACAACAAGGATCGTACATATCATTTTGATGAATTTGAAGGCAAATACATGTTTATGACTTTTATCTACACGAATTGTTCGACAGCTTGTCCGCAAATGGAAGCGAGCATGCAGGAAGTTTTTGAACGACTCGACATGGACAAGTATGAAGATGACATAGTATTTTTAAGTGTCTCATTTGATACTGAACGCGATACTGTCGAAGTCCTAGATCGCTATGCAAATTACTTTAATGTTGATGGTGATAGCTGGAGAATGTTGCGCGTGCCGGATGATAATGAATTAGAGAACTTGCTGGATATGTATGGTGTGACAGTTATACCAGAGGGAAGTTCTGATTTTCAGCATAACACGAGTTTTTATCTGATAAAGCCCGACGGGCAGTTGTTAGATACACTGAACTATCGTGAGCCAGATGTTGCAGTTGAAGTACTAGAAGACTTGTTAGAAGTAGGTGAATCCTAATGCGTCAGTTTATATACGGGATGGCCATCATTCTAATATTTGCAACACCCTTTATGCGCACGCTGTTTGAGTCCTATATGTTCTTACACATGCACATGCAGATGATGCTCCTGTTCATTGCAGGACTCTTGATGGCACCATTATTGCAACAAAAATTCCCAAATTTCTTTGAGAAGTTCAATAAAAATGGTGTACCGTTCATGATCATATTTGTAACGATTATCATCTACTGGATGTTGCCGCGTGCGATGGATGAAGCACTTGAACTGTGGTACGTTGAGTTGTTTAAGTTCGTTTCAATACCACTGTTAGCCGGTGTGACACTAAGAGATAGTTTTCGCAAGCTGCAGCCATTTGCGCGATTTATATTCATGGTAATCACGGCACTTACGTTTGGTATTACAGGTGTACTTTACACGTCTTCAGAATCACAGCTGTGTAATGCTTATCTACTCGCTGACCAAATCAGCGTTGGTATTGGACAATTGGCAATTGGCGTTGTAATACTCGCATTCGTCTTCCTGATCACTTTCACCGACCAATCACAGTATTACAAAAATCCATACGATGATGCAGAAGGCTCGTCTTAAATAATTTAGACATAAATAAGTGGCTGCCAACAACATGTTGGCAGCCACTTTTTTGTTATTTGTATTCTCTTAATTTATCATTGCGGATAACAATGTATCCTGACTCTTCATATAAAATATCAAGCTTCTTAAACTTCGAGATGTTACGACTCACAGTCTCCCGAGTCATCCCAACCATACTACCAATCTCTTGTTTGGTCATCTTAATATTGATCTTTGTTTCTTCAGGAGTAATCACCATCCCGTTAGAAATCATCAGTCTCTTAAGCAACGATAATAGTTGCTGATCAGTGCTGGATAATAGCTTCTCTTGCAAGCGTTTATGTAAGTCTAAAATTACACTGCCTAGATAATTAAACATTTTTAGCGCGATACGGTCATGCTTCATTAACAAATTCTCAAAATCTGCTTTGTGAATCACAAGTAATGTCGCATCTTGAAACACAATCGAATTTGCTGGATAATTGTCTGTTCGAAACAAACCGTGGTGCGGAAACATCTCACCCTGTTGAAAGAAGTTGACGATTTGCTCGTTACCTTCCTGATCCGTTCTATAGATCTTTACGGTTCCAGAAATGATAAAAAACAACTTCTCCATTTCATCACCATGATAAAATAAATGTTGGCCTTTTTGAACATGGACCCTATCTGTAATATATGCCACTTCGTGAAGCTCTTCTACATCTAGAGAAGCAAATACATCAAAACGTGATAATTGTTTATGAATCATTCTTTCACCTCAATGTCATACAACCGTGTAAAACTTGACTTACTTATATTATAGATGACTTCTCAAATAAAAAACACCCTACAAATATCGAAGGATGTTTATTTGAGTATGAAATTATCGCCTAACATCTTTATATTTTTCAGGACCTTTGTACATTTCTGCTTTTACGAAAGGAAATAATGGAATGATTGTATCATTGTTTTCATGCGCAAATTCGACAAGATGCTCCAATAATTTTTGTCCAACACCTTGACCTCTTAATTCGTCACTCAATTCTGTGTGATCTGCAATAATGCTCGACTCACCTGCGACAGAATACGTCATTTTAGCTAATGCTTCATTCGCGTTTTCACCCACATAAAATACACGATGCTCGTGTTTAATCTCCATCTGATGATAAACCTCCATTACAATAATTTTACAATTCATAGTATTTAATCTATGATTCCACTGTTTAGTGAAAATTATACAGGTAAATTGAGATTGGTCACATTCGTTTAAATAATATATAGAATTCGAGATATATTGATTCCAATTCGAGGTATTTTATGTTACGATGTTCTTGTAGTTGCAACAGAGTATATACGTAAATTATTTTTTATCTAAAAGGAGAAATTAACCCATGGCGAAATATACATTAGACAAAGCACACAGCAATATCGAATTCGTTGTAAGACATATGATGGTTTCAAAAGTTAAAGGCGAATTCAAAAATTTCGATGTTAACATTACTGGTGACATCAATGACGTATCTTCATTACAATTTGACGTAACAATCTATCCAGAGTCAATTGATACAAACCAAAAAGATCGTGACAATCACTTAAGAACAAGTGATTTCTTTGAAATCGAAACATACCCAGAAATTAAATTTGTAAGTACTTCAGTTACTGCGTCTACGATTACTGGTAACTTAACAATTAAAGATGTAACAATCGAAGAAACATTTGATTTCGAATTAACTGGTACAGCACAAGCACCAGGTGGCGGACTTGTTGCAGGTGTCGTTGTATCTGGTAAAATCGACCGTACAAAATACGGTATGAGCTTCAACCAAGCATTAGAAACTGGTGGCGTTTTAGTCAGTGACGAAGTTAAATTCGAATCTAACGTAGAAATTGGTATTGAAGCGTAATTTCTTTTAAGACTAAATAACTATTGAACATATTTAACGCCCGAATCGGTGCGTGTGTTGAATGCGTATCGGTTTTGGGGTTTTTATCTTTTATTTTGATGTGTGTGAAATTTGGTAAAACATTGTTTAAGGAGTGGTGTTATGAAATTAAATCAGACAGACTTAATCGTTTCGAATGTTGTAGAAGCAACTGAAAAAATCAAACGACTTTTGGATTTAGAACCAGATTTTGCAGATAAAAACTTTGCACAATTTACAGTCGGCGAGCATTCCCTGATGTTGAGTTTAGAGGCATTGGTACCGATGGAGACGATCCATTCAGGTACCATTCTACACATTGAAGTCGACGATGTGAATGCAGTAGAAGCACGGTTGAAAGAAGACGGGCAGAATATCTTGAATGCCCCCTTGAAAACCGACTGGGGAACTTACTCATTGCTTGTTGAAGGACCAGATCAGGTTGTTTTTGATTTCTATAAGATGACTTAGTGGGCTGAGTTCAGTGAATGTGATCTCCATGCTCACTCAGTGTCTTTTTTTGGCCCGAGTGAGCACCAGTTTCAAATCCGTGCTCACTCACTGCAGTTTTCTAGCCCGAGTGAGCACGAAACTCAAATCCGTCCTCACTCAACTCCGTTTTCGCGCCCGAGTGACCACAAGACTAAAATCCGTGCTCACCCAACTCCATTTTCGAGCCTGAGTGAGCACAAGACTCAAATCCGTCCTCACTCAACTCCATTTTTGATTCGGAGTTACCATGAACTTTCAGCGGCCTGTTACCCCACCCCTATTTTCTCTCTGAAGTAGCAAGCCACCAAAATCTCCAATCAATCCTATCTCAAAGAATTAAAAAACCAACATCACCCGAATGCTGGTTTTAAATCTCTATTACAATTAAGTATACCCACCGTCTACATTGATGACTGCACCTGTTACGTATGATGATCCGTCAGAAGCTAACCAGAGGTAAGTTTGGGCAACTTCTTCTGCTTGTGCGAATCTACCAAGCATACTCAATTGTTTCGCATAACTATCTGGTTCTAATCCGCATTGTTCAATTGCACCACGAAGCATCGGTGTGTCAATTGCAACTGGTGCAACTGTGTTAATACGGATTCCTTTTGGTAAGTAGTCCATCGCAGCATTTTTAGTTAATCCGATCACACTATACTTAGCCGCAACATATGCTGAGTTTGCTGGCTGTGGACGGACTTCACTTGCTGATGGTGTATTAACGATTGATCCTACATTACCTTCTTTTTCAAACTGGCGTAACTCATATTTTAATGAGAGTGCGACACCTTTAAGGTCAACCGCCATCAGTTTATCCCAATATTCAAAATCTGTTTCTGTCAATGGCTTGTCGTCAGGTGTGATCGCAGCGTTGTTGATTGCAATATCTAATGTTCCATAATGATCAACCGTTGCTTTCACCATGTGCTCTACTGAAGCTTCATCTGAAACGTCAACTTGTCCGAAGATTGCATCTCCCAGGACTTAGTTTCTCTATTGCTCTAAATTTTATATCGCATATTTGGCTTCGCCCTCAGTAAAACCATCTGTTTCTGTTAATAAATTGTGTAACTCCTCATCAGAATAATCGGATGCTAGTAAGTGCGTTTTTGCTGATTCTAAGGCGTTCTCTTCATAATCAAAATCTAGATAATCGAGAACCCCCTCTGCATCCGCTTCTGAGATTTCCCAACCTGTTCTTTCAACCAGTAAGTTTTCCATCATTAGCACTCTTGACCAGTCAAATACATCTTCCCATTCGCGTGCCAGGGTGATTGCATTTTTCTCTTCTTGTGAGAATTGCTCAATTTCTTTCAGCTCACTATCCTCTGCCTTATCTTCCGCTTCACTTTCATCTTGTACAATATTTATCGCCAATGTCACAATCATTCCAATAAGAAGTATTACAATTGCACCAATTAAATGTTTCTTCATATCGCCTTTCTCCTACTTCTTGATATCTGTGATATTCCTTTTGATGCAAGTTCAAACGACGATATAACATATTGAATTCTTCAAATAAATATCTTATAATATGTAACGTTGCACTAAATGGATAGATGGCCGAGTGGCTTAAGGCGCATGCTTGGAAAGCCTGTAAACGGTTCGCCCGTTTCGAGGGTTCGAATCCCTCTCTATCCGCTCTTAACCCCGGAACCATATTGGTTTCGGGGTTTTTTTTATCGTATACTATATTCTTGTAAATTCTCAATCGCATCATCTGTTTCTTCTTCTATAAAGCCATGCGCTTCTATTAATATTTCAAACAACTCCTCATATTTTCAAATACAGTCTCATCTGCTTCAGCTAACGTCGGAACAAGTAGCATCGCAACAACGAGCATTATAAGTTTTTTCATATTGATTTCTCCAACTCTTGATAATTTTGATATTCCCTTTCACAATGAATTAATACGATTGAAATTTAAGAATTATCACAAAAATGATAAACAATAAACTGTATACTAAAATTATATATACGATAGGAGGATTCTAATGGGACTAGATAAACAACATCGTTCTACACGAACTTTATCGACTGGGAAAAATAATTTAATCACGGATGTGCCGGGTGTCAAAGTTGGACACGTGACGCTGAGTGATGGGGGCATTCAAACAGGTGTGACGGCAATTCTCCCGCACGACGGGAATATGTTCACAGATAAATATCTCGCTGCTTCTACTGTTATCAATGGATTTGGGAAAAGTGTCGGGCTCATTCAAGTGGATGAGATGGGCACGATTGAAACACCAATCATTCTTACGAATACGCTCAGTGTCGGCACTGCCTCTACTGCCCTTGTCAAACACATGCTAGATCAAAATGAAGACATCGGTGTAAAAACGGGTACCGTGAATCCAATTGTGCTCGAGTGTAATGATATGCAGCTAAACGATATTCGTGGCATGCACGTGCGTGAAACACATATCGCTCAAGCAATTAAAGATGCTGACATTGTTTTTTCTGAAGGTGCTGTCGGGGCAGGTCGGGGCATGATGTGTCACGAGTTAAAGGGTGGAATCGGTTCTGCTTCTCGATTAGTAAAAATAAATGAAGTTGAGTACACGGTTGGTGTTCTTGTCATGAGCAACCATGGTTCGTTCGAAGACCTGATGATAGACGATAAAAAACTCTCCAACGATTTTGAATTACCGAACGATAAAACCGAAGAAAAAGGTTCGATCATCGTCGTCATCGCAACGGATGTGCCACTATCTGAGCGCCAGTTGAAGCGTGTATCAAATCGTGCCGTAGTCGGATTAAGCCGTACGGGTGCCTACATTGGTAACGGTAGCGGCGAGCTTGCACTCGCGTTCTCTACTGCAACGAAGATGCCCCATCAATCACCAAAAGAACCGTTATCTATGAACTTTTTACACGATGATGATATCAATCCACTGTTCAAGGCGACGGCTGAAGCCGTTCATGAATCGGTCGTCAGTTCTATGACACACGCGGAGAGTGTCTCGGGTATTCGCAATAAAACTGCTGTTTCACTGAATGATCTGACGAAAAAAACGCTATAACAAAAACAAAAAAACAGCCACTAAAAAATGGCTGTGTAATAGATGGTCCCAGGTGGTTTCGAACCACCGACCTCTTGCATGTCAAGCAAGCACTCTCCCACTGAGCTATGGGACCTCAGTCATATATATAATACCACATTCTCCATGAAAAAGGCCTACATAATTGTAGGCTTTCTTCTATAATTCATCTAAATCTTTAAGTTCACGGGTTTCATTTCTGTTTTTGATTTCTTCAATCCCTACAGCTGTCACCCAGTAATCATACATCAGCTGTCCGACTTTCTCTGCATCATAGCCTTGTGCTGTTTTTGTTGTCACTAACACATCTGCATAACCGAGTCTCTTATTTGCCCTCGCAAACATATTGCCCATTTTTGACCGTGCATGCTTTGCAAGTTCTGGATCTTTTAGTGACAATGCTACGAAAACCTCTGAAGTGACTTGCACTAATTCAACACGCGTCACTTGATCCCATGGTATCAATGTATCATTCGTCGATAAAGCACTCGAATAATCATAGAAACCTTCCTCATTTAATATAAGTACATATTTTTTTGAAATTAAACTTTTTACCAATAACACGAAGGCCAACCCAAAAAACAATGTACCGATTATACCTACGATTACCATGAATATATTGTCATCATTTATGCCGATAAAAATTACAAATATGCTGACAAATGTCATGATGATACCTAATATTACGATGAACAGTTGTCCACCTTTACTCTGTTTTATCTTTACTTCTTCTAATTGATTCATCACGGATTCTCCTAAAATCTTTACTTTCTATGATGAATAATATATTGCCTTTTTCATATCATATCAAACATAAAAAAGTGCATGACCAAGACTCGGCCATACACGCATTGAACAAATTCTGATTTGATTATTTAAAACGCCCGATGTGTTCAACGAATGCGTCAACAACTGTTTGTAAGAAGCTTTTCGTATCTTCGTTGTTTAATTTTCCGTTGTCATCGAATAATTCATAAGATCCGCCAATGTATGCTTCTGGTTGTTGCATTGGGTAAACATTTAAGAATACAAGACCTTGACGGATATCATGATTTGCACCAAATCCAGCTAATCCTGATGGGGATTGACTCATGATTGCAGCTGGTTTGCCATCCCAAATACTTTGACCGTAAGGACGTGAACCTACGTCTAATGCGTTTTTGATACCTGCTGGCATCGTGCGGTTATATTCTGGTGTTACGAATAAAATTGCGTCGACTTCTTTCATTGTATTTCTAAATTTAGTATATTCTTCATGTGTATTTTCTTCTGTATCTAAGTCTTCGTTGTATAAAGGAATATTTCCGATTTTTACAAACTCAGTTTCTACACCTTCAGGGAACATTGGTGCAACGTTCTCAGCTAAAAGTTTAGTTACAGAATCTTTTCTTAAACTACCTACGATAATTCCTACTTTAGTCATCATTCATTTCTCCATTTCATAATTTTTGTTTACACGACTTATTATATCTCGAATTAGAGTTAATTCCAATCATATGCTCATAAAATATAAAGTTTTTTGCTGATAAAAAAGAAGAGTAGACATGTTGCCTACTCTCCCAAAAAATTATCTATTGAACATCTTTACCTAAGAACGATTTCAACATCCAGTTGTTCTTCTCAAGTTCTGTATTCATTCCAATAAACATATCTGCAGTACGATCATCGCCAGCTTCTTCAGCGACATCCTTACCCTTATCAAGTTCTTTTGAAATTAAATCGAAATCTTTGTTTAACTGTCTCACCATTTGGTCAGCTGTTAAATCATACTCAGCGTCTTCAATGCTTGCTTCCTTTAATGCTTCATCTAGGCGTGCAACCGGCTCCCCACCAATCGCAAGCAGGCGTTCTGCAATTTCGTCCACATATTCACCTGAAGTGTTATATAATTCCTCGAACTTTTCGTGAAGTGAGAAGAAATTGTGACCTTTTACATACCAATGATAGTTGTGTAACTTCGTCCAAAGTACTGTGAAGTTCGCAACCTGATGATTCAGTACTTCTTTTAATGCTTGAGTGTCTTCAGATCTAGCCATTACAAAAACCTCCCATTATTTATGTACTCTATATATTCCCATTTAATAAGATGTTAATCAGAGAAAGTTACATTATTTTGTCAGCTTTGTGAATCATTTTCAATGATAATCATGTCTTGGTCATCGAATTCAAAAGCCGCTTTAGCGACCTCCCAATAATAGCCGTTCGGGTCTTTAAAGTAGCCGGAATACCCGCCCCAAAATACACGTTCAGGCATCTTAACAATTTCAACATCATTAGCGATTAAATGTTCAAATATTGCATCGACTTCATCTTCAGTTTTTGCATTATAAGCAAGTGTTATTCCATTAAATCCACCTGTTTTAATTTCCGGTGGATCGTCTGCATTGACATCTTTTGCGAGCGCTTCAATTGGAAATAGTTCAAGTTTAGTTCCACGGTTGTTAAAAAATACGATCGGTGCATTCGGGTTTACTTCGAACGTTTCAAATCCGAGCACATCTTTGTAAAATCTATACGACGCTTCCATATCATGAATACCAAGTGCAATAAGATTAATTCTGTTCATTTAAACTTCTCCTTTTTTCTTTCGCATAGCTGTAGTTACCCACATATTCACTTAACATACCGGATTCCAACCACAATGTTTTGTTGAAGAATTTATCTAGAAAGTAACGATCGTGTGAAACAGCAATTATCGTGCCATTAAACGATTCCAGTGCATCTTCAAGCATTTCTTTCGAATCAATATCTAAGTGGTTGGTCGGCTCATCTAAAATAAGTACATTAAAATCGTTCGTCACAATTTGAGCCCAGCGCAATCGCATCTTTTCACCACCGCTTAAATCTTTCACTTTCTTATAGACATCATAACCATAAAATAAATAACCTGCTAAATGATTGCGTGCTTCACCTTCTGTCACGTGTGCGTAGTCTCTATACGCTTCAAGCACTGTATCGTCCCCATTGTTAAAGTCATGTTGTGCAAGGTAACCGATTTTAATATTTTCTGCACGACTGATCACACCATCATCCGCTTCAACATCGCCGAGCATCATCTTGAGCAATGTACTCTTACCGGTACCATTTGCCCCAACGATTGCGACGTGTTCATTGCGATATATACTCATATTCACATCTTCAAACAATATGTCTTCATACATTTTTGCGACATCTTCAAATATAAATATGTCTTTCGCCGTCTTCCCTGATTGTTCCATATCCAGCTGCATCTTTTTCGCTTCAAGAATCGGCTTTTTCTTCACATCAATACGCGCGAGTGCTTTCTCCATACTTTTCGCACGTCTATGAAGAGCTGCGTTCGGCGGATTGGCTTGGTTTGCCCAAATTTTCAACTGTTTAATCTGCTCTTTCATTTTCTCGATTTTCTTCTGCTGTGTCTTGTACGCTTCATATTCTTGAATAATTCTGTCATGCTTCTCTTTAACAAAATAAGAATAGTTGCCATGATATACATAGAGCTGCTGTTGATCTATCTCAAAGATTTTACCGACAGTCTCATCTAGAAAATAGCGATCATGTGAAATTATCATGACTGCACCTTTATAATTTAAGATAAACTGAGTTAACCACTCAATGCTTTCAATATCCAAGTGGTTCGTCGGTTCATCAAGCAGGAGTAAATCTGGTGAAGACAACAGTAACATCGCAAGTCCGACCTTTGTCCGCTCGCCACCAGAAAGGTATTGCCATTCTCTATTTTTAAGATCAGCAATTTTTAGACCGTGGATGACAAAGTTTATTTTACTATCCTTCTCGTAACCGCCGAGTGCTTCAAATTCATTTTGCACATCTGCATAGCGATTCAATATCTTCTCCATATTCTCAGGTTGTTCTACCATATCTTTCTCTAGCTTTTGCATGAGCGATTCCGTTTCATTTAAATACTCAAACACATTCTTGAGCGCATCGATGACTTGTTGTTCATCCGGGAGATTTGGTATTTGACTAAGTAGTCCAATCTTTGCATCTTTCTTTAAGTTAATAAATCCATTGTCTGGATGCTCTTCGCCAGCAATCAATTTAAACAGTGTCGTCTTACCTTCACCATTTCTACCAATCAAGCCGATGCGGTCTTTATCTTTAATTTCAAACTTAATATCTTCAAAAATCATATCGCCTGTAAATGACTTTGAAACTTGTGACACATTTAAAATATTCATTGTTTCCTCCATAATTAGAGGAATTTTGATGTTGAAATTCCCCTAGATATTTTTCTCATTAAAATTGGACACATCCCACCAATTTTTAAGAGAAATGGCAAATTTACTGCGTACGATAAGAGTAAAACGCGTACGCGCAGCACTATCTAGGATCAACTTCAACACCTCCGTTCAGTTCAATACACTCATTATAACAAACTGAGTAAACATACAATAAAATTTTTGATTATAATAACATTCGTGTATAATATAAGCTAACTAACGATTGGAAATTTAAGTCAATCAAAATTTAGGAGTATAACTATGATTCAGTTTAGAACGATTGATGAAGACAATTTTTATGATGTGATTGGTATGGAGTTGGAAAATGATGACTTTGTCGCAAGTAATGTATATTCACTTGCAGAAGCATGGTTGTCAAAAGGCGACATGATGCCTTATGCCATTTACAATGAAGAGACACTCGTTGGATTCATCATGCTGGAGAAAAACTACAAAGATGGTGGTCTGGGTATATTGCGCATGATGATTGCAGAAGAACATCAAAATAAAGGTTTTGGCTCTAAGTGTATCGATCACGTTTTACAAAACCCTGAATATCGTGAGGCGTATGATTTTTCGTATATCTATTTAGTACCTGAAAACAAACGCGCAAACTTTGTGTATAAAAGAGCCGGCTTTTATGATACCGGTGAAATCGAAGAGGGAGAGCTCGTTTTCCGTTACGATTTTTAAAATCCTGGTAGAACAAAAAGACTTCCAAGTGTGGAATATATTCTCACTTGGAAGGTTTTTGTTACTGCACCGGCACCCAGATTTCAGTCACATATTCTGCTGAATTCGGATCACCGGGTTTATATAGTTCAAACTCTGGTGCATCTCTTAGTTCATAGTCAGATGATGGAATGACCGATTCAAATGCTTCTTTCGTTACACGTTGAATTTCATCGGGTACCGGCCCCTTCGCTTCAAATACCAAGTACCTACCACCCGGAATTTCACGTGATTCAAAATTGCGAGTATCCGCATCAGAACTCACTGCAATCATGTACTCAAGACCGTCACCCTGTGGAATGCTGACGCCTAAAAATCCTTGAATCTTTTTATCGGCGATTTCTATCAGCGCATCAGGCCTCTCTGAATCATTAAATTCATTCCAGAACGAATTGATTTGACGCAGCGCTACCCCCATCGATTTGTATAATCTAACCTCACCGACGACTGACATTGTTTCTAATTCTCTTACTTGATAAGCCATACTGATTCCTCCTCTTATTGTTACTGAGATATTCATTTTAGGAAATGTCGTCAAGGATACTGGATGTCTTCTAAACGAATTTGGTGTAATCTTATATAAATTTTTAAAGCTTTTTGTAAATGCATCCTGCGACTCATAACCGCACTCAAGCGCTATATCTAATATCTTTGTTTCAGTCTCTTTTAACAGTTGCATTGCACGTGACATACGTCGCATTCGTACATATTCACCGAATGTCACACCTGACAAAATCGTAAATACTTTTTGAAAGTTATAACGCGACATTGCTGAAATTCGTTCTATCTCACCCAAGTCAATTGGCGAACTTAAATGGTCTTCAACATAATCAATCGCTGCATTCATTAATTTTATATCCATCAACTTCATCTCCTGAGTACATCATATAATCTCTAACAATGAGGGGCTCGACTTATCTTGGCAAAATGAATCGACTTTTTATATTGCCCAGAACATATACAAATTATAGTGATCGTATGTAAAGCGTGTTTCATTTGATTGATTTGTTAGGACAACAACACCGATATTACGCTCCGGATCGAACAGAAAATTGGATGAAAACCCGGCAGAGTTCCCGCCATTTCCAAGTGTATTGACGCCATACACACGATTCCACAATCCATGATGATTGAGGCCAATGTCAGTATCCGCATAATACTTTTTCGGTTCGAGCATTGTTTCCAACGTTTCATAATCGTCAAACAACTGTGTACTGGAATCCGCAACAAACGCCATGCCAACCGGATACAATTCAATCATGAAATCTAAATCATCCTTTCTAACACCTGATGTTGAAAAAGATACCACTTACGCCCGACGTTCTGAAACAGATGGATTGTCAGATAAGTCGGGTAGAATTGCTGTAGCATTCACCTCTATCCTAGACCAACACAAAACAAAAAGACACCCGAAAAGATAATCATTTCGAGTGCCTTTATCGTTTTAGTGACCTGGGAAAAATACGAGCTGCAAAACAAAGATTACTCCGAACACATAGATGAGCGGATGTACTTCTTTCCCTTTACCACTGAATAATTTTAATAATGGATACGTGATGAATCCTAGTGCGATACCCGTTGCGATACTTGAAGTCAGTGGCATCGAAATGATGACGATGAATGCTGGGAATGCTTCGTCGAACTGTTTCCAATTCACTTTTTCAAGTCCCGCCATCATAAAGCTACCGACAATAATAAGTACTGGTGCAGTAATTGCTGGCAATCCCGAGATCGTCTCTACGATTGGTGTGAAGAAAATTGTCGCAATGAACAGTATCGCAACAACGAGTGTTGTCAGTCCTGTTCGACCACCTGCTTGTACACCGGCACTCGATTCAATATACGCACTCGATGGTGTCGTACCAAATGTTGCACCAACAGTTGTTGAAATTGCATCCGCTTGTAATGCTGCATTGGCATTCTTCAGCTTGCCATCTTTCATCAGTCCTGCTTGTTCAGCAACACCAATTGTAGTTCCTGTTGTATCAAAAATCGTCACGAGTAAAAATGCAAAGATTACTGTGTAGAGTGATTGTTCAAAGACACCCATTATGTTTAAATCCCAGAAAACAGGCATTGATGGCAATGATACGAAACCAGCGATATCTAACATATTCGCGAAGTATCCAATGACACCTGTGATGAGCATTCCTAGGAATAGGGCACCCTTCACGTTTCGCGCGACTAAAGTCAGTGTAATGAATAGACCGATAATAGAAAGTAATGTCACTGGATCTGTAATGTCACCAAATGACACGAATGTCTCTGGATTTTGTACGATGATTCCAGACATTCTTAATCCTAAGAAAGCGATGAATAACCCGATACCTACTGTAATACCGACTTTTAATGTTTCTGGAATGGCTGCGATGAGTGACTTTCTGAGTGGAGTGAACGTTAATAATATAAATAAGACACCTGCAAAGAATACCGCTGCAAACACGGTTTGATAACTGATTCCTTGGTTAAGTACGACAGTGACGAAGTACGCGTTCATCCCCATCCCCGGTGCTATCGCTATTGGATAGTTTGCGAATAATGCCATGATGAGCGTTCCGACGACTGCTGCGATAATCGTTGCCATGAAGACCTGATCGAATGGCACACCCGCTGCCGATAATATTGCCGGGTTAACCACAACGATGTACGCCATTGTTAGGAACGTTGTAATACCAGCGATTACTTCAGTTCTAACATTCGTCCCACGACTTTCTAGCTTAAAAAAATTGTTCATGTTCGTTTCTCCCTTTAACACATTTAAACACCCAGATTATTCTACTCCAATTTTAGGTATTTCACAATGTTTGCTTAGGAAATTTTAGTGGGTGATGAGTTGTTGTGGATGGGGTGGAACTTCGTAGCGAATTTTTGTCGTGAAGTTCCAACCCTAGATGGAAATTGGAACTTCCGACCGAATTTTTAGCCCTGAGTTCCAACTCTATGTCTTGTCGCGGAACTTCGCTACTTTTTTTCACACTGAAGTTCCGTGAGATTTGGGTTCGCGGAACTTCGCTACTTTTTTT
>NZ_FOIT01000006.1:0-31158 GCF_900110815.1 Aliicoccus persicus | reverse complement strand
TCTGAAGTTCCGTGAGATTTGGGTTCGCGGAACTTCGCTACTTTTTTTCACTCTGAAGTTCCGTGAGATTTGGGTTCGCGGAACTCGCAAACAATTTTTCGCCCCGGCGTTCCGCGAGCGTCCGCTCACCTATAGCCATTCCAGAAATTCCAACCGATTCCCAAACGGATCAAAGACAAAAATACGATTCGCACCTTCCAAATCTCCATCGCTTACATAGTCGACCTCAAATTCATCCACCCGCTTCTTCAATTCATCCAATTCACGTACTTCAAACGCTGGGTGTGCTTTTTTGGCAGGCACAAAGCTTTCTTCGATTCCGATGTGCAGTTGCTGATTCCCAATTTGAAACCACACACCGCCGCGCTTCCTTAAAACTTCCGGCTTTTCAACCTCATCAAGTCCTAAGATTTCTCCAAAGAAACGACGTGCGGCTTCTTCACTATTCGGTGGTGCGGCTAACTGCACATGATCTAATCCAATGATATTCATAAAATCACTCCTCACCTCTATTATAGCGAGGATCATCATTAACTTAATATTTATTTCTGAACACATTATTATAACTAATTCTTATCAATTGAACGCTTATCAAATGTGACAACACCAAGCACAATTCCAAACAACACATAGAGTGCAACAAAAGAAATAATCAACCAAGCGATGTCTGGTGCAAAAAGCCATATAGTTTTCCAAGGTGTTGAGAAAGCCGCTGAAACCGCTGGAATCAATACCGCCCCAATAACTAAACACACCACTGATAAAAAGAATTGCCAGCGCTTAACAATCGCTGGTTTTTTTATCAGTCTAATAACATGAATTAACATTAAAACCGCAATGATAACGAATGCCACTAGCAGCCCCCATTGCATGTGGCTATTAGAACCTGGACTAAAGTCATATGGTTCTCCCTTTAATATCGAACCGATGCCATCCACGATCTCAGTGACTTGCCCATCTTCTGTAAAGTTATATTTGTTAGTGAGTAACACAAGTCCGAACCCATCATCTTCGTTGAACATCATTTGTGAGCGGTATTCGGGTGTTGCCCCACCATGATAATAGTCGCCTTCATCATTGTAGAACCAACCGTAGACGTAGTTGTCGCCACCCTCACCCTCAAAAATTTCATCTGACGAATCATCAAACAAAACTGTACTTAAAAATTTAGAAAGATCCTCGGTTGTGGATGCGATGTAGCCATACGGTGCTCCCGCGTGATCATAAAATGCGTCCGTACTCACAGGATTACCAAACCATGACACATGGGCCGTGACTAAATCATCTTCAATCCCTTCCCAATCGGCTGAGCTGTTTGTCATTTCAAGTGGCTCGAAAACTTCACTATCTAAATAATCCGAAAAAGACATGCTTGACATAGATTCAATAAGTCCACCGAGCAACAGATAGTTGACTGAGTTGTAAGCATAATTTTCTCCAGGCTCAGAGACCAAAGTCACTCCTCTCAATTCTTGAATCGCTTCAGCAATGGCGTTTTCTGGTTCACGCACAGTATCCGTCACACTAAAACTATCACTCGGACTGATCCCACTTAAATGATTCAACAAGTGATGAATGGTTATCGATGTTTATCTCTCCTTGATCGGCCAAATTCAGGATTGCAAAAGAAGTGACCGGCTTACTTAGTGAGCCAATTAAGTATGCTGCCGTCTCACTACTGCCTTCGCCCCAATTGTAAAAATTAATATCGTCCTTACCTAAAATAATTGCGAGAGACGCATTCGGTATGTTGTATTCGTCTAAGCGTTCCTCAACAAAATCCTCAATTTCAGATTCGTTTGGTACTTGCGCATGAACAGTCACATGCCCAACAATTAACACAATAAAAACATAAGCAGGATTATTCTTGTCGTCTTATTCATAGACATACTCCTTTAGCAACTAATCTCTATTATTTATATAATGCTCGCATAGTTTCTCAAGCAGTTTATAGCTGTCATTTAAATCTAAATCATCATCCATTAATTTTTGAAGTGCTAAGCCATCGAATGCTGCAAGCAACACCGATGCCAAGGCTCGATTGTCTTTATGATTGCCACCAATCGCTTCAATTGATTCTTCCAACGATTGTCTACCTCGCTCTAGGACATCAGACGCCTCTGATTGAATCGTTTCCGACTTTATGCCCAGTGAAAATATCTCGTAACGCCACCGGTACCAATCCGGATCGATATCGACGCGTTCTTTTATCTCCTGAAATGCGGATGACATCGATGGGCGGTCTCCTGAATATTTTGCATGATATGTGTCCTGCATATTGTTTTGAATATAAAACAATATCTCTTCTTTGTTCTTAAAATAATAGTGCGTCAGCCCAGGTGTGATGCCAGCTTCATTCGCAATATCCTTAATCGATGCCGCGTGGTAACCCTTTTGACTAAAGACTTTGTAAGCTGCTTCAAGCAGTGCCGTACGTTTACTCAATTTGAATGACCTCCCTTCATAATTTGGTCAAGTAACCAAATAATATTAGGATTTTTCTGATAACTCAAATAACTGTCGGTTATGTTTATAATGGAAGTAAGACAAATTGATTTTTGGAGATGATAAAATGACGCAAATATGCTTTTTCACGAGTAGCATGATGACGACTGAATTCAATGAGGATGGGTCGGAATATCCGGTGCTTATTAAAGATGACAATCAATTTTTAACGAACTTAAAGCAGCATTGGCCTCAAAATGCTAAAGTGCTGATAATCAGCTCGAGACCAGACACTTACGATACAAACGATTTGTACATGAACATGTACCGTGAATCGATGGAAATGAGTGAACTCTCAATAAGTGAAATGAACGTCTATGACCATCGTCATGATTATGACATACATGAGTTCGACGTCCTCATTTTATCTGGTGGTCATGTGCCGACACAAAACATTTTTTTCAAAGAAATCAATCTAAAAGATAAAATTCACGACTTCGATGGGTTAATTATCTCTCTAAGTGCGGGTTCGATGAATGCTGCGGACACGGTTTACTCATTGCCAGAAGAGCGTGGCGAGGCAGAGGACCCGAATTACGAAAGATATTTTGAAGGACTAGGATTGTACGATAAACGCATCTTCCCACATTTTCAGTATTTTAACGGAATGAAACTCGACGGACTCGACATGGTTCGTGATATTGCATTGAAAGATTCGCACAATGAAGATATCTATGCCATTGATGATGGTGTGTACTTTTTAAAGCAGGATGGGAAACTGTATTTGTACGGAAAAGCGATTCATATGAAGGGTGGAGAAATGACAGAAGTTGGTGCGGACAACGAAATCACAAAAATGTAATCTGATTAACAGGAGGCACTATTTATGTGGAATGAAAATCAACTGACTCAACAACTTAAAATAAAATACCCAATAATCCAAGCCGGGATGTCAGGCGCAACGACACCTGAGCTTGTGGCAGCTGTCTCTAATAGTGGCGCACTTGGTACATATGGTGCTGGATATTTATCGGCAGAAGAGACGCGGGAAGCGATTCAAAAAATTAAAACGTTAACCGATCAACCGTTTGCAGTGAACTTGTTTGTCCCTGAACACGTGGATGTAGATGAAGCGCAGATTAGCCGATCAATCGATGTGCTTCAGCCGATTTATGAAGAATTAAACATCAATCCAGCATCCAAAGTAAATCCAACTGAAATCAATAAATTCGAAGAACAAATCGAAGTCATCATAGAAGAAAATGTACCTATATGCAGTTTTACTTTTGGCATTCCGTCTCTGGATATCATCAAACGACTAAAAGACAACAATGTAAAATTAATTGGCACAGCAACTTCTGTTCGTGAAGCAGAGCTCAATGAAGAAGCTAGTATGGATGCGGTGGTTGCTCAAGGCAGTGAAGCTGGCGGTCATCGCGGTAGTTTTGAAACACCTTTTCATGATGCGATGATTGGCACGATGGCGCTCACGCCACAAGCGGCAGATACGGTTAACATCCCCGTCATAGCAGCGGGCGGCATCGCAGACGCTCGAGGAATATATGCGTCCCTAATTCTCGGTGCGGCTGGCGCACAGATTGGCACGCTATTTCTAACAACGCATGAAAGTGCTGCGAACAAGGCAATCAAATCCGCTGTGCTAAATAGCGTTGAAACGGATAAAGTCATCACGCCATCATTCAGTGGTAAGCCTGCCCGTGGGATACGCAATGACTTTATTGATAAAATGCTGGATTACCAAGATTCACTCGCATCCTACCCAATACAACACGCGCTAACATCTGTCATCAGAAAAGCGGCGGCACAACAAAACCGCCCAGAATATATGGCACTCTGGAGCGGTCAAAATACACGCTTTAATAAAGAACAGTCAACGCAAGAGTTGGTCGAAAATTTAATCAATGAGATTGAGAGTCTTAGGACTTCACTATAAATTTCTCAATCCAATTTGCAATGTCTGCCTCATCTAATTTTTCAGTTGCAATTCTCACAGTGAACTCGATACCTTCCACTGTGGGAATTTTTATCTTTACGCCATTTAAAAATAGGAAAATTTCCATGCAAGTAAATGCCGTTCGTTTATTGCTATTAAAGAAGACATGTTTAAGGACTAGATTTCGATAAATATTGCTGCCTTTAGTAACAAGCTCGGATACATCTCCTGATCAAATGCATGTTGTTTTAGAGATTCAACAATCATGTTGAGTGCAGAGTCCTCTTTTAGACCCATCTGCTCTTTTGGTGAAGTTTCCAAAATTAATTTATAGTTGATTGCAACGATCTGACCTTCTGTCAAATAAATTGTCATCTATCTTTCAAACCTTAAATGATATCACCATGAGGTGAGAATTTCTTTTGGCAGTGTTACGACAGTGCTGTTCCCTGACTTCCATAACTTCTGTTCTTTAACAATGCAGTGGTTTTCTTTTGGATTATATATTACACCACTCCTTAAAATGTATGTAAGTATGTACGTAATTACATTTTACGTCGTGTTAAACATATCTATAAACATTTTGATGTAAATTGAATTAGAAATATCAAAAGAAGATTACTCAAAATAAAAGCGACAAGCGACAATTTCTATAGCGTTCTCACGTACTCTATACACTAATCGATGTTCTATTGTAATACGTCTACTATAATATCCACTTAGGTCACCTTTTAATTTTTCTGGTTTTCCTACGCCTTCCATGACACCGTCTCTTGATATCGATTTTAGAAGGGTATTAATTTTGTTCAACGTATTCTTATCTGCTTTTTGCCAGTATAAATAGTCTTCAAAGGAATTTTTTGTGAAGGTATATTTAGTTATCTTCATCAAGTGTGACCTCTGTTGTATATCCATCTTCAAGTTGACTGATTGACTGACTTAAGTATTTTGCGTTTGCTGCCGTACTTGTTAAATACAACGTCTCAACGATTGCATTGTAATCTGCTTCAGAAATAAGAACAGCATTCTTCTCGTCTTTTGTAGTAATGATTACAGGATCTGAATCTTCATTGACTTTGTCTATGATCGCTCTAAAGTTTTTTCGAGCGTTTGAATAAGATATAACTGACATAATCACACCTCCAAATGATAATAAATATATTGTACAATTGCTCATCTACTAAGCCTCAAGCACCTCATTCAACTTCTCTCTCTCAACATTCACATACTCCAAATCGAGTGGCTCTAGAATTTCTTCATTAAACACACCATTCAAATGAATCACCAACTCTTTGATTTCATCTTTTATATAGTCTGGACTCGCATCACCAATCAAAGTGTAAACCTGTAGCAGTTTAATATAGACAGTTGTTTCTTCGCGAATATAATAATGGATTTGTCCAAACACATCATAGAGTTCCCTCTTCACTGGTGTGCGTTGTGCGATGACTCTGACAGCTTCATCTTTTAACACGATAAAATGACCAGTTTCTCTAAATCGCTCACGCATTGCAACGGCTAGATAGTCTAAACATTGGTTGACGGTAAACGGATCGTAAGTTGACGGCGACAATGCACGCATGGTAACATCAACCATTTTTTGAATTGCATAGTCTGGATTGTTTGCAATCGTTCGTTCTTTCCCTAAAATATATGTCGCATTTAGTTCATCAAATGCTGTAATTTCCGAATTTGAATGGACCTTATAAATAACTTCATCTTCAGTTAAAAATGAGCCCATCTTATGATTGATTTCTACAAATGCATCATTCGCGCTCGCCCATCTAAACACGCCGAGTAAGTTTAGATATTGTATATAACCGTTACGAGACACAGTCACATCGTACGTATTTAAGTACACGCGAATCATTGGCTCCTTATGTAATACTTGTACTTCCTCTCTTGCAAAAAGCTTTTCTTCTCGTTCTATTTCGTAAGAGATGTCTTTATCTAGTGCATTGATTAAATTGATAATTTGAATACTTGAAGCCACATGTTGAACGAAGTATACGAATACGAAGAGACAGGCAATTGAAATCATCACACCAACGATGGCAGAGATAACTTCTCCACCAAAGGTCGTTTCTTGTAAGAAAGCGAGCGACATAATTGCATACAAGAACCCCCCCATAAATATTCCTAATACATGCAACGTTTTAGGATCATTGACAAAGTCCTTTAAAACACGTGGTGAATATTGTGATGAGTATGTCGTCAACACGACCATAATCGTTGAAAACGTAATCGTCGTCATCGTTAACAATGCACTGGAAATAACCCAAAGAATCGTGCGTGCCAGATCCATGGATGTTTGTAAAAAGAATGGTATTTTAAATGGTAAATTTGGCAATATATAATAGTTGAAATAGACAATAACCAATGCAAGTAAAATCGATGCGACACTATGCATGACCGGAATTATCCAAATTGAATCTTTAAAGCGATTTAAAAATTTCATTGTGTTGTCCTCTTCATGACTTATTGTATGTCTTAAAGTCTAACGCTTTGGCCATTCTTTGACAATCACAACTAAAAAACACCACGCCACAGTCAATGGAATGGTGTAAATCATTTATGCTTTTTTCTTAGGTATCGAGAGTGTATTCCAGTCTTCTGATTTAATCATCATTGAAATTGACAATATATCCCATATGCGTACACACCGCGCCTGTCTCATGTTTTTGACCTGAATTATCTTTATAAATCGCTCGCAAGTTTCCATCTACCATGAAAATACCCGCTTGACCGTTCTCAAGTTCCGATAACGTATTCACCATGTGTGCTAAAAATTTTATTGGATTAAACTGTGCTTGATTAGGTATTTCAAGTGCATATGTATTTTCTACTGGGAGGTCTATGCCTGTTTCTTGGACATTATGTGGAATTCTAAGGAGGTCGTATGCTTCTTTCTCTTTTTGAAGTGATTCGAAACATTCACTATTAGTGACTAAAAAACTAGATAACCGTTCAAAATCACAATAAATGTCGTACCTTTCTTCGAGTTCTGCAATATGATTGATACCATCAATTTGCGAATCGTAGATGAGTCGGGCTTTATCTTCTCCATAACTATCTAAATACGTTTGAAAGATAGGACCATGTTGTGCAGTGATTTTTGCAGTGGTATTCGCAGTGGTTTCTTGCGCTAACTTTCGACCATCAATCAGTATTACTTTTCTGTTAATTGAAGCGAGTGCGTGTGCGGTTAAAATACCTGCAATTCCCCCACCAATGACAAGTCTGTCTGTCTCTATAGATTCAGACAATTTAGGAAAATCATCAATCTTAGCCGATTTGGTCCAATATGAAATATTCTCTTTCCTCATAACAAAATCCTCTTTATGTTATTACTGGTGTTCATACCCACTATTCTTAATTTTTATGTGACAGATAAAATATTTTTTCACTATAAATATCGTACAGTTTAAACCAAAATTTGAGCGAGCAGCGAAAAACTCCATTATAATAGACTTAGAATGACGTTAGATATTTAGAAGTAGGAGGAATATATAATGAAGTTTGTAACATTAAATAATGATTTAAAAATACCTATTGTCGGTAGTGGTACAAACACTTTTGGTAAATTAGATAACCAGTATCAAAACGAGTTGCGCGGGGATACTGAGGAAGTGGATTGGGCGATTGAAAATGGCTACCGCCACTTTGATGCTGCAACACTGTACAACAACGAAGAAGTTGTTGGTGAAGGAATTAAAAAATCCGGTATTCCGCGTGAAGATTTCTTTATCACTACGAAGCTAAACACACGTGTGGCATACGAAGGTACTGATCAAGTACACAAAGCGATTGAGAATAGCCTTGAAAAATTACAAACCGATTATTTTGATTTATATTTGATTCACTTCCCACTCGACGATAAAGATCATATTTTGGAAGTTTGGGCCGTTCTTGAAGAGTATTACGAGCGTGGCGTATTCAAATCAATCGGAGTGTCGAACTTCGACGAGGAACAACTTCAGTTAATTCTTGATAACGGAAGAGTAAAACCATCCGCAAACCAGATAAAATCAAACATGGGCGATTGGAATGAGCCACAGATTGAATTCCATAATTTGCATAACATCGCAACAATTGCTTGGGGACCGCTTGGTGGCATTGATGATGAGAAGAAAACGGTGCTTGAAGAAATTGGTGAAAAGTACGGTAAAACATATGCGCAAGTTGTGCTTCGTTATCAAATCGAACGCGATGTGATTGTTATTCCAAAATCTCACAACAAAGAACGCCAGGCACAAAGCTTAGATATATTCGATTTTGAATTAACTGCGGATGACCGTGCGAGAATTGATGAACTTTAATTTTAAAACTCTCCAACAAGTGTTGTTGGAGAGTTTTTTTATAACAATCATAGGTACAGGTAACTTCGTCCTGCATAAAGAATTCTATAAACATTAACAGTGTGTTCTAGTTCATTTACAGCATACAAAATAATATAGTTTTTGAAAATTAGCTTCCTATATTCATACTTGAGTTTACGACTCGATTGAAAATTCGGGTATGAATGCGGATAGGTTTCAAGCGACTGAATTTTATCCATCAATTGACCAATAAACGTGTTTACTTCCTGTGCATCACCAATATTGGTTTTCATATAATTAAATATCACATTAATGTCATTAAGCGTAGCTTGCTCGATCTCTACCTTATAATTCTTCATTTATTCTCTTCTTCATCATGTCCAGTACTTGTTTTGTTGAGTATGATACATCATTCGTTTCAGCTATTTGCTCTGCTTCTTTTAGCTTTTCATATACTTCACTTTCAAATGCCATTGACTCGTAAGCTTCCATGCTTAATACAACCATGTCTCCAAAACCGTTTTTAGTTAAAAAAATGGGCTTACCTGTCTCGTGTACTTGCTGTGAAATTTCTGCACAATTATTTCTTAAATCTGATACTGGTCTAATTGTTTTCATTAAATATCACCTCAAATTTTTTAGCATAATTACGCTAAAATTTCATTAGATTATATTAATTTTTCTCTCTCCATTATTAATAGCTGTTTAAATTTTTTTACCTTGTCAACCATCTTTTCAGGTATACGATCTTGATTCTCTTGATATAAATCTATTATCGAGTTTAATAGAAAAGCATATTCTGGATAACTCCTGCTCGCCCATTTTATCCCCTCATACTTAGAAAGCAGTTTCTTATTTTTGTAATAATACTGAGCACTACATAAATTCATGAGTGTATCTATAACATCCATCTGTGCATCGTGCTCATCATAGTCTAAACTATCAATAAAATCAGATTCACTAATCTCAGGAAATGCCTCTGATATTTCTTCTTGTTCTTTCATTATAGTAATCTCCTTATTACTAGTGAAGCACACAACCTATTTAATACTATCAATTATACATTACAAGATTTTCCCAACACAAAAACCACCACTCTAGAGATGTTGAGTGGTGGTTTTCTGAAAAAGGTAGGAACAATTATATCAACTTGTCATAGTTGTCTTCTTTTTGCGGAGTGCTTTAGGAATATAAACGCAGTATGGTTCTGATTCCATGTAGTCCCCCGTTGCCGCATATGCACGTGAGCGCGAGCCGCCACACACATGTCGGAATTCACATACGCCACATTTCCCGTTGTACTTATCCGGGTTGCGTAAGTTTTGTAAAATTGGCGATTGTCGGTAAATATTTGATAGCTTATCGACACGCACGTTACCACAGTTAACTGGTAATAATCCACTTGGATACACATGTCCTATATGAGAAATAAAGACAAATCCATTCCCGTCGTTAACACCTTTCGGTGCACGTCCGAGTCCGTCTATCGTTCCTGTCTTACCTTGGTCAAGTGCATCTAAATATCGAATTTGCATTTCTTTATCTGCTTTGTTTTTGCGCATTTGATCTTGAATGACGACACGTCTGTAATGCTGTGCAGCAGTCGTTTTAATATCAAATGGTACTTCATCCTTGATCTTGTTCAGCCATCTGAAAACCTGTTCGTGTTGAACGGGCGTAATCATGTCTTCATTCTTACCACGACCAGTTGGCACGAGGAAGAATACACTCCATAATACACAGTTCAACTTCATGACCATTTCTTTCATTTCTTCAAGATAGTCAATATTATAGTTCGAGATTACCGTATTAATTTGTAATGGCATTTCAAGTTCATTTAAGTAGTTAATTGCTTTCATCGTAATATCAAAGCTTCCAGATGTTCCTCTGAAGTGGTCATGAATATCTTTGTTATGGCCATCTAAACTAAATGCCCAGCGCGATAATCCCACATCTTTCGCTTTTTGCATCGCCTCTTTCGTAACGTTCGGCGTTGCACTCGGTGTCATTGATACTCTTACATTTTTCATTACAGCATATTCTGCCAGTTCGAATACGTCTTCACGCATTAAAGGATCTCCACCTGTGAATACAAGCATCGGGTACTCCATGTCTGCGATATCATCAATTAGGGCTTTTCCCTCTTCTGTTGATAACTCGTAGTGATGACGCTCAGTTTGTGCCTCTGCACGGCAATGTAAACAGTGTAAATCACAAGCGCGTGTTAATTCCCATATAACAATGAAAGGAACATCATTGAAATCCGGTATCTTTATATTTGGCTTCATAAACTCACTCCTATCACTTATTATGATAGTCTCCAGTGTGTTTATACGTTGTGATACAAATCACAACAATCTGAGTGTTCATAAATTGTCTACATCTAAAACCCTGCCTTCTTATCTAGTAGCCTTCATCTCTCACTAAACAAGTCTTCTAAGATTTCTTCTGCACTCATCTGCTTATATCCATCTGGATCGGCTACAAGTGCCGAATCATATTGGAACTTTTTATATGAATTCAAGAAACTATAAGACATTAAATACACATCATCTTTTTCGTAGTACTCTGGGAAATACTTAGCTGTGTATTCACTCGCTAACCGCGCGGCTTCACTACTTTCTCCTGATGGGGTTGGTGTTCCTGATAACTTAACACCATCTGGTGACGCGTGCATCATCAAAATGGAATTATCTGACGCTCTACCAATGACAAGATATACATGCGCCTCGTTATACATCACATCACCAGGTGTATATGAATTATGCAACTGCTCCTCAGTATATGTACCGAGCCCTTTACTATTTAAATAAGGACCAGTGTCCGCAGCCCAAGTGACATAACCTTCATTATGACTTGCTGTATTCAAAATATTATAATTGATAAAACCCAAATATCCAGAACAATCTAAACCATCATGAATTTGATAGCGATAGTTTTGAAAGTCATAGGTGTTATCTTTGTCTAATGCGAAGTCTCTCCACTCTTTCGCGACACCAATTTGCATCGTCGTAGGACCTGATCCATCATCTGCTTCATTCCAACCACCACCCCAGATATACATGGTATGGCCCATTGGTGCAATGCCTGTCTGGAAGAGTGTTTTAATAGTCGACTTTGCACCTTCTGGTGCAGTTGTCGCACTTACATTACGGCTCTCTTCTGAATATATTTTTGTACCATCGTCATCCATATAACCTCTTACATAGTACACATACGTTTCATTAAAGCCCTTATCGTCGAGTACGATTTCAGAACGATCCCATTCACCGACGAATGTAAACGATTCGCCGTCTATTGACTCATATAATTCATACCCGTCTGCATGCTCAATATCTCGAAATGAAATGACAATCGAATCTTTCACACCAGTTGCCATAATATCCAATGGAATCTCAGTGGAAAAATCAATTTCTGTTCCAGTCTCTTCAGCAAGAACGTCATCACTATCAATTCTGCCAAAACCAAATATCAACAATACGACTAAAGTACTCAGTACGACTCGGAAATAATTCTGACCTTCCATCATGACACCTCATCATATTTTATGGTTTTACCTTATTCATACCTATTTAATTGTTCTATCAAATATGGCAAGTCCGTCTCGAACTGAACACCATATCTTACCTCTTTACCAGACTCTGCCGTTCGTTTAATTACCTTGTTCACATATACAACAGCAATCTCCATCACTTCATGGATTGACTTGCCTTGTAACATCAGCCCAGCGACGACGCTGCTAAATAAATCTCCTGTTCCTTCAAAATGTCCAGGCATTGTCTGTGCAAATCGCTCTTCATATACACCTGATTCATAATTGTAACTCGCCGCGCCCATAAGAGAGGCACGCGCTTTTGTCACACCTGTTATGATGACGTGACTTTGGTTCATATCAGCCACACGCTTAATCACTTCGCGAACGTTGACCGCTTCAATATCTTCAAATTGAGTGTATGTTAGAAATGCTGCTTCTGTTAAATTCGGTATAATAATCTCCGCTTCCCGACATAAGCCTCTTATAGAATCAATGTACGCTTGATCAAACCCGTCATAAAGCTTACCTTGATCAGCCATTACAGGATCTAGTATGAATAGACCATCAGGTTTTAGAAACGCATCAACAACCGTCTGCACTCTGTTAATCTGTTCGATTGAACCAAGATAGCCGACAAGCACCCCATCAAAAGTTAACCCGAGTTCTTTCCAGTGCTTTAAGATTTTATCGCTCTCGTCAGCTAGATCTAAATATGTATAATTTTCGAAGCCAGATGTCGTATGGGTACTGAGCAGTGCCGTCGGTAACATATTAACCTCATTGTTTAAGACCGAAAGTACAGGCAATGCCACATTCATCGAAATACGACAACTCGCAGATATATCTTGAATGACTAATATGCGTGGCTGTGTCATTTCTTTCACACTTTCATTTTAGTTTATTCGTTTCGACGTATAGTAAACGTCCTTACTCGGTAACTCTAGACAATTCAATCGTCCACCATAAGCTGCAGCACCATCAATACCGATGACGTTATTCTCTCCAAAGTAAACATTGTGATTTCCTTTTCCTAAGAGAATCGATGTTGGTGTGTGTCCATAAACTACTGTCTTTTCACCTTTATAACCCAGATAAAATTCCTCACGAATCCAAATGAGTCTGTATGGATCACTCTCACTTACTGGTACATCAGGTTCTACCCCACCATGTACGAATATATAATCGTCTGTTTCATGAAAATAATCAAGACTGCGAATAAAGTCGACATGTGTCCTAAAGAGTTCAGAATCTGGCATCTCTATTTTATCGATGGACGAATCATAATTTTTTAACGTCACAGTACCATTGTTACGGGCCCATCTATCACGTGCTTTCGGTTCATCATCCATTGCATGAACCATCATCTCATCATGATTTCCCCTAAGGACAATCGCACCTTTACTTTTCAGTTCCATCACACGGTTAAGAACCCCTTTCGAGTCCGGGCCCCGGTCGATATAATCTCCTAGTAATATCAGTTGATCTTCAGTAGCATCATATTTAACCTTTTCAAGCAATGCATTAAAAAGTTCAAGTTCGCCATGAATATCACTAATGACCAATGTCCGTTTCATAGAATGTCTCTCCTCGTTAAAATTTCCATGTATGTATTATAGCATTGCTAGTTTGTATTTATATGTATATCTAAAAGGGCTTACTTACCCTTCTAGATATTTACGAACAATATTTTCTATGTAAATCGCTGAGTCACTTTACCTTTTCCATCTGAGTATTCAACGATTCCATATGCACCATTTACAAAAGTATTTTGTGGTGGAAGATGACCACAATCCACATCATATATGACAGGTACTTCTAATTCTTTAAAAATATCGTGATATACATCTTCTACACTATAACCTTCGACATCTTCCATTACTGGGGTTCTTCCAAACAGAATACCACTACAGTTTTCAAACCAGCCCGCATACTTCATTTGTAAGAGCATTCTTCTAAAGTCCGTTGGAGATGCATCCGCATTCTCCAAATACCAAATGATTGGTTCATTACTGATATACTCTTTTTGAAAGTGCTTCACATCACCATATGGAGTACCTACAAGATGGTGAATAACATCTATACATCCCCCAAGTAATCTACCTTCAATTTCTACTGACTTTTGATCAATTGATTTCCATTCTGTCTTCCTATCAAAGTTGAATATATAATCTGACACGATTTCATGATTCCAAGTGCTCTGAAATCCCTTTGAAGAATGTTGAACAATCTCATCACCTGTACCCAAACTTAAAACATCACGCCACATCTCCGTCGTATCGTCTGAATACTTTCCACGTAAATCCACAATATTTGTACCGTGAGCAGTGGCTATGCCTGTTTTCAAAGTAATTGCTAACATGATTAAACTAATATCTGAATATCCTAGTATCCATTTAGTTGGGAGGTTTTCATAGTCAATTTTATCGAGAACTTCAATGGCGAGTTCTCCACCCCAAGGGGGTATAATAATGTCAATTTCATCATTTTGAAATAATTGATTTAGTTCATTCGCTCTAGTAACTGCGTCAGCTGATTTTGCTTTATGTTGATTGAAGGTTGTCTTTCCGAATACCAGTTTCGCCTGATTTCGAAATCTTTCTTTGATCTCATCAACAAAATAATGTAATTCATCTTCTATACCTGATGATGGTGCAGTAATCCCAATTGTGAAGTTTTCTTTTAGTTCTGGATATTTAATCATTTTATCACTCCTTTATCACATCAATTTTAACAGAAGACACAAATAGTAGATAAGTATCAGGTGCATATTCAATCAGGTTATGAGAAAATATAAACAATTCTGAATAATTGAGAGGAAGAATGTAATGACTTTTAGAAAAATAGAAACACATGAGTTACCTGATATTCAATCAACTGGTCATTTATATGAACATGAGGAGACTGGTGCTCAAGTTTTACATTTAGAAAATGATGACAAGAACAAAGCGTTTACCATTGGTTTTAAAACACCCCCATACAATGATAATGGGATTACGCATATTTTAGAGCATTCTGTCTTGAACGGCTCAAAGAAATATCCTTCGAAAGAACCATTTGTTGAGTTAATTAAAGGTTCCCTAAATACATTTGTAAATGCGATGACGTTTTCAGATAAAACCATCTACCCTGTCGCATCGACGAATCACAAGGATTTCAAACATCTGATGGGTGTGTATTTAGATGCTGTATTCCAACCGCTATTTATTGAGAACCCACAAATCTTAGCACAAGAGGGTTGGCACTATCATTTAGAAAATGCAGACGATGAATTGATTTATAAAGGTGTTGTTTATAACGAAATGAAGGGTGCGTTTGGATCTCCTGAGCGTCTGCTTCATCATCAAATCAAATCTCAATTATATCCAAATAGTATCTACCGTCATGAGTCTGGTGGGGATCCGGCTGCAATTCCAAGTTTAACGCAAGATGAGTTCATCGATTTCCATAAAACATACTATCATCCATCGAATTCATTTACGATTTTGTATGGTGATTTAGATATCGATACTGCTTTTAAAGATATGGAAGAGTATTTTGAAGGTAAAGGTAAGCTTGAAGAAAACAATGATGTGTCATTTGAGGTTAAGCAACCTGAAACTAAAGACATTGAAGCGACGTATTCAATTACTGCAGGCGATGACGCAACAGACAAGGATTTCTTAGCAATTGGTTGGCATGTCGGGTTGCCTGAAGACACACTCGATAGTTTTGGACTGCAAGTGTTAGAAGAGATTTTATTTGGTAATAACCAATCACCGTTACAGAAAGCGTTACTCGATGCTGAAATTGGTGGAGACATAAGTGGTGGTGCCAATGAAATTGGTTATCCGACAGCGTTCTTTGTGTCTGCAAAATATTCTAATTCAGACAAGATGACAAAATTTAAAGATGTTGTGAAAGATACGCTTACTACTTTAGTTAAAGATGGCATAGATAAAAATCTCATCGATGCTGCTTTAAATAAAATTACGTTTAACACTAAAGAAGCTGCAATTTCAGAAGACAATCCTAGAGGTGTGCTATATGGTATCTATGCGCTAAGCACTTGGCTATACGGTAACGCACCATACGCGAAATTAGAGTTCTCAAAATATTTAGATGAACTTGCAAAACTTGCACACGATGGTTACTTTGAAAAGTTGATTGAAGAAAAACTATTAAACAATGATTTCCGTGTCGATTTAACACTGAAAGCTGAACCTGGTTTGAATGATAAGACAGAAGAAGAAACTCACGCAAATCTACAAGACTTTAAAGCTGGTCTTTCAGATGATGAAATTGCTGATATTGTAAATAGAACACAAACACTAATGGAGCGACAAAACGCACCAGATCGTCCAGAAGATTTGGCCAAAATTCCGACGTTAAAACGTGAGGATTTAAATACGGATGTTGAGGACTATCCACTTGAAACATCTCGTTTCTTCGATAACACGGATTTCTATCATGCTGAACAGTTTACGGGTGGCATTGATTATATCCGTCTTTACTTTGATATTCGAGATTTCGAATCAGAAGATTATCAAATATTAGGCTACTTAAGTAATCTATTAGCAAAACTCGGCACAGAAAAATACGATATCGCTACACTTCAAACTGAACTCGATACTCATACGGGTGGGATTCATGCCGATGTTTCTGTTTTCGAAGACCAATCTGGTGAGTTACACCCGTACTTCGTATTAGCTGGTAAAGCGTTAGAAAATTCTGTCGACCGATTGATTGAATTGATGAAAGAAATTATCACGAGCACTCAGTTCGACGAAACGTCTGAAATTTACAAACTGACGCAGCGTTTCATTTCTAATTTTGAAGGTAAAATTAATTATCAGTCGCACCTTATCGCAGTAAATCGTGCACTGAGCCAAGTGAAACCGATGGCAAAATTAGAAGAGCTCGCTTCAGGTATTGATCAATTTAATTTCATGAAAGACAAGCGTGATGCATTAAAAGAAGACAAGGCTGAAGAACTGAGTAAGCAATTTAGTGATACTCTCAAACGTCTAACAAACAAAGAACGACTGAATGTTTTATATGTTGGTGAAGGCGAGAGATCAAAAGTTGTAAAAGAAAAATTACAAGACGTATTCTCTAACCTTGCAAGTGAACCTTTAGTGGATACTGCGAATATCAAAGCAGGTAAAGTCCAAAATGAAGCACATGTTGCAGCCCAAGACGTCAACTATGTCGGGCAAGGGGCAGATGCAAAAGGTACACTGCCATATAATGGACCTGCAAATGTATTAACTAGTGCCATTCGTTTCGATTATCTTTGGAATGAGGTTCGTGTGAAAGGCGGCGCCTACGGTTCACTATACACACATCAACTAAACGGTAGTTTTGCATTAGGTTCTTATCGTGATCCAAACATCAGCAAAACGTTAAATGTGTATAAAAATCTTCCTGAGTATGTGAAGAACGTAAATATTTCAGAAGAAGAATTGAATAAGTATATTATCGGAACAATGAGTCCACTCGAGAGACCAAAATCTGCTGTGAGCAAAGGTTTAGAAGCATTAAGCAGATTAAAAACAGGTCGCACTGCAGCTGACATCGTTCAGTTGAAAGAAGAAATTTTAGCTACTAAAGCAGAAGATTTGAACGCTTTCTCAAGTGATATCGAAAAAGTGTTAGACAATGCAACAACTGTAGTCATTGGTAACAAGGCTCAAATAGATAAGGAAAAAGACCTCTTTGATGAAGTCTATAAATTATACTAATGAAATTAAAAACTGGCAGACATTATCAAATGTCTGCCAGTTTTTCAGTATTTACTGTCTGATTGTCTTCATTGCCTTCGCCCACAACACAACGTTATCAATCATTCGATTGATAGAATCGTTATGGTGTTCACCAGGCTTGAACTCTGTCATGTTTTCGAAGTCTGTGAATATACTTAATGCACCAAATGCTGGTACAATTGCAACACCTAAGTTTGAAAGAGTTTGACGCAATGCAAAAGTTGCTGCAACACCGAGTGTTGAACCGTATGATACAGAGCCAGCAACTTTGTTCGACCATTCAGTACCCAAGTGATCGATTGCGTTCTTTAATGATGGTGAGATATTTTTGTTGTATTCAGGTGTCACAAAAATAAATCCATCTAGCGCATCAATTTTTTGAGACCACTTTGTTGTATTTTCATTTTCAAATTGTTTCTGTAACATAGCAGGTGGTACATTATTGAATTCTTCAAAATTATAATCTTTGATATCGACAATTTCAAATTCAGCTTCTGTATTTCCTTCTGTAAAACCTTTAACCCACTTTGCAACCGCAGGACTTACACGGCCTTCACGCGTGCTTCCTAAAATAATACCTATCTTTAACATAATTTCTCTTCCAAAAATAAAAATATGTAAGACTATTTATCTAGCCTCATTCATTTTAGTTCGATATCGAGTTAAAAGCCAATGAATTGTTTACACTATTTTTATTTACTATAAAGTGGAAGATTTTGTATCGTTGACGTGCATCAAATGGTGGTTTTTTGGTGGGGTGTACGTGTAAGCTCTCACCGTGTGCGTCGGATGCTAGGTTCAGGGTGCTGACACACACCATCCCACCATTCCCCACATTCTCCTATAAACTTGCGGCGTAGAGATAATTAAAGCGTTTACAAGACATTTATTGCAAACGCTTTATTATTATGTTAAAATAGACTTGCTATATTATTAATGAAACTAGGAAAAGGAGGTACAATTATGAGTTTACAAGAGAAGTTAGAACGATTAAAAATTAGAAACGAAGAACAAGGCAAACTCGCGAATTCTGACATAAGTAATAGTTGTACAGGCGGTGGTTGCCATACAGGCCCTTAGCAAAGCGCTATAAAGGTGAGCATTTTAGGTGCTCTCCTTTACATAACTTCTATCATATCCATAGTATAAAGCAGGTGAGATTTGCATGAAAGAATTTGAATATAACTTTAAAAAGACGAAAAATATTTCTATGAATGAAGAACCTTTGGATAACAATTTAATATTTTCTGATTTTCAAAATATCAGTGATAATTTTCCATTTCGATATGTTCGAATAGGAAATAACTATAAGGATTTACCAATGTTTGGTTGGAAAATTCACCTATCTCCCACTTTAAATTATTATGACCATGTATTAGAAATTGTGAATAATCTCTCTAAAGAAGAGGGATTTGATTATAAGTATGTTCCGAATTTTAACAGCTATACCTTCCTTTCCAATAAAAACACAACTAGTAGTCAGTTTGGAAAGTACATAACTATTTATCCTTACAATGAAAATCAATGCGACACACTTATGTCTATTCTTTATCAATTATTAAATAACATTGAAGGTGTTCAAGTTCCCTCGGACCGTCCTTATAAAGATAGTAGTTTTATTCATTATCGCTATGGTGCTATTTCTCCATATACTTATATCGACTCTTTTAACTCTAAAGACTATTACATACTTGATGGTTATGGAAATTTAGTTAAGGATAAAAGAAAATCTTATTTCACATTACCCTTAGGTATAGATGATCCGTTTCAGAGTGACAAAACTCTGATTACAAATAGATTAGATGAGCTTGTCATCAAAAACTCAAAAAATGATACTTCTTATACGTTAGAAGAAATAATTCGTCATTCTCCAACTGGAAATGTATATATAGGAAGAGACGATAATGACAGAGCTATCATCATTAAAGAGGCAAGAAAAGGAGCGATTCCTTCCCTTACACTGCCCAAAACCCGGGCCAAAATTGCTAGAACAAATGAGTTTAAATTTTTTAAAGATAATAGTGAAACTTTTAAAAATATTAAACTACCACAGGCTTATGACATATTCGAGATCGAAGATTCCCTATTCACCGTCTATGAGTATTTAGACGGTGAATCATTATCTTCTTTCCTAAAAACAAATCCTTTAAAGAATCCTGCTTCATCTATTGAAGAAAAAACTCAATATAAAAAATCAGTTTTAAACATTATCGAAAGTATAGGAAAGTTTCTAATAGAACTTCATTCAAAAGGATTAGTTTTTAATGATATTTCTGATGATAATTTTATGATCGTTAATAATACACTGTATGTAACTGATGGTGAAGGAGTAGCTTTAACTGATGATGTCGAATGGTCGACATTTGGGACAGAGAGATTTATGTATAGAAAACCTAAAGATTTAGATGGGATTCAAAAAGACTACTATGCATTTAATCAACTCATCTTCTACATGATTTTTAATAGAACTGAAGGTTTCTACTACGATGTAGAATTTTATGAAAAGTTATATTTAGCTGAAAAATTTTCACTACCTCAATTATTTATTAATATTCTCAAAGAAAATTTTATTTTCCATGAAGAGGTTTTAAGTAATAATCAATCGTCATTAAAATATTTCCTAAACAATATTAGTCGACAAAATTTTTCAAAAGTATATGAAAATTTAAAGATTAATCAAGATAATAACCTGGATAAAATAGACTATATAAAGACTAGGATGAGCGAATATTATACAAACTTACTTAAGTGTAAAGATTTGGAGAAATTAAAAATTTCAGATTATAATGATAATGTTAGCTTAGTTTATGGATTACCTGGTGTGTATTTGGTTTTAAAGAAACTTAATTTAGTACCAAATCTAGAAGACCTTGTAAGTCCGGATGAGATAATTAGGTTGATTAGAACATCATCGAATCACAGTAATAATCTAGGCATTGTTTTTGGTAGAATGGGTCATGCATTGTTTGTTCAAGAATCAGGATTTAGCTTAGGTGATAATAGAGAACTCTTAGATGTAGTACTAAAATTACAAGAAATTAATAATCCCAATTATGACTTCGCTAGTGGAATTTCTGGTATCTATGTTGGTGTGCAATTAATGAAGTTAAACACTACTAGTAATCACATATTTCGTTTTTTAGAAAGAACCTTAAAAAGTATCAATTGGAAAATAAGTGAATTTGAAGGACTCAGCTATGGAAATATTGGTGTAGCATTAAGTTCAAGTTTTATGTCCAATCCTGACTACGATAATATAGTGACTAATGTTAAAGCCGATCTTAATACCGTTGATTCTGATTATAAATTCTCTGGGCTATCTTATAGCTATCTAAAGTGGCCTAAAATTCGCAGTCCCTATTTGTTTTCTGGTAGTGCAGGATTACTCTTATCGTTAGTACACATATATCACAAATTTCCTGAAAAATATGACTCTAAAATGATTCAATCTATTTTAGACAGTTTAGATTCTGAAAGTTCTTATAGTACCGGAATTGCCTTTGGAATGAGTGGCGTTTGCATATCTTTGCTCGCTCTAACTACACTCCCACAAAATTCAGAGAATTTAAAAATACATTTAAAACAAATGCTTAATCAAAAAATTCATTTCATTGTCTCTCAATTTATTGAAAATGATAAAATCACTGGCTTTCTTGGGGATAAACTAGAAGGTCCGAAGGACGACTTCGGTAATGGGACATTAGGTGTTTTATATACATTGGAACTTTACCGACTATTTATTGAAGATAGACTCATTTGGGATCCAAAAAACTTTATAGGTTTACCTATTTTCGACCTAGGATGTGATGCTTTTGATCAGTAAATTAATACATTTATACAGAAATCAAAAGGGACTCATGGTCATTTCGTTTTTCTGCCTTTTACTCATGTCTTTAGATGGCATTGTTTTTCCTTATTTCTTAGGTAGATTTACTGATGTACTTACTAACCAAGATTACGATCAAGTTGTTCCTTTACTTTCAGTTTGGTTTGTCTTGTGGCTCCTTCTATCAGCGTCCGTTCTCGGAAACGGCTATTTTTTCGGGAAAATCAAAAGGAATATTCATTTAGAGTTAAAAGATTCTACTTTGAGTAGCGCTTTTAAAAATAATGAAATTACAAGTAAATTCTTATCGAGAATTACTGCCGATATTAAACAGATAGAAATGGATTTTTTAAATATCTCAATGAGCTTTGTATATAGTGTATTGCAAGCAGTCATTACTTTAGTATTTCTGCTGTTTATAAATTGGAAAGTCGGTCTAATTTTTGTCGCTTTAGGTATATTACCTACGTTAGTGCCTAGATTCACTGAAAAATGGCTACAAAGGGGTACAAAAGAATGGCAACAAGCGAATCATACATATATTGAAGAGCTTGAAGATACTTTAAATGCAAGACCATTAATTAAAAGTTTTAACCTCGTCCCAACGCATATAAAAAGAATGTTCTTATCTTTAAGACATACTGAAACAAAGTATTTCCAAATGAACTTAAGACGCTATATTTCTTCATTTCTAATCACTGCGCTATACACAATTTCAGCAATTGCATCGTTAAGCTATGGTGCATATGAAGTCATACAGGGACATATTACTGTCGGAGCACTGATAACAATATACTTAGCAGCAGATAGAGTAACAACACCATTAATTAGCTTGGCAAATTTTTATAATACAATGAGCGCATCTATACCTTTAATTGATAATATTCTTTCTATAAAAGAAAACAAGAAGGTACCATTGCAACTTGCCTCTGGCACACAAGATTCACTAATTAAAGCAAAAGATTTAATTATTGGATACAATGAAGATACACATTTATCACAAGCATTGAATTTTGATATTAATCCGAACGATAAAATCTTAATCGAAGGGCCATCTGGATCAGGGAAAACGACGCTATTAAAAACGATAATAGGTGAAATAAGGCCTCTAAATGGAGAGATGAGTTATAACCTCGATGATTCCGATACATTTAGTGAATTGTTTGCATTAGTAGAACAGACGCCTTTCGTATTTAGAAAACCATTGAGGTTTAATCTAACACTCGGAAATGATGTAAGTGATGATGAATTAATTGGGGTTTTAGAAAGTGTAGGTTTACATAAATATGCCAATAAGGAATCGTTAGATATGTCGTTAGAAGGGGAGGATATATCATTTTCAGGTGGTGAGAAGAAACGTTTAGGCGTTGCACGCGCTTTACTCTACAATAAGAAAATACTCATTGTGGACGAAGCACTCAGCGGATTAGATAATGACTCTGCTGACCTGTTAAATCGATTTATATTGGATTACCCTGGTATCGTTCTGAATATTGAGCATCGTGTCACTGACGAGATTAGAGAACGATATAATAAGCAAATAGTGTTGTAAAGCATTCACTTATAGAAAAAAAAAAATCACTCTCCAATATTGTAACTGCTAGTTTAGACTCAACAGGTTGGGTCTGCGGACAAAATCTTAGACCATATTAGTCAGGAGGAAGTCGATGTATGCTTTTAAGGAAAAATTAAAAGCTATAAATCTTTATTTTAAATATGAATCATATGCTACTGTAATAAAACGAACTAGGATATCCTTCTCGTTTGACACTTAGAAACTGGATAGAAGACTATAAACGGCATGGTGATGTTAATACCCATCGGTCAAAATACAGAGAAGAACTGAAGCAGGCGGCAGTGGATCATTATTTAGAGTATGGCTCGACTATGCCTGAATAAATGGGCATGGACACTTTTAGGTACTTCTGGACAGGAAATTTTTTTGGTCTGCATATTCATTAATGAATACTGAGACATTATCGGACGACATTGCGCCTTTTTTTCCTTTGATGGCATTGTATCTAAAGAAACTCGTCGGGAACTCTGTGTCCGTTTTACAATCAAAAAAAAACGGCCTAGAAATCTTAATTTTAAGATTTCCAAGCTGGTTCTTTTATTTCTTTAGGGCTTTTGTCCCAGCCCCTGCAATACTCAATTTTGTTTTTAAACTGTCTACTTGACAGGGGCAGTTCATTTAATAATAGAGTCGTCCTTTTTTCTTCATCAAAAAAGGGGGGTAACTTCTGCTCTCTTTACTTCGTCACAAAATCTACGAGGACTTTTATCCCTGTTTTAATACTTTTCTCAGAAAATACAATCTCTGGGCTGTGGAGTGAATACCCACTCTCTTCTACACCTTCGATACGTGTACCGATTCTAAACGCAGCACCGATATAATCTTACACAAAGAATGCAAAGTCCTCAGAGCCCATCTAGACTAACCTAATTATTTGAGACAATATAAAACACCTTCGAAATGGTACAATGAGTACCAATTACTGAATCGGAGGTGTTTTTGCATGGGCAAAAACGTATATTCAAGTGAGACCAAGTGGGCAGTGGTCAAAGCGAAAATGGCGGGTGAACTGACCACAAATGAAATTATGGAGAAATACGGCATCAAGAATAAATCACAGATCGCCACATGGGTCAGGTAGTATAAGCAAGGGGAACTCTATCGATTTGACCAACCGATTGGAAAGCAGTATACCTATGGACATGGACCGGAAGCGCGTTCAGATGATGAACGAAAAGACCGTCAAATTGAACATTTGAAGATTGAGAATGATATTTTAAAAAAGTATATGGCAATCGAAAAGGAGTTGAGAAAGAAATAGTTTTGGCACTTGTTGAGAGACTGAAGTCCAAATACACCATTACTGCCATTTTAAATGCACTGGTGGTGCCGCGTTCCACCTATTACCGATGGCGTTCAGAAGGCACTGATGCATCCTTGAGGGATGTCGATCAGGCAATCATTGATATATGTGCGTCGACGAAGTATCGTTACGGTCATCGTAAAGTGAGGGCGCTCCTGCAGCGGGACTATAGTATCAAAAGACATCGGAATACTGTGCAGGCGATTATGCAGAAAAATCATCTACAATGCCGAATTAAGACGAAAAAGAAGTGGAAGCCCCAGGGGGAAACTGTCATTACTGCACCCGATCGCATCAAACGTGACTTTCAAGCTGCAGCACCCAATCAAAAATGGGTCACGGACATCACCTACATCCAATACGGACGAACAGTGAAATACCTGTCCACAATCATGGATCTTTACAACAACGAGATTGTCGCTGCCAAATTATATGACCATCAACAGACACCATTGGTGCTGGATACAATAAAATCAGCTTTAGAGAAACGTGCATACCCTAAGGGTGTAATCATTCATTCTGATCAAGGGAGTGTGTATACGTCATATGCCTACCAGGCATATGTGATGGAAAATAATCTGATCAGCAGTATGTCCAGAAGAGGAAATTGTTGGGACAATGCGGTCATTGAATCATTCCATTCCAATCTCAAGTCGGAAGCGTTTATCTACACCAGATTCAATTCTCTCAGTGACATTGAAACGGATTCACGGGTGAATGCATATTTAAAGTATTATAACGAAGAAAGAATACAAGAAAAATTAGGCTACCTCTCTCCAATTAATTTTGGAGTAAGGATAGCCTAATGAAGCTTTTTTATCTTTGTCTCATACTGCTAGGTCAGTCTAGTATCCCGGCTTTTTTATATGAATTAAGTTTATTAATGAAAAAGTTTATCTGATTGTTTTCAACGCTTTAGCCCACATCACAACACGATCAATTGTTGCATTGATAGAGTCTGCATGATGATCACCTGGTTTGAATTCAGTCATATTCTCAAAATCTGTGAATATGCTGAGCGCACCAAATGATGGCACGATTGCTACACCTAAGTTAGAAAGCGTTTGACGTAGTGCGAATGTTGCTGCAACCCCAAGTGTAGAACCGTAAGAAACAGAACCCGCTGCCTTGTTTGCCCATTCAGGTCCAAGGTGGTCAATCGCATTTTTCAGTGAAGGTGAAATGTTCTTATTGTATTCAGGCGTTACGAAGATAAAACCATCTAAACTGTCGATCTTTTGGGACCATCTCGTTACGTTATCTTCTCCATATTGTCTGTTTAGCATACCTGGAGGCATGTTATTGAATTCTAGGAAGTTGTAGTCTTTAATATCAACAATTTCGAATTCCGCTTCTGTGTTATCTTTCGTGAAACCTAGTACCCATTCAGCGACTGCTGGACTTACACGGCCATCGCGTGTACTACCGAGAATAATACCTATTTTTAACATAATCATGTTCTCCTATGATGTCATTACAAAATTAGACTTTTACAAGCCGAGTTCATTATAGTTAGAAATAGAGATGAATTCAAAAGAACTGCTTATGGCGACTCGTCACGTTTTATCTTTTTAAATTTCACGTATTCTTTGCTTCATTGGTTCTGGTTTTTTTGATTATTCATGAGTGCGATGACTCCTCATTCCGTAAACATTGTCTATTCATTATAATGTACACATTTACATAGAAGTACCAAACGTAAAAATGACCCCGATTCAAAATCGAGGTCATATAAATTCAATTTAATTATCTCAATCTCAGTGTCATTGCATTCATTGCAACAACCACAGTACTGACTGACATCAGTATAGCACCGACTGCGGGTGAAAGTATTAGACCCACTGATGCGAGCACACCTGCTGCGAGTGGTACTGCGAGAATGTTATATCCAGCACCGAGCCATAGGTTCTGAATTGTTTTCTTCATTGTATTTTCTGATAGTGATAGGAAATTCATAATATCTGCCGGATCACTCTTAACTAAAATGACATCCCCAGACTCAACTGCCACATCCGTACCAGCGCCGATTGCGACACCGATATCTGCACGTACGAGACTTGGTGCATCATTGATTCCGTCTCCAACCATCATGACTTTCTTCCCTTGTTTCTGATACGACTGAATCATTTTTTCTTTGTCCTCAGGCATCATTTGAGCATGCACTGCATTAATACCAAGTTCAGCTGCAACTGCTTCTGCAACTTGCTTATTATCCCCTGTCAGCATAACGGGTTCAATGCCACGATCAATGAGTTCTTTAATCATAGCTTTAGAACTTGCTTTGATTTGGTCACCCTGTGCGACAATACCGCTATTTTCACCATCTATAATAAGAAAGCTGACTGAATTCCCTTGACTAGCAAGTGATTCAAACTGTTCCTTGTCATAGTCTATATTATTTTCTTCAAGATAAGAAACACTTGTAATTTTCATATCTTTATCCACGACATTTGCTTCTAACCCGATACCAGGGATATTGTTGACATCTTCAGCATGTGGAATATTCACATCTTTCTCATTCGCTTTATCTAATATACCAACAGCTAACGGGTGACTTGAACTTTGTTCAATTGCTGCCATAAACCCTAGTATCTCTTCATCCGAATACTGTTCATCAAAACTTTCATAATGATTCACTGCAAAGTTGCCTTCTGTCAATGTACCTGTCTTATCCATCATGACAACATCTAATTGTCTCGCAGTTTCAAGTGCTTGACGGTTCTTTACAATTAAACCATTACTTGCACCAATTGACGTCGAACGTGCTGTCACGAGTGGAATAGCAAGTCCGAGTGCATGTGGACAAGCAATGACAAGTACTGTGACAAGTCTTTCTAATGCAAAATCCACATTGCCTGAAATGAACATCCAAACAATAAATGAAACCAAACCGACACTCAGAGCAAAGTAGAATAAGTAACCAGCAACTCTGTCCGCAGTTAATTCTGCACGAGACTTATCACTTTGAGCTTGGCTCACAAGCCCCATGACTTGTGACAGGTATCCACTTTCACCTGTCCCCGTTACTTTTACATTAATCGTACCAGAGCCGTTCACTGACCCTCCTATAACAGAGTCATCTTTTGCTTTTTCAACAGCTTTAGATTCACCAGTAACAAGAGATTCGTCGACATTTGTTCTTCCAGAGACAATTACACCATCTGTCGGAATATTATCCCCTGCTTTTACTTGAACAATGTCGCCTTCACTGACTTCGGAAAGCTCAACTTCTCTTGAAGTACCATCTTCATCAATAATGACAGCAGTACTTGGAAGAAGTTCAGCCATCTTTTTAAGCGCATCGCCTGCATTACCAACCGCTTTCATTTCAATCCAATGACCCAGCAACATGATGATGATCAATGTTGCTAATTCCCAGAAGAAATCCATCGTATGTGCATCTGGTGCACCAAAATGATTCATGTAGAATGCATATAGACTATAGAAGTATGCAACAGATATACCCATTGCAATCAACATCATCATACCCGGTTTGCGCGCCTTTAATTCTTCTTTAGCACCGCTTAAGAAAGGCAGTCCACCATAGAAGAATAGAATAGTAGCAAGCACAAGTACGACCCAGTCAGAGCCAGGAAACGAAAACTGGAATGGCAGTTCAATGCCCATCATAGGGGCAAGAAATATGATAGGTATTGCAAAAATAAGTGAAACAAAGAACTTCTTCTTAAAGTCCCCGTGATGATGGTGACCATGTCCTTCGTGATTTCCGTGATGGTCGTGATTGTGATGATCGTGATTATGATGGTCGTGATTGTGATGGTCGTGATTATGATTTTCATGATCATGATGTTTATGATTATGATTATGTTCAGTCATATTCTCCCTCTTTTCTTTTTTATGAGTTAGCTCGCTATCTGGCAGTGGCACTGTCCTGGTGAACAATTACATGGAACTTCATCCACTGCATGTTCTTTCTTCATTTCTAACACTTTTTCAATATTTTTTATATCATCGATGCTTAAAATTGATTTCTCAATCAAACCTACAATTGTATTTCCTACATCTCTATTACAAATGTTATTGAAGGTATCATCCAAAGTACTTCTAATAAGATCAGTCTCTTTGATTTTTGGTGAGTAGATGAATTTATTTCCGTGTTTTTCTGTCTCTATCATTCCTTTTTTAACTAACCTTCCAATAAAAGTCTTAATCGTCGCTGTACCCCAGTCCATCTTTTGCTGTAGTACATCTATGATTTCTTTACTGGTTATTTTTTCATTTGCCCATACTACTCTCATGACTTCCCATTCAGAATCTGTAATTTTAAAATCTAAGTGATTCATACTTACCACCTCCTATTGTTTACAAACGTAATCACTCGTTATCTATAGTTTACAACTGTAATCGATACTAGTCAAGATTTTTATCCATACCATTTCAACAATTCAAATATTTGCAACAATTGAAGATTATCTCTTCTTTAAAAGTGGATATAATAGTATATAAGGAGATGGTTTCGATGAAAAAATACTTAGTAGCAGCTTTAGTTGGTTTAACGTTAATTGTTGCGGGATGTGGGAATGACTCAGCGGGGATTGATTTTGATATTAAAGCGTATGTTGCAGAATTGAGTGGGAGTAATATCGTAGAATCTGCTTCAATATCGGATAAAAACCTGATCGTCCAAGATGATGGTAAAGAGGATACATATGATCTACCTGATGATGAGTTCTTCGTTTCGATTGCGCCTTATCTTACATATACACATCCGTGTGAAATTCATAGTTTAACAGGTTGTCAGGGTGAGTTAGTTAGTGAAGAAATGGATGTAAAAATCACTGATGAAGATGGTGAAGTTTTTGTTGACGACGCATTAACGACGCTCGAAAATGGATTTTATGATTTCTGGTTACCTAGAGATAAAAATTACACAATTGATATTAGTTTTGACGGAAAAACAGTCAGCTATGATTTCTCTACATTTGAAGGAGATCCAACTTGTTTAACAGAGTTGCCGCTGACTTAAGATTTAATTTTTCTATAGATTATTAATTATTCTACTCCCCTTTAGGTATTTACCTAAAGGGGAGAGTTCGTTTTAGCTTGCTAATTAATAAATTCTTTCATTTCTTTGGCCGTCTTCTTTGTATGATTATCATTTTCTATATGTCAGGTTAACAAGCAGTTTCTTTTACAATTGTGATTTTATCTTTTAAGCTAGAAATAGTAAGCGCTTACTATAATAAAAAAAGGCCTATTTTATTATGTAAAAGAAACTTTCTATAAAAACATATAAAGAGAGGGAAGTTAATTGAAAGATTATTTAAATTATAGTGATCAAACAGTAGTTATCACTGGTGCCGCTTCTGGTATGGGAAAAGCGACAGCAGAGATGCTAGTTGATTTAGGTGCAAAAGTATATACATTGGATTATGTCAAAAAGGATATTCCTGGTGTCGAAAAAGCATTTCAAGCAGATATCAGTAAGCGGGAAGATATTGATGATGTTTTCAAAGAACTTCCATCTAAAATCGACAAATTTTTCGGAGTCGCAGGTGTTTCAGGTGTAAAGCACGACTTTACCGATACAACAACAATAAATTTTATTGCTAACAAATATATGTTTGAAGAGTATATTGCAGATCGTATCTCTGATAGTGGTGCTATTGTATTCGTATCTTCAATGGGAGCATTCAACTGGGAAAATCATCTCACTGAATTAAAACCGTTTATAAATGCTAAGGGTTGGGATGAGACTCTAAAAGTAGTTACTGACTCTAACAAAGTTGGAAAGAGAACTGGAATGGATGGCTACATGCTTTCCAAGAGACTCGTAAACTATTATGCTCTGTTACAAGCAAAAGAACTTAGCAAGAAAGAAGTTCGAATCAATGTCATTATGCCAGGTGGAACGCAAACAGGATTAACAGACGAATTCGCAGATATGGTTGGTGGCGATGAAAACTTACAGAGAGGCTTAATCGACAGATTGTCTACACCAGAAGAAATGGCAAATGCGATGGTCTTCTTAAATAGTGGCATGGCAACGTATATTAATGGTGTAACTCTATATGTCAATGCAGGACATAGTATTCCAGAAGTAATAAACGAAAAGCCAAAAGAATTCGACTTTCCGATTTTTAGATAGTTGAATTTCGTTTAGAAAAGAAACTCATGGAAGTTTAAGATACTAAAAAAGGTATGGCATTAAAACAATACACTAGTGCGATTTAATAAGAGATAGACATGCATAATTTCCAAAAAAATTTGCAAACTAATTTGTTTTCATTGCTGCTGAAGAATCAGGTTTCATCATTGGTAAGTCAATCATCACAGATGGTGATATGGTTACAGATAATCGACTATATTTATAAATGTTGATTAAAACTAAATTGTCTAGAAATGGATACGACGGTCTTAGAGAGCCACCTCGTCGGAGTTCATTGAACCACCTAAATCGGAGTTAGCTGAGCCACCTAAATCGCTATGCTTGAACCA
>NZ_FOIT01000007.1 GCF_900110815.1 Aliicoccus persicus | reverse complement strand
TCAATCTGCGTGTCTGTGATCAAGTCTCATTGGAACGTAAAGTGTGTGTCAGGTTATATTTCCGATCTGCCGAACACTCCCACAGGTCACCCAACACAAAAAGACCGGCTCCCTCTCTTAAAGGATGCAATCGCTCGTACATGTTGAGTTATTTCTTTTTTAGTTTTAAAAGTTTAGCACCTTGCTCGATGACTTCGTATTTACGTAATGCATGAAGGACACCAACGCCGCCGCCTGAAATCGCGATGACAATTGCTGATTTTGCAGCAGCGGGGCCGAGTACTGCAATCGCCGCTGGTGCAGAAGTAAATATAGCAGCGGATGTGATCGGTGTAGCTAAACCACCACTTGATGTCTTTAACAATATTGCTGCAACGGATGTAGAAATCGCTGCGATCGTAATTCCCCATGCAAGTTTCCCGGTCGCTTTAATGCGAATCACTTTATTCGCCAAATCTCCTTCGATCAAGATCGACTCTTCTTTATTTTTTAATGCTTTTCCTAACTCTTTGTTGTTTGTAATCTTCATTATGACACCCCTTTGTGTGACAATCTCCGTTCGTTCTGAAGAATAAAACCCACGTCAGTAGCTTATTTTATAATAAATCATTGTAAATATACTAATAAATTGTCTTTTAAAAACCTTATCATAACAGCATTTCTGTCAAGTATCATAAAATATTTAACGTTAAACATTAAATATTTGTTGCAATTCATAAAATTAGGTGTTAAAGTATGACTATAAAGTAAAAGGTACCTACTTTATTGACACACTAAGACCTTGAAAACGTGTAAGTAAAAAATTTTAAACATTTTGTATGGGAGGTTTCAATCATGGAACCAGTAAAAGCAGAAAAACAATTTAACAGATTCGTCTCACTTTTCTACGTGCTGTCATTTATTCCGATTGTCATTTTATCGTTAGCAGTTGTGGGGATTGTAATCGGAATTATCGTTGTACTCGTCGCATCGGATTCAATTGTTAATTTGATTAAAAATGTGCCGTTTACAGAGCTCACAGTCGAACTCGAACAGTTCGGGCTTTTATCGAATGAAGTCACAGAGAACTTAGTCATCAACCAATTGCCAATTATTCTCGTTATGCTTTCAAGCATGGTCGTAATGTTTCTTTTAATCTCGATTACAATTTTCATCAATCGTTGGTTAAAGAACTTGAAAGATGGTAACTTCTTCGATGAGAAAAACAGCAAATATGTTGAGTATGTCGGATACACAATCATTACGCTTAGCATTTGGTACGGTGTTCAAGAATTAGCTGGAAGTTATATGGCAGTTGACTTCTTTGAATCGAACCCTGAAATCATGTCACACTTTACTGATGTGCTGTTCGACTTCAGTGATATGATTACGTACAGTTTCTCAATCGATGTTGTAATGTTGTTCATCGGTGTGCTCGTATGGATGATTGGCAGAGTGTTTAAATATGGAACATATTTACAAAATGAATATGATCAGACGGTGTAGGTGATTAGGATGATAATTGTAAGATTAGACCGGATGCTCGCAGATAGGAAGATGCAGTTGAATCAACTTGCAGAAGAAGTCGGCGTGTCCGTTGTTAACTTATCAAACTTGAAGACCGGAAAGGTCAAGGCAATTCGCTTCTCCACATTGGAAGCGATATGCCAAGTACTCGAATGCCAACCAGGCGACATATTGGAATATGTGCCGGGTGAAGAATAATGATATGTTGAGCACATTAATCTCTATGCGTAGAGATTAATGTGCTTTTTTTCTTTTCCATCTATTTACAATCAGTGGTAAAATAAAATTGATGTAATTACATACGGATATGATAATATTATTTCATCTTAATTAAGGAGTAAATCACATGGAAGTCTTCGATGAAATTCAAGCCTATTTACCGTTTTTAATCCCATTGATTGGATTGCAAGTCTTACTCTCATTAACTGCACTCATCATGTTGATCCGACAAAATCAAGTCCGCTATATGAACAAGCTACTCTGGGCACTGATTATTGTTCTATTCAATTTAATCGGCCCAATACTCTACTTTGTATTGGAGAAACGGACATGAACATACTAGAAGTGAACAATCTAAAGAAAAGTTTTGGTGACAAGACGGTGCTTACAGATGTTTCTTTCTCTGTGAAAGAAAACGAGATTTATGGCTTCATCGGTGGCAACGGTGAAGGTAAAACGACGACGATGCGGATGATTTTAGGCCTGTTAAAAATCGATGCCGGTGATGTTTTTGTATGTGGCGAACCTGTGACATTTGGTGAGACGAAGACAAATCGTCATGTCGGGTATCTCCCGGATGTACCTGAATTTTATCCGTTTATGAACGCGCGTGAATATTTGAAATTATGTGCTGAAATTACAAATATTACAAAAGATAAAAGTGCGGCGCGAATTGAGGCGTTGTTGGAATTAGTCGGCTTGAGCGACGTTGATACGAAGATCAAAGGGTATTCTCGTGGTATGAAACAGCGTCTCGGTGTGGCGCAGGCCTTGATTAACCAGCCGAAGCTGCTCATTTGCGATGAGCCGACGTCAGCGCTTGATCCGAAAGGGCGTCGAGATATTTTAGGTATTTTAAAATCAATCAAATCAGAGACGACCGTTATTTTCTCTACACACATATTAAGTGATGTCGAGCAAATCAGTGACCGCGTTGGAATTTTGAAAGATGGTCATATCATACGGGAGCTCGATTTAAAAACGGATAAGTTACCACCGAGCGGGGTGCTCGTAACGGTTCAAGAGTCGGACGTGGAAAAATTAAACACTGTATTTACTGTAGAATCTCGTGAAGGGATGTTCTATATTCCTGATATTGAACTTGAGGCATTATACAAGCAATTAAATGAACATAAAATCTATCCGATTCACATTGAACAAGCACGACCGTCACTTGAAGATGTTTACTTGGAGGTGACGTAATGTTTAATGCAATGTTCAAGAAAGAATGGACACAAGCATGGAAGAGCTTTAAATTTGTTGCCTTGCTCATTGTGTTTGCTATCCTGGGTATTATGAGTCCGCTCGTTGCGCTGTTAACACCAGAGATTCTGGGGTCTGTGTTAGAGGAAGAAATGCGGGGATTCACACTGCCGGAACCAACCGCATATGATTCATTTGCACAGTTTTACTCCAATTTGAACCAGCTGGGACTGCTTATCTTCATCATCCTTTTTGGCAGTGTGTTAACAGTTGAATTCTCAAGAGGTACATTGATTAACTTGCTCACAAAAGGGTTGAGCCGTTCAATTGTTATTCATACGAAGGCATTGTTTTTGCTAATTGTCTGGACGGTTGCTTACGCGATTGCAGCAACGCTGACATATTTCTACACAATATTTTACTGGGATGAACCGCTTAACCAGTTGTTTGGTGCACTGTTCACCAGTTGGTTCTTCGGTGTATTTTTAATCAGTCTGATTTTATTCGCTTCAGTATTGTTTAAAAACTTCATCGTCGTATTGAGTGCTGTACTCGTCATTCTGTTTGCGTTTATGTTGCTCGCCATTCATCCTGATATTGCGGAATGGTTACCGAACTATATCATCAGTCATAACGTTGCGCTCCTTGAAGGATCATTCGATTTTGACACGCTTTACAGAGCGCTTGGTGTCACGCTCGTGGCAACGATAGTGATGTACGTGCTGACAATCATACGGTTTAAGAAAATGGAAGTTTCCTAATGTAAAAAGAAATGGTGGTGGTGGCATGAGTCAAACGGATGCGATTCATGTGACACAAGAGAAAAAAGAAAAATTATATAAACGTACATTGATCATTGTTATGCTATCCCAAGTATTCGGTGGAGCGGGGCTCGCTGCCGGCATCACTGTCGGTGCGTTGCTTGCAGGCGACATGATGGGTGATGAATCCGTGACAGGATTGCCGGCAGCGCTCTTCACATTAGGGTCAGCGGCGGCCGCGTTAATTGTCGGACGAATGTCAAATCGTTTCGGCCGCCGCCTCGGACTTTCCCTCGGATTCATTACCGGTGGAATGGGTGCAGCACTTGTTGTGCTTGCTGCCGTTATACATAATATCCCACTCCTATTTATTGCAATGTTTATTTACGGGTCAGGGACAGCAACGAATTTACAAGCACGCTATGCCGGAACTGATCTTGCAACAAAAAAACAGCGTGGGACAGCAGTCAGCATCGCGATGTTTGCTACGACGTTTGGTGCAGTCGCAGGACCGAATTTAGTCGGTGTCATGGGTGACTTTGCCGAATCTCTCGGGGTGCCTGCACTCGCGGGACCGTTTATTTTATCTGCAGTTGCATTTACTTTAGCGGGGATTGTGCTCCTCATATTAATGCGACCGGATCCTCTTTTTGTGGCACTTGCTTACAATGAAAAAAATGTTGCGACAAATGACGATATTTCAGAGCGAACAGAAACGAATCATCGACTCGTTATTACGGGTGCAATTATCATGGTCATGACGCAGATCGTCATGCTCGCGATCATGACGATGACACCGATCCATATGGGACACCATGGGCACCCACTCGAATCTGTCGGACTCGTCATAGGTTTTCACATCGCAGCGATGTATATGCCTTCTCCAATTACAGGAATTTTAGTCGATAAAATCGGCAGAAAAATGATGGCAATGATGGGTGGCGTCACGCTGCTTGGTGCAGGTGTTGTTGCATTTTTAGCACCGGGAGAATCACTCTTCTGGATTACAATTGCACTCATCTTGCTCGGTCTCGGCTGGAACTTTGGTCTCATCAGTGGTACCGCATTGATTGTCGATGCAACAGAACCGACGACGCGTGCGAAATTGCAAGGTACAGTGGACGTCTTCATTGCCCTCGGTGGCGCTTCGGGTTCAGCGATGAGTGGAATGGTCGTCGCTGGTGCAAGTTTCGAATTGCTGTCACTTGCGGGTGGCGTGTTCTCGTTATTGCTCATTCCAATCGTACTCCGTGGTACAAAACAAATGCGTCAAAATTGAACTTAGAAAATCGATGTGCTACATTTAAAAAGAATTAAATAACGAAGTTTTCTAGGGTTCCGCTCGAAATGAGGTCAGGTCCGAGAGAAAACGCAGTGGCAACACTGTACACGGAAGGACAAAAGCCTGGGAGAATAGCAAATTGCTATCTCTGCCGGGCTTTTTATTTTTGAATTGGGGGAATAATGATGTGGATACTTGTTGTAATCGCAGCAATTTTTGAAATTGGATGGGCAACTGGGCTTAAATATGCCAATGACTTCACGACGTGGTCACTGACTGCCATTGCCATTATCGTGAGTTTCGGTTTGTTAGTATATGCGGGAACAAAATTACCAACGAGTACAGTGTATGCGGTATTCGTCGGACTGGGCACAGTCGGTACAGTCCTCATAGACTTTATCTTTTTTGAGCTTGATTTTAGCTTCGGTATTGTGTTCTTTATCTTGTTGTTACTTGTCGGAATATTAGGACTGAAAACAGTGACCGATGATGATGTGAAAAAGGAGAGTCCGCTATGAGTTGGGTTATTTTAATTATTGCGGGTCTCTTAGAAGTCGTTGGTGTCAATGGTATTCAGCGATTCTCCCAAGGGAATCGTATCAGTGGGCTCATTGTTATGGTACTTGGATTTTCAGCGAGCCTATTCTTACTCGGCGTAGCGATGGGATCAATACCACTCGGCGTCTCGTATGCCGTATGGACCGGGATGGGTACGGTCGGCAGTGTGATACTCGGCATCGTACTCTATGGAGATAGTGCGTCTGTGAAGCGGATATTTTATGTCAGCCTGATTGTGGTCGCTGTCATCGGACTGCGTTTAGTGACGGCATAGATAAAAAATCATCAAGTATTCGCTGATTTTCTGTTATAATAAAGCTATTCCCTATATTTGGGAGCTTTTTTATCATGGTAAAAAAATTTATGAATCAAGCGAAGTGTTGCTAATTGAGCGGCGCTTTAATTCCCGCAACAAGAATTATCGTGTGCGAAGATACTCGCCTTTGGTAGAACAAAAAAAGAGTTGAAGGGAGTTTTTATGATGATCAAAACGATTGAACAGGTAAATGAAGAAGTGATGGAATTGCTGCTCGTCGCAGACCCATCGCGTGGACAAGTCGAAGGATACTTAGTAAATAGCACCATTTTTATTTATGAAGATGGTGATGAAATCGTTGGCGTCATCGTATTGAAGCAGCATGACGAAACGTACACAGAGATCATGAACGTCTCAGTTCGAGAGAGTCATCGTGGACGTGGCATTGCGAAAGAATTGATGCGAAAAGCTGTGGATTACTCGCGTGAGTTAGACGTGAATCATGTGGATATTGCGACAGCGAACTCCAGCATCAACCAGCTGGCGTTGTATCAGAAAAGTGGATTTAGAATTACGGATATTAACAGAAATCATTTTTTGAACCATTACGAAACGCCGATCTGGGAAAATGGCATCCAAGCCAAAGACCAGTTGGTGCTGACATACGAGTTGTAGATAAAAACCCCTCCTGTGAGGGGTTTTGTTGTGGATCTTGATGCGGGTTATGAGTTTGTTTTTGGGGCTTTGGCGGTTAAATTCGGATTTGCGCGCCCATGAGATCGCTCATAATCACGCAAACCTACAAGACCAATCCAAAATACCAATCCAAAATACCAATCCACCACACAAAAGCCGCGATTTGATAAAGTGTAACTAGATAAACATAAGGAGTACAGTAACAATGGCTAGAAAATTTGGACATAATGGCATAATCATCGTCGTCACTGCATCGACGTTCCTATTTGCCTTCATACAATTCTTACTGATCACTGCTTATCCATCGATTATGGCAGAGTTCGACATCAACGCAACAGAAGTGCAATGGTTAACAACAGCATATTTACTTACATCAATAATTTTCATCCCGATGAGTGCTTACTTGTCGAATACATATTCAACGAAATGGCTGCTCATCATTGCATTGCTTTTTCTAGCGATTGGTACGCTCATTGGTGGTTGGTCACCGACGTTTGAAGTACTCATTTTCTCACGACTATTACAAGCGGTCGGGGCAGGAATAATTTTGCCGCTTTCACAAACGATATTGCTAATTATTTTCCCGCCGGAGCATCGCGATGTTTGCGACAACGTTTGGTGCTGTGGCTGGACCGAACCTGGTCGGTGTCATGGGTGACTTTGCTGCATCAATCGGCGTGCCGGAACTTGCGGGGCCTTTCATTTTATCAGCATTCGCATTTATTACAGCAGGTCTCGTCTTATGGTTCTTAATGCGCCCGGATCCGCTTTATGTGGCGCTCAATTCAGAGACGCCTCATGATGATACCGACACCACACCTGAAATAAAAGAGACGAACCGCCCGGTTGTCATCACGGGTGCATTCATCATGGTGCTCACGCAAATCGTCATGCTCGCAATCATGACGATGACACCGATACATATGGGCCATCACGGACACTCGCTCCAAGCGGTTGGGCTTGTCATCGGATTCCACATCGCCGCGATGTATATGCCGTCGCCAATTACGGGTATTTTAGTCGATAAAATCGGCAGAATTAAGATGGCAGTGGCAGGCGGTGTTACGCTCTTCGCAGCAGGACTCGTTGCGTTCTCAGCACCAGGGGAATCGCTGTTCTTTATCTCGCTTGCGTTAATTTTACTTGGGCTTGGTTGGAACTTTGGACTGATCAGTGGAACGGCACTCATTGTTGACGCTACAAAGCCGACCGAGCGTGCGAAAATGCAGGGGACCACCGATGTGTTTATAGCGCTCGGTGGTGCGTCCGGCAGCGCGATGTCCGGTATGGTTGTTGCAGGTGCGAGCTTTGAAATGCTTTCATTCGCCGGCGGGTTATTCTCACTCTTACTGATACCGGTAGTCATACGCGGTGCAAGGAAAAGTCGCGTGCATTGAAACAAAAAATCGTAAGTGCTATAGTGAAAATGAATTGAATACGAAGTTTTCTAGGGTTCCGCTCACTTGAGGTCTGGTCCAAGAGAAAACGCAATGCGAGCGCCCGCATTGTACACGGAAGGACAAAAGCCTGGGAGAGTAGCATATGCTATTTTCTCGGGTTTTTAATTTTTTAGGAGGCATATCTATGTGGTTATTGGTCGTAGTCGCAGCAATATTTGAAGTGGCATGGGCGACAGGCCATAAGTATGCACACGATTTTACAACATGGACACTCACTGTCATCGCGATCATCGCATGTTTCAGTTTACTTATTTATACATCGATTAAGCTACCAACGAGTACGGTTTATGCAGTGTTCGTAGGACTCGGAACGGTTGGAACAGTTTTCATCGACCTCATATTTTTTGAGCTTAATTTTCAGTTCAGCGTATTGTTTTTTATCCTGTTGTTACTCGTTGGCATATTAGGACTTAAAGATGAAACAGAAAAGACGCCCGAAAGGACGGTTAAATAAATGGATTGGTTTATGCTGATCGTCGGAGGATTTCTTGAAGTCGTGGGTGTGAATGGTATTCAACGCTTTACCCAGGGCCACCGTGTTTCAGGTGTGCTTGAAATTGTTTTTGGATTTAGTTCCAGTCTTTTGCTGCTCGGTCTCGCAATGCAGACGATTGATCTCGGCGTTGCGTATGCCGTTTGGACAGGCATGGGTACTGTCGGAAGTGTATTCTTGGGCATCGTGTTTTACGGAGATTCCGCATCGATAAAAAGAATCATGTATTTAAGTTTTATAGTGATTGCTGTGGTTGGGTTAAGGCTGGCTACGGGATAAAATAACCGCCAGATTATTGGCGGTTATTTCTATCTTCTGCGGACAATCATTGCACCCAGACCCGTAATAGCAAAATAGATGAAAAACGCAATGAAAATCGTTGTAACGGCAATCATTTCAATCTCCATTATCATCAATACGCTAAGCAGTACAAACGCAGTACCAATAAAAACCAAAGATGCATAAAAGTAGTAATTTTTTATATTATTGATGATACGCTCATCGTATTCTGGTGTGTTATCAGATTTTCTCATTACAATAATAATGTTGATAAGAATGAGTATCACACCCGCTGTTAGTCCGCCCAGCATTCCAGGGAAATTAAAATTGATAAACTGTGAGAGCATCAAGCCGATGATTGCACCAACTGCTCCAAAGGTTAATGTCCATTTTGAATATTTACTATTCTTCATTACGTTCATCCTCCAATATAAAGATTTCCTCGATATTCAAATCAAAATATCTCACAATTTTTAATGCAAGCTCCAAGCTCGGATTATACTTGTTGTTCTCAATCGCTGTGAGTGTCTGACGCGTCACACGTAAGTCCTCTGCGAGTTTTAACTGCGTAATCCCTCGTGCTTTACGTAATTCTCGAACTTTGTTGGTTACTGACATTTTATCACCCTCTGAATGTAAATGTCTCTTTACATTTATAATAAAACAGTTCTGTCAAATTGTAAAGGGTTCTTTACATAAATTTTGTTATAAAATTAAACAAATTCATAACTATGAGGGAGCGTCCATGGAACTACTATTTAACTACACGCTGCGTCTCTTGCCTGGACTAGTACTGATCGGGTTACTCGTTGCACTCATTCCAAGGATTCATTCTGTTTAGGGTAGTCGTTTTAGTAATGGGATTCATTCTAATGCGCGATGCAATGACACCAGCAGGCCTGTGGGAATTTGGCATCACCGAAAATACGATGTGGCTGCGGTTCATAGACAGTGGATTTATATTGCTGGTCTTGGCAGTGACCTCGCTCGAAGAAGTAGTGTTCCGTAATATGTTTCAAGAACATATGCACAAATTCGTGAAACCATTGCATGCGATTGTGTTATCGGGTTTATTGTTTGCTGTAGGGCATACATTTCTCGCAATCACAGTAACGGACTTAGGATTTTTGGTGTTACTCTTTACGCTGTGGAAGGTTTAATGTGTGCGTTCATCTATTATAGATACGGATTGTTGCCAGCTACCGTTACGCACCGCCTGTCGATATTCTTTTTGTCAGTTGGGTGGGTGTAATTGGGAAAAAACAGGCCTAATCGGGACCTTGTGAGTTGCACAGAGTCCCGATTAGCCCGTTTTCGGGACCTTGTGAGTTGCACAGAGTCCTGATTAGCCCGTTTTCGGGACCTTGTGAGTTGCTCATAGTCACGATTAGTATGTTTTCGTGCCAATGAGAGTAGCTCATAGTCACGATTCGCACGCACTAACACCGAAATTTGATATGCTTATTTAACAGAGAGACCTTTGTAGGACAAATTACTATTGAAGTATTCTTGAACCACTTGATGTTTGAATGCTTTTGAATAGTTGCGATTCCTTTGTTGCTTCAGTAATCCAGTCGTCCCATGCTTCAAGTATTTATCTAGATAGAGTCGGAAGGTTGATTCGTTTAAATCTAGCTCATAATCTTCACGGAGTGCTCGAAATGAAGTGCCATCTAAATATAACTCGATGTATTCAATCAGTTCATTCGTTGAATACCTTATGTTTGATTTCAAGAGAAAACTCCCCCTAAAGTAGTTTACTTTTTTAAGTGTCTACTTTAGGGGGAGCATATCAAAATCCGGCGGGTTTTAAATTATTAAATTACTGATCTCCACTTAACTTCACAAGAATTTTAGCTTGTGTCTTGTCGTTGATCAGTTGTTCGAAACCTGATTCTACAATGTTTTCAAGGTCAATTCGGTCTGTAATAACTGGTCTTGCATCGATTTGTCCGCTTTCTAACATCTTCACCGTTGCTTCGAAAATGTCCGGTTCATAAGCAAGTGTAGAAGCAATTCTGACACCACTTGCAGTTAACAGCATTGGATTAAACTCCATTGGCTTTTCAAAGATTGAAACAATCGTTACCATACCACGCGCACGCGTTGAACCGATTGCCTGTTCTACTGTTATTGGAACACCAGCAACTTCAAATGTACGGTCAACACCATCTGGATAATACTGTTGAATGTATTTGATTGGATCTTCATTACCAGAGTTAACAGTGTGAGTTGCTCCAACTTCTTTTGCTTTTGCTAAGCGCGTATCACTTAAGTCAAAGACGAAGATATCTTTTGCACCAGCTGCTCTTGCTGCAATGACTGTAAGTAATCCAATTGGACCTGCACCGTATACTGCTACGCTATCTGCAAACTCCATTTCAGATTCACGGACAGCTTGTAATGCAACAGCTGCAGGTTCAACAAGTGCACCGACTTCTAATGGAGTATCTTTTTTAAGTTTCACAACATTCTTTTTATCAACCACAACAAAATCTGCAAATCCACCATTTGAACCTAGTCCAACGAAAGTAAATCCTTTGTACATATCAACAAGGGGTTTATCGCTTAAACCACCTGTGATTAATGGGTTAATTGCAACCTTATCTCCAACATTAATACCATCTACATCGTCACCGACTTCTTCGACAACTCCACTAAACTCATGACCCATTGTAAGTGGTGCTTTTTCACCAGTGAGTGGATTATCTTCAGTCGGGATAAAAATTGGACCTGCATTATATTCGTGTAAGTCACTACCACAAATACCAGCCCAAGCGACTTTCACCTTTACTTTGCCTGCGCTTACTTCAGGTACTTCAACTTCCTCGACACGAATGTCTTTTAAACCATGGAATACTGCTGCTCTCATAACTAAAATCCTCCTATTAATAGATTTTTTGATGGTGATATTCATGATAATACATATTTATTATATCATATTTAATGAGATTTGCTCTCTTATTTCGTAGCAACAAATAAAAATTCTTTATGTTCATCATTTCCAACTTCGTTCTTCCAATCTCCAAAGACTTCAGTACTTTTAAATCCAACAGATTTCAAATCGTGAATCGTTTCTTTTTTTGTTCTAAAAATAATCGTACTGTCATGCACAATTTTTTTTGAATCTGATTCAATGGTTGTATTAAAACGTATCAACTCATCTTGAGCGTCATACAATTGATACCAATGCTTGGCTGGCTCACCACTCTCCAATGTTATATTTTGAATGGTGTTTCCTTTCGTCCAATTTAGCCAACCTTGCTCGTAAAAATTCCGACCATCAAAAATGAGTTTGCCGTTTTCATCTAATGCATCATAGCAATCTTGAAGCGTTTGCAACCACTCACTTTTATCTGTAATTTCCTGAGAAACGTTTGTGAGCATAGTGATGACGTCAATCTTTTCTTCAATTTCATGTAACTTTTCAGAAGCAGCATGAATCCAAGTGATCGATGAATTTTTATCAACCTGTTTAGCTTCTTTAATTGCAGACAAATCTGGATCTATTCCAAAATTAATAAATAGCTGTGTATATCTGCGGAATACACTTGAGGTGGGCTGTTGCGACGGTCGCCTCTTTTTTTGACAGAATATCTTAACTTTGTCGTTAAGATGTTCTGTTTTTATTTTATTTTAAATAATAAAAGCAACTACAAAGTGCTTTATAGAGAGGTTTTTCAGTATCAAATATACCATGAGCGTAACGATTGATTTTCTCAAAATTCCATGTATAATATAATTATAGTCAAAGATAGTCAAAGTCAAAAAAACAAGGAAACTATCACCAAATGACTAAATTAAACAAATAACTGGAGGCACTTACTTATGAAATGTCAAAATTGTGGTATGAACGAAGCAAATGTGAATTTAGCGATGAATGTCAACAACAAGAAGATGCAAGTACATTTATGTAATGCTTGCTTCCATCAAGTAAAATCTCAAACAATGAATCCAAACAATTTATTTGGTGGTAATAGCAATAATTTCAACGATTTCAATCAATTTAATCAAGCAAACGGTGGTCAAAGATCCGCTGCAGGTACGCAAGTGAAAGAACAAGAGGCACCGGGTCTTCTAGATGAACTTGGTACGAACTTAACAGATAAATCGCGTCAAAATCTCATTGATCCGGTCATCGGCCGTGATAATGAAGTGAAGCGTACAATTGAAATCTTAAACAGACGTAACAAGAATAATCCTGTGCTCATCGGTGAGCCGGGTGTTGGTAAAACAGCAATCGCTGAAGGTTTAGCGCGTAATATTGTCGAAGGCAATGTTCCGACGAAACTGATGAACAAAGAAGTCTACATGTTAGATGTTGCTTCTCTTGTAGCGAACACGGGTATTCGTGGTCAATTCGAAGAGCGTATGAAGCAATTAATCGAAGAGGTTAAACAGCGTGATGATGTGATTCTCTTTATCGATGAAATCCATTTAATCGTTGGTGCGGGTACGGCTGAGAGTTCGAAGATGGATGCCGGGAACATTTTGAAACCTGCACTTGCTCGTGGTGAAGTGCAGTTAATTGGTGCGACGACGCTGAGTGAGTATCGTCAAATCGAAAAGGATGCAGCACTTGAACGTCGCTTGCAACCGATCACTGTTAAGGAACCAACGCTTAGTCAGACAGAACAAATTTTAAATGGTATTAAAGATAGATATGAAAAGTTCCATGATGTGAAGTACTCAGATGATGTCATTAAAGCGTTTGTGACATTATCAGACCGTTACATTCAAGATCGATTCTTACCAGATAAAGCGATTGACCTAATGGATGAGGTCGGTTCAAGAATGAACTTAGCAAATGCTGAAAATGATTCGGATTCAATCGAAGTACAGCTTGAAAAAGTACGTGCGGAGAAACTAGCCGCAGCGGATACGGAAGATTATGAAAAAGCAGCGAACCTTCGCTACCAAGAGAACCAGCTTGAGAAGCAATTAGAGAAATCTCAAGGTGCTGAAGAGAAGGTCATCGACGTTGATGTATCTGACGTTCAATTGATTGTAGAAGAGAAAACAGGTATTCCTGTGACGAAGATGCAAGCAGATGAGCAATCGAAGATGCGTGAAATCGAAGACAATCTTGGTTCGAAAGTAATCGGACAAGAAGAAGCCGTTGGTAAAGTTGCGAAAGCAATCCGTCGTTCAAGAGCTGGACTGAAATCTAAATACCGTCCAATTGGTTCGTTCCTATTTGTTGGACCAACGGGTGTCGGTAAGACAGAGTTGACGAAAGCACTTGCTGAAGAGCTGTTCGGAACACGTGAATCATTGATTCGACTCGATATGAGTGAGTACATGGAGAAACACAGCGTATCTAAAATTATCGGATCACCACCAGGTTATGTTGGCCATGAAGAAGCGGGACAGTTAACGGAACAAGTAAGACGTAATCCTTACAACATCATCTTGCTCGATGAGATCGAAAAAGCACATCCGGATGTGCAAAATATGTTCCTACAAATCATGGAAGATGGACATTTAACAGATTCACATGATCGAACTGTTAGCTTTAAAGAAACAGTAATCATCATGACGAGTAACGCTGGTACTGGTATCAGCAATGCAAGCATGGGATTCGGACAAGATGAAAGTGACGCAGTTGCATCGCTTGAAATCTTAAGTGATTACTTCAAGCCAGAATTCTTAAATAGATTCGATGCAATCATTAACTTTAATGAATTGTCTGAAGAAAACTTACTTGTGATTGTTGATTTAATGCTAGGTGAGTTGAACGACGTCGTTAAAGAAAATGACATTGACCTCGAAATCACACAAGAAGCAAAAGAAAAATTAGTGAAGATGGGTTACGACAAACGCTTTGGTGCAAGACCGCTGCGCCGTGTTATCCAAGATACAATTGAAGACCAATTGACAGATCTAATGTTAGAAGAAGATACACTCGATAAAGTCATCGCGAAAGTGGTTGATGAAGCAATTGTCGTAGAACGCGTATCGTAATATAAGTTTAGGGCTGGCACATCATTGTGTCAGCTTTTTTATTATGAAGGATGTAATATATATGTTGCTCTAAAGAGGTGTGTTATGAAAAATAACGAGCTTCTCTAAATAGAATAACGAATCGTTAAGACACCCCTAAGGACGGTGTCTTTTTTATTTGCACAAGTATTACGTGATTGGAATCACAAAGATTTTGAATGAAATTATGTAAAATTTAAATAAAATAGGGCGTTCGTGAGGAGTGCGAAAAGTGGATTATGTAAAACCAAATCAGGTCGTAGCTAATATGGCAGAAGCGGGTGGCAAAAAGTCGCGATTATCAATCATGCGAATCATTATATCAGGTATGCTTTCCGGTGTGTTTTTAGGCTATGCGACCACTTTAGCGTATACTGCATCAACACAGACTGGATTAGACATTATCGGAGCGGTTGTTTTCCCGGTCGGATTTGTAATGGTACTACTGCTCAATCTAGAACTCGTCACAGGTAGTTTTGCGATGCTACCAATGGCACGTTTTAGAAACAAGACGACGGTACCGCTAATCATGAGGAACTTTACTTGGGCATTTTTAGGAAACTTGATGGGTGCTGTTTTCTATGCTTTTCTTTATGTACTTTATGTCACACAGCTTGGTCATGTATCTGATTCTGCCTTAATAGAACAAATCATTGCAGTTGCTGAGAGTAAGACTGTTGCATATCAAGCGCTCGGATCTGACGGTATGATTATCGTGATTGTGAAAGCATTACTCTGTAACTGGATGGTGACGATGGGTGCTGTTATGGCTAACACTTCAACTGCCACAGTCGGAAAGATTGCTGCAATGTGGCTACCGGTCTTTATATTCTTTGGACATGGTTTTGAACACGCGGTTGTAAACATGTTTGTCATTCCTGCTGGAATCATGCTTGGTGCTGATATCACGATTGGTGAGTGGTGGGTTTGGAACCAAATACCAGTCACACTTGCTAACTTTGCTGCGGGCTTAGTATTTACTGCTGCTACACTACACTTCTTGACGAAAGAGTAGCGTGATGTGGTATTTAGATTCATTAAACTGCGACAAGTGAATTTAAAAGTGATTAATCTTTACCGTAATAGGGAATGTACCCTATAAAAACATAAGGGGATTATCATGACTGGTGAAAATGTTTTAGTTATTTTAAATCAGAGAAGTTACAACAATTCAACAATTGAAAGAGGCGTAAAAATTGCGGAAGCGTTTAAATCCAAATTAAACGTTTTGTTTGTGATGGATGCGCATGCTGAGTATAATCACACATTAAAATTAGCCCTGGCAGAGACACAAGTATTATCTATTTTGAATCAAGTTGAGACGTATAATATTGAAGAGTATGACGATGTATCTGATTTTTACAGAATCGTAAATTCATTTATTGATGAGCAAGAAAATGAGCATGTAGTGTTTGCAAATCTTAGTGATGAGGAAGAGAATAAAGTGCTCGGGCAAGCTTTTGTTGACGAATTAATGCGAAGTAAACCGGATGTTGAATTACATGTTGTTTCATATAAAAAAGAATTTCCTAAGAAAATCAATGAGTATGAACCAGCGGCGCATGCATATTTGGTGGAAACTGAAGGGGATTTATCGCTAAGCTATGCGAAAACAGAAAATATATTTGTAGAAGGTCACTTTTTCCAAGATAGGGCAACAGATTTTGACACGGGTGTGTTCATTGTTTCTGAAGTTGCGAGAAGCTTGGATGACATAGATGTACCAGTGTATAAAATCGTCGAGAAAGCTGCCGAAAAAATTGAATTAAAAAAGTAGTTAAAAAGTGTCCATCAGTTCATATCAACTGATGGACACTTTATGTTTAAATCAATATTTGTACTCATCGAGAGAGCGTGTTGGGATCAACAGCGTCATGATTAAACTCAGTACACTGATGATTGCTGATATTATAAACACAACATACAATCCCTGTGCTACGGATTCAGGAGAGGCAACATCGGTATCCACAGCGTTGATGACAAAGTTCATTGACGTACCTAAAACAGCAACACCGAGTGCTTGACCTAGCGTACGAAACAGTGTGATTAAAGAACCTCCAGAGCCTCTCATCTCCGGTGGTACAGTCGATTGAATGATCACTGTGTAACTTGTTGTTGCAAACCCAAATCCAAGACCGATGATAAAGATAAATAATGCAAGTATAGCAAGTGGTGTCTCGGGGTTTATCGTTGTTAATAATAGTGCACCAATGAGTATGCAACTCGCACCTGTTAAAGCCGTTTGTTTAATACCAAGTCGAGGAATAAACACGCGTCCGCTGAGCATCGATCCGATCGGCCACCCAAGACTGAGTGGAATCAGTATGATACCTGTTGCAGTTGCACCCATCTCAAGGACGTTCTGAATCCATAATGGTAAGAATGCGGATAATCCAATCAGAATCATACTTGTTAAAAATGAAGCGGAAACTGAAAAGGATACATCCTTAATTTTGAATAATTCTAGCGGAATCATAGGTTCTTGGTGACGTCTCTGGATCTGGATGAACAACACTAAAAACAACATAGCAGTTCCGATAAATATGAATAGGGTTGTCTGGCTTAGTCCGATCCCACTCTCTGTGTCTAACGAGAGTAGGGCTAATAATAAGGCAGTGATACCAATCGTAAATGTTGCAACACCACCGTAATCGATTTTACTTTTCCTTTTCTTAATACTCTCGTTGAGGTTCTTTCCAATCATCCAAATCGAAAGTAGACCAAATGGAATGTTGATTAAAAATATTAAGCGCCAAGATACGAAGTCAGTTAAAAATCCACCGGCAAGCGGTCCGGTAACTGCAGCGATACCCCACATGGAGCTGATTAATGCCTGTACCCGTGCTCTTTGTTTTAAGCTGAACACATCTGCAATAATAGTAAAGGTAACTGGGTTAATTGCACCGGCTCCAATACCTTGTATTGCTCTAAAGAAAATCAGTTGTCCCATATTTTGAGATAGGCCGGATAATGTAGACCCGAGTAGAAAAATCGCCACACCAATAATAAATATCTTCTTTCTTCCTGTTAAATCCGCAAGCTTACCCCATATTGGTGTTGTCACGGATATCGTTAACAGATAGATCGCAAACACCCAGCTCATTAATTCGAATCCACCTAATTTATCGACGATAGTCGGCATTGCCGTACTGATAATTGTCACTTCTATGGCAGCTAAAAAAGTCGAGATTAATAAGGCGGTTACAATTTTTTTCTCGTTCTCATTCATCAAGTTTCACATCCTACTTAAACTCATTATCTCATGTTTAAAAATAAAAACTTACAATTTATATAAACTGTAAGTTTTATGCGTATTATTTGTTATCACTACATCGCGATTTCATTTTGTTCTGGCTTTTGCCATCCTTTATCAATCGCCAGCTTCTTCAGACGACTGTCTAATATGAAGTTGCCAAATGGGATGAATGCAACTGCAAATGCCCCAATGGTAAACCGAAATGGCCATCTGATAAAAATCATCGCGAGCACAATCGCGACACAATATGTAAGGAAAATATAACCATGAATTGCCCCAACAATCGTCACTGCCATTGGCATATCAAAGAAATACTTAAGTGGCATTGCAACAAATACAAGCAGTACAAGAGATGCCCCTTCGACGATTCCAATGAATCTAAAAATATCTAACCTGCGTTTCATTCTTACAAACGCCGAATTAATAACTATTCTAATATAGGCTCATTTCATGTGATAGTCAATTGAATTCGCTCTTGTTCGCTTATTAAAAAAGAGCAAAAAACCTTGGCTGACAAGGTTTTTTGCTCTTAGTGTACTCAGTGATTGAATGAGTTTAAGCGTTATAATTCCATCCGTGGTTGAGCGGACCATCTCCACTACCAAGGTCAAGCATGTCTCTCAGTGCACCAGTCACATAATCTTTTGCGAATTTGATTGAAGTTTCTAAGTCATGACCATTCGCTAGATGAGATGCGATGGCGCTGGATAGGGTGCATCCGGTACCATGTGTATTTGGATTATCAATTCTTTCACCTTTAAACCAACGGTATTGATCATTTGAATATAGTAGGTCATTCGCATGTGTTTTGCTATGCCCACCTTTTAGGAGGACCGCACACCCATACGCGTTACTCAAGATCTTTGCAGCTTCGATCATGTCATCATCATTGTTCACAGGCATACCGGCTAGTACTGCAGCTTCTGGAATGTTTGGTGTCAGTACTGTCGCTATCGGTAACAAGCCCTCCTTCAAAGCAGAGACTGCCTCTTCTTGTATCAAATCAGCACCACTTGTTGCAATCATAACGGGATCCACAACAATGTTTTTAGCTTCATACTTACTTAGGTTTTCTGCAATTGTTTCGATGAGTTGTGGTGATGATACCATACCAATTTTAACAGCGTCTGGATAGATGTCAGTGAACACACTGTCTAGTTGTTGCTGTAGGAATTCAGGTGTCACTTCCATAATACCCGTGACACCCATCGTATTTTGAGCGGTAAGAGCGGTGATGGCACTCATTCCATAAACGTTGTTAGCGAGCATTGTCTTAATATCTGCTTGAATACCCGCGCCACCGCTAGAATCACTTCCGGCTATAGTTAAAGATGTTTTCATTGTCTAGTCCTCTCTTTCGGTATTACGCTGCCACATATCAACTAACTCAGTCGCAGCTTGTTTTGGATCTTTCGCTTCTGTTACTGCTGAGACAACAAAAAATCCATGCACACCTGTTTTTGCAAGTGCTGGCAGATCATCAAGTTTGACGCCACCACCAAGCACCACAGGGATAGGACTCACTGAAGCAACTTCAGCAATATCCGATAAACTTCTTGTGATGACACTGCCATCTTGGAGCTGTCCACAATCTGGTTTTGTTGCTGTTTCACGAAGTGGACCAACACCGAAATAATCGATGGGTTGAACGTCAACTGTTTGAATGTATTCTAGTAACGCTTCGGTTCTAGCAGACACACCAACAATTGCGTCCTCACCTAAATGTTTTCTGCAAACATCGTATGGAATGTCTGATTGACCTACATGTATGCCGTCAACTTTTACACCCATATGTCTTGCAGCGAGTATGACATCGAGTCGATCGTTGACGAGTAGGGCAACGTCATCGGATTTTCCTGCGGTTTTAATTGCATCTGCAGCTTCTTTTGTCAGTTGGATTAACTCACGTGCGGATGCAACTTTTGAGCGGATTTGTATGCAGGTGAAACCTGCTTCAATCGCATCTGTAATGATAGCAGCAACAGAGCGACCTTTTGTATTTTCTGGACCAATGACTAAATAAGCTGAGATATCTAATTTTTCTCTCATATTCATTGTTTAAACCTCCTCTATTTCGAATGGAGCATCTATAATTTCAGACGCAGTTAATTTATAAAGTTCATCAAGAAAATGCACTTGAAAACTTGCTGGACCTTCCGCGTTTTGTTCGGCAGCGCGACCAGCTAAGTTGAAGGCAAATGTTCCTGTGATTGCAGCAACAAATGGTGTGGTGCTCGTTGCATAAACTGCCATGACACCACCGAGTGCACAACCCGCACCAGTAATTTTCTCCATGAAATGTGAGCCACCCTTTGCATGGATCACCGTTTTACCGTCTGTTACTAAGTCCACCTTACCCGATACCGCAACAGCACCACCGGTCCACTGAGCGAGGGAAATCGCTGCATCTTTTGCTGTTAAGACAGCATCTGTAGAATCGACGCCTCGGACATTGGATGTACCCGTTCCACCCTCTAACTGCCACAATCCAGCCAAGGCGATAATCTCGGATGCATTCCCTCTGATGATGCTCGGTTTATATTCTTTAAATTGCAAGAGTAGTCGAGTTCTGAGCGTTCCAATTCCAATCGCTACCGGGTCTAAAACCCAAGGTTTACCCGCATCGTGAGATGTTTTTGCGACAGTAGGTAATGTCGCTTCGTAAATGGGTAATAGCGTACCGCAATTTATATAAGTCGCACCACCGGCCATTGCAAGAAACTCACCTTCATCTGGCAAGTGAACCATAGCAGCAGATCCGCCAACGGCGAGTTGAGCGTTTGCGACAAGGTTAATCGTGACAGAATTGGTAATAGAACCGGCCATTGGATTCGTACTTTTAACCGCTTTGATAACTTCAGCGACCTGTTCTTGAAACTGTGTTTTTAACATATCTAACGTCTTCCTTTCCTTTAAAATGAAGCGGAAACATTGCCTTCGGGTTTTATTTAGACACAAAAAAAATGCACTCCCCTAATAGGGAAGCGCATGTACTCATACTAGCATTTTACTAGACTCTGCTACTTGATTATTATTTGACTCCCTACGACAGTATTAACTGACAGGTTAAAAGGGTCAGGTTTTACCTTCTCAACTCCGAAGAGTCCCCCCGCAACAAATTTAATTTTATAATTTAATCCTATCATCGATACATTTAAGAGTAAAGGATGAGGTAATGCCGAGTGCGTTATTCCCACTCAATGATGTTCTCCAATTATCCCCCTACAAGGGTTAATAAAAATCCTTTTAGATTAACGTTTTCCAACTATTTTCTTAAGAAGAATTCCAATACTATCTGCCCTTTCCCAGATAATTTGCCCTTTTATTGACCTGAAATTCATTTATTTTAAACTGTCATAGTTAGGTTTTAATGTAAATGCTTTAATTAAATTACTACGAAAAAAAGTAGTATCCACACATATAAACTCATCTTCAATGATTTTATTTTTAAGACCTTCCCCTAGGTCTTTAGTGACAATTTCAGCCTTCTTCATTTTTTCATGAATATTTTGTCCATCATGAAGGCTGACAATATCTGATACTACCGCATTTGCATCCTGGCCCTCTGTAAACTCAAAAACAACTGTAAATTTGACAATCTCATTTTTCTTTATCAATGTTCACACGATCAAATAATTTGCTTATATTAATGTAATGTTGAATTGCTATAGTTGTTGCCCGATACCATAAACATCTTATTTATCATTTAAATATACTAATCAGAATGATATAATATCAGTAACAAAATCAGTTCCATGGTGTTATTGAACCCCCATTCTATGCTAGTAGATTGGGGGTTTTTTGATGTGTCAGTTCAATTCGTTGCCATCAGCAAAGAATTGAACTGGTTGATGGTAATAATTTTAGCATAATTTTTGATTCACTTCTTTAAAGACAAGTTGTTCATTTACGATAGAACCGGATTATTTCTCTAAAAAATCTTCTCAGTATCAAATTTTCTAACACTTCCATTGATTGATCTAAGTTTTAATTAAATGATTACATACACACAAAGCCTACCTTCATAAAACTTCTTCTTTGGCATGATCTTATCAAACACCCTAATCACACACTTGGAAACCAGCGTAATCAATATCTCTGTAATGTCTATTTAGGGTCTACCCAAAAAGGTCATTTATAGTCCTTTGGTTTCGACCAGGTACACAAGCATCAGAAGTCAAAAAGGAATATATTTCTTCATTGGAAATCCACTTGTAATGAATTGTTTCGTCTTCTTGTAAAACAATGCTGTCCTTTAGAATATCCACATGAGCAATAAAAGAGACGAAAATGGTATTGTATTCTTCAGAAATATAGATGTTCCGTTTTTCTAGGTTCGTTATTCTAACACCTGTCTCCTCCAGTGTCTCTCTTTTAGCAGCATCAGTTGGGTCTTCATCTTTCAAAACACTCCCACCTGCTGATACTTCATAAAAACCGGGATACGACTCTTTATTATAATCTCTCTTCATGGCTAAAAAGCTTCCATCTAGATTGATTACTATCACTTCTGAAACTAAATGAAATACATCAGTAGGAATGTTCTCTCCTCTAGTTAAATCAAAATTCAACTTTTTCAACTTACTGTCGTAAGCATCCCATTTCTCCATAGTAATAACTCGTTCCTTTGAAAAATTTCTAAAAATTAAGATTAATTTGTTATACTCATACCATACCAAATAATTACATATACTGAAATGAGCCATAAACGTAATGAATATACCGGAGGAGATTAAACGCAATGGAGATCAGACAGTTGAAAGAGGAAGACGCAGAGCAGTTCCTGGAATTAAACAAACAGCTTGATGACACAGGATATATGCTATATGACCCGGGAGAAAGACAAATGAATGTGGAAGAGCAACGTAAGGCAAATTGCTCAAATGAAGGCAGATCCATCGGTCCATTTCCTTTTGGCCGTTGAGGATGAATCATTAATGAGATTCATTGCAGTATTAAGAGGAAAACTCAAGAGAAATAGGCATTCTGCCTATCTTGTTTTGGGTGTCGATAAGAACTATAGGAGACAAGGAGTCGCCTCGGCACTATTTGAAGAAGTGTTCTCCTGGTCACAAATTCAGGGCATCTCCAGACTGGAATTGACTGTGATTAAACATAATCATCCCGCTTTCAATCTCTATAGTAAGATGGGTTTCATTTTGGAAGGAGAAAAGGTGCGCTCCTTGATGATAGACGGGAAACCGGTCAATGAGTACTATATGTATAAGTTATTGTAAGTCTTAAAATCATCATTAAAGAATAAGTTTACTTAAAAAGGCGATTCTATTAGTAAGAACATTTTATTTTATAATTGATTTCACCAAAGGATAAAAGCGGGTGATTAAATGGAATTTGTTAATATTAACCTAAATTTTCATAAGGACATAGTGATTAAATTCCGAAAGGATTCATTCAAAGAAAGCTTCGGTCATTCAAAAGACCTTAATGAAGATGAGTATATATTGTGGCTAGAGGAAAAGGTACAAGAGTTTCCTGATGGCTTCTTACTTCTTAAAAAAGAAAACGAATATATCGGACAAATTGAACTGACAATCAAGAAATACAAAAATAGAATAGTTGGATACATCAACTTATACTATTTAACAAAGCCATATCGAGGAAAAGGGTATGCTGAAGAGATGCATACATACGCATTGAGTTATTTTGAGAACAATGGCTTAGAGGAATATCACCTTAGAGTTTCTCCAACAAATAGACGTGCAATAAAGTTCTACCAAAAAAATGGGTTGGAAAAGATAAATGAAGAACATGAGGGGAAAGTCATACGTATGAGAGGTTATTTATAAAATTATCAGCCCAAATTAATTATAGTGGGGGAAGTTGAATGATACCGTTCAAATTAAAATTACTTGATAAGGAGAGGGAAATTAATCTCTTCTATAACTTCATCATGGGCAATACAGATCATTTCAGGGATTATATGGAGGTAGTCCCATCTTTTGATGAAGTTAAAGAAGAATTCCTATTGGATGTGCCTCCCGGCATAGATATAAAAAATAAAGAAGTATATGGCGTCTATAGAGAGGAGAATCTTATTGGCTTTCTGGACATCCTATTCAATTATCCAGAAAGCCACACCTGTATGATAGGATACTTAGTCATTGATCAAAATTATAGGAAGCAGGGTATTGGTCAGCAAGTATATAATCACGCTGTTGCTTATGCTAAAGAAAAAGACATGTGGAAGATTCGGCTCAGTGTTATTAAAGAAAACGAACCGGCTGTTAGAATGTGGAAAAAGCAAGGCTTTGAAACAATAGACGAAGAGGTAACGGAATATGGCACACAATTAATGATGGAGATTAGACTGTAGGGCTAAGCCATGAAACATCAAGGACAAAAGCGCCAATGGTAATTGCAGTTATCTTTTGCAAGGTAGGTGGTATATATGAGACTGCAAGTCGGTTTAGAAAAATTAAATCATGCTTTAAGCAATATTGAAATAAAAGGTAATGTTGATGCATGGATGGAATACTATAATTTTTACCGTAGACCTTTCAGTACGATATTTGAAACATTGTACATGATGGATATGGAGTCCATCAAAGACATGGTCAGAGATATGGATTTAGAAACTTTAAGCAAAGAAGCTGAGGCCGCAATACGAATGCATCCAGTCAAAGAACTTAAGGAGATAATATCCAATTCTGCAGATTACTATAATTTCGAAGACCACTATGATGTCTATTTATTAGTAGGATTAGGGCACGTAGATGGTACTGCTCTTCCAAGTGAGATTCCCTTTCTCTATTTAGGACTAGAACGTCTAAGGAATTCGGATATCGAAATGCTGATCCAACATGAATTCAACCATCTTGTCAGATTCAACAGTATAGAAGAAGTAAATGAAGAAATGGGTATGACGGTGGGGCAGCTTGCTATAGCTGAAGGGTTGGCGACACTCGCTCCTTTAGTTATGAGTGGATTGGAACTGAATGAAGCGAACATTAGAGAGGGCCTTTTCGTTAACGATGAAGAATTTAACCGTTTAAGAGATGATTTTTCAACCTTACAAGAAGAACTGGAAAGAGATTTCAATGAACTATTGTCTCCAAAACTCCATGAAAAATATTTTATGTATAACGAAGGCAACAAATATCCAAAAGTGGGTTACTTCATTGGCGTTCATTATATTATCCCGCTTTTGGAAGCAGGATATAGCTTGAAGGAATTAACGAGAATTGAAACCGAGAATATTTTAGATATATATTCACAAACCGTGTGAAGCTGAAGATTTCAAGTAAGAACTCAGAGGTAACATCAATGTTTCTTAAATTATAAAGGAGAGATAAGGATATAGGGAAAAACATTTATACTGTAAGAAGTGGAGATGGATGGGGATCTAGAAAAGAAGGCGCTGATAGGCTCAGTAAAAAGTTCGATACGCAAAAAGAAGCTATTAATTATTCTAGAGAGCAAGCTAGGAAAAATAATTCTGAGCATCGTATTCAAGGAAAAGATGGAAAGTTTCGAGGTGCAGATTCTTATGGAAATGACTCCTATCCACCAAAAGGTTAAATATTTTACAACGAGCAGGACTAATAAATCTTGCTCGTTTAATATTTTTCCTATGTTATTCCAATAAACAATTATTTATTGAAATATTGTAAGGGCTTAAAATTTGGTTGTAGATTCCCATTTAAATAAATGGTTAGGCTTCATCAGTTGAATAAATGTGTCTGATTCTTGTGATAACCTTAATCACTTTCTGAATTTTGATGCCAATACATCGCTTTTTTCTCTATCCTCGAAATCAGCTGTTCTTTCCCTCTTATATATGCGTCAATATCGTCAGGAAAACGTTGGGATAATTCTTTTTTTAAGTCGCCATACTTTTTTAGAGCATCAGGATGCGTGCGTAGATAATTACGAAATGCAAGATGACGATCGATTTCAGGGTTATCTATCCCATAAAAATGAATATGGTGAGTTCGTTCGCTTCCGCCTTTTTGGAAAAAGCGACGGCCTGGAAGACCGTTTTCTCCTTTTGCTTCATAACCAATATCAATCATTGCAGTATTAAAGTAATCAACCTGCTCAATATCTTTAACAACAGGCATTATATCAATAACAGGTTTTGCTGGTAGACCGTGTACGGATGTACTACCAATATGATGAATTTCTATTATTTCAGGACCGAAAATGTCACATAATCTTTTTGCTTCTTTTTCATACATCAAAGGCCAACTTTTATTATATGAGATTACCTCGACTTTTCTCAATGAGATTTAACCTCTCTTTTTCTAACTAAGTTTTTGAACAAATTAAATTGCTTATTAACCAGATTATATCAAAGCGAGTTTTTTATTAGTATTTATATCGGAAATCATCAATTTCTATACTCGATTAATGTTTGATGCCGTTCTTAACAATACATTTTAAGAACAGTTATCATCCTTATAACTGTATAAACCATAGTTCCAATAAACGACCGTTTATTGGAATATTGTAAGGAGAACAAACATAGTTTGTCATTTTCAATTTTATTTTGCACTAATTTAGTCGATAATTTTCACTATAGATAAGAAACACAGCTTATCTTTTCAAGGAGATAGCTGGGTTTTAAAGTCAGCTGTGCAAAATAACGCTTAAAATATATGTAATTTACCGTCAAAAATGACAATGTAGGTAGTCTAAGTTTTGAGTTGTTTTGAGAAATTGATTTAAGCTGCAGGAGTAGAAGCTTGTATAGGACATGTTGTCTTCCAGCTACCACTCACACAAACTTTATACGCTGGAACATAGCAAGAAATTGCAGCTGCACCGGCACATAGAAGATAGCCTGGCATATTCGCTTTAATGCCAACAGCACCACAAATCCAACCAAACTTTGATAAACAACTGTTACTGTAACTACTACTACTTGAGATATATCTGTTACAGCTGAAACAGTTGTATTTATTAGCATTTCTAGGGTCTTTTTGAGCCTTTGATTCATTTTTTAGAGCTTGTTGAATTTCCATATCTACATTTTGTTTGTACTCTTGATAGAAATCTTCGTCTGATATATCTACGGATTCTTCCGCACCGCTATTCAGATAATTAATAGTGATCATAGCTTCTTCGTACATTTCACTATTATCTAGAAGAAACACTTGAACTTCTTGCGACTCATAGTCAAGCGCATAGATTAGGTAGGATAGGTTATTAACTATATTGTTTTCGTCTTGATTATACTCCAGTTCGATTCTTGCAATCCTACCATTAGCATTTCCTTCTGAATCTAATATCTCTGTGATGGTTTCGAATTCCTTATTTAACATAATATCTTCATATTTTAAGTAGAAATCGTCATTCTTGATCAAATAAATAAAATCTTCTTCGTTTTTACTATCGAGTGTGATGGTTTTGGCAAAAGCGTAATTTTTCAATTGTAACAATTGATCCAAGCAAACTGGTAAACACGAATAAGGTCATAAGTGACATGTTCAAAATTTTATACATATCATCATCCGTTCAAGTTTTTGAAAATTGTGAAATTTTAAATTTTAGTATATAATTTAAATATTGGTAAGTCAATTAAAAATTTGAAAATATTAGGAGGATGTCACATGAGTAGAAACTTGTTGATTGGGATATTTATAAGTGCAGTGTTTGGATATTTGTTCGCAGTAAACGTTATTTTCTTAGTTTCTTACCTAACGCTACAAAATTTTCTTAATATAATTATCTTTTTTAGTGTGACAGGATTAGTAATCCTTAGTTTCAATATTTTGTACGGTATTATGGGGTATAAAACCAATTTATACAAACTAGCTTTTGTTATGTTCTCGGGAGTTTTCATAATGATACTTATGTAACAACCCGGTATATTGCTTACAGAATTAAAGAAGAAGAGGACAAATAAATATTGTCCTCTTTTTGTTTGCAACTAATACAGCGTAATCTTTAGAATCGACTTGAACGGTTTCCCAAACATCATCTGGGTTTAGGCTATAAATATCTTCTTTGATAATAGCATTGTCTGTCATTTTCAATTTTATTTTGCACTAATTTAGTCGATAATTTTCACTATAGATAAGAAACACAGCTTATCTTTTCAAGGAGATAGCTGGGTTTTAAAGTCAGCTGTGCAAAATAACGCTTAAAATATATGTAATTTACCGTCAAAAATGACAGCTAAGCATATCAATACATATATAATGTCTATTTAGGGTCTACTCAAAACATTCAACTTTCTCTTATTGAAAATATTCATGAGTGGGGTGATACTGTGAATTGCAATCTATCCTAATATAGATGAAATATTATTGATTACATGGTATGAGGCCCATACGAGTTAAAAATATGAATAAATTAATATTGTTCTGTTACAGAAAAAAGATTTCTATAACAACCATTTTTGTTAAGTTTATTTCCGTGATTACCTTAAATTTCTTTAGGGTTAGAATGTCACATTAAATACTAATAAAGTGCACAGTTTCTTTAAATTTTTAATTTAAGCTGAATAATGAACATTAAAATTTCCTTAATAGCTAAAATTGTTAATATGGTGAGTTTTAGAATGAGTTTTTCTTTGTATTGGACTAATCAGTTTGTTTAAGAATTATCTTTCTAAACTAGCCATACATAAGATGTGTTCGAGTAAAGGTGATGTTATAGGAGGTGTAATATATGAAAAAACAACAAGAAATATTCTTAGAGTTGGTATTATACTGAGCGTCACTATTTTATTAGGTCTAACTCTGTGGTTCAATTTAACTTCTGATACACAAGCTGTACAAGTCGGTGATGAAGCAATTGATTTTCAATTGGAAACATTAAATGGGGATTCAATCCAATTATCGGAAGTCAATTCGGAAAAAGGTGTTATTTTGAATTTTTGGGGCACATGGTGTAAACCTTGTCGTGAAGAGATGCCTGATATGAATAGAATTTATAATGAGGGGCATGAAAATTATGAAATCATTGCTATAAACGTTTCTGAAGATGAACAGCAGATTAATCAATTTTTATCCAGTTTGGATGAAGAGCTTGATTTTCCAATAGCACTGGATCGTAACAGAGATGTGACTAAAGCGTATCAAGTCGGTCCACTGCCGACGACAATCGCAATCAACAAAGAAGGTGTTGTTGTAGATAAGAAAGAATATCAGTTAACCGTAGATGACATTTATAATTTTGTGGAGCAATCAACTTCTGAATAGGATGAACTTTAATGGAATTGAAAGAAATAAAATGTGAATCCTGTAAACATGTCAATCCATTGATACCATCGCTCCAGAGTAACTGGCTGCCAATTCACGTTATCACTGTGTCTATTTCCTACGGCATTCTATCAATGAGTGCCGTTGCAGGGTTAATCTATTTGCTAAAATCCATTCCTGAAAATGAAAAATCATGGAGAGCAAGAACACTCGAAATGATTATGGCAGGTCTTGTGATTGTGCTGGTGTACATTACGACCACACTGATTATGAAAGGCGTAGTCGGTTACAGCGATGAGTTCATGTATACAGATCAACGGGGTCAAACGATGATTGCGGACTATCATCTGCCCAGTCTGATTAACTTTGAAGATGCAATACCGGTCGAGCATATAGGTGATAATCAGTACGAACCAGCAGACCACTTCCATTCGGGTATTAATTTACCGCCTGTCATTCAATCACAATCATTGAACACGGTCATATGGTCTGTAATACTCGGTCTGACGGTTTATGGCTTGCTCCGTCTGATACTCAGAAAAAGATTGTTGTCATTTATCAAACCACTTGCAAATAAAGCGGATTTAAACTTGATGGATGAAATAGGCTACCGCTCAGTTATTATCGGTTTTCCGTTATTTGCCCTCGGTGGCATATTCTTTGCATCAATTTGGGCGCAGATTGCCTGGAGCAGATTTTGGGGTTGGGATCCTAAAGAAACCTGGGCATTTATCACATTTATGTTTTATACGATTTTTCTGCATCTAAGATTGAACAGAGGATATGAAGGTGAAAAATCTGCATGGTTGGCAGTCATCGGCTTTATACTGATACTATTTAACTTAATTGTCATAAACTTAATTGTTGCAGGGCTTCATTCATATGCTTAACTGGGAGTACATGATATGGCTAAGTATTGACATAGTACAAAATAAACTGATCAAAATATTAGTATGTTAGAATTTCGATATATTTATCTTAAAGTCTCAATATGAATGGAGTGTTTTTTTGGGTAGTGAAGTGACTTTCCTGCTTGCATTTGGAGCTGGATTTTTAAGTTTTGTCTCGCCTTGTGTACTGCCAGTCTTTCCTGCTTTCATCTCTTACATAACAGGCATGAGTTATAATGAAGTAGAAAATCAAAAATTCAATGCACGTGCAATACTCCACACAATATTTTTTCTTGTAGGTTTCAGCGTGTTTTATATTGCATTGGGGTTTGGCACGGCTTTCTTAGGCGGATTATTGATTGAACATGCGAACCTGATCAGACAATTGGGTTCTATCCTGATTATTATTTTTGGTCTCATCATTACCGGCGTGCTTAATTTTAATTTCCTGATGAAAGAGAGAAAAATACAATTTAAAAACAGGCCATCCGGATTTTTTGGTTCAACTTTAATAGGTATGGCATTTGGTGCCGGATGGACACCGTGCAACGGGCCAATTATTGGTGCCATTTTCGCAATGAGTGCAAGTGCCCCAAACAATGCTTTAATGTTAATGATTGTCTATTGTCTAGGATTTGCGATTCCATTCTTCATTTTGAGTTTTTTCGTATCTCGCACACGCTGGATGTTGAAGTACTCGAATATCATCATGAAAGTTGGTGGTGTCATCATGGTATTAATGGGTGTTCTTCTTTATTTTGATGGACTGACTCAGATTATCATTTGGCTGCAGCCGTACTTTGGAGATTTTCAGGGCTTCTGATTATGAGTGTATTAAATAGTTTGTGTATATAACCTTCAGAACAAAGTTATTTGTGATTTTCATATAAAAAGAAAGATAGAAATCACCTTTGTAGCTGAATACATGGCTTCAGAAAAGGATTGAAGTGTTAAAAGCTATGTTCTCATTTTTTCTATCTTTCATAGAATTGATATATTTTTATAAAATTTGTTTGAAAAGTATTGATAAAATTAATAATTAAGGAGGAATCTGGATGAAAAAATATTTAATGCCAACCTTGCTAGGTTTAGTATTTATTTTAGCAGGTTGCAGCAATGACTCAGTATCAAACGAATCAAATATTAAAGAAATGGTTTCAGAATTAAGCGCCAGTAATATTGTAGAATCCGCATCCATTAATGATCAAACACTCATTGTCGAGGATGATGGAGATGAGAATGTCTATACTTTACCAGACGATGAGTTTTTTGTGTCCATTGCACCTTATATCTCGTATACACATCCATGTGAATTTCATAGCTTAACCGGGTGTCAGGGAGAGCTGATGAATGAAGAGATGGATGTAAAAATTATAGATGAAGATGGAGAAGTCCACGTTGATGAGGAACTTACAACTCTTGAGAATGGATTCTTGGATTTTTGGCTGCCGAGAGATAAAAACTATACTTTAGAAATCAATTATGACGGAAAAACAGTTGAATCTGATTTCTCAACGTTTGAAAATGATAGTACCTGTCTGACAGATTTACAACTTAAATAATTTCGATTAAAAGCAGATACCACAACGCTATTCAGTGTCGTGGTATCTGCTTTTTTAATGTATTCAATATTAGATCAACGAAAAGTAGTCGATTTACTCATTATTGAAGATTAAATATTCTAGAAAGACATTTAATGGATAGTTTCTGCAAATAAATTTTTTATAATAAATATTATGACATCTCTTGTATGTTGGAAACAAATCTACAAATCTTTCGTAGATTTACGGTGATAAAACATAAATATGGTAAGTCTTAATGGATAGAGGTGTTCGGACTCTCGTACTTACTGGGGAAATATAAAAAACAGAAACCACTTGACAATAATCGACTACAGTTGTAAACTTAAGTTAATCAAATCGATTACATTTGTAAACGATTAAATATAACCACCTAGGAGGGTAAAAATGAAACATCAAAAAAGCAATTCTCATCACGAACATGCTGAGCATAGGGAGCATCATCATAACCATCAGAAAAACAACGAACCCCATGATCATAGTAATCATGATCATGGCGGGCATGATCACCATGCGCATATGGTGACAGATTTTCGCAATAAATTTTTCATCATTCTGATATTCACCATTCCAATTGTCCTTCTGTCTCCAATGATTCAAAGCTTCATAGGTGTGGATTGGCAGTTTACCGGAGATATTTATATTGTGGCAGCGTTGTCCACATTCGTCTATTTCTACGGGGGATGGCCATTCATCAAAGGCGCTTACGATGAATTGAAAAACAAAGAACCGGCCATGATGACCTTAATAGCAATGGCGATTTCCGTCGCTTACTTCTATAGCATGGCAGTTGTTTTTGGCTTCAATGGAGAAGAGATTTTCTGGGAGCTGGCAACGCTTGTATTGATTATGCTTCTGGGACATTGGATTGAAATGCGATCGATCAGTAATGCTTCCAAAGCGCTGGAGTCCCTCGCATCATTGATGCCGGATACAGCAAATCGTATTTCTGAAAATGGAGAAACAGAAGAAGTACAAATCGATGATATTAAAGCAGGCGATTTACTGCTGGTCAAACCCGGAGAAAAAATGCCGCTGGATGGAAAAATTGTTAAAGGAAAATCCCAAGTGGATGAATCCATGTTAACAGGGGAGTCTGTTCCGGTCACAAAATCCGTTGATGACGAAGTCATAGGTGGTTCAATCAACAGAGAAGGGTCTCTCACTATTGAAGTAGAGAAACTGATGAATGAATCTTACCTGACTCAAGTGATCGATATGGTGAAAGAATCTCAACGTACCAAATCGAAAACACAAGATGTGACAAATAAAGCAGCCAAATGGTTATTTTATATCGCTGTAGCTGCCGGTATCATTACATTTATCGTATGGATGAGCATTGGTGCGACTATCGATGCTTCTATCATGAGATTGGTGACTGTTTTGGTCATCGCTTGTCCTCACGCTTTAGGTTTGGCTGCGCCGTTGGTCATTTCAGTATCTACATCACTTGCTGCAAAGCATGGGCTGTTGATTCGCAAACGTCCACAGTTTGAAAATGCTCGTAAAATTGATGCTGTAATATTTGATAAGACTGGTACATTGACTGAGGGTAAATTTGGCGTTACAGATATACAGACCTTCAATAATATGGACGAAAATGCCCTTTTAAGTTATGCCGCAACAGTGGAAAATGATTCAGAACATCCAATTGCGACAGGCATAATCAATGAAGCTAAATCAAAAGAGCTTGAATTGCTCGAAATGACGGAGTTCAATTCAATTACTGGTGTTGGAATTGAAGGGGTGATTGACGGTAAACAAATCAAAGTAGTGAGTCCGGGATATGTACGAAAACAAGAGATCAATTTTGATGATAAGAACTTCAATAAATGGTCAAAACAAGGAAAAACAGTTGTTTTTCTTCTGGTCGATGAAGAATTGGCAGGTGCGATTGCACTCGCAGATAAAATCAAAGAAAGTTCTAAACAGACAATAGAACAGCTGCATAAGAGAAATATTAAAGCCATAATGTTGACCGGAGACAATCAAAAAGTCGCAAATTATGTGGCTGAACAAATTGGGATTGACGAAGTCTATGCTGAAGTCATGCCCGATGAGAAAGCTGATAAAGTAACAGAAATTCAAGACCGTGGTTTGATTGTTGCAATGACAGGCGATGGGATTAATGACGCGCCTGCATTAACTAAAGCAGATGTTGGTATCGCGGTGGGTGCAGGTACAGATATTGCAATGGATAGTGCGGACATCGTTCTCGTTGATAGCAACCCGAAAGATATTCTTGCAATATTCAGCCTATCTAAACGAACATATAATAAACTGGTACAGAATCTGATCTGGGCAACCGGCTATAATGTGGTTGCTCTCCCATTGGCAGCAGGAGTGCTGGCCCCTTGGGGAATATTACTCAGTCCGGCTGTAGGTGCGATTTTGATGAGTCTCAGTACAATCATCGTAGCAATCAATGCGCAGTTGCTTCATAGATTTGAAGTAGAATAACATAAATGCCGACAAAGCCTGATTGCAAGCTTTGTCGGCATTTTCGTACTTTCCTGTATGAAATATGACATAAATCTTAAGAAGGCTTGACAAAAATCGATTACAGATGTAAACTAAATATAATCAATTCGATTACAATTGTAGATGATTTATATTAAAATAAATTAGAGGTGAAAACATGACCATGACAACTGATTCAAATATCACAGAATCTGAATGGGAAGTTATGCGGGTCGTTTGGGCACAAAACAAAACAACGAGTAAAGACATTAGGGATATTATAGAAAATAAAAAGAATTGGAAGCCGGCCACGACCAAAACACTGATCAGCAGACTTGTTGATAAAGGCATATTAAACACAGAAAAAGAAGGTAACAAATATATTTATTCAACTGATTTAAAAGAAAGTGATTTTCTCAAAAGTACCCTTGAACATACCTTCGATAATATATGTAATAAAGACGTTGGAAAAATTATCACAGATCTAGTTTCAAAATCAACATTAAGCTTTAGAGATATAGAAGAATTGGAAAAAGTATTGGAAATGAAAAAAAAGGATGCAGTTGACGAAGTGCCATGCAATTGCGTTCCAGGTCAATGTAATTGTTAAAGGACTGTAGAAAAAATTAATGAATTAAGGAGGAATGAATAATGACTACTGAAACATTGAATGTTGAAGGCATGACGTGTGCATCCTGTGTCCAGTCGGTTGAAAAAACAACGAAAAATTTAACAGGTGTCACACAATCTAATGTGAATCTGGCGACTGAAAAGCTGACGATTAATTTTGATGCAAATACTGTTTCATTACAAGAAATTCAAGATGCAGTCAGTAATGCAGGCTATAAAGCTGTACCGGATACTCAGAAAAAGACATTTGCAATTAATGGTATGACTTGTGCATCCTGTGCCCAGTCAGTTGAGAAAGCAACGGGAAAACTGGAAGGTGTCTATGAGTCCAACGTCAACTTAGCAACAGAAAAAATGAGTGTGGAATATGATGATTCAATCGTATCAGTGTCAGATATCATCGATGCCGTATCCAATGTCGGTTATAAGGCTCGTGAAGATATCGATTCAGGGAAGGCCGTAGATGAAAATCAGCAAAAACAAGATGAAAAACGGAAAAAAATATGGAATCGTTTTTTGATATCTGCCGCTTTCTCAATTCCCTTACTATACTTGGCGATGGGGCATATGATGGGCGCACCCATACCAGGATTTTTAAATCCAATGAATAATCCACTGACATTTGCTTTCGCACAGCTATTATTGACAATACCGGTGGCCGTCGTTAATAGAAATATCTATAAGAATGGTTTCAGAACATTGTTCCGGGGACACCCGAATATGGATTCCCTTATTGCAGTTGGAACAGGGGCGGCTATAGTATATGGTCTCTTTGCATTAGGAATGATCATGGCGGGTAATACGGGTTATGTTCATGATCTCTATTTTGAAGCAGCTGCGATGATTTTAACGTTAATCGTTCTCGGTAAATATCTTGAAGAATTGACGAAAGGAAGAACATCCGAGGCAATAAAAAAACTGATGGGACTTGCGCCTAAAACAGCCATCATCATCAGAGCAGGCAATGAAGTCGAAGTGTCTATCGATGAAGTCATCGAAGGTGATATGATTGTCGTAAAACCCGGTGAAAAAATGCCGGTGGACGGTGTGGTTGCCAAAGGGTCGACTGCGGTGGATGAAGCGATGCTGACCGGAGAAAGTATGCCTGTAGAAAAAAATGTGGGCGATCAAATTATTGGTGCCAGTATTAATAAAAATGGCACGATTCAGTATGAAGCCACAAAAGTTGGGAAAGACACTGCTTTATCGCAGATTATTAAATTGGTCGAAGATGCACAAGGTTCAAAAGCACCTATCGCAAAAATGGCGGATGTGATTTCCGGTTATTTTGTTCCTATTGTCATAGGTATCGCGATTCTTTCAGGTTTAGTATGGTTGATTAGTGGACAATCCGTACTATTTGCTCTGACTATTTTCATTACAGTACTTGTCATCGCATGTCCTTGTGCCCTTGGATTAGCCACACCAACATCGATTATGATTGGTACTGGAAAAGGTGCAGAGAATGGTGTACTCATTAAAAGTGGTGGGGCACTGGAAACCACTCATAAACTCGATACGATCGTATTTGATAAAACGGGTACAATTACAGAAGGGAAGCCAATGGTAACAGATATTGTTTCGACAAATGGCATTTCTGAAAACGAATTGTTGACTTTATCAGCCTCCGCAGAAAAAGGGTCGGAACATCCTTTAGGCGAAGCGATTGTAAGAGACGCCGAAGAAAAAGGAATCAATTTTCTATCAACAAGTAATTTTTCTGCCATTCCTGGCCACGGTATAGAAGTCACGATTAATGACTATAATATGTTGTTAGGGAATAAGAAACTCATGGATACCCGTCAAATCACACTCGACGATCTAACTGCAAAATCAGATGCATTGGCCAGCGAAGGTAAAACACCAATGTATATCGCTATAAACGATAAAATTGCCGGTATTATTGCTGTGGCAGATACAGTCAAAGAAAATAGCTTAAAGGCCATCGAAAAGCTGCATGAAATGGGTATTGAGGTCGCTATGATTACTGGTGATAATAAGCGCACAGCTGAAGCAATCGCAAAACAAGTCGGGATTGACAGAGTGATGAGTGAAGTATTACCGGAAGATAAAGCCAATGAAGTTGAAAAACTTCAGAATGAGAACAGAAAAGTGGCGATGGTTGGAGATGGGATTAATGATGCTCCGGCGCTTGCACAAGCAGATGTTGGAATCGCCATTGGCTCGGGTACTGATGTTGCAATGGAATCAGCAGATATCGTACTAATGAGAAGCGACTTGATGGACGTACCGACCGCAGTTCAACTCAGTAAATCCACTATTAGAAATATTAGACAAAACTTATTCTGGGCCTTTGCCTATAATACTGCAGGCATTCCAATCGCAATGGGGATTCTCTTCTTATTCGGCGGGCCATTGTTAAGTCCGATGTTCGCAGCTGCAGCAATGAGTTTCAGTTCGATTTCTGTACTACTCAATGCATTAAGATTAAAACGATTTAAACCATCAGTTGCATAGAGAGGGGGCGGATGTTAATGGCGGATCAATTGGAACTTGAATTATATACAAGACCCACATGTTCGGATTGCCAGGATGCAAAGCAGTATTTAACTTCTAACGACCACGACTATATTGATAAAGATGTCAGCCAAAATATTAGCTTAGAGGAAGAATTAAAAAAGATATCTGGTGCTCGTATTGTGCCGATGTTTGCCTTTTATAAAAAAGGATTATTCGGTAAGAAAAAACGAGTCAATTATTTAATAGGATTTGAAAATAATAAGAATGAAATCATCAGTTTATTAAATAAACAATAAAAGAGAGTATTTGAAATAGAAACTTTTCGAAAACCATTAAATACCTGCCCGGGGTATGTTAACATTGTTATATGTAATGGGTTAATAAAATTTTAAGGAGGCATTTATATGTCACAAGTAACTCTTAATGTAGAAGGAATGTCGTGCGGTGCTTGCGTTAATAAAGTGGAAGGGAATCTCGGTCAATTAAATGGCGTTGAATCTGTCAAAGCTCAAATTCCTGAAGGTAAAGTAGATGTCACGTTTAATGAAAATACCATTAATTTGGCGGACATCAAAGGCGCGATTCAAGATACAGGTTACGAGATTAAAGAAGACGCTGATAAAGAAGATGGTTCTGCGTGCTCGTGCTGCAGCTAATTAATGGCAAAAGATTTTACCAATTTACAGCACAACTTTGTGGTAACTAATTGATTCAATCTAACCACTGTTATAAGAACACAAGAAAAAGTGCCGACAGATCTTTAATTCAGATTTGTCGGCACTTTTCTTTATAATCAGGAGGTGCACATCTCTGTAGCCAATGGGCCATCAGTATTAGAACTTATTCTACAGGTGCCAATTCACTTTCCGTGACCCACTTATGATTCTGAACTTCTTCCTCAGTATCTGTTGTAACGAAATCTACCATATAGACAGTAGTGTCTTCAGCAGAATCAATCGTAGCCGTTGCGCCTTCCATGCCTTCCATGTGAGATGCGTTCATTACTGCTTCATCACCTGGTTCCAATGGTGCCTCGCCGGGATCTTCAAATTCTTCATGAACGACCCATTTATGATCTTCTACCGGATCTCCACCATTTGTCGGTGTGTACGAGACAGTATAGACAGTGGTATCAAAAGCACCCGAAATGGTTGCTTCAGCACCGTCCATACCTTGCATATGTTCTGCTTCAATCATCGCCTGGCTTCCAACTTCATACGTCGGATTTTCTGCTTCTTCTAAGTCTTCAGGTACCTCACCAGAACTGGACATCTCTTCGGCAGAATGATCCATGTGGTCGCCGGAATCAGATGCCATATCCATTTCTTCTTCGGAACTGGATTCTGTTTCAGTGCTTTGACTGTCTTCATTTTCACTGGTCTGAGTTTCTCCATTACCACATGCAGCTAGTAAAGATACAGCAAATACTGAAATAAAACCTAATAATATCTTGTTTTTTACCATGTATATACCCTCCATTTCATTATTTCTAATTGAAACTCTACCCATAATATTTGCAGTTTATGTGCATATTTAATGAAAAATAAATGTATTTAATTAGTAAAATGAGATAGTATCTGTACTCGAATCTGCACGAAAAATCGATACTTAAATAATAAAATATATAAAGAGTCCAGTGTATTAATCAGTAAATAAAGTGGGAGAATAGAGTGATGATATCAAAATATTTAGTAATTATTTTAATAGCAGTATCAATAATATTTCTGGCAGGATGCAGGAACGATCACACAGATAACTTTGAGGCAGCTTTTAGTGGCGAAATACAACATATTCATGGAGTGGGATACGCAGGGGAGACTGATGGATTATATTTTGCAACGCATGGCGGCTTGAAGATGTTCCGTGACAGTGAATGGTATGAAACCACCCGAAATTATAATGACTATATGGGCTTTAATGCTGTAGATGAAGGCTTTTATACTTCCGGCCATCCAGGAGGGGATTCGGATATTCCAAACCCATTTGGCATTCAACGCAGTTTTGACGGCGGACGGACTTTGGAACACGTTAAATTTGAAGGTGAGACGGATTATCATGCTATGGCGTTAGGGTATAACAGTCATGATATTTTTTTGTTTAACCCTGAAGTCAACTCTGAATTAGAACGGGGGTTTTATAAGAGTGTTGATGAGGGAGAAAATTGGGAACAAGCAGATGCAAACGGCCTTGATGGTGAAGTGTTACACCTGGCCTTACATCCCTCAGATTCAAACTTTGTTGCAGCTGCCACCTCCACTGGAATATTTTTATCAGAAAATGGTGGAGAAGAATTTAAAATTTTAACAGATTCAAATCAGTCAGGCACTGCTGTTTATTTCTATGAAGATGATTTATATTATGCTACCTACGACGGGCAGCCGACACTTATCAAAAGAGAAATTAAAAATAGTGATTCAACAACTGTTAGCCTGTCGGAACTGAAAGAGGCGGATGTTTTGTATATTGCAATCAACCCGAATAATGAAGATGAGTTAGCAATCTATACGACAACTCAAGATGCTTATTTGACTGATACCGGAAGAGAGGGACAGTGGAAAAATATTTTAAATGAAGGTAAAGTAAAATAAAATGCATGATTTAAAATGTAATGATTTGCTATATGTACGAATAATCTCGAATAATAATTGAAGTGAGGAAATCATTTATAATGGTTTATATCCATGTAGAGACATGTCAGAACTGAGGAGATCTTTATGTTCAACAAATTAGCCTTAAAGATTGGATTATTTTTTTTCCTGGTGATACTTACGATTGAAATCATATTATTCTACATATTATATACCAACTTGGTCAACGATCGTGTGGAAGAAGTGATGGGAGATTTGTTGGCACGTGGGAATACTCACAGAGACGTATTGGAAGAAAACTATACACCTTCGACTATGAACCATGTCGCCATTATGGAGTCAGAATCAGATTTTATTGTGGTGATAACAGATGAAAATGGAGAAGTAATCACCAGTTCTGATCCGGTTGAATCCGAAATGTCTTCACTCATCGAACATACTGATTATGGTGAAATCCCCCAGAGCGGAGCCATTCTGGAATCGAATTGGTCGGAAGAAAAGTATGTGTCTACAGACAGTCCGATCACTTCTAACGACACGCATAGCGGACATGTCTTCATGTTCGCTGAAAGTGATAGCATCGAACGAATTATTGATCATCTCAGCCGTCAGTTTTTATTTGTCGGCCTGTTAACTTTACTTCTGACTGTGATCACAGTGTTTATTCTCTCCAGAGTCATTACCCGGCCGATATTAAAGATGAAAAAAGCGGCAGAGCAATTAAGCAAGGGCAATCATAATGTGCAATTATATACACAACGAAAGGATGAACTCGGAGATTTGGCGACTTCAATTAACCGGTTGTCGCAGGATTTGGAGCGTTTAAAAAATGAGAGAAATGAATTTTTGGGGAGTATATCCCATGAATTGCGGACACCTTTGACCTATATGAAAGGATATACGGATATCATTAGCAGAAAAAATATATCCATGACGGATAGGGATAAATACATCAAAATTATCCAGGAAGAAACAGAGCATTTAACAGACCTGATTAAAAATCTGTTTGAGTTAGCCAGAATAGATCATAATGAATTTGACATCAGGAAAGAGAGCGTAGTATATGGCGACTTGATTGCAATTGTTTTGGCACGCATTCATCCGGCGCTCAAACAAAAAAATATAAAACTTACTTTTGATTGTCCGGAAAATCTGATTGTTATGGTAGACCCCGCAAGGATGCAACAGGTTTTATTGAATATATTGGATAATGCAATAAAGTATACGCCTGAGGAGAGGCATATCACAATAGTAGTGAGTCAAAATAAAAATGAAATCTTAACGACTATTTCAGATAATGGAGACGGAATTCCAGAAAAAGATGTACCCTTTATATTTGAGCGTCTTTATCGTGCCGAAAAATCCAGGTCCCGGGCGAGCGGAGGGTCTGGTCTCGGTCTGACCATTGCTAAAGAAATTGTGGAATTGCATGGCGGAGATATTAGAGTAGAAAGTACATCAGGCAAAGGAACTACTTTTATCATATCTTTGACGAAGGAAGATTTGGATGAATAAAGTGTTATTGATTGACGATGAAGAGAGAATGCTGGAACTACTGGACTTATACTTAAGGCCATACCACTATATTTGTCGTAAGGCTTTAGGTGCAAATGAAGGACTCGAATATATCAAAGAAGAAAGGTTCGATATTATTCTTCTGGATATTATGATGCCTGAAATGGATGGGTGGGAAGTATGTAGAAAAATCCGGGAATACTCTGATGTGCCCATCATCATGGTGACTGCACGGGAACAAAAAGAAGACGTCGTGAAAGGACTTAAACTGGGGGCAGATGATTATATAACAAAACCTTTTGATGAAGCAGAATTGGTAGCACGGATGGATGCCGCACTACGAAGAACAAAACCTGTGAACCAGGTTGAGATGGATGGGTTATTATGGGACAAAGACCAATTCGAATTATCCTATAGAAATCAATATATAAAATTAACGCCTAAAGAATTTGCAATCATTGGATTGTTGATGAAAAATCCAGGCAGAGTGTTTTCAAGAGATCAATTGATTGACCTGGTGTGGGGAATTCATTCTGAGACCGAGGGCCGTACGGTGGACTCCCATGTCAGAAATATGCGTGAAAAAATCCGGGACGTCGGCTTCCCTATGGATGATTACTTTCAAACAGTATGGGGCGTTGGTTACAAATGGATCAAAAAATAGACCGTACTTTTTAACAAGGGTAAAGGATAATGCATAATCGACATGATTTTAAAATTTATTCAAGATATTTTCAAATCTGCACACCAACTGCATAAATAATGGGCATATGTATTGGAAACTGTTATTTATGAGGTGATGATAATGAGTGAATATAAAAAAAACAGCTTATCCCTACTCGGTGCCATTGGACTGGGAACAGGCGTCATGATCAGCGCTGGGATATTTGCCTTGCTAGGTCAGATTGCTGCACTTGCTGGTACATGGTTTCCAATCATATTTATAGTCGGTGGCGTTGTGACAGGTTTCAGTGCGTACTCTTATGTCAAAATGAGTAATGAATATCCTTCAGCAGGGGGCATCGGCATGTTTCTGGCAAAAGCGTATGGTCAAGGTACGGTTACTGCAGCAGCAGCAATGCTGATGGCAGTCTCCATGGTCATCAATCAGAGCCTGGTGGCTCGTACATTCGGCACCTATACATTACAGATATTTAATATTGATGAAACGACCTACCTGGTGCCGGCCCTTGCCGTCGGCTTGTTGCTCTTCGCGTTTCTGATTAATATTTCCGGCAATAGTTTCATTCAAACGTTTACGTCCATCGTATCTCTTTTGAAGATTCTTGGACTTGTCGTTTTTGCGATGGGTGGATTATGGGCAGCCGGCTTTTCAATTACCCCTGCTGAAAGCAGCGGAGGGACTGAAGATGCCACCATTGCCAGCATGATTGCGGCTGTGGCGCTCGCCATCCTGTCATTTAAAGGATTTACGACCATAACGAACAGCGGGTCGGAAATCGTCAACCCCAATAGGAATATCGGCAGAGCAATTGTCGCTTCCATATCAATCAGCCTCTTTGTCTATCTGCTCGTTGCATGGGGGGTATTCAGCAATCTGCCATTGAATGAAATCATTGCAGCACAGGAGTACTCCCTCGCAGAAGCTGCAAGACCAGCATTTGGGAATTACGGTGTATGGTTTACCGTCGCTATTGCAATCATTGCGACCGTCTCAGGTATTATTGCTAGTGTATTTGCAGTTTCACGGATGCTTGCCATGCTGACGGATATGAAATTGATTCCGCATAAGCATTTCGGCATGCCGGGACGCATCCAGAAGCATACACTGGTATACACGATTGTACTTGCGATGGTACTGGCCGTTGTTTTCGATCTCAGCCGTATCGCTTCAGTCGGCGCAATACTATATCTTGTGATGGATATGATTGTGCATTGGGGTGTATTCAAACGTCTGAGAGGTAAGGTGAAAGCAAATCCAGCCATCGTTATGACTGCATTCATATTGGACGGCATCGTATTGACGGCCTTTGTATGGGTCAAACTGATGAATGACTGGTTGATTGTTGCCGTGTCCATCGTATTTATCATCGTCATCTTTATAGGTGAATATGTATTTCTTAAGAACCGGAATAGTGATGAAGATGAAGGACATGCACATTAGAGAATGCTCTTGATTTTGAAACAATTCTAAAATGATTAAGAAAGCAGTGCCATACCAGAATTATTACTCTGGTATGGCACTGCTTCTATGACTGATTTTTTTAGGCGATTTCCTTACACGCTTCTGCACACTTGAAACAAGCCTCTGCACATTTCTGGCAATGTTCGTGATCATGCTTCTGACATTCATTTCCGCAAGCTTCACAGATTTTGGCGCATACTGCTGCCAAATCAGAAGCAAATGGGGTGCCTCTCATTAATGCTTGTTCCAGGAATGCACAGATATCTGCACATTCACGATCCAGCCGGATGCACTCCGCCATCATGTTTACGTCTTCTTCCTTCAAACAGGCATCGTAGCAATGATTACATGCTCCCACACATTCATGTAACGTTTGAATCAGTTGTTGGTGTTGTTCATGAGCCATTTGTATATACCTCCTGTGAAATAAGAATTCCTTACATATTACGAGTTCCCATTCCAATTTATATATAAACCGATATTGATAAACTCCATAGAAAATGCACAGAATTGTAATGTTAGTTTTACGTTCGCATATATTAAAGATTATTCTACTTTAATCTGTCCCATCATGCCGTTGTCTTCATGTTCAAGAATGTGACAATGGAACATATATATACCTTTATCCTTAAATTGAATAGCAATTCTAACTGTTTCATCTGGTGCGACAGAAATACTGTCTTTCCAACCCTTTTCATTTTCTGGTGGTGTTTCTCCATTACGGGAGATTATTTTGAACTGAGCGCCATGAATATGAAAGGGGTGTATCATTCCGCCCATCATATCTGGTTTGTTATAGATTTCCCATACTTCGGTGACGCCTTGTTCCTGAGTGAAATCAATTCTTTCCGGATCAAATTTCTTTCCGTTTATTGTCACCATATCCATCATTCCGAACAATTCAATCTCTTTCGTCACAGGCAAGTTCTTTTCTTCTTCGGTGACAGAGAAATCATTCATCTCGGCAGGAATGTTCGTTTCTTCACCTATCTCATTCGATACCTCGAAAGGCAATAGCGTTGAACCTTCTTCATCTATTAATGCGATTTCTTCACTACTGTCGATTTCGGAAAAATCTATTATGATTTCTGCCCGTTCTGAAGGTGTGAGTGTCAGTTCTTTCATTAATACTGGTTCATTCAAAAATCCACCATCTGTTGCCACTTGTACAAAATCATCATCTGTATTCAATTTGAATGTATAATTTCTTGCATTCGACCCATTTAATAATCGAAGTCTGACCTTTTCTTTATCCACGGACAATTTTGGATTCAGTGTACCATTAATCAAAGAAGTATCCCCGACTGTGCCATCTTCGTTCGCTGCTGCATCATAATTCAACTGTTTTTCGTCATCAAATACTTTATCCTGGAAGATTAACGGGATATCATTTTCTCCATAGTCATTTGGAAGCCCGAGATTTTTGGAATTTTCATCGTTAATATATATCAATCCGGCAAGTCCATTATACACCTGTTCAGACGTCTGACCTTTTGGATGAGGGTGGAACCATAAAGTTGCAGCTTCCTGTGTTACTTCAAATTCGATTGTACTTTCTTCTCCCGGTTTCAGTACATTGTGTGGACTGCCATCGTTATTACCTGAAACTTCCAATCCATGCCAATGGAAAGTCGTATCCTCATCCAGTTCATTGATTAGGTTTATTGTCACTGTCTCTCCTTTTTCAAACTGAAGCATCGGCCCCAGAAATGATCCGTTATATCCGTATGTTATAGTCTGGACACCATCGAATATTTCTGTTTGACCCGTTTGTGCACGCAAGGTATATTCTGTCTGCTCTTGGCTATCGCTTTTGAGCACAGGAGGAATTATCAACTCGTTTTCTCCTGTTGAATCAGTTAAACTTATTATTTCATCATGGTCCATATGTTCATTATCCATAGAATCATCGTTCATCATACTGTCCATGTGTTCCTCGCCCATAGAATTACTATCCATCATGCCCTCCATAGATTCTCCTTCCATATTGGTTTCTTCATTTGTATCCTGCTCATCTCTACTGCCGGCTGCCGATGTCTCCCTGTCATTATCAGTACAAGCAGACAAAATGGACATAACCATTAAAGAAAACAGCATTAACCATAGATTTTTCTTCTTCATTTTCTCACTCCATTTATTTTTCACTGATGTTAGTAAAGAAAGTTCTTTCTTCATTAATCAGCTTAAAATAAATTTTTAAAGAAACTGTGCATATTATTAGTATTTAATATGACAACTAAAAAATTTAAATGAATGTTTATGTCATCTTTATTTAAATACACCGCGATTCCAAATAACGACCGTTTATTGGACGATTTGATGTATGCGTGAAATCGTCCTTTATTCATATAAAAATAGTCCAAGAACCAGTATACTAATCATTGTCTATAATATTTAAAAGTATATGAGTTTTTGAACGATGTCATGCACTGTGAGACCAATTTTATGAGGTGGAACTGGGGGATAGATGTCAAAAGAAAAATTAGCGATATAAAATATTTTATCAATAATCTTGATAACTACCTTAATGTAGAGTAGAATAAAAAAACAAAAAGTGGTGCATATCTGCTGAATGCACTTGAGGCTGACTGTTGCGACGGTCACCTCTTTTTTATGTGAAAATTAGTCTTCTTTATTTGAATCTCTTTATTTTTGCCCTCAAATTGCCCTTTTCATAGCTTGTCCACTATAAAAATAACCCTCTAACCACCATGGTTAAAGGGTTTCATTTTTTACATCGTTATTCCCACTCAATAAAATATAGGGGATTCTAAGCCTTATTCTATAAGGGTTTTTGATAATATGGCAGGGTATTCGGCAGGGTAAATTAGGTGTAATCCTTGAGTTGTCTAGGTTAGTTTGAACTCAAGAATGGACTAGAGTGGGAAGTTAAAATTGAGTGTAACACCTTGAGCGATCTTCATGAATTCTTTGTCTGATATCTTACCTACAACAGAATGTGTCGCGTCTGGATTGTATTGCTTCATCATATGAATATTTAGCGTGTTAGTCTTACCATTTCGTCTTAATCCACTCACTTCAATAGGTACCAGAAAAGGTTGAGATTCATCCGTGTACACGATACGACATGCTAAGCATTGTTTGGTCACTCTATTGTATTCATCTCTGCTGATGACTATATAGTCTGTCTTATTGAATCGGTTAGACTCTTTATTATATGCTTCAACTGTAATGACATCTTTCTGGTTCAATATCTCCAGCACTCCTTAGGGTTTATATTTTTGTATAAGCTTATCTAGACCTTGTTCTTCATCTAAGCGTTCGAAGAAGTCCTCGGTTTGAGGTATTAGTCTCAGCGTGTCATCCTCTTCAATAATATAAAACTTTTGTCCTGCTTTAATTTGGAACTTGGCAGGAATAGTGATCACAACGGCATTCCTTTGCTTCCTTGCGTTTGATGTGCCTACCATCATTTATAGCTCCTCCTAATTAATATAGCATCCCAGGATAGCTGTCCTGAGGTGCAATATGTTATTTTACAACGTGTTGACTACCATAAAAGTTAATCTGTGAATTTTTTGCCAAATTAATTTCTATGTCTCCTGTAATGACATTAGCGATTGATTTGTCACTCCTACTCCATAAATGAGAGTAGTATTTTAGCGTAATTTCAGGACTTGAATGACCTAACCTACTTGTGACTTTTGACTTTATTTTGCACTTATTTAAGTGATATTTTGCACTAAAATTAAGCCGATATCTCACATTAAAAGAGAGATATCGGCTTATAAAATTTTCTATTAAAATAGGAATGAGAACAGAGCGTTGAATGTGCCATTTTCAAATAGGATATAAATTCCTAATCCTATAAAGACGATTGGAACGATCCAACGTTCATATTTTTCGATTTTATCTGAAACAAAATTCAAGGAAGCCAATCGATAGCTGATTAGACATAGAACACCAACCATGATCATGAAAACAATGACGGCAATAATGATTTCCATCATATTTAAAGTTGTAAAGTACGGTATATAGATAGCGAAATCATCCGCACTGGAAGCCAGTACAATGAAAGTGACCGTTATAAATAATTGATTGAATCTGCCTGAAGAGAAAAGGGAGAGAATGTTATCTTCATCTTCGTCCTCTTCCTCTTTGATCCATATTTTGATACCCAGGTAAAGTGGCAGCAATCCAAGCAGGCCGATCATCCATTGTTGAGGAATAAAATTGGCTACTCCCAATGCGACCAGAAGACTTGCGCCTATAATAATGACTGTCCCAATATATTGTCCAATCCAGATATGTTTTATTTGATTACTCTTTTTGATTTGCGAAAACAGAAGAATCAATATGACGAGATAGTCGATTCCTGTCGCTACATAGATGGCAGCAGCTGTAAATGCCGTTATAATCATTTTTCCAACTCCAATATTTCGACATCAGTACTTTTACTTATCTGGGAAGAACCCAAGCTTAATGCATCTTCCTTCACACGCATAAGCCTCAAACCATTCAAGGCCACCACTAAAGTGGCACCCATGTCCGAGAGAATCGCAATCCATAGTGTCAGCCATCCTGGGATGACCAACAATAGAGCAATCAGTTTGATTCCAATGGCAAAAGCGATATTCGCTTTGATGATGTTCAATGTTTTACGGCTAAGTTTGATGGTAAAGGGCAGTTTCCTCAGGTCATCGCCCATTAAAGCGACATCCGCTGTTTCAAGAGCGGTATCTGTACCGGCGCCACCCATAGCGATACCAACGGTGGAAGCTGCCAGCGCCGGGGCGTCATTGACCCCATCGCCGACCATGCCTACATGACGATAATCAGTTTTTAGTTGCTTGATTACGTCTAGTTTATCCTGCGGGAGTAATTCAGATTGAATATCTGTGACACCGACATGTGAACCAATCGCACGGGCAGTACTATGATTATCCCCCGTAAGCATGACTGTTTTTTCGATGCCTGCCTGATGCAGCTTCTGGATTACCGCTTTACTTGATTCGCGGACTTCATCCGCGACTGCAATAATTGCCTGAACTGTATTTTTCGTTCCTGCAACCATAACGGTCTTACCTTGTTCTTGAAGTGTTTTGACATCACTTTTAATTGCATCATTGAAATTAGCTGCCTCTATCTCTTCAAATAATGCCGGGCTGCCAACGTAATACATTTCATTATTGATTTTGCCCCGTATCCCTTTGCCTGTAATGGAAGAAAAGTCTTCGACAAAGATATCAGAATAAGGAAGGTTATAACTGTCTGCCTTCTTTATAATCGCGGATGCCAATGGATGCTGAGAACGATCTTCCAATGCTGTGATGACTGCCAGCATTTCCTTTTCATCAATTGCATTGTCGATTAAACGATAATCAGTTACAACCGGGACGCCTTTTGTGAGTGTGCCGGTCTTATCAAATGCAATGGCCTTTAATCCACCCATTTCTTCGAGGTAGACCCCGCCTTTTACAAGGACTCCCTTCTTGGCAGCATTTCCGATTGCCGAAACAATCGCTATCGGCGTGGAAATTACCAATGCACATGGACAACCTACAACGAGAACCGCTAACCCTTGATACACCCAAGTGGACCAGCTCGCACCGAAAAATAACGGGGGTACAATCGCAACCAGCACTGCGACAACCATAATGGCAGGCGTATAATATTTTGCAAATTTATCAACGAATGCCTGGGCAGGAGCACGCTCACCTTGTGCTTCTTCCACCAGATGAATGATTTTGGCAATGGTCGTATCTTCAACCAATTTAGTGATTTTAACTTCCAGTAAGCCTTCTTCGTTCAGTGTCCCTGCAAATACTTCATCATCGATCGATTTTTCAACCGGCACTGATTCACCTGTGATTGCTGCCTGGTTGATTGCAGAGTAGCCATTGACAATTACGCCGTCCATAGCAATTTTCTGTCCAGGCTTAACAATCATGATATCGCCCACAGCAATATCATTGACGTGCACTGTCATTTCCTGTCCGTTGCGTCTGACAAGTGCCTCTTTAGGAGCAATATCCATCAATGAACTGATGGATTGCCTTGCTCGATCCATCGAGAAACGCTCCAACGCTTCGCTGATGGCAAACAAGATGACAACAATGGCGACCTCGGCCCATTCTCCGATGATGACACCGCCAATCACTGCGACTGTCATCAGGGTTCGCATATCAAATTCAAACCGGACTAAATTCTGGAGACCCGTTTTCAGCATTGAAGCCCCTCCGACAATCATGGAAGTGATGAATAGCAGCGGTGTAAGAATATTGTCATCACCATTCAACAACATTGAAATGAAGCCAAAAGCGATAAATAGTAGCGAATAGAGCAGAGAGCTGTGCTTTTTATAAAATGGAACGGTTACTTCCTTTTCTTTTTTGTCTTGTCCACTTTCTTCTCGAGACTTTTCGGGCACCACTTTGAGGTTTTCAAATGCCCCTGCTTCTTCCAGTTCCTCAACCGTTGCAGAACCATATACAGCAATTTTTGATGCGCCAAAATTCACCTTCGCATCTTGAACTTCAGGTAGTTTCTTCACATTGTTCTCAAATGTGCCAGCACAATTCGCACAGGAAAACCCCTGAACACGGTAAACTTTTTTTTCTTCTTCAGTCAGCTCTGCAATCCCTTCAGACATTGGTAATCACTTCTTTCCTATGTATTAATGCAATCGTCATGATTTCTTTAATATGCTGATCTTCCAGAGAATAGAACGCGAGTTTCCCTTCTTTCCTGAATGTAACGATGCCTTCTTTGTAGAGCGTGCGTAAATGATGAGATGCATTTGCTACAGTCACACCGAGTATATTTGCGATATCACAGACGCATAATTCCTCTTCCTTGCATAAGGAATAGGTGATTTTTGCCCTATTCACATCGGCAATAGCCTTAAGCATCTGTGATATACCGGCAATATCTACAGTTTGTAAATTCACTTGCATCCGGTTAACCTTTTCTTCGTCATAACAAAAAACTTCACATGTTTCTTTCTTATTCATACATACACCTCATCATTCAAATATTTGTTTGAGTATAGCATAACATCTTGTTTTTCTTTATTCAAGCAGACGTTTGAATAATAATAAATTTGTATAAGTTTTTCTCGACATAGAAAGAATTTTCTGAAATAAAGCTGAAAGAAATTACGATATCGTAAGTGAACTTTATTGTGGTAAATAATGGGTCTTCGGAATATATAGTGGAATTACTTTCTTAATAGTTTAAAAACAACTGGTGTTTAAATCGGATTTTCTGGTGGGATGTTAGGACAATCAATAGTATTATATAAAAGTATCAATCACATACGAGTGATACGTTGGGGAAAAATAAAATAGTCCAATTTACTTGACCGCGTACTATGGTACGCGGTTTATAATATTCATGGGGTGAAATAAGATGATTTATCGCATTAGTGAGTTTGCAGATAAATGTGGAGTTAATAAAGAAACGATTAGATATTACGAGAGAAAAAATTTATTACAAGAACCTCACCGAACGGAAGCTGGTTATCGGATATATTCATATGATGACGTTAAGCGTGTTGGGTTTATTAAACGAATACAGGAACTTGGTTTTTCTTTAAGCGAGATTTATAAATTACTTGGTGTTGTAGATAAAGATGAAGTTCGTTGTCAAGACATGTTCGAATTTGTTTCTAAAAAACAAAAGGAAGTGCAAAAACAAATAGAGGATTTAAAACGAATTGAAACTATGTTAGACGACTTAAAACAACGATGTCCAGATGAAAAGCAATTACATTCGTGTCCAATAATAGAAACATTAACATGAGACATTAACGAAAGGGGCTTTTTTATGAATAAATTTAAGGTAAACATTCAAGGAATGACTTGTACGGGTTGTGAAAAACACGTAGAATCAGCACTTGAAAAGATAGGTGCTAAAAATATTGAGTCTAATTTTAGTCGTGGTGAAGCAGTATTTGAACTGCCCGATGATATTGAGGTTGAAAGTGCAATAAAGACGATTGATGAAGCAAATTACCAAGCCGGAGAAATTGAAGAAGTATCATCACTAGAAAACTTGGCGTTAATTAATGAAGACGATTATGACCTTCTTATTATTGGTTCTGGTGCTGCTGCCTTTTCTTCGGCAATTAAAGCTATAGAATACGGTGCAAAAGTTGGAATGATTGAGCGTGGAACGGTTGGGGGAACCTGTGTGAATATTGGCTGTGTTCCGTCAAAAACTCTTCTTAGGGCAGGGGAAATCAATCATTTATCAAAAGACAATCCGTTTAAAGGTTTACAAACATCCGCTGGAGAAGTGGATTTAGCTAGTTTAATCACGCAAAAGGATAAATTGGTGAGCGAACTTCGGAATCAAAAATATATGGATTTAATTGATGAATATAATTTTGATTTAATTAAAGGTGAAGCAAAATTCGTTGATGCTAGTACGGTTGAGGTCAATGGGGCAAAGTTATCTGCAAAACGCTTTTTAATTGCAACAGGTGCATCGCCTTCGTTGCCCCAAATTTCAGGACTTGAAAAAATGGACTATTTAACTAGTACAACACTTCTTGAGTTAAAGAAAATACCAAAACGATTAACTGTAATTGGCTCAGGATACATTGGAATGGAGCTTGGACAACTATTTCATCATTTAGGTTCAGAAATAACGCTTATGCAAAGAAGTGAGCGACTTTTAAAGGAGTATGATCCTGAGATTTCAGAGTCAGTTGAAAAAGCGTTAATTGAACAGGGTATAAACCTTGTCAAAGGGGCAACTTTTGAGCGTGTTGAACAAAGTGGAGAGATAAAAAAGGTTTACATAACAGTAAATGGCAGTAAAGAAGTCATTGAATCAGATCAGTTACTTGTTGCCACTGGAAGAAAACCAAATACGGATTCTTTAAATTTAAGTGCAGCAGGTGTTGAAACTGGAAAAAATAATGAAATCCTGATCAATGATTTTGGTCAAACAAGTAATGAAAAGATTTATGCAGCAGGAGATGTGACGTTAGGACCGCAATTTGTATATGTAGCAGCCTATGAAGGTGGAATTATTACTGATAATGCTATCGGTGGATTAAACAAAAAAATAGATTTATCGGTAGTTCCTGCTGTTACGTTTACGAATCCGACGGTTGCAACGGTTGGTTTAACAGAAGAACAAGCAAAAGAGAAAGGGTATGATGTGAAGACATCTGTATTACCTTTAGATGCTGTTCCAAGAGCAATTGTAAACCGTGAAACAACCGGTGTATTTAAACTAGTAGCAGATGCAGAAACACTAAAAGTATTAGGGGTTCATATTGTATCTGAGAATGCAGGAGATGTCATCTATGCAGCATCATTAGCTGTTAAATTTGGCTTAACGATAGAAGATTTAACAGAAACCCTAGCACCATATTTAACAATGGCTGAAGGGCTAAAATTAGCTGCACTTACGTTCGATAAAGATGTTTCGAAATTATCTTGTTGTGCAGGCTAAGGGAACTTTTTTTACAACTCCCTATTCAAGTGAACCAGCTAATACTGTACTAAAGGTGTGCAGTAGTTTAGCAAAGTCTACAAAAGATTTCATACACTATTTTGCGATCACCCATTATATAAATGCTTTAAGGGATTTTCTAAGTGCATTTGTGGTCACAAAAATAATTTAACAATGATGATTTCGACATCAAATCTATAATTGATACCTTAACACCGCAGAGTAATAAAGGATGAACAATATGTCAGACTTATTATCCCTACCAGACATTAAAACAATAGAACCACCACAAGAAAATGAAACCGATATGATGTTTAAAGTTGAAGCAGTCGGACCACCTGAACGTTGTCCTGAATGTGGTTTTGACAAGTTGTACAAACACAGTTCAAGAAATCAACTAATTATGGATTTGCCCATTCGTTTAAAGCGAGTGGGCTTACAATTGAACCGTAGACGATACAAGTGTCGTGAATGCGGATCTACCTTCTGGGAACGCCTAATATCTGTAGATGAAAAGCGTAGTATGACCAAAAGGCTTTTAAAGTCCATTCAAGAGCAATCCATGTCTAAGACCTTTGTAGAAGTCGCAGAAAGCGTTGGTGTTGACGAGAAAACAATTAGGAACGATTTTAAGGACTATGTGGCACTCAAAGAACGTGAATACCAGTTTGAAACTCCTAAGTGGCTTGGGATAGACGAGATACATATTATCCGTAGACCTCGGCTTGTATTGACTAATATTGAACGCAGGACTATTTATGACATCAAGCCAAACCGTAACAAGGAAACAGTCATCCAACGTCTTTCAGAAATCAGTGACAGGACTTATATTGAGTACGTCACAATGGATATGTGGAAGCCTTACAAAGACGCAGTGAACACTATCCTTCCACACGCTAAAGTTGTCGTAGATAAGTTTCATGTAGTTAGAATGGCTAATCAAGCCTTAGATAACGTCAGAAAGTCTTTGAAAGCCCATATGAGCCAAAAAGAAAGACGTACCCTTATGCGTGAAAGGTTTATCCTTCTAAAGCGTAAACACGATCTAAATGAACGTGAATCATTCCTCTTAGATACTTGGTTAGGTAATCTTCCTGCTTTAAAAGAAGCCTATGAACTCAAAGAAGAGTTTTACTGGATATGGGATACTCCTGATCCAGATGAAGGTCGTCTTCGTTATAGTCAATGGAGACACCGTTGTATGTCCAGTAACTCTAAAGACGCATATAAAGACCTCGTGAGAGCCGTAGACAACTGGCATGTCGAAATATTCAACTACTTTGATAAAAGGCTCACTAACGCTTATACGGAGTCAATTAACAGCATTATTAGGCAGGTAGAGCGAATGGGTAGAGGTTACTCGTTTGATGCCTTACGAGCCAAAATCCTTTTCAATGAGAAGCTCCATAAAAAGCGTAAGCCACGATTTAATTCAAGTGCTTTCAATAAAGCTATGTTATACGATACTTTCAATTGGTATGAAGTGAATGATCACGACATTACAGACAACTTTGGTGTCGATTTTTCCACACTTATTAAGAATTTGGAGAAGGGTGATTTATAAGCCCTTTTCCACCATGAAATCCGAATACCCTAAACTTAAAGAGGTTGGAACTAGACTGTGTTCCACCTCTTTTCAAATGTGTTATAGTGCAAAATAGCGCCCAAAAAATGTGCAAAATAGCGATTAAAGTGACACAAAAAAGCCCCTAACTCATTTTCGGAGTTAGGGGTAATATTACGATATTAATATAGTCTAAATAAGGAAGTATCAAGTAATCCAGTTTGATGAGTCTTCATTAAATAGCTTGTCTAATTATTTCCTTATGTTTGGTTGAAACTTTACAGTGGCAGGGATAATGGCAGGGAACTATATTAATAAATATTGGTCTTAACAAATAACATCTCTCTAAATCCATCTAAATCAAGGTAAGTCGATTGAGATATCGCTTATTTCTATTCCCACTCAATAAAAAACAGGGTTGTCTAGGCCTTATTCTGTAAGGGTTCTTGCAAATACGGCAGGGTATTCGGCAGGGTGAGCTAGGTGAAATCCTTGATCGAACCAACAAAGATAAAACCCGAACCAACGAGAGCGGTTTGCTTAATGCCAAGTCGCTCTATAAATATTCGTCCGCTGAGCACAGAACCAATTGGCCATCCGAGACTGAGTGGTATGAGTACAATACCGGTTGCAGTGGCACCCATGCCGAGTACGTTCTGTATCCAAAGTGGTAAAAATGCAGACATACTGATTAAAATCATACTTGTTAAAAATGATGCAGAGACAGAAAATGAAACATCTTGAGATGATGACATCTAAATCCATTTATCCAGAGAGTTCCTTCTTTGAAAAAGAAGTCCTCCTGCTCCTGGAACAAGTAGGGCGGCCTTTCACTAAAGTTTTGGAATTAGGGGCAGGGCGTGGCGAGATAGCCAATGGCCTAGCCCGTCAGAATAAAGATATAGTCACTGTTGAATTGGTGGAAGAGATCTGTGAATATGCGAAAAAGCATGCCCATCCAAATGTTCAAGTGATATGTGGTGACTTCTATACAGTGAAGTTAAATAGAGAATTCGATTTAATTTTGTATCTTGATGGATTCGGAGTTGGAAATGATGATGATCAGTTCTTTTTACTGCAACGGATGTACAATTGGCTGAGTGATGACGGATGTGCCTTAATAGATATTTATCAACCGCTATACTGGCAAAAAGTTGCTGGAAAAGAGATGTATCCGTTTGGCACGAAAGATATTGTACGAAAGTATGATTATGATGAAGGGGAAAATAGAATGACAGATACTTGGTGGGAAAGTGGCCAAGAAAACGATTCGATTACACAATCCCTTGCTTGCTACTCACCTGAACAAATCTATGCCCTTTGAAAAACAGCAGGATTACAGATAACTGCTTATTATCCCTCAGGTGCGATGGACTTTGAAAAAGGTGCTTATCAAAAAGTAACAGCATTGGATGAATGCTTATCTTATCGCATCAAGTTAAAAAAGAAATAAGACGGAGTAAAAGACCTTCTGATATAACAATCGGAAGGTCCTGCTATTATTTATAAGGTCTGCTTATAATATACAGTTAAAGTTGTTACTATATATCATAAATGTAGGGATATGATACTTAGATTTTGAGTAATCTTTAGAGACAATATATCCTAGTATTTATGCATAAAATCTGTGAGTTTATAACGTCTCAAAAACATTCGTTTATGAGATTACTTCTCTAAGTGTCTATAGAGAGTAGCACGACTTATATTTGTGGCAGATTTAATGTCATCTAATGTGTATTTTTTTGACATATACATTTCAACTGCTCTTTTTATATTATCGTCGCTCCGTTTAGGTCTTCCCATTTTCTGACCCTCTTTAATAGCCTTGTTAACACCTAATTGAGTCCTGAATCTGACAACATCACTTTGAAAGTTGGATATTTCATTTAAGACTTGTTGAAAATTGTATACAGAATTAGGCGAAACTAAAATGTCGGAATTAATAATATAAATTTGAACAGACTTTTCATTACACGCATCGATTATATCGACAAGATGTTTAGTTGAGTCCGCTAATATGCATATGTCAGTAATAATGATTTGATCATTCTTTTTCACAGTGTCATTAAGCAATGTATCTAATTGGTACCTTTTTTTATTTTCAGCATGTTCTTCTATATAAATATTAATAGTGTATTCCTCTAATTTTTTCTTTTGACTTTCAACATCATCGTATAAGTCAATGGGTCTTATATAACCGTGTTTCATTTAACTTCACTCCATTCTTTTCAATATTATACCATCTTTCTCATTTAGTCTTTCTCATAAAGGGGTATACATATGAAACTATTCTGTTATACTTATTTTAGATATTTAAAAAGGACAGGAAGTGTATTATGTTAGAAAAATTTAAAAGAGAATGGCTGACAGCGCCGGGTACGAATATTATGGCTGGTATAGTGGTTGCATTAGCATTAATTCCTGAAGCAATCGCATTTTCAATTATTGCCGGAGTCGATCCGATGGTCGGTTTGTATGCATCATTTCTAATTGCAGTGATCATTTCATTCGTCGGTGGTCGCCCAGCTATGATTTCAGCTGCGACAGGCGCAATCGCCTTACTCATTGTGCCACTTGTCAACGAATACGGGGTCGATTATTTACTGGCTGCCACTATACTTATGGGTATCATTCAAATATTATTTGGTGTTCTTAAAGTTGGTAAGCTGATGAAATTCATACCAAACTCTGTGATGATTGGTTTTGTTAATGCGCTCGCAATTATGATATTCATGTCTCAAATTGAACATATTTTTGGAATATCTATCGATAGTTATGTTTACGTCATCGCTACATTATTTATAGTATATGTATTTCCAAAGTTCATTAAAAAAATACCTGCACCATTAATCGCTCTTGTCGTTCTGACGGGTGTTTATATTATTTTCGGATCTAACGTAGGCACAGTCGGTGATCTTGGTACTATCGAAAGATCTCTGCCGAGCTTCTTCATTCCAGACGTTCCATTTACTATGGAAACTCTAATGATTATCTTGCCTTATTCGCTTTCTATGGCGATTGTCGGACTGGTAGAAAGTCTACTAACTGCTAGAATTGTTGATAATGCAACAGATACTTACAGCAGCAAAAATAAAGAATCCCGCGGTCAGGGTATCGCAAATTTCATTACTGGATTCTTTGGTGGAATGGGTGGTTGTGCCATGATCGGTCAATCAATCATTAATGTGAGATCCGGTGCGACTACAAGATTATCTACTTTCACTGCTGGTGTTTTTCTAATGTTTCTGATTATCGTGCTTGGTGATTGGGTCGTCCAAATTCCAATGCCAATACTTGCGGGTATTATGGTGATGGTTGCTATTGGTACATTCGACTGGGATTCATTCAAGTATGTCGCTAAAGCTCCCCGTACAGATGCTTTCGTGATGCTGATTACAGTCATTATTGTATTATTTACACATAACCTTGCAATCGGTGTTATTGTGGGTGTTATATTCAGTGCGCTCTTCTTTGCGACGAAAATCTCAAAAGTCGATGTGTATCTGGAAGAAATGGAAAATACTATTACGCTGCATTTTGAAGGTCAGATTTTCTTTGCATCAATTGATACAACAATTGAAAAAATTGATTTCAAGAAATATGATAAACCGATTCAATTAGATTTTTCCAAAGCTCATTTATGGGATGACTCCGCAGTAGATGCGATTGATACCATCGTAAGAAAGTTTGAGGAAAAAGGTAATACAGTTTATATCAAACAATTAAATACAGACAGTCGTAAAATTGTTAAAGAACTGAGCCAGTTGAATGAACAGCACCTTACTTAAGATATAGGAGGAATTTCGATGTATAAATCAATTTTGCTTGCCGCAGACGGTTCTGATAATAGTATCAGAGCCGCAAAGGAAACGTTAAATTTTATCAATGAAGAGTCAGAAGTTACCATACTCAATGTCATCGATCCAGCAGATTCTAAAGACGATGTGCTTCACAGTGGAGCTTCAGAAAGTATTATTAATAAGAGAAAAGAAAAACTGTCAGAAATTATTAGTGTTTATGAATCGAACGATATTCCTTACCTGATTCATTATGAACATGGTGTGCCGAATGAAACTGTTGTCGCTTTTGCCAATAAAGGACAGTATCAATTAGTCGTTTTGGGCAATAGGGGATTGAATAGACTGCAGGAAATGGTAATGGGAAGTGTGAGTCACAAAGTTGCCAAACGTTCGAAAATTCCAGTAATGATTGTTAAATAAACATTTGAAGCGTCTATAGAAAATCCTATACACGCTTCTTTTTTATAAATTTTTACCAACCCTCAATACTACATAGACATCCATCTATATAGATGGTAATCTATGTATGAGAAATATATTCTATTAATAAGGTGCGTGTCATTATGTTGGAAGTGAAATTTTATGAAGAAGAAATGTGTTGCTCTACAGGTGTGTGTGGTCCATCTCCTGATGAGACACTCATTAAAGTGAATCAGCTGGCTGAATTACTAAAAACTAACAATATTAGTGTAGAAAGATTTAATCTAGGTGGCAATCCAAGTAAATTCATTGAGAACAAAAATATTATATCTAAGGTTCAAGAACAAGGATTAGCAGTTTTGCCGATTACAGTAATCGATGATGAAATTGTGAAAACAGGCGAGTATATGACTGAAGATGAAGTGAATGATATTATCATGGTGAATCAGTTGAGAAATGGAGGATGCTGTAGTGGAGATGGATGTTGTTAGAGACATGCGGAGAATAAACACTAAAAGTATCGAACTCACGAAATATTTGTTTTTCACAGGTAAAGGCGGTGTCGGTAAAACAACTGTATCGTGTGCACTTGCACTTAACCTTGCAAAAGAAGGATTCAGCATTGCATTGATCAGTACAGATCCGGCAAGTAATCTGCAGGATGTCTTTAATATGGAACTCACAAATAAGCTCAACAAACATCCGGACTATAAAAATTTAGCTATTGCCAATTTTGATCCAATGACAGCTGCGCAAGACTACAAAAATAATGTTGTGAAACCATATGAAGGTATCTTACCTGAAGAGACTTTAGAGAATATGAAAGAGCAGCTCAGTGGTTCATGTACTGTTGAGGTTGCTGCTTTCAATGAATTCACACACTTTCTGTCAGATGAAAATATAGAGTCACAATATGACTATATTATTTTTGATACGGCACCGACGGGTCACACATTGCGGATGTTGGAATTACCAACTGCATGGAATGATTATTTGGATACGACCAGTCACGATGCCTCATGTCTTGGACAACTTTCAGGTCTGGACGATAATCGTCAAAAGTATCAAGGGGCTTTAGAACGGTTACGTGATGAGAAAAGTACAACCATGATGCTGGTTACTCGTCCTGAACTATCCCCGATGAAAGAACTTCAAAGGGCCCAGGAAGAACTGAGAGAACTTTCCATCAATCATTTTAAAATTATCATTAATGGTTATATCGAATCTGTTCATGGTGAGATATCGGAATACAAAAAAAATGAACAGGATCGTGTAATTGAAAGTTTCGCTGATTGGCTGAAGGGAAATGATGTTTATCATGTCCCATACAGTGGAAAGATCAATAGCTCAACGCCTGATTTAATTGGTCTTTTTAGTGATAATACTGAAACTGAAGAAGATACGTTTGAAAGAGAAAATCACCCAATGATTGACGGACTTATAGAAGAAATTGAAAATAGCAGTGTCCGTTATCTCTTTACAATGGGTAAAGGTGGTGTTGGCAAAACAAGTGTTGCTACGTTACTTGCAGAAACACTTGCGGCTAAAGGACATAGTGTGCATCTCGCAACAACAGATCCTACAAAAGAAATTACAGCTGCACAGCATCATGATAATTTGATGACTTCATTTATCGATGAAGAAGAATCTTTACAGAATTATAAAAATGAAGTTTTATCATCCTTAGGACCGAATGTCACACAAGATGATATCGATTATATCGAAGAAGATCTGCGATCGCCTTGTACTGAGGAAATTGCTTTCTTTAAATCATTCAGCGAAGTAATGGAAAATAATAATCAAACAGATTATGTAGTTGTTGATACAGCACCAACTGGACATACTTTATTACTTTTAAATTCAAGTGAAAGCTACCATAAAGAATTAGAGAAACAAGGGAATAATGTTTCTGACTCTGTTAAAACACTATTGCCAAAAATTCAAGATAAAAATTTAACTCAAATGATCATCGTTACTTTAGCTGAAGCTACACCATATTATGAAGCAAACCGATTGGCTGATGATTTAAAACGTGCAGATATTGGACATAAGTGGTGGGTCATCAATCAATCCCTGGTTACACTGGATCAGAAGGATAAATTATTCAGCAATAAAAAAACAGATGAATCAAAGTGGATTCAGATGATTAAAAAACGCAGTGATGCGAACTATCATCTTATCCCATATATGGAGAAATAATAATGAAGAAAATCGTAATTATTGGTTCGGTAGCTGCCGGTACAAGTGTTGCAGCAAAAGCAAGAAGAAATGATGAAAATGTTGAAATTACTGTCTATGATAAAGATACGGATATTTCGTATTCTGTTTGTGGTATTCCTTATTTTATTGGTGGCGAAGTGGAAGAAATTGATGAACTGACACCGAGAGATGCGAAATGGTTCAAAGATCGGTTCAATATTAACATTCATACACAGCATGAAGTGATGAACATAGATAAAGATAATAAAACTATTTTAGTTAAGAATTTATTAAACGATGAGACCTTTGATCAAGACTATGATGAACTTGTTCTAGCGACTGGCTCCAGCCCTAAAGAATTGCCACAATTAGATTCCAGTCATTACAAAAATACGTTCCAGGTCAAAAACATCAATGATGCTAAAAGTATTCATCAATATATTGAATTAAATGATGTTGAACATATTGCAATTATCGGTGGCGGATTTATTGGACTGGAAATGTTGGAACAATTATCTAAATATCAAATAACGATGATTCAAAGAAGTACCTTTATGAGCAATTTGGATCCTGATATGAGCTATATGATTGAAGAATACCTTAAGGATAAAGCAAATATCGTTTTGGGAGATACAATTGATCATGTAGTTGGAGACGACTCCATCAATCAAATTGTTCTGCAAAGTGGCCGGACGATAGACACAGATATGGTGATATTGGCAGTCGGCATTAAGCCCAATACATCATTGGCTGAAAGAATCGGAGTAAAAATCGGTGATACGGGTGCAATTCAAGTCAATAAACACTTAGAAACCAATATTCCTCATGTGTATGCTATTGGAGATGTTGCAGAAAGTTTTAGTATTGTTTCAGGGCAACCTTTATATAGACCCCTCGGCTCAACAGCTAATAAAATGGGAAGAATCTTAGGTGATCATCTCACTGGTGGCGATTTGGAGCATAAAGGAATTTTAGGCACTGGTATTGTACGGATTTTCGACATGACAATTGCACAGACAGGGCTCACTGAAAAAGAAACTAATCGATTAAATATGAATGTTGATGTCATCCACAACATCAAACCAAATCAGCCTGAGTATATGAATGGTAAAGAAATGGTCATCAAAGCGATTATTGATAAGCGAAATTCCAGAATCATTGGTGCTCAGATTATAGGATTTGAAGGTGTCGATAAACGTATTGATGTTCTCGCCACTGCAATTACCTTTGGGGCGAAAATAGAAGATTTATTCCATTTGGATCTCGCTTATGCACCAACTTTCTCGACTACAAAAGATCCAGTCATTTACACTGGAATGATTGGTCATAATATTCAAAGAGGCAGAAAAATCATCACACCGAAGGAACTCACAGAGAGAGCAGAGCAAGAGAATTTCCGGATCATTGATGTACGGTCACCCAAACAATACGAGACCAATCACGTTGAAAATGCTGTGAATGTTCCTCTAAAAGATTTAAGAGATTATGCAGAAGAAGTAGATAAAGACCAAACAATCGTCACATATTGTAACAAAGGGACGACAGGCAATGCGGCCCAAAATGTGCTGATTAATCTTGGTTTTGAGAATGTCTATAATTTATCAGGTGGTAATAAAAACTATCAAAGGTATGTGAATTTAATTGATAAAAGAAGAAAATAAAGTGAGTTATCAAACCCTGTCGCAGTATTTGAAAGTAATTTCCGATAGTAACCGCTTAGAGATATTGGATTTACTGTCATGTGGCGAACTCTGTGCATGTGATCTTCTGGAACACTTTGATTTTTCACAGCCAACTCTAAGTCATCATATGAAATTACTTAGAGAAAATAATTTAATTTTAATGCGAAAAGATGGAACTAAAAATATGTATAGTTTAAATAAAGATGTGGTTAACAGTTTGATGAATAGATTATCACTTTTAAGTTCAGATACGGTTCCGTGTATATGTGACAGTATCGGGAAAGGAACCTGCTCATAATGACGATACTTGCACTAAGTATATTTTTAATTACATTGATATTTGTTATATGGCAGCCTAGAAATTTAGATATAGGTATTACTGCAATGATTGGGGCATTGCTTGCTATCATCACCGGTGTCGTTTCATTCGGTGATGTAATAGAAGTAACTGGCATTGTTTGGAACGCGACATTAACTTTTGTGGCAGTCATTCTTATTTCATTGATACTTGATGAAATTGGATTTTTCGAATGGTCTGCCATACATATGGTTAAGGCTTCAAATGGAAATGGCTTGAAAATGTTTATATATATCGCAATATTAGGTTCTATTATCGCAGCATTTTTTGCAAACGATGGGGCGGCACTGATACTTACCCCAATTGTTCTTGCTATGGGTAGAAATTTAAAACTAGAAGAAAAGGTCATTTTTCCTTTTGTAATTGCAACTGGATTTATCGCTGATACCACATCACTACCATTGGTCGTCAGCAATTTAGTGAATATTGTATCAGCTGATTACTTTAATATTGGATTTTTAGAATATTTAAGCCGGATGATTATCCCGAATATTTTCTCATTAATTGCAAGTATTCTTGTCCTTTGGTTATTATTCAGAAAATCAATTCCTAAAACAATTGACCAATCCCAGTTAAAAGCACCTGCATCTGCGATTAAAGATCAAAAGATGTTTAAATATTCTTGGGTTGCGCTTTTAATGTTACTCATTGGTTATTTAATCAGCGAATTTATTAACGTGCCTGTGTCATTTATTGCAGGCGGTATTGCAATCATCTTCTTAATACTTGCAAAACGTTCTCCCGCTGTTAATACAAATCCAGTCATTAAAGGTGCACCATGGAATATCGTTTTATTCTCGCTCGGTATGTATGTTGTTGTCTTTGGACTGAGAAATGTCGGTCTAACTGATACTTTAGCAAGCGTGTTAGTCGATATTGCTGAATATGGATTGTTCGCTTCAGTTATGGGGGTGGGCTTTATTGCGGCTATTCTCTCTTCAGTAATGAACAATATGCCTACTGTAATGATTAATGCCATTGCAATTGATCATGCAAATGTGACGAAACTGATTCAAGACGGAATGATTTATGCAAATGTCATCGGTTCAGATTTAGGGCCGAAAATTACACCTATTGGGTCACTTGCCACACTGTTATGGCTGCATGTCCTAGCTAAAAAAGATATGAAAATTTCTTGGGGAACCTATTTTAAAATAGGTATCATTATTACTCCACCTGTACTTTTTATTACATTATTAGGGCTCTATTTAACCTTATTAATGTATTAAATAATTTAATAAAAAATCGTGCGCTTATCAAGCGACACGATTTTTTATTTTAACTATTTTTCTTTCTTAGAATCATTATTAGATTTTTCATCTGGTTTTTTTTCTTCAATTTCAACTGAACAACAGTTTTGTGCTTTAGGCTTTAATTTATTAACAAAATCTTTCACACTCATTTTCCCACCTCCTTTTTTTATTATAAGTCTGTATCTTAAATAACTATATTAAGAATCATTCCTGCGCTAATCGCAACCACCAGAATCGCTGTTATAAAAGCGACTAAAAATTTCTTTTTAAATAGTTTGGATAATAACGCAAGCTCGGGAATGCTGGCGCCTGCGCCACCGATAATCAAAGCAATGACTGTACCGATAGCCATTCCTTTAGTCACAAGCGCATCTGCGATAGGAATCATTGTTTCAGGGCGAATGTACATCGGTATACCTAACACGGATGCAATCGCCACGGATATGAAACCATCTCCACTTGCATAACGTGTCACAAATTCTTCCGGTACAAAACCATAGATGAATGCACCAATGAATACACCGATAAACAGATAGGGGAGTAAAGGATATAAAAATGCCCATGCATCGTTTAATGCTTGTTTCACTTTAGACCCTTTAGCATCAGCAAAAAATCCTTCGCCTTTAATTGTTACACCTTTATAGGTTTCTTCTAAATTAAGACGGGAGAATATGACTCCGACAAGGACACTAAAGATACCAATAACTATAAAATAAACGACAGCTACCTTCCAGCCTAGCAGAATCCATAACGCAAAGATCATCACTGGATTCATTAATGGTGAAGTCATCAAAAAACTCATTGACGGTCCAAAAGGAACTTTTGAGTTCAGAAGACCTGCTAGAATCGGGATGGTTGAACACGAACAAAATGGTGTAATTGCACCGAAGAGAGTCGCTAAAATATAATTGACCCCTTTATTGGGACGATTTAAGACACTTCTTACTTTCTCTTCCGATACAGTTTGTTGAATCAGACTGACAATAAAACTAATTACAATAAACAGGGCAAGCAGTTCAAAAAATAAAATAAAAAATGTTTTTATAAATTCCAGTATTGAATCTGACATCGATAACGCGCCTCACTTAATTAAATCCGTTTTATAAATCAAAAATATTTGATGTATTAGCTATAAAAAAAGATACTCATTATAGAATTCTACAACAAGTATCTTCTGATAGAACAACTTGTATTTGTTTTTCATTTATACTGTAATAATTCCATGTTCCATGCTTTTCTGTAATAAGAATATTTGCATCCGCCAGTTTTTTAAGATGATAAGAAATTTTAGATTGCTTTAAATCTAGTACTTCTTCAAGATCACAGACACAGAGACTCTTGTCAAGACTCTTACTAATCTCATTAACAATTTTTAAACGTGTTTTATCTGCCAAAGCACTGAACATCTGCTCATAGAATTCAAGTGTCATATCTTCACTCAATTCATTTATATTATCTATTAACTTCATTTCATTCACCTTCTTTGATTATATCAATTTTTTTTAATGTATTAATCATAATATTTTATACATAGAAAATCAAGTTTAATATCTAAGTTAAATGTAAAATATATATTTTCATTATATTGTGCAAGATAACTCTTAAAATTAGTGCAAATTAAAGTTCAAAGTCACAACATTTCCACATGAGAACTTCCTTTATATTGTATGAAATAGTCTATCAATGACTATACCATCCACGCACTGCGATGTTATTTATACGTTACGTGTTGACACTAGTATCAATAATTGTTGTCACTTTGTTTCAATATTGCTGTGGGGTAATTATATGAAGATTTTCTTATATATATAGAACATATACAATTTGTTACAATAGAATTATATAAGATAAAGCGATTATTTATATTAGGGAGAGATAGATTATGGCAAGTATAGGATTCGAGGAAAAGCTCTGGCAGGCTGCGGACAAATTAAGAGGAAGCATGGATGCATCAGAATACAAGAGTGTAGTTCTGGGATTGATATTTTTAAAATATGTTTCAGATTCATTTGAAGAGAAGCATGCAGAACTTGTCCAAGACGAATATTCAGATGAGGAAGACAAAGATGAGTATATGGCAGAGAATATATTCTGGGTACCTAAAGAGGCACGTTGGTCATACATAAATAATAATTCTAAGAAACCAGAGATCGGTCAGATTATTGACAAGGCTATGATAGCGATTGAGGCTGAGAATGACTCTTTAAAAGGCGTGTTGCCTAAAGATTTCTCACGTCCAGGATTAGACAAGTCAAAACTCGGTGGTATCATCGATATCTTCACATTCAAAGTAGGAGATAAAGAGAGTCAAAGACAGGATGTATTAGGGAGAGTATATGAGTACTTCATTGCGAAATTTGCGAGCGCGGAAGGAAAGAACGCAGGAGAGTTCTATACAGCTTCCTCTATCGTTAAACTATTAGTTGAAATGATTGAACCATATCAAGGGAGAGTGTACGACCCATGCTGTGGATCGGGTGGGATGTTTGTACAGAGCGAGAGGTTTGTTGAAAATCATCAAGGACAGCTAGGGGATATTGCGATATATGGTCAAGAGTACAATCTAACCACATGGAAGCTTGCAAAGATGAATTTAGCAATTAGAGGTATAGATAATAACCTTGGTAAAACTCACGCAGATACTTTTCACAATGATCAACACAAAGGATTGAAAGCTGACTTTATTCTCGCTAATCCACCATTTAATGCGGATGAGTGGGGGCAAGAACGTGTGTTGGATGATTATCGCTGGAAGTATGGTATTCCTCCGAAAAGTAATGCGAACTACGCTTGGATTCAACACATGGTGTCAAAATTAGCACCTAGTGGAACTGCTGGGTTTGTACTGGCAAACGGATCTATGTCAACAAGTACAACTGCTGAATTGGAAATCAGGAAGAATCTAATTGAAGAAGACCTTGTCGAATGTATAGTCACATTACCAGGTCAGTTATTCTATTCTACACAGATTCCAGTGTGTCTGTGGTTTATAACTAAAAATAAAGAAAAGAATGGTAAGAACGAACGCAAAAACGAGATTCTGTTTATTGATGCGAGAAATATTGGTCATATGGTAACGAGGACTCTCAAAGAGTTTTCCGACGAAGACATTAAGAAAGTCTCAAACACTTTCCACGCTTGGAGAGGTACAAGCGATGATAAGTATGAAGATGTTAAAGGTTTCTGCAAAGTAGCAACTCTTGATGAAGTTCGGGAGCATGAGTATGTTCTTACTCCAGGTAGATATGTTGAATTGGCAGATATGGAAGAAGATGATGAACCATTTGAGCAGAAGATGGAGCGTATTACATCCGATTTAAGTGAGCAGTTTGCCAAATCCAAGGAGCTAGAGGATAAAATCCGAAAGTCATTGGAGGGATTAGGTTATGGAGTATAGTTTAGGCGAGTTAGTAAATATAAAGTACGGTAAAAATCAAAAAAAAGTAAGAAATCCTAAAGGTCGATACCCCATACTCGGCACTGGAGGGATAATGGATTACGCAGATGAATACCTTTACGATAAACCTAGTATATTGATAGGGAGAAAAGGTAGCATAGAAAGGATAAAATTCATAGATGAGCCTTTTTGGACAATTGACACATTGTTCTATACTGAAATTAATGAAAATCTTGCAGATCCAAAGTACTTATATTATAGGCTAAGTACAATTGATTTTACGTATTATAACGAGGGCACTACCATTCCAAGTCTAAGAACGGAAACTCTTAACAAAATAAAAGTAGTTTTACCTCCTTTAATTGTTCAAAAAAGAATAGCTAAAGTTTTAAATTATTTCGATGAAAAAATAGAAGTCAATAATAGTATAATCGCAAACCTCGAGGAGCTATCACAAACACTATTCAAAAGGTGGTTTGTGGATTTTGAGTTCCCTGATGAAAACGGGAATCCATATAAATCAAGTGGAGGAAATTTTTCTACTGAATTCTCTCAACAGGTACCAGAGTACTGGTCTACACAAAAGTTGCAAGACGTAGATTGTATTATATCGGATCATGTTGCGAATGGGAGCTTTAAGAGTTTAAAGGACAATGTTCATTTCTCTGATACTCTTAAAGACAATTATGCAATATTTGCAAGAAATATAGACCTCAAACATGATCTTCAAAAAGACATAAAATATGTTACTAAGGAGACCTATAACTTCTTAAAGAAATCTAAATTATTTGGCGGTGAGGTCGTTATATCTAATGTAGGTGATGTAGGAACCGTTCACAGGATACCAAATTTGGGTGTGCCGATGGTGCTAGGGAATAACCAAATTTTCGTTACCTCTAAAGTAAGATATTTAAATGAATATATCTATCTATATTTTAATAGTCAAGAAGGCAAATCTTTAATCGTTTCTATTACTTCTGGGTCAGTGCAGATGAAATTTAATAAAACAGACTTAAGGAACTCTGAGGTTGTTATTCCTTCCGAGAGTGATTTAACAAGACTAATGCAACCTCTAAAGACACATTTAGACTTTATTCAAAAGTTAAAAAGCGAGAATCATAAATTGGTTAATCTAAGAGATACTCTACTACCAATACTAATGTCAGGAGAAATCGAATTACCAGATGATTCGGAGGTGAACGATTATGAAGAGCTTCTTCAATGAAGATGATCTTGAGCAACTATCACTAGAATGGCTAGAGAATCTAGGATACGAAATAAAACATGGAAATGATATTAGTCATATCGGTATTGCATCTGAGAGAGATAGCTATGAAGATGTCATACTCGGGCAACGTCTAGAATCAGCACTGCAATCAATTAATCCCGATGTGGCATATGAAGCGATCAAACAAGCTGCTCATTTATTGACGATTGAACAATCACCAAGTCTCATTGAAAACAATAGAATCTATCATGAATATATGACAAATGGCATTGAAGTTGAACACTATAATGAAGATGGTAAAACACTAAGAGATATCGTTAAAGTTTTTGATTTTAATAACCCGGGAAACAATGATTTCCTGGCAGTGAAACAGCTTGTTGTAGAAAAGGGAGACAACCAGAGAATACCGGACATTGTACTGTATGTGAACGGACTGCCATTGGTCGTCATTGAACTGAAAAATGCGACAAATGAATCTGTAGGTGTTCTTCAGGGATACAATCAGTTACAAACATATAAAGAGAGAATTCCCCAGTTGTTTAATCATAATGCATTTATGGTGACTTCTGATGGGCTTAATACGAAGGTAGGCTCTCTGACTGCCAATTACGATCGGTTTATGCACTGGCGAACTAAAGATGGGGAAACTGAAGCAACCTCAGCAATACCGAGTCTCGAAGTACTAATAACAGGCATGTTGAATAAACATGTTCTATTGGACATGCTCAGACATTTTATCCTGTTTCAAGATGTTGGTGAAGATCAGGTAGTTAAAATTGTCGCGGCTTATCATCAATATTATGCTGTTAATAAAGCAGTTAAAAGTACACTTGAGGCATCTTCGTCAGAGGGTGATGGTAAAGCAGGTGTAGTCTGGCATACACAGGGATCTGGTAAGAGTTTAACGATGGTGTTTTTTAGTGGAAAGCTGATACAAGAAATGAATAACCCAACCATTGTTGTACTCACAGACAGGAATGATTTAGATAACCAGTTATTTGGCACATTCTCAATTTCAAAAGGCAGACGTGGTAAGGGGTTACTCAGACAAACGCCTAAACAAGCTGAAAGTACGAAAGATTTGATTGAATTACTTTCTGTGGAATCAGGCGGGATTATTTTCACAACTATGCAGAAGTTTGCACCTGAAGAAGGTGAGTCTTTCATGAGACGGCTGTCTGATAGAAAAAATATAGTGGTGATGGCTGACGAAGCACATCGTACTCAATATGGCTTTAGTGCAAAAGTCGGCGATCAGGGTGAAGATGTTAAATATGGTTATGCAAAGTATCTAAGAGATGCCTTACCTAATGCTTCTTTTGTAGGTTTTACTGGTACACCGGTAGCTTCCACTGATAAGAATACGGAGCAGGTATTTGGTGATTATATAGACGTTTATGATATGACTCAATCTGTCAAAGATGGCTCAACAGTTAAGATTTATTATGAAAGTCGTATCATTCCTTTGAACCTCCCTAACGATTTGAGCATTGATGATGATTATGCGGAAATTACTGAGGGGCAGGAAGATTTTACAAAAGATCGTCTCAAATCAAAGTGGTCTCGCATAGAGGCATTAGCTGGGTCTGAACCTCGTGTAAAGGCACTCGCAAAAGATATTATTGAGCATTTTGAAACACGTCAGCAGGCTATGGTTGGTAAAGGCATGATTGTCGCTATGAGCAGACGTATTGCTGTGGAACTATATGATGAGATTGTTAGACAGAAACCTGACTGGCATTCTGATGATGACCATAAGGGCGTTATAAAAGTAGTTATGACTGGACAATCGAGTGATCCACAGAATTTCCAGAGGCATATTGGTCCGAAACAACGCCGAGTCTTGTTGGAAAAACGTATGAAAGATGAACAGGATGAACTGAAACTCGTAATCGTTCGAGATATGTGGCTCACAGGTTTTGATGTACCTTCATTACATACCATGTACGTTGATAAGCCTATGAAAGGGCATAACTTAATGCAGGCAATCGCCCGGGTTAACAGGGTGTTTAAAGACAAACCCGGTGGACTGATTGTGGATTATATTGGTATTGCAGATAGTCTGAAAGAAGCACTTAAAGAATATACAGCTGATGATAGAGAGCAGACAGGTGTGAATACAGAACTCGCTGTCGAATTAATGTTGACAAAATATGATGTATTGCAGGATATGTTCTATGAACATGATTATTCTGACTATGAATCGGAGAGTCGTATTGAACGTTACACTGCATTTAATAACACAGTAAATTTTGTGCTGGAGTTTAGTAAAGATCATCGTAAATTATTTATCGATACGGTAACTGAATTATCCAGAGCATATGCATTATGTGCGACAGAGGAAGAAGCCAAAGATTTAAACAGAGAAATTGCTTTCTTTAAGTCCGTTAAATCAGGTGTGGTGAAACTCGTTTCTCCCCCTTCACAGGGTGGACGGACTAAAACGCCGGCAGAGATAGATGCTGAAGTGAATCAATTAGTTTCTAAGTCTGTTGTTACTGATGAGATAGTAGATATTTACGAAACATTAGGGTTGGAAAACCCTGACATCTCTATATTATCTGATAAGTTTTTAGAAGATGTGCAGGCATTACCACAGAAAAATGTCGCAGTGGCGTTACTTGACCGGTTATTAAAAGGTAAAGTGCGTTCGTTAATGCGAACTAATGCGACGCAATCTAAGAAATTTTCAGAGATGCTGGACAATGCGATTAATCAATATAACAAGAGATCCATCGACTCCTCCAAAGTAATAGAAGAACTCATAGAGTTGGCTAAAAGTATTGATAAAGCTCAGAAAGAAGGAGAAGGTTATAATGAACCAGAAAAACCCTAAAGACACGCAAAATTTTATTACTTCTAAAAAGCATGTAAAAGAAATATTGAATCACACGAATATCAGTAAACAAGACAACGTAATAGAAATCGGATCAGGAAAAGGACATTTTACCAAAGAGCTAGTCAAAATGAGTCGATCAGTTACTGCTATAGAAATTGATGGAGGCTTATGTCAAGTGACTAAAGAAGCGGTAAACCCCTCTGAGAATATAAAAGTGATTCAAACGGATATTCTAAAATTTTCCTTCCCAAAACATATAAACTATAAGATATTTGGTAATATTCCTTATAACATCAGTACGGATATTGTCAAAAGAATTACCTTTGAAAGTCAGGCTAAATATAGCTATCTTATCGTTGAGAAGGGATTTGCGAAAAGATTGCAAAATCTGCAACGAGCTTTGGGTTTACTATTAATGGTGGAGATGGATATAAAAATGCTCAAAAAAGTACCACCACTATATTTTCATCCTAAGCCAAGTGTAGACTCTGTATTGATTGTTCTTGAACGACATCAACCATTGATTTCAAAGAAGGACTACAAAAAGTATCGATCTTTTGTTTATAAGTGGGTAAACCGTGAATATCGTGATCTTTTCACTAAAAACCAATTCCGACAGGCTTTGAAGCATGCAAATGTCACTAATATTAATAAACTATCGAAGGAACAATTTCTTTCTATTTTCAATAGTTACAAATTGTTTCACTAAATTAAAGTAATAAAGCGTTCTCTAATTTCACAAGAGGACGCTTTATTCTTCCCAAAAATTGTTCAATATTTATCAATAAATCAGTAGTTTTAAAAGTAAGCACCTGTTATTGCAATAAAATTAGCCTAATTGAGAGAAGTTTCTATAGAATTTTTCATATACTTAACGAGTGCTTTCACCTTTGAATATAGTCCTTCCCACTTATCATCACACTCACCCCGATAGCCTTTTCTAGCTATATCCAGTAAAGTTACATGCTCTTTAGGTAAAAGAGGTATAGCCCATTCTGCAGCGACATCTTTCGAGGTAATTTCACCAGTAGTCACTGTTTGCCACATTCGAGCTAGGGTTAAAATTACATTACGCTCATCACCTTTTATCCCCTCAATTAGTTCTGGCAAAGAATCCTTAATTGCTCTTCGAATATCTGTCAAAGGTACGGAGACAAGTATACTTGAAGAATCAGGACCAAATAGAGAAATACTATTCTTTCTTGCTTGTGCTAAAACAATAGCCAAATCAGGATCATAGCTTGGTTCCTGAATTTGTCCATTCTCAAATTCACCCCTGAGCCACTCACCGTATATAAATTCTCTTTTTGGAGGATATTGCCAAGGGACAACTTCACTCCTATTTATAACCGTAACTTCAAGTGGTCTAACAGAATCCGTATTTCCAATCTTTCCTGATATAGTCATTAGTCTTTCTGTTAGTTTTTTTCGAGTTAATTGAGGTAAACTATGATTCACGACGACTAGAACATCTACATCGCTGTTAATGCGTAAACCACCATTTACTGCTGAACCAAATAGATATACTCCAACTATTGAACTTCCAAATAAATCTTTTACGATATTTAATGTTTGAATCGCTTGATTTGGTAGTTTTCCGTTAATCAAATTGCTCATGATTTCACCTCGTAACTGATTATGTTCATATAAAATTTTATATTGATACTCAATTTACTTACCCTAGATTGGACATATACCTAAATGACTGTTCAATAAAGCTGACCGTTAGCGTTTAAGTACATCCTTTCACAATTTGTCTACAGATTAATAATTATTCTTTATTATACAGATCTCCATATAATTTTTGAATTTGGTTCTGTAATTTTTTATTTTCTTTTTCTAATTCCATTACTCTTCTTTTTAAGGTTTTAATAAGGATTTCCTCCGAACGAGAACTTTTCTTGGGTTTTGAGACTACATTTGCTGTTATTTGACGCTCACGAAGGGATTCGATTCTTTGCCTAATATCGTGTTCCTTATAAAGCCATGATTTAGAAACATTAGCTTCCTTTGCTATTGAATTAAAATTAATAACTTTACCTTCAATCGAAAATTTAGAAATCGCTTTGTCTACTTTTTCCCTTGTCTTTTTTGATTTCTGCTTCGCCAAACGTACAATTTCTGTTGTATTTCTAACTTGTTTATCCATTGATAATTACCCCGTCAAACTTCCAATGATTTGTTCTAAACGCTCTTTAACACGGCTATTAGTCTCTACTTGTCTTTGCCATTGTTTATCCTTAGCTATGGCTAATAACTCTTCTGTACGCTCTAACTGTTCTTCGTGCTGTGGTAAGAATTGCTTACTGGTACAGAAGTGAGTGCAATCTAAGCATGCATTCGCATGTGGACAACCACCTGCTACTACTGGCAATCTACAATAACCATTTGGAAGCACTTGTGCATTTATATTTTTCTTGAACCATTGAAGCTCTACATCATCGACTTCACTATCATCATCTAGATTGAGCACATCTCCATTATTGGTAACCAGTTTTTCTTGAAATTTAGTAAATTCATTTTTTAGAGTTTCATCAAAGATATGAGCGTATCTGCTTGTCATTTCTGGGCTTTCATGTCCCAAAAATTTCTGCACAATATGCTGGGGCACCCCGTTGTTAATCATTCTTGTTCCTACTGTATGGCGAAAGGCATGGGCATGGAATCTATAAATCTCGCCTGATTTATCCACTATATTATGCTCATAAGCTAATTTATTTAACTCGCCTCTAAATGTTTCTTGTTTTAATGGCGATCCATCTTTTCTTGGAAAGAGGTATTCACTATCTGGAAATTCCTCTGAAACTTTATCTTCCCGAACTTTAATAAGTAAAGCTACCTCTTTAGATATTGGAACTATATGCTCCTTTTTCATTTTCCATTGATAATACTTTAAAAAGTAATCTCCATCTTTGTCCTCTAATAGACAGCCTTTTTTCAAGGTGCACAATTCACTTATCCTCATTCCACATTCTTGAACAATCATAGTCATCGTAGCTATATATTCGGGTAATTTATCAAGATGACTGTTCAATTGCTCTAGAACGAATTCGTCTATAAAGTGAGGTTTTGCTCTTGGTATTTTCGGATAGTCCTCGGGATAAATTAATATTTTGGAAGGAACATCATCCCATTCTAGCCTATGAAGGGTACTAAATAGTCCTTCCAATATAGAAATCCTCCCAGTTATTGTACTAGGTTTTATCCCCATCATGTTTAGTTCACTTAAATATGCTTCAATTTCCACTCTCGTTAATTGGTGTACTCTCTGAACGTGTTTAAACTTTATGTCCAGAAAATTAAAGAACTCTTTAAGTTTTTGGGCAATATCCCTTACATAGGAAAAGCTATCCATGTTCAATCTTAACTTACAATATCTTTTTACAAGCTGTTTAAAATATGTATTCCGAAACCCTTTAAAGTTAATTGTATATTCATATTGTGTTGGGTTAACCTTATCATCTGACAAAGGTAAGTTTCGTCTATCCCAAACGTCTTTATCCCACTCCTCTCCATCAAAATAAAAATCCTCATAAAACTCCATAAATTGTTTTAGATTAGTAACATAGTAAGAATTAGCTTTTACAGGTGTTTTTTCTTGATTAGCAGTAATCTTATAATTAGTGGTGGTAATTCTAACACCCTGTTTTGTCAAATATGTTCTATACTCCGTCATTGCTTTATCAATAGGAACTTCAGTAATTGAAGTAATGCTGGGATACTTTAAATCTAAAAAATCTAACATTTTATTAATTACTGTTCCTTTTCTAATCCAGACAGTTTTTGCATTCCATATTCCATTGTTTAAATGGTAAAAATAAAAATATTTCAATTCTGTTCTTAACCACAGATTTTTAACACGTTCAAAACGAACCCAACGATTTCGTAAAGCAGGATTCTTACTTAATTCTATGGCAGAAGGATGTGGACATTTTCTTATATCCCAACTATTATTAGCCCAAAACCCTTGCATTTCTTCATTCATTACAGCTATTTTTTTGCTGATCTCACTCTGACTGATAATTTTCCTTTTACTAGAAGCATTCATTTCTTATACTCCTTTCTCTCAAGGTATTTATTAAACTCATTTTTCATATCCTGATCTGAAAGATGAACATAGGTATTTAACGTTGTCTGAACATGTGCGTGACCTAATCTCTTTTGAACGAACGCAACATCCCATCCTTCCCTAATTAGCTGCGTTGCGTGAGTGTGGCGAAGCATATGCGATGTAAATTCTATTCCAGTCCTTTTAACTATTCTTCTAACTAGATCAAGAACACTTTGGTACTTTAGTGGTTTCCCAAAATAGCCTTCTTTTAAGGAAATAAAAACATAGTCATGCTCCAATTCCTCACTATACTCATATACCAAGTAATCTGTATAAAGCGACATGAGTTCTTTACTCACATGTATTGTTCTTTCCTTCCTTAATTTAATATAAGCTTCATTAATATTAACATCTCTAGGTGTTAAATGGATTTGATTGTCCCAAGTGGCAATATCTTCAAGCCTAAGCGATAACACTTCACCGATTCTTAAACCACCCTCATACATAAGCATTATAATTAACTTATCTCTTTTCGTATGACAAGCGTCAATAATTTGCTTAACTTCCTCTGATGTCAATGTTCTTATCTGTTTCTTTTTAACCCTTAACTTTAAGACATTCTTTTGGTATCTACCCTTATTAACATGATGTAAAAATCCTTTGAAGTTTCTTCCCTTTGCTTGTTTAAATACATCAATTGATTTAAATTCTCCTAATCTACTTAAATAATCAAGAAAACTCATAACGGCATTTAAAATTGTATTCACTGTCGTTTCTTCTCTTATGGCTTCTTTTGACTGAAGATCAATTACATTATTTGCTGTTGGATATCTCAACCAGCCTACGAAGTCTGCTAACAACTCAAAGTTAATATCATTAAGAATAACGCCTCTCTGTTCCATGAACTCATACAGCAACTTTAAATGATAGCAGTATGCTTTAATGGTATTAGGAGACTTACCAGTATTATCTAAGTATTTAATAAATTTCATTACTGGTTCTATTAGCTGGTATTCTTTATCTAGTAATAAATACAATGGATACGGCTTATTCTCCACTTCTATCCTTTGAACCTTCACATGTTCCCACCTCTTTAAATACTTTAACTACTACAAATTATAAACCTTGTTAATTTTTATTTAAAGTAAAATATCCCTTTAATATCTCCTCTTAAACTACTTTAACTACTATTATTTATTATACTATGGTTAAAGGATTACGCCTGATGGATGGTTATGACCTACAATGAAGCCAGCTGCATTAGACAGTATAGCCGGCTTCAACACCTCTCTTGGGTGAACAATGGACGCGGCCAAGCTGCCGATATGGCAAATGTTAATTGCTGTCGGCTGATTTTTCGTATCTAAGCAGACAACGACAAAATACTCACGATCGACGTCTCCCAAGAATTGCTTTATGAGCTCATATGCATCATGTGGACTGCTGACTACTCTTTTTTTATATAACATACTCTGTTCCTTAACCATCTTAACACTGACAATATCCACGCGCTTCGCTGGTACGACTTTCTCTCTATCTTCACGAATAAAGTCTATTTCTAGCTGATTCAATTGATTATTGTTAATCATAAAAATTCTCCTTTTATTATAATTTAATGTGTATGACAAAAAAGCCCCTAACTCATTTTCGGAGTTAGGGGTAATATTACGATATTAATATAGTCTAAATAACGAAGTATCAAGTAATCCAGTTTGATGGGGAGTGTCAATAATTATGTGTAAATGAAGTGCTCCTTCTATAAAATCGATTTATTAATTTGTTAATCTTTCAAACATTTTTTCTAGCTCTGCTTCAGCTTGTTGGAAGCCGCGGTGAATCCGTGTCAAAAACTTCTGATTGTACGTATCAAAACGGGAAACCAAAAAGCGATCCATAGATTCTTCATTCCGAAATTGCTCTTTACGTCGACTATACTTTTTAATTTGTTTATTAAAGGATTCAATCAAATTAGTGGAATACAAGCTCCTACGGATTGATAAAGGGAAATCGTAAAATGTAAGTAAGTTATCATTTTCTAGAATAGACTTGGCCAGTTTAGAGTAGCTACTGCGCCATTTTTCTGAGAAAGCAAGGCGAGCTTCAAGGGCCGTCTCTCGTGAATCTGCTTGATAAATCGTCTTAAAGTCTTCGCATATTTCCTTGCGATCAGCGACGCGTACTTTACTAGAAATGTTGCGAGAAACATGGACACAACAGTGTTGGTAAGCTGCTTGAGGAAAAACGTGATGAATGGTATCTTTAATACCCTTGAGACCGTCGGTCACGAAAAGAAGAACATCATTGACACCACGGTCGGATAAATCTTCCAATATCTCTTTCCATGTGACGGTCGATTCATTAGGGGCAATAGCGTATCCTAGGACTTCTTTGGCACCATCTGGTCGAATTCCCACCGCAATGTGTATGGCTTCTTTCTCAACGGTTTTCCGCTTCAAAGGAATATAGGTAGCGTCCAGATAAATGACTGCATAATGACTGTTTAGTTTACGCTTTTTGAACGCTGATACTTCTTCAGTAAAGACTTTAGTCATATTGGACATCGTTTGTGGTGTATAGTGATGACCGTACATTTTCTCAATCAAATCAGCAATTTCAGACATGGTAATACCTTTTTGAAAAAGATGAATGACGGTTTCTTCTAACGTGCCATTGGTTCGCTTATATGCAGGAAGAGTCTGTTGTTTAAATTCACCGTTGCGGTCGCGCGGAATCTGTAGATGAAGTTACGCCGTATTCTGTCTTGACCGTACGGTCATGGGACCCATTGCGTGAGTTCCCTGAATGGAAACCAATCCGATCATACTTTTCGTAATCCAAAAAGGCAGTCAGCTCTGTTCTCAGGAGCGTATTTACGGCTAATTCCAAGTGCGAACGGAATAATTCGTTCAAATCACCTTTTGTAGCTAGAGTCTGTAAGATATCTGTAGTAAGATTGTTCATAGGGAAGTCCTCTTTTCTGTGAATTTAGTGTGGTAACTCTATTCTACAGAAGGGACTTCCTTTTTTCTATTTACACAAAATATTTTACACTCTCTAGATACATCACAAGCCTATATGTATTTATGACTATTTCACAAATATTATTTATTAGTTTTATTTCTCTCGATCAATATATATTCTTTAAATTCTATTGCTCTTGGAACTAAGCTTTCAGGAATCTCTACTTTATCATTTTCATACAACAAATGAATTTGCTCTAAAAACTCATTCATATATGGTTTTTCGTTCATCATCCACTTTAAACCTTCAAGTTTTGAGACCAATTTACTATTAGTATAATAATATTGGCTTCTACATAGATTCATAATTGTATCTACGATATTTACTGGTGCGTCTGATTCATCGTAGTTTAAACTGTCTATGAAATCTTTCTCAGTAATTTTCGGAAAAACATCTTCAATGGCTGGTCCTAATAGAACTATTCCCTTTGAACGTAGATTCATTATATGGCCGGCTAAGTCAGGATCTTCTTTTATTTTATTAGTATTAATTTGCCAATGATTTTCACACATATTCATATACCAATACGGTGAATAGTGAAACTCAAAATGATATGGATGCTTGTCACTCTTTAATTTGTTTGTATCTAAAAAAGATATCTCAATTTCTTTTTTTGGACCGTGTGGTTTTAATTCACGAAAAATTTTTAATAAATCTTGTTTAATTGTTGTACTCAAATTACCATCCACTACAGCTAGTATATCTATGTCAGATCTTTCCCATTTAAACGAACCTTGAGCGAACGAACCATGGACATATAGACCTACTAATTTATCCTTTAGTAAGCTCTTTAATTTATTTTCTAACAAGCTTAAATAGCAGGACACTTTTATTTTATCATCCATCTAGCTTCTCCTTTCTAGTAACATATTTAAATTGAGTATTATCTCTTAAACAATGCACTACCGTTAGTTATCAAGTATCACTCTAGTTTGAAATCATATTTAAATGATTTTACCATTATCACTTATGATAAGGTTCTCCACAGAACAACTAAATAAGGTTCTTATTCACTACAAAAGTTTCTTCTATAAAACCTTCCGATTTTGACAAGTCTTTTTATTCAATTCGGTTTCTAGCAATATATTTGTGTTTAATATTTTTATCGTTTATAACTGTATTTAATTCACTCGCGAATAACATAATCTCATTATCAATTTCTATAAAAAGTTCGTCCCAAGAAATACCTAAAAGTTTATTAGTTATTCCTCCATATACATCCTCAAGGTCTGTATCATTTCTTAATATTTTTCCTAATCCATAATGGGCCATTGAGTCTCTTAAGTCTTTATTTTTCCATCTCGTATTAATACTTAAGTTTAAATTGAAATATGTATTCAAATCCTCTATATTATCACTCAAATAGTAATAAAAAATATAAGTAAGTCTTAACTTAGTAGGAGTTAGAACATCAATGGCTCTATTAATTGCATAAAGAACTTTGTTACATTCGTTCAAATCACCTTTTGTAGCTAGAGTCTGTAAGATATCTGTAGTAAGATTGTTCATAGGGAAGTCCTCTTTTCTGTGAATTTAGTGTGGTAACTCTATTCTACAGAAGGGACTTCCTTTTTTCTATTTACACAAAATATTTTACACTCTCGTTTGATGAGTCTTCGTTAAATAGCTTGTCTAATTATTTCCTTATGTTTGGTTGAAACTTTACAGTGGCAGGGATAATGGCAGGGAACTATATTAATAAATATTGGTCTTAACAAATAACATCTCTCTAAATCCATCTAAATCAAGGTAAGTCGATTGAGATATCGCTTATTTTTATTCCCACTCAATCGTTGCTGGTGGCTTACTCGTCACATCATAGACGATGCGGTTGACGCCTTCGACTTCATTGACAATTCGTTTTGAAATTTTCTCTAGTATTTCCCAATCTATACGAGCGAAGTCACTCGTCATGCCGTCGATCGATGTGACTGCACGGATACCAACGGTATGGTCATACGTACGATAGTCTCCCATTACACCGACGGAACGGATGTCTGGTAACACAGTGAAGTACTGCCAAATTTCTCGCTCGAGTCCTGCATTTGCAATTTCTTCTCTTAAAATCGCATCGCTCTCTCGCACGATTGATAATTTATCTTCAGTAATTTCTCCAAGCACGCGTATGCCGAGTCCTGGTCCTGGGAATGGTTGTCTCCATACTAAATGTTCTGGAATACCAAGCTCAATTCCGAGTGCACGGACTTCATCTTTAAACAATGTGTTCAGTGGTTCGATCAGTTCGAACTGCATATCCTCAGGCAATCCACCGACGTTGTGGTGAGATTTAATCGTCTGTGCAGTTTCTGTACCTGATTCAATGATATCTGTATACAGAGTCCCTTGTGCAAGGAAATCAACATCTGTTAATTTACCTGCTTCATCATCAAAGACATAGATGAATTCATTACCGATAATTTTACGTTTTTGCTCTGGGTCTGACACACCTTTTAGTTTTGATAGGAAGCGGTCTTTCGCATCGATGCGTATGATGTTCATATTGAATCCTTCACCAAACTGTTCCATAACCATGTCGCCTTCGCCTTTACGCAATAGGCCATGGTCGACAAAAATACATGTCAATTGGTCACCGATTGCACGGTGAATCAACACTGCTGTTACTGATGAATCCACGCCACCGCTCATTGCACATAGTACTTTTTTGTCACCAACTTGCTCACGGATTTTCTCGATTTCAATATCAATAAAGTTCTCCATTGACCATTCGCCACTGCACCCTGCTATGTCACGGATGAACGTTTTGATGAACGTATCACCATTGATCGAGTGCTTTGATTCCGGGTGGAACTGCACACCGAATAGAGGCAGTGTTTTATGTTGAACTGCAGCAAATTCGCAATTTGTAGTCTCTGCAATTTTAATGAAGTCTTCCGGGATTTTCGTTACTTTATCGCTGTGGCTCATGAGTAGTTTTTCTTGATTTTGAAGGTCTTTAAAGATTGGTTTTTCAGTATCTAAAGAGACAACCGTCTGGCCAAATTCTCTTGTTTTAGACGCGACAACTACACCGCCGAGATTATGCATCATGAGCTGCATGCCGTAGCAGATGCCTAGGACAGGGATGCCAAGGTTGAAAATTTCAGGATCTACTGTGTAAGCATCATCTTTATAAACAGACTTCGGTCCACCTGAGAGCACGATGCCTTTCGGATTGAGCGCTTTAATTTCTTCTAAAGTGATACTTGGATTATGTAATTCACTATATACACCTAAGTCACGAATACGTCGTGTGACGAGTTGGTTAAACTGGCTACCATAATCAATGACTAAGATCAGTTCTTGCTCGAATGCCATTTCCATTGTTTTATCTCCATTCTTATCAATCGTTACTTATGTATTAATTTTATCAGAATAAAATGACAGCATACATGATTATTGTACAAGACTTTCGTACAAATTACGTCGTATGCTGTCGAAATAGAATATGACTATCTTGAATAGTTCGGTGATTCTTTTGTAATTTGAACGTTATGTGGGTGTGACTCAATCAATCCCGCATTTGTAATTTTTACAAATTGCGCCTCTTCACGCAGTGCTTCGAGGTCTTTTGAACCTGTATAACCCATACCTGAACGGAGTCCGCCCATCAGTTGGTAGACAGTATCTGCCACGGGTCCTTTGTATGCGATACGTCCTTCGATTCCTTCTGGAACGAATTTCTTCGCTTCACTATCTTCTTGGAAGTAACGGTCTTTTGAACCTTTTTCCATTGCACCAAGTGAGCCCATACCGCGGTAAGTTTTATAGCGACGGCCTTGGAAGATTTCCGTTTCGCCAGGTGATTCATCTGTTCCTGCAAGTAAGCTACCGAGCATGACTGCGTGTCCACCCGCTGCAAGTGCTTTCGCGATATCACCAGATAATTTAATACCACCATCCGCGATGATCGTTTTACCACGTTTTCTCGCTTCTGTTGCTGCATCATAGACAGCCGTAATCTGCGGCACACCAACACCTGCAACAACGCGTGTCGTACAGATTGAACCTGGTCCGATACCAACTTTCACGACGTCAACGCCCGCATCATATAGCGCAGCCGTTCCTTCTGCCGTCGCAACGTTTCCTGCGATGATTGTAACGTCAGGATATTCATCTCGAATACCTTTTATTACCGATAAAACCCCAGCCGAATGTCCATGTGCTGTATCGATGACAAGTGCGTCCACACCTGCTTTAACAAGTTCAGCAACACGTACTGAAGTTTCTTTTGCAACACCAACAGCAGCAGCGACGAGTAGGCGACCTTGATCATCTTTTGCCGCATTAGGGAATTCAATCACTTTTTCTATATCTTTGATCGTGATTAAACCTTGAAGCGTTCCATCATCGTCGACAAGTGGAAGCTTTTCGATGCGGTGTTTCTGAAGAATTTTCTCAGCATCCTTTAAGCTTGTGCCGACTGGTGCAGTCACTAATCCCTCTTGTGTCATGACTTCTTCGATTAAAATTGAGTAATCCTCAACAAAACGTAAGTCACGGTTTGTAATGATACCGATGAGTTTTTTATCCTCAGGATTGTTGACGATTGGCACACCAGAAATACGGTATTTACCCATCAAATGCTCCGCTGCAAATACTTGCTCTTCTTTTGTTAAGAAAAATGGGTTTTTAATGACACCATTTTCAGAACGTTTAACAATTGTAACTTCCTCAGCTTGCTGTTCAATCGACATATTTTTGTGGATGACACCCAGTCCACCTTGACGTGCAATTGCAATCGCCATTTTCGACTCAGTGACAGTGTCCATTCCAGCACTGAGAATCGGAGTGTTCAATGTAATCTTATCTGATAACTTAACCGTAAGATCCACGTTGTTTGGTAATACTTCTGACTTCGCTGGCACTAATAAAACGTCATCAAACGTTAAACCTTCCTTTTGAAACTTATTCTCCCACATTCCAAATTTCCCCCTATAAAATTTTAGTGCCTTAAATAAATAATTATGAAATTAATTGAATAAAATCCAGAGTGTACTTCATAGTGCTTTATTTAAGGTAAAGCGTAGAGACTCATAACCTTATCTTATGAATATATGAAATAAGTTAATTTAATATGATAACAAAAGAGTGATTTGTGTTCAAGTTTTATTTACTTTGGGTACACATATAGTATAGTACAAAAATAATTTCAGTGAAAAGGAGGAAGTTTTGTGAATTATTTTGAATTTTTTAATACTCAGGAAGAAGTCCTTCAATATTTTGAACGATTGAAAGAAGAAGGTTACTTTGAGGAAGATATACATTTAATAACCGAAGACACAGACTTTGATGCGTTGAAATATACAGGTGTAAAGGTGCACTATCATTTGGTAGAAAATCAATTAAAAGCATTCTTTTCTAAGGAAGCACAGGGTGAGAGCTTTTTAAGAGATCATCGATTCAGTGATGAGGATATCGAGACTTACTTGAAAGATGTTGAAGATGGCCAGTACTTAGTCGTCGTTGACCCTGAGGATTTGAAGAGGCGAGAGAGTCAGATGAATGAGAGAGATGAAGCGGAGTAGGGGTTGGTGATTGGTGCTTTCGAACATTTTGAGTTGTTGACGTGAAGTGTTACTCCCAATAACAAATCAAGGGATTGAGTAACACATAAATCATAAATTGTGCGTCAGCATAAGAAAACCCGAGCTGCCGCACAGTTCGAAATCAAAAGTGTGCGACAGCTCCAAAAAACCCGAGCTGTCGCACAGTTCGAGATCAAAAGTGTGCGTCAGCTCAAGAAAACCCGAGCTGCCGCACAGTTCGAGATCAAAAGTGTGCGTCAGCACAAGAAAACCCGAGCTGTCGCACAGTTTAAGAACAAAAGTGTGCGTCAGCACAAGAAAACCCGAGCTGCCGCACAGTTCGAGATCAAAAGTGTGCGGCAACTCCAAAAAACCCGAGCTGCCGCACAGTTCGAGATCAAAAGTGTGCGTCAGCCCAAGAAAAACCAAGCTGGCGCAAATTTCATCATCAATATCCCTCTCGATCCAACAAAGACAACCCGCCCATCAGACAATCATCAACGACAGTCCAACATGCGGGTTTAAATCTGTAAAAAATGCTTCATTCCTTCATCGGACCGCAATTCCTGGGAAATTGATATCGGAATATGTAAAGCAAATGTGCTCTAGCTGGTCAATTGTCAATTCTTTACTTGTCTTGTACGGCTTATACCTATCAAGCATCATTCGATATTGTTTTAGCGAAAGGAAGTTCGTGTCTTTTATCGGCAATGTGCAAGGGTGGTACTCCATATAAAACCTCAAGTAGATAAAGTGCGCGCGTTCTTCTGGATTCTTCCCATTGAATCCATTGAAACTATAAATATAGTCATCGATAAATCCAAGGCGTTGAATGGAATGACAATTGTTTTCAAGCGCATGGTGAATCGCTTCAAACATACGAATGATTTCGCACACTTCATCTGTGACTGCGACAGAAATCGTCGCATCTTCTGTTGAGATTTCATCGTAAATACTATTATATTCAGATTCAATCCCATTGATTAATACATCTTGATAGAATTTAATATCCTCTTTTAGCGTCTGATTTAAAATGTGTTTCATTTGTAGAGAGTGTAATAATAGTAAGCGGTTAAAAGGGTGTTGCAACATGAGATCTTTACCAGACATAATCGATACAGTAACATTCAGTTGGTTCATTTTCAGGTGAGCTAGCAACTCCGACGAAAGTAGTAAAAACGATAAAACTCGTAATCATGAGACGTTTACTGTTTAAATGTTTCATTAAATTAACCTCCGTTTGCATTCTATTACACAGCTATGTTGTGCAAATACAGTTTATAAAGACATGTAAAATTAAGGAAGTCTAATCAACATCATTATTCGCCAGTGAATAATTCTTTGTATCGTTGCCATAGTTCCAATTGTTCTGAGAGCATAAATATAGTTTGGGCACCCATTAGGATTTCCATACACTTGCTGTAATTTTTCTGGAAATGATGTGCGTTACATTCGATGATAATCAGCTTCGTCAAGTGAAATGTTGAGTGTTGTGAATGCAGTACTTTGTAGCCTTCGTTCACATGACGCAGCGACTGCTTATAGTTGCTCATCTCACAGTACAGATTGGCAAGGTTCACCAGTATATTGATGTACGTTTTGTAGTTTTGCTGCGCACTTTTTAGGAACATTTTCTTAGCATGTGTATACACGCGCACTCTCTGTTCCGGCTCGGTTAATATGTTGCCATAATTATTCAACACTTGTGCCATGATTTCGTAACAGCCAGGGATATCCATATACTGGTTAATCAGGCGTTTTATCTTTGAAATTGCATCCGCAACATCACCATTATGGTAATCGATAATGGCTTCATGCCACGTCTTATAAATTTGAAGTTCCGGACTTTTGTTCCAAAAGCTGATTGGATGACTATTCAGGATGTGACGTATGCTTTTTAAATCTCGAGTCGCACGTGCCGAATCCAGCATATGCATTGCAATTAACACTTTTTCAGTCGTCGCATTTGGCACAACTTCTGTCACATCAATGCTCAGCACATTGATGATGGAGATAAAGTGTTCGAGCGGGATGGTATTATCCTGATTTTCCAGTCGACTGATCATCGTTTGTGAAACGTGCGCACGCGCTGCGAGTTGTGTTTGTGACAGTGCCATAAGTTTACGTCGTTCTTTAATTTTGATGCCGATGTTATTCATTTGAATGTTGCGCTCCATTTGATAGTGAATTTCAATACCATTATATGAAATACAATCGATTATATCCTAAAATTATCCAATTCTTATTAAATTTTACATAAGGTTTACAAACAAAAAAATACTTAGACATCTTGGAGCGTGAGCCAAAATGTCTAAGTACTTTTATTTTAAGTTAGCGATGAATTTGAATATCTAAAATCTCGATATCCGGCGAAAGATATTCTGCTTTAATCGGTTCTTCTTTCATTAAATCACTTGAGAGATATTTCTTGTTATCGTCAGAGAATACTGTTGTTGCAACGGCACCATCTGGTAAGTTTTGCATCATCTTCACAGTGCCGATAAAATTCGCCCCGGATGATATGCCGACGCCTAGTCCTGAAGCGGCAAGTTTTTGTGCCATGATGATGCTATCACCATCGCTTACGGTGATTACTTCATTTAAATCTTTTAACTTACATATTGAAGGAATGAACTCATCACTAATACCTGCGATACGGTGTGATCCGACTTTCGTTCCTGTAGATAGTGTTGGAGATTCTGCAGGCTCCAGCGGATGGATAACAGCCTCTGGATTGACTTCACGTAGCGCACGACCGACGCCCATGACGACACCGCCAGTACCGACGCCTGCTACAAACCCATCTACTTTTTTGCCGAGCGATTCAAGCTGTGAGATGAGTTCTTGACCGAGACCGTGGTATTGTCCCCACATGTTGTCGTCATTATCAAACTGATGGGGTAAGAAGACATTTTCATTATTTTCTGCCATTTCATCTGCCATTTTAATACTGCCTAAAAATCCGCCTTCTTCACTTGAAACGAGTCTGATTTCAGCACCAAAACTCGCAATTAAATCACGGCGTTCTTTACTCATCCAGTCAGGCATGAAAATTGTGACAGGATGCTTTAAGTATGCGCCGAGTGCACACATTGCAATCCCTGTATTTCCACTCGTTGCCTCAGCGAAGCGATCGCCAGGTTTTAGTTCGCCGCGTTTCATGGCTTCTTTTAAAATATGAAACGCCATGCGGTCTTTCACACTACCTGTTAAATTCTCAATTTTTGACACGTCCGACACCTCAACATAGTATTTTGTTCAATCAATTTCTTAATTATACCATAGGTATACGACTATGTTGAAAGCGTTTTAACAAGTATTTGATCAATCACTATTTTCTCGCTAAATGTTGAATATCTTTTGACGCATCAAAGATTGCTTTGTAAATTTTTTGGATGCTCTCAAGCGGGTAGGGTGCGTGTTCCATATGTTCTATGCCATCTAGTATTTGTTGTTCTCTTTCAGGATCGAATACAGGTAATCCGTGTGAGCGCTTAAAATCTCCCAGCTTCTCAACTGCTTTACCACGCTTAAAGAGCAGTTCTAAGAGCTCTAAATTTAAATCAGAGACTTCCTTTCGCAAGCTATTGAATGCTTGATTGTTCATGGGTAACGCCTCCCTTCATATAACCCGATATTCGCTCAATGGCTTTTTCTATCATTTCAATACTTGCGGCGTAACTGAGTCGGATGTATCCTTCGCCGGCTGCACCAAAGGCGATTCCGGGTACGACTGCAACCTGTGCTTGTTTTGCTAAATCAAGCGCGAATGCCATGCTGTCTTGGTTGCTGCCATCGGGAATTTTGGCGAATATATAGAATGCACCATTCGGTTCAGCGATTTTAAATCCGAGTTCCGTCAACGCGTTGCAGAAAATGTCGCGTCGCGTGCGGTATTCTTCACGCATCGGATCCGCATCATCAATGCCATCAGACATCGCAAATGTCGCTGCATATTGTGCGATAGAGTTGACGTTCGTCACCATGTTTTGATGGACTTTCATAATCTCACGCGTAATGTGTGCTGGTGCAAACGTAAATCCGATGCGCCATCCAGTCATCGCGTGTGACTTAGATAATCCATTAATCACGACTGATTGGTCCTTCAGAAATCGACCGATTGATACGTGTTTTCCCGTGTAGACGAACTCGCTATAAATCTCGTCACTGATGACACAGAGCTGTGGATACTTCCGCAGTGCATCCGCAATTTGTTTGCATTCATCTTCCATCCAAGTGACACCTGTCGGGTTGTTCGGGAAATTCAGTACGATGCCGACGACATTGTCATGTTCAGTCATCGCTTCATGTATCGATTCTGGTTTTAACATAAATTCCGTTTTTACCGTATCGATAAAGACCGGAACGCCGCCTGCCATCTCGACGATAGATTCATAGAGTGTGAAAAATGGTGATGGAATCAGAACTTTATCGCCTGGGTTAATGATGGCTAACAGTGAAGCGGTCAATGCTTCTGTTGCACCATTGGTCGTTAAGATATCAGTGTTTGGATCATAAGTTACGTCATATTTCTCTTTCATAAAATGACTGGAAGCATTAAGTAAATCAGGTGTTCCTTGACTCGGTGTGTACGTTGTTAGATTCTTTTCGAGCGCTTCAATCGCACGATTTTTAATATGCCTCGGCGTGTTGAAGTCCGGTTGCCCAAGCGTGAGGCGAACCATATCCGGAATCTTCTGCATCTCTGCATCTAATGTACGTATAAGCGAGCCTTCGATGTTCGCTAGATTTTTGTTGAATGTAATATGCGATGACATCTCCATCAGTCCTTTCTTTTTGAATCGGATTTCTCAAATGCTAAGCGGCGCTCTGATGATTGACGGAAGATATCATACATGTTTTCAACCTCATCATTTTGAATGGCCGTTTTTAATCGTTGCATCTCTGCCTCAAAAGTATCGAAAGACTCAAGCAATGCTTCTTTATTTTCTAAAAATAATTCCGTCCATAAATACTCGTTAATGTTCGCAATACGCGTTAAATCACGGAAACTATCGCCGACGTACTTGTATGTTTCACGACTCGTATCATCGCTGTTCATCAGTGCCACTGCAATTGCATGCGTCAGCTGACTCGTGTAACCAATCATCGTATCGTGCATACGCGGCGTTACTTCAGACACGCGTCCAAAACCGATTGACTTAAGAAAATTAGTGAATTCTTCGATGTTTTTTCTGTCGTTCAGTTCCGTCGGTGTAATCAAATAGTTCGCTTTATTAAACACGGCGGCATCGGCATAGTTGTAACCTTGTTTTTCACGTCCAGCCATCGGATGTCCAAAGATAAAATCAACATGCGACGGGATATGTGGCGCAATAAAATCAAGCATCGTTTGTTTTATACCAGACGTCTCAGTAACGATAGCACCGGGCTTAAAGTCCTGTGCATGCGTTTCTAAAAATGTCTTCAAGACTTTCGGATAAAGTGAAATAATGACGAGATCTGCATCTTGTAAAATCGTCTGGTTCGTCACCTCACCATGCTGGATAACGCCGTCTTCTTTCGCACGAGCGAGCGTTTCTTCGTTTTTATCTATCGCTGTCACTTTAAAAGTGTTCGGCATATGTGCATCAATGGCTTTTGCAAATGTACCACCGATGACACCTAGACCGACGAGCGCAATATGTTTCATTAAGGTGACTCCTTTCCTCTAAATGGATTAAATGATCCAAACGTATGATGATATGTGGATTCAGTTTTTAACGTATTGATGAGTGCACCTAAATTCGTGTCTAAAATATCTACTTCAATGAAAAATCCATAGCGAAATGGTTTGTTTTGAATCGGTCGTGAGTTCAAACTGAGCAAGTTACATTTGTGTTCATCAAAAATATTTAATAGTTTCAGCAGGGCACCCGGTTTATGCGGTGTTTCGATATAAAAATAACTGAGTGCGCCGAGTTCTTCATTTTTCTTCGTCGACAAGATAAAAAACCGTGTCGTGTTTGCTTGTTCAGAGTTAATGTCACTGGCAATTTTTACGAGGCCGTTTAAGCGACCTGCACGATCACCCGCGAGTGCCGCATATGTCGTTTGATCTGATTCTGCAACATGACGTGCAGCATTTGCAGTGTCCGTATAACTCACGCGTTTGATGTTCGGATAATCTTTAAAATAATCCTCGGTTTGTGTAAATGCTTCTGGATGAGAATAGACATGCGTCAGTTCAGACAAATCCATTTTCGACTTTGCCCACAGATGATTTTCAATCGGCAAGTACCATTCATCGACGATGTACACATTCTCATATTTGAGTAAATCCATCGTGCGTGTAATCATTCCCGTTGTTGAATTCTCGACTGGTAAAATAATATGAGAAAGCTCGCCGGACTTAAGCATAGCCACCAATGAATCAAACGATTCAACATTTGTTTTACTTGCACCTGCTGGTAAATATTCAGTAAGTGCTGTTTCACTATACGATCCAGGTATACCTAGATACCCAATATTCATGTGCTCACCTCATTAAATTTGCAGTTGTTCTAAGTCGAGTAATGGTTTCGATGCACGTACGAGTGATTCAAATGTTTCTAAAGAAACAGTTTGCTGCCCATCACTCCATGCTTTCTCTGGATTTGGATGTGCTTCGATAACGAGGCCATCAGCACCGCTGACAATCGCAGCCTTACTCATCGGTGTGACAAAATCACGAATACCCGCTGCATGCGATGGATCGATCACAATCGGCAAGTGTGTTTTTGATTTCAAGTAAGGGACCGCTTGTAAATCCAATGTATTTCTAGTGCCTGTTTCAAATGTACGAATTCCACGTTCACATAAAATGACGTTCGTGTTTCCGCCAGCCATAATGTATTCCGCAGACATCAACCACTCTTCGTACGTTGCCGTTAGACCGCGTTTCAATAGAATTGGCTTGTCAATTTTCCCAAGCTCTTTTAATAGTGAGAAGTTTTGCATGTTACGTGTACCAATTTGAATTAAATCGACATTTTCTACGAACATATCTAAATTATCTGCGCTCATGAGTTCAGAGACGATTGGTAATCCAGTTTCCTGCTTTGCCACTTGTAAGCGACGTAACCCTTCTTTACCAAGACCTTGGAAACTGTATGGAGACGTTCTCGGTTTAAATGCACCACCACGGAACATGTTGGCACCCATGGCTTTTAATTTAATCGCCGTTTCGACCATTAAATCTTCATCTTCTACTGAACAAGGACCCGCTGCAATCATGAAATGACCGCCACCAACTTTTACACCATCCACATCGACGATCGTATCTTTTGATTGGAACGAACGACTCGCTTGTTTGTAAGGTTCAGCAATACGCTCAATACGTTCAACTGCATCAAACTTACTGATCGAGTCAGTGGAAATGCGGTTCGTTTCCCCAACAAGACCGATAATTTCACGAGATTCACCTTGCACCTTGTGGACCTGCACGTTGTATTCCCTTAATGCTTCCAGTAGAGATTCCCTTTGTTCCTTCGTGTGATTCTGTTTTAACATAATAATCATGACTCCTTCGCCTCCGGGTTTTATCATTTTTATATAATAAAAAAGAACCCCACCTAGATTGTTATAAAAAATCTAAGTAGGGTTCTCTTATACATTTAAGAGTATGGTTCATCTTATTTGTTGCCTACATTAGATTTTTTCAATCTATGTGGCAACAATTGCATTACAATTAGCCATCATAGATACAAACTCAGTTTGCATCTATGAAAACTAGATACAAACTCTATCTAAAATAGCTAAAATAAAACGATTGAGTTGTCGTTAAATGAATGTGCTGCATAATGAACGACCTCTGTTCTTTAATATTATAATTGCAATCATAGTACGTATATTTTGAAAAGTCAAAATATTTACAAAACTTTTACAATACTTACGATAAATACATAAAATATAGTGCGTACAGTATAAAAGCTAAAAGAGTTATGGGATTAAATAGATACCGACATCTTCATTCAACTCGCGAGAAACCTGCATATCCGTGAAAGTCACAACAATTTCAGCAGTGACCGAAACAATCGCTTTTGAAACATGACCACTCCAAGTTTGGTATTTATCATCACCGAAAGTACCGTGAATGTGTGCGAACGGCTTGCCGTCTTTCAGCGTCAAGTTACCCATCAAGCTGATCAATTCAACATCTTCTTCTAGAACTTTCTCATAATACTTCTTCGTTTTAATATCATAAAAATTTAGGGAAACTAGGTCGCACGCGCCAATGCCAGAAATCGTTGCAAACTTATTTCCGTATTGCTCGGATAGCTTTTCTAAACTTTCGTTAATATCTTCACCAATCTCAAGCACCAACAACACCGTATTGCCAGATTCAAACGTCTTCATTTCAATATCACTACTTTCTTTTTAGTCTTGTCTTTTATCATACGACCATTTATAAAATAACAAAAGCGTTTCATTGCTTGGTTTAGGTGGAATATATAATTAAGGAGTGATAGAGATGAATAAACGTAATGATGAAGATAAACGCATGACAACAAAAGAAGATGAGCGAAAATTGAATGAGCGTCGCGGAGATAGACCAATCAAAGAGGACGTCCCAGCAGATAGTCCCCCAGATGGTGAATTGAAACGAGAAGTAGAGCGAGAAGAAGAAGTTAAAAAGAATAAAGAGTAGGTTGTTTGAGGAGTGCCTGCCAATTCGGGGTGTGAAATTGCTGTGAATTGGCAGGTTTTTCTTTTTGTTGCCAATTCGGTATGTGAAAACGCTGTGAATTGGCAGATGGAGTGGATTTTGGTAGTTTTCGTGCCAATGAAACTCGCTCACAGACACGCAAACGGATTTACGTTCCAATGAAGTTCGCTCACAGACACGCAAACGGGTTTACGTTCCAATGAGCCTCGCTCACGGACACGCAGATTGATTTACGCGTCAATGAGGTTCGCTCACAGACACGTAGATTGATTTGCGTTCCAATGAAACTCGCTCACAGACACGCAAGCGGATTTACGTTCCAATGAAGTTCGCTCACAGACACGCAGATTGATTTACGTTCCAATGAGGTTCGCTCACAGACACGCAGATTGATTTACGCGCCAATGAGCCTCGCTCACAGTCACTCAAAACCCCTAAAAACCACAAAAAAGGATTTGGAACTTTATCTTACTAATTCCAAATCCGTTTCTCTATATTTAAAACAAAAACTATTCCACAATATCCTCTTCGGGAATATCTTTCAATTCTTTTAAGAAAAATGCCATGATCAGTGCGAGTAATGCCAAGAATCCACTGAATAAGAAGGTCGCATTTACACCCAACACTTGAGATTCAATGCTCGGCGACGCGCCATCGATTGACGCGGGTATCAATGTCATAATCGTTACCATAATCGCAGTGAATAGTGACGCTCCAATCTGGCGCATCGTATTGTTCAGTGCGGTACCATCTGGAATCAAACGGTTGCTGATCGAGTTCATCGCATAAGTTGTAAGTGGCATCATTGCAAAGCCGACGGACACGAGTCGTAATGTATAAATAATCGTAATCGCCCAGAATGAAGAATTTTCATCTAAAAATGCCATCATGACTGATGTGATAAGCAGCATGCCTGAGCCAAGAATGGTCAGGTACTTAATACCATATCTATCAAATATGTAACCTGCAATCGGCATGATCAGTCCCATGATGAATGCCCCTGGTAAAATTGCAAGACCAGATTCAAGTGGTGTGTAATCGAGCATCTCTTGCATAAAGACAGGCAGTATATTATTTCCACTAATAATCGATGTGAAAAAGACAATCGCAATGACCGAACTCAATGTGAATGCACGAGATTTCATCACGCGTAATTGCAAAATCGGTTGTTCAAGATTCAATTGACGTCTGACAAATACAGAGACGAGAATTGCTCCAAAAATAAGTGAACCGATTACGAATGGATCAGACCAGCCCATCGTACCTGCTGCTGAAAATCCATATAACAAACTACCGAAACCTAATATAGAAAGAACTAAACTCAATAAATCGAATTTCGGATTTGTCTGGGTTGTGACATTACGCATCGTAAATGCCGCGAAGATAAAGTTTGCAGCAGCGATCGGTAAGACGATCCAGAACAACATGCTCCATTCGAATGATTGAACAACAAAACCACCGAGTACAGGACCAACAGCTGGTGCAACACCGATGACCATACCGAATAAACCCATCGCTCTTCCTCGCTTAGAAACAGGGAATAGATTAAGTAAAATGACTTGAGTCAACGGCATCATAATACCAGCGGAAATCGCTTGAATAATACGACCTGCAAGCAAGACAAAATAATCACTAGATAGTGCTGCGATTAAAGTACCTGTCATAAAAATACCCATCGCAACTAAAAAGAGCGAACGAGTCGTAAATTTATTTATGAAAAATGCTGAGACCGGAATCATAATACCGTTCACTAAAAAGAACGCCGTATTTAACCACTGCGCCTGAGCAAATTCAATATTCAAATCATTCATGATTTCAGGAATTGCCGTAAGAAGTAAGGTTTGATTGAGGATAACAACGATCGCACTTACGACAATAATCGAAATGATAAAACGTCTCTCTGGCTTAGAAATTTCCATATGTAACAACCTTTTAGAAATATAATATGTCTATTATACACGTAAGAATTAAAGTATGACAAAGATGTGAAATGGTACATACTCAATATGTAAGTTTTACTTTTTATAACTTTATTTTTGTAGACATAATCTAAACCACTTATCTCAATTTTTGATGTTTTTGAAAGCTATATCCAGTTTCATCCAAAATACTCACAATTATGTAAACATTAGACGTATTTTATCGACAGAAATATTTACTTATTACACTTCTATTTTTAAATATTCCTATTATAATTAAACATAACTCAACTTTGAACGGAGGCTATTCATTGCTCATTCGATTTTTTATCGCCTTATTTTCTTCTGTTCTGATCGTACTTCTGTTTGCAACACATGTTAAAGCAACGGATGCAGAATCTTATTTATTTAAGTTAGAAACTGAAGACGCAACGATATTTACAGAGATCGTTGCAAATGGAGACACTGTCAGTCGAATGTCTACAGCAAGTAGAACGACGTATCAATACCAGCAGTTTGAAAGTGAAAGCTTAGCGAATATCGCTATGGGCGTTCGCTCGCAAAATTATAATAGTAGAGATGGATTCAAACACTTTTACTCAATAACACCGAGTATTATTGAAGAATTGTTAGTTGTTGATTTTGGTGTCACATCTGAACATTTGAGTCTTACCGAACAAATCAACACGCTGATTCAACAGGGGTTCACTCGTACAGATCGATACCCGGCTGAAGAGAATTTTATTTTAACGGATGATTTATATGTAAGTGGAAATATCGTTTTGGAATATGAAGATGACACATTGTTTAATCGTGTTGAAATAGATTACATCGGTGAGCGAATATTTATTATGACATCGTTGTTGGAACCATCACTTGAATATTACGGTTTTGAAACTGTTGATGATTTCATTCAATATGCCGAAAATCATAGACAACGCGTCAACAGTGAAGGGTATGCATACAATTATTATGTTGAAGATGAGTTTTTAGGAGAGACAACAGAAGTTAGGTTTTACTTATTATCTCCCCAAACGTTTTTTATGAATTTGTATAACCTTGATGAAGCGGAATATTATACGCGTTATCCAAATGGTGTGGACGCCGTTGAAGAGAGAGTCAACAATTATATTTCTCGGGGTTATGAAGTGATTCGACACACGAATAATTCTCCTGAGTTTGATAGAAACTCAAGTATTGATTTCGAGCAACTATATAACGATGCTTCAGAGATTGCCCTTGAAGAGAATTATCCGGATATTGTAGATGATATAATCGAAGCGCCTGAGGAAGAGTTAGATGAAGAGATTGAAGACGAGCTGGAAGAAGAAATTATTGAAGAAGAATCAGAAGAACAAGAAATAATAAATGAAGACATTGAACCTGATGAAGTCGAAGAGACCGAGGAAGAATCTGAAGAGCAAGAAGATATAACAGAAGAACTTGATGACGCACCAGATGAAGAAATTATTGAAGAAGAAATTCCAAATGAATTTGGAGATAGTGTCTCACTGCATCAATACTCAAGCTATGGCAATGTTGCCGTGTATCAAGATTCGGATGCAAAGATCAATATCATTCATCAAGATGGTGTTATATCTCACATTTATATGGAACATACTGAAACACCATTTGATTTGGCGTTTCGATTAGAAGAGGAATACAATCGGTATCAACTGATGGATAATATTTCTGGTTATAATAGTAGCGTATCGAGTAATGAGGATACGATATATTATCAAGTTGGGATTGACTACACTGCATTCTCATTACCAGAGTCTTATATTCCTATCGCCGAAGAGTTATTACCTATATATATGAGCTATCGTCTTTCAAATGTGCATCAGACATTGATTGAGGAGGGGTACCGTTATCATCCGAATGAAGTGAGTTCAGAATCGACACAGGTGATTTTAGAGCATGCACATCATGGTCAAATAGAACTTAAATTTGAAGCGGGTCTCTTGAATTCTGTTGATGAGGATAGTGAAGACAGACGGATGAATGATGTAATTGATGAATATGTGGGCTTAGGTTATGTTATTATTTCGGTAGATAAATAATGATTGTTAGAAATTGTGGAGGCATTACATATGAAGAAATTAATTTATACACTCTCTTGTGTACTGTGTGTAGGTGTTTTATCTACGACTGCATATGCACAAGAAGAAGAAACGGATGATGAGGTCGAAGAATCGATAGTCAACTTCACGCCTGAATCTGAAGAAATTGAATGGTTATTAGAACTGATGAATGGTGCGACGCCATTTGAAGAAGACATAGAAGATGTTTTAGCAGAGGCGGAAGATGTGAGTACGTATTTAGCTTTTTCTAGCTTTTACTCAGGTCAAGTCACAGAGGGTGACACACCGGTTGATGAATCGCTTGTAACGACGACGTTCACTCAATCATTGGTCCATGAAGAGGGCTCACAGTTGGAAGTGGAACGGTATCGTACAGATAGTGAGCGTAATATTTTAGCACCACAATCATATATGAACTCTATTAATAATGAGATGTATTTATATGATACTGTCTCAGGGTCATTTATTGATTATACGACATCAGGTTTTACAGATGACGATATTATGATTGAGCGTTACGACAATATTTACGAAAATTTAGCAAGTAATATTGATGCATTTGATATTTATGAAAATGTTGAGTATTTTATTTTTGTTTCTGAAGCATTACCTGAGTTAGAGAACCAATTCTTAACGCAATCGGGTTGGTCGCTGGACTCGCTTGTCGAGGATAGTTTCGAGTATTCATATATTGTTCTCATCAAAAAGGAAACGTCACGTATTGATTACAACGGCCTTGTTACAGATGCAGTGAACAATGTCGATGAACAGTCATATCGCACAGAATATTATACGTATTACTACGATCATGACATGTATGAAAATCTAGATGAGATGTACGATGAAAATGCATTTGAATATGAAGAAGATGATGAAGCTGAAGATACAGAAGAAACAGAATCAGAAGAATAAGGAGTGAATCAGATGATCAGAAATTTAAGTCAAGTGGTTTTAGCTGTTAGTGATGAGGAAGCATCAGCAAAGTTTTGGGAAGAAAAGCTAGGATTTGTTATTGTCAATCGCACGACAGCTTCTGAAACGAATGAACCGGTCGTTGAAGTCGGCGCACATTTAAATGCAGAAACGACACTCGTACTCCAAAAGCAGAATGGTGTGAAACAAGTAGCACCAATGCTCATTTTCAATACGATGCGTTTTGACGAAGTATATGAAACGTTAAGTGAGACTTTGACTGTTGGCAATGTAGAGGAAGTAAATGGCGTTCGTACGTTCACATTTAACGATCCTGACCAGTATGTTTTCCGTATTAAAGAAGCAAAAGAATTAGAATTTGAATAGTTTATTGTAAAAAAATGTTATACAAATGTAATGCAATTCACTTTCCTTTGCAATAATTAATCTCTATACTAGGTAGGTATTTGTAGAGATATTATTGAAAGGAAGTACTTATGAGAAAATTATTAATGCTTATGCTCGTATCAGTTTTCTTCATTGTAGGGTGTAATAATGATTCGAATGATCGTGACCCAATTACATTAGATACGGATGAAGCAGCAAGTGATACAGAAGAAACAAAAGTTTCTGAAGATGCTGAAGATACAGAACCAGTTGAAGACATTCCGGAAGAATACCAAGGCTTAGGTCTTGAGAAATTTGAACGTGTTGAATCTGGAGTGACATCGAATGTAACTTTAGAATTTGAAGATAACGTTGTGTTACAACAAACAACAGAGAACTCAGCAAACTTTGAAGATGTTGGGCTAACGCTTGAAAGTGCAACAGAAGAGGAAGCGAACCTAACAGCAGACTATTCAAGCATCTATGATGTCACATATGAGACAGAGTTAATTTACGTCGGTGGTACTGAGAAAATGATCATCGACTACCGTAACCAACGTGATGAAATAGAAACGTTAAATAGCTTGTTTATGAATGAAATACCGATTCTAACGCGCGATACAACGGTTGAAGATGCGATTGAATTCTTTATTGACGAAGGTTATACACATATTCAAGATTAATTGTATAAACTGCTCATGAATCAATTGCATTTGAACTTTTACTTTGATATTATGTTAAATACCGTGCTAAGTGGGGGAGTAGCGGAACCCTGTACCTGCAATCCGCTCTAGCAGGGCCTAGATCCGTTTTTGAGGCTGTCCACATTATGGTCTGCCTTTTATATTCTCGTGTTGAGAGTTCGGTCCTATGCAATAGGACGTTGTGAACCATGTCAGGACCGGAAGGTAGCAGCATTAAGCAACTCATCTTATGTGCCGTAGGGTTGCCGAACTTGAGCGAGGTATAGAAGTAACGCTTGATGTGGCTGTCGAGATAACGGTGCACGGCTACATAATTAAACTTCGTCCATAGGACGGAGTTTTTTCTTGTTTAAAGAGAGAGAAATACACCGACTATGTTATAATTATGAACATAATAATATCTGTGTGGAGGAGTCGTTTTATGGAGTATCAAGCGTTGTACCGTGCGTTTAGGCCGCAGACATTTAACGATGTCGTTGGACAGAAACATGTCACCAAAACTCTGAAAAATGCGATTATACGCGATAAAAAATCGCATGCTTACTTATTTAGTGGGCCGCGAGGTACGGGTAAAACGAGCATTGCAAAAGTCTTTGCAAAAGCCTTGAACTGTCCACAACAGACAAATGGAGAACCGTGTAACACATGTCACATCTGTGAGAGTATAACGGATGGGTCAGCAAATGACGTGATGGAAATTGACGCGGCATCAAACAACGGTGTCGATGAAATTAGAAATATCCGTGACAAAATTAAGTACGCACCGACAGAAGCAACATTCAAAGTTTACATTATAGACGAGGTGCATATGTTAACAATCGGTGCATTCAACGCGCTGCTCAAGACGTTGGAAGAACCACCGGCGCATGCGATCTTTATCTTGGCGACAACGGAGCCACATAAAATTCCAGCAACCATCATATCCAGAACACAACGCTTTGACTTTAAAGCGATTGAACATACTGAAATTATCTCGCATCTAGAACACGTTGCTTCTACTGAAGGCGTAGCGTATGATGATGAGGCACTTGCTTACATTGCAAGAACGGCTGAAGGTGGTATGCGTGATGCACTATCGATTCTTGATCAAGTGCTGGCATATAGTCAGGAGAACGTGACGCTAGATGATGTCGTGATGATTACGGGTGGGATTAAAACTGACCAGTTAAGTGAATGGATGAAATTGATTGAAGCGTCTAAATCAAAAGAAGCATTTGAAATGTATCATCGGTTGATTGATGAAGGTAAAGATCCGACGCGATTGATTCATGAACTCGTGTATTTTATCCGAGATAGTATTATTTTAAAAACGAGCAATCAGTTACAAGATGGCGATGCATTTTTCAATACGAGTGAAGAAACAATGTATAAGATGATCAATGTGCTGAATGATGCGATGGTGATGATGCGCTTCTCAGTTAACACAAGTGTGCACTTGGAAGTTGTCATTATTAAATTGATAGAAGTTATCAAAGCATCAACAGAGCAAGATGTTCCAAATGTAGACCTTGGTCCACTTGAAGCGCGAATTAGGCAGCTGGAGCAAATGCTTGAAAACAACGCGCAGCCGACGAGTGAACCGGTTCAACAGCCAAAAGTGACGCCAACGAAAAACGGTTTAACTGAGCGTGAAATTGAAAAGATTTTAAACAATGCGAACCGCGAAGACTTGGAACGATTGAAACAGGATTGGCAGAAAGTGTTATCGCATGTTAACGAGAGTCAAGATTTCTCAATATCTACAATGATTGAACATACGCAACCTGTTGCGGCAAGTGATGAAGCGGTGTTGATTGGTTTCGACAACGGTGTCCAAAGTGACATATTAAATCGTGATGAAGAAAAGCGTAAAAGAATAGAGTCAGCAATCGCGAGCGTCATCGACCGTAACATTGAAGTCAGAGGTATTCCAAATGTAGAGTGGCAACAACAAGTTGACGTGTTCCGTGAAAATTATAAGAAGAAACAGAAACAAGGTACACAACAACAAGAAAAAAAATCATCGGACATCGCAAAAGAGATGTTCGGAAGTCACATGGTTGAAACAGAATAGCTGTGTCATGTAATATATGAATAGATTAATAAGAAAACTCATTAAGGGGCTGTAAGTAATGCGTGGAATGAACAATATGCAAGGCATGATGAAACAGATGCAGAAGATGCAAAAGAAAATGGCTGAAGAGCAAGAAAAATTAAAAGAAGAAACAGTTGAAGGTACTGCTGGTGGCGGTATGGTCAAAGTTGTCATGAATGGGCACAAAGAAGTCATGGACGTAGAAATCGATGAGGAAGTTGTAGATCCTGATGATGTAGAAATGTTACAAGACTTAATCGTTGCAGCGATCAACGAAGCGATGAACAAAGCAGATGCACTGACGTCTGAACGATTAGGAAAACATACACAAGGTCTTAACATTCCAGGGATGATGTAATATGCACTACCCTGCGCCAATATCAAAATTAATTGATAGCTTCATGAAACTGCCAGGCATTGGACCTAAGACGGCCGCTCGCCTGGCGTTTTATGTTCTTAATATGAAGGAAGAAGATGTCGTACAGTTTTCTAAAAGTCTGATGGACGTCAAACGCGATCTGACGTTTTGTTCGACTTGTGGACATATAACTGAAGTTGACCCTTGTTATATATGTAAGGATAAAGAGCGCGATCGCTCAGTCATCTGCGTTGTGCAAGAGACAAAAGATGTCATCATGATGGAAAGAATGCGTGAGTACAAAGGACTTTACCACGTCTTACATGGGGCAATTAGCCCGATGGATGGTGTGGGCCCAGAAGATATCAACGTCCCGCAATTGCTCGAGCGCTTGAAAGATGAAGAAGTAAAAGAAATTATTATGGCGACAAATCCAAATATCGAAGGCGAATCAACTGCGATGTATATTTCGAGATTGGTCAAGCCGCTCGGATTAAAAATTACACGTCTCGCACATGGTCTACCAGTCGGAGGAGATCTTGAGTATGCGGACGAAGTAACACTGTCAAAAGCGATGGAATTCAGGACAGAACTATAAGTGAAAAATCTTTAAAAGAAAAAAGATAAAAAGCTTGCATTAAAAAATTCAGCGTGATACTATAGTAAAGCACTCGAGAAAACTAGAACGTTTTGGAGTGCTTACAAAACGCTTGAAAAAGCGGATTTGCACATTGAAAACTGAATGACAATAAGTCAACGTTAATTCTAATAATTTTGGTATATAACCAACTTGGGGTAACCAAGTAAAAAAATGCAAACGAGCTATAAACTAAAATATAGTTTACTAATTATATGGAGAGTTTGATCATGGCTCAGGATGAACGCTGGCGGCGTGCCTAATACATGCAAGTCGAACGCGACACTTTCGGGTGTCGAGTGGCGGACGGGTGAGTAACACGTGGGTAACCTGCCCATCAGCCTGGGATAACCACCGGAAACGGTGGCTAATACCGGATATGTCTACGGATGAAAGTCGGATTATCTGACACTGATGGATGGACCTGCGGCGCATTAGCTAGTTGGTGAGGTAGTGGCTCACCAAGGCGACGATGCGTAGCCGACCTGAGAGGGTGATCGGCCACACTGGGACTGAGACACGGCCCAGACTCCTACGGGAGGCAGCAGTAGGGAATCTTCCGCAATGGACGCAAGTCTGA
>NZ_FOIT01000008.1 GCF_900110815.1 Aliicoccus persicus | reverse complement strand
TGGATACGACGGTCTTAGAGAGCCACCTCGTCGGAGTTCATTGAACCACCTAAATCGGAGTTAGCTGAGCCACCTAAATCGCTATGCTTGAACCACTTTGTGGTTCTTTTTTTGCCCTCGTGTTATAACTTACTCGTGAGTAATTCTCACAAAATATAACGGAGGTGGCATGAATGCCCAATTATGTAGAAATGATTCGGTTGCACGAAGCAGGATTCAGTCAGAGAGAAATAACTAAAATTGTTTCTTCTGGTCGAAATACCGTCGCTAGGACTATCAAAATTGCACAAGAAAAGGAGGTGTCTTATGAAGAAATTAACTTATGGTCAGTGAAAGAAATAGAGAAAATATTTGATGTGAGTATAGATAAGAAAGATCAATCCGTCTCTTATTATGTCAAACCGGATTATAAAATGTTATCAAAAGAACTTGTTAAACAAGGTGTTACAATGCAATTACTCTGGGAGGAGTATGCTCAGGAATGTCGATTAAATAATAAGATATATTATAAATTAACTCAGTTCAAAAAGTACTTTAATGACTATTTACATAAAAATAGTTTTAGCCATGTACTCCATCATAAAGCAGGCTATCAAGTCCAAGTAGACTGGGTAGGCAAACGCCCGCAATGGGTTGATCCCATGACGGGAGAAATCATTACAGGCGATTTATTTATTGCCACATTACCTTTTAGTGGTTACACATATGCCTTAGCTTGTATAGACCAAAAGATGCCACGATGGATTAATGCCCATATCAAAATGTTTGAGTATTTCCAGGGCGTACCAACACTTTTAACACCAGACAACTTAAAAACGGGCGTTACTAAACATACAAAATCACAACTGTTATTAAATCAGACGTATGAAGATATGGCGAATCATTATCAAACGGTTGTTGTCCCGACGAGGGTCGCGCGGCCAAAAGACAAGGCGGCGGTTGAAAATCATGTCAAACATCTAACAACACATATTATTGGTCGTATGCGCAATTACCAGTGCTTTAGTATCGATGAATATAATCAATATCTTTTAAAGATTCTAAATGATTTTAATGCCAAACCTTTTCAGAAAAAGGTTGGTACACGACTTCAAATGTTTCAAGAGTTGGAACAAGAAACACTCAAAGCATTACCACCTTACCCATATGAACTCTGTGAATTTAAAGAAGCGAAAGTCTATACGAATAGTCACATCACATTCAATAAACACTACTATTCTGTGCCTTTCCAATATATTGGTGAACAAGTAACACTTAAAATTTATTCAACAGCCATTAAAATCTATCATAATCAAAATCTATTATGTGAACATTCTACTGTCAATAAACCACCTGGGGCATATTCTACAGAGGCGTCACATCTACCCGAAGATAGTAAAGATTTTGGGAAATGGAACAGTACAAGATATTTAAAATGGGCCAGACGCGTTGGTCCAAATGTGCACATGGTTATCTCCAAAATGTTTAATCAAGGACCAGAACAACAGTACTACAGAAGCGTACATGCGATATTAAAAATGGCAGACACCTATTCCGACCAAAGATTAGATAAAGCCTGCCATTATGCCCTGGAACGATCCAGTCATCCTAATTATAAATTAATCAGACAACTCATAGAAAGTTCCATCACGCAATCAGATTTTAACACGTCTAATCAAAAGGAACAATCTTATCTGAGAGGAGCTGATTACTATGACAAATTCAACCGCAAGAGTTAATGAATTAACTCAACATCTAAGAAAGATGCGACTACCTATTATGGCTGATCGGTTGGTTGATTTATACAGCGATCCGCTTACTTCTCAGCGTACAACCTTAGAAATTCTTGAAGAAATAGTGAATGATGAATATCAGTCAAGACGACATAACACAATCCAACGTTATTTAAAACAAGCGAAGCTCTCTCAACCTCAAGCACACATCCAAGACATTGATTATTCTCCGAGCCGGAAAATAAACAAAGATACGATAGACCAACTGAAAACATGTCAATTTATAACGAATCATCGGAATGTGGTTATACAAGGGGCCACTGGTACTGGAAAGTCGTATATTACTAATGCATTATGCCGTTATGTCATAGAGGAAGGCTATACTGCTCGATATATGAGAATGTACGATTTACTTACAGAAATGGTTCAGGCAGACTTAGAAGATAAGCTCGAAAATTATTTTAAAAAAATAATGAAGTTGGATGTCTTAGTGATTGATGATTTCCTATTAACCCCAACCACACAAGATGAACAGAAGTACTTAATGGAAGTTTTTGAATTGAGAAGTCGTAATCGTTCATTGATTATATCTTCTCAAATGGAAACAGGAGAATGGCATAAAAAATTAGGCGGTGGCGCAATTGCCGATGCCATACTAGATCGTGCCATATCAAACTCTTATCATCTCCATATATCAGGTGATTCTTTAAGGATGAAGGGTGGCTCAACTACCACCGACTAGAGTGGCTCAGAGAAACGCGATTTGCCTGGCTCAGGCAATCGCGTTTCTGTGGTATTATCGGGACGCCGTATGCATTCAATAATACTGATTGTCATGTATGATTTCTCAAGTTATTTTTCATCAAGTAATTTAGGCATGCGTTTCAAAATAGGATACAATTCACGATTAGCAATTTCATAGATTCGTCGCAATTCTTTGACTGGTTCATCATGCTCATCTACTCTTAAATCAACTACAGGATACTCTTCGTTATCGACAACAAGTAAAGCAGCAGACTGTCTACCACGGTTATCACCACCAGCTTCCTGGCCCGCTTCAATGGTCTTAAGTAAGCGTTCTGCTAGAGACAATTCTTTATGAGTTATAAACGCAACTTCCATCGCAGTTAAAGTTTCCTCACCCACTAAAGTGTTCCCTTGTATCGCATAATTATGGCCGGTTAGATGCCCACAATATCCCTCACACGACTCACCCGAAAATGCCGCAGATTGACCATTTTTGTCGATAATACCCACTTGTCTTAATTCACGATCTGGATCTCTAGAGATGACAACTGCCAAAACTTCAGATGCGTTCAAATTATTTTGTAAAAGCTCTAATCCTCTAATTGCAATGTACGGATTAGAAATTGATTGTGATGCAATTGCACCAACATGAGCCTTTGCATAAGCAAAGCGTGCACCCACTGCTAGAACTGCGGTAGATATTGCTACACCCAATTGATTCGTTTTTTCACAGCGTGCTGAAATAGAGAATGTCATAACATCTCTCCTAATGTAAATCTGTATTTATTTAAAGTTAAATCTTTAATTTAAGTGGTCTTTTATTTTTATTATATTAACACTATATCAAATGACACAATTTAAATTCTTCCAAGGCTTTTTGTCTAAATATACTAGAAACAAGAGGAACACATCAAAACTATCTAAAAACACCATTAATCACTACAATTACTGAGTAGCATTATCGAATTATCAAGAAGTTCTTATACTAGAAAGAGTTAGAAATAAGTTGTTTATTATAGCAAATGATGAAATGAAAGAAGAAAAAATAGAAAATAAGAGTTGTTAAAGGAAACAAATGGTCACGTATTGGCCACGGTTTAGCCTATATAAAAAGAAAAACCCCGTACCTATAAGGTTTACGGGATTTTAAATACGGAGTAGGAGGGATTTGAACCCTCGCGCCGCGTTAGCGACCTACACCCTTAGCAGGGGCGCCTCTTCAGCCTCTTGAGTACTACTCCATGGCTCCACAGGTAGGACTCGAACCTACGACCGATCGGTTAACAGCCGATAGCTCTACCACTGAGCTACTGTGGAACATTATTATTTTTATCGACAAGATATAGAATACCAAACTTAAGAAATAAAATCAATATTATTTTATCTTTTAGCTCAAAATTGAACATAATTTCTAACTCTCATTCATTTCTGGAGTTTTAAAATAAACAACAAGAAATAAATGAGAGTCTGGATGATACTTTTAAGTTTACTATATGACTTTCTTTTCTTTTTCAGTTAAAGATAATATTAATCCTGCAAGCAAACTCGCTCTTTCTGGTACTTCATAAATGAATATTTTCTCATGTTCCTGATGAATCCCTTCCCCAAATACGCCTAATCCATCTAATGTTGGTATTCCTACATCTGAAGTGAAGTTCCCATCACTGCCTCCACCAACAAATTTTGAATCTAAATCAAGCTCTAGTTCATCTGCTATATCTTTAGCAACCAGGAATAATTCATCGTTTTTAGTGCTGTTCATTGGTGGTCTATTAATCTCACCTTCAATTATTATTTCCACTGCTTTATTATATGCTTCTATATTTTGTATCGCTTCATCAACATATTCAAGATCTTCTAGTCTTTCTGCTCTTACGTCAATTCCTATTTCTGCTTCATCAGGAACAATGTTAATTTTACCGCCTCCAGAAATACTTCCTACATTGATAGTGATTCCTTTGTCATAGTCAGTTAATAAACTCAGATCTGATACTTGCTTTGCCGCTTCAACTATTGCATTCTCCCCAGATTCATGATCGTTACCTGAATGTGATTTTTTCCCAACAAATCTTATATTATAGGCTGCCGTTCCCTTTCTTCCCGTTTTTAGATCTCCCGAATCGACAACAGGTGGTTCTAGAACAAGAACATAATCATATTCATCTGAAATCTCTTGAATAATTTCTTTTGAAGTATTACTTCCAATTTCCTCATCAGAATTTATGAAGAAGGAGATACGAGTGTCTTTTAGTCCATCGCTTTCACTAAGATATTTTAACACCCATAATGCTTGTATTAATCCACCCTTCATATCCAACACACCTGGTCCACTTAGTTCTTTTTCCGTTCGTTTTATTGGAATCTGTTTTTCATCCCATACTGTATCTACATGTCCAAGCAATAATATTGAGACCCCCTCACCATTTGAAGAGTTTTTTTCATAAAGCCTGTGATTTCCTGTAGTATCCGATTCAAATATCTTTGGTGATATACCTAAGTAGTCTTCAAATAATTCATCTAATTTATTTAGACATTTATCAACTAAAACTTTATTCTTTGAAGGAGAATCAAGTCTAACAATCGTTATCAAATCATCTATTATGTTATTTAAATTATTTTCAAAATATTCTTTTCCTTCTAACATATATATCCTCTAATCTATAAGTTATTTTATTTATTAGCTAACTCAAGAGCAAAGTGACATGCCACAAATCTATCTTTAGAAACTTCTTCAAATTCAGGTTTCTTAGTTTTACAAATATCTTGAGCAAAAGGACACCTAGTGTGAAAGTTACATCCTGTTGGTGGATTCTCAGGACTCGGTATATCGCCTTCTATTACATATTTCTCTTCCTCACGAAATTCTGGGTCTGGAATAGGTACTGCAGATAACAATCCTTTTGTATAAGGATGAAGAGCTTGTTTGAATAAATCTTCTTTACTTGCAAGTTCCACAACTTTTCCTAAATACATTACAGCAATCCGATCACTTATATACTGAACTGCAGGTAGACCGTGTGCAATAAAGATAAATGTCAAATCAAGTTCTTTTTGAAGTTTTAATAGTAAATTCAATATCTGTGATTGTATTGATACATCTAAAGCAGAAACAGGCTCATCACATATTACGAGCTCTGGGTTTAATGCTATTGCTCTCGCAATCCCTATTCTTTGTCTTTGCCCACCACTAAATTCATGTGGATACCGCTTCATATACGATTTGTTCAATCCCACCAGATCCATAAGCTCAGCTATACGATCGTATAGCTCTTTTCTCGTCAAATTTTCATGTGTTCTGAGTGGCTCTGCAATGATGTCATAAACTTTCATTCTTGGATTTAATGATGAAAATGGATCTTGAAAAATCATTTGAATTTCAGAACGAACATTTCTTAAGTTTTTCTTGGAAAGCTCCCTTAAATTTTGTTGTTTATAGATTATTTCACCTTCTGTTGGTTCTAAGAGCATACCAACCATGTTACCAGTTGTTGATTTTCCACAACCAGATTCACCAACTATACCAAGAGTTTCCCCTTTTCTAACATAAAAGTTAACATCATCAACAGCATAAACATATGCTTCTTTCTTTTTTAATAACCCAGTGGAAACATCAAAGTATTTTTTGAGTCCTTTAACTTCTAACAGCATTTCATTAGTATTTGTCAATTTACTTTCACCTGCACTTTTTCATCATCTGTTAGTTCATCTGAATGAAGAAAGCAACGTGATAAATGATTTTCATCATTCAATTCATCATTTGGAACTTTCTGTAAGCATATGCTCATTGTATGTGGACATCTATCAGCAAATCTACAACCTGCCGGGTATTCAAGTGGGCTAGGTACAGAACCTGGAATACTTCTTAATTTTTCATCAAGTTGATTAATTTTTGGTGTACTATCAATTAGTCCTTTAGTATATGGATGTTTTGGATTTTTAAATAATGTAAATACATCAGTTTCTTCAACAATTTGACCACAATACATTACAGCTACTCTATCTGCCATCTCAGCAACTACACCAAGATCATGTGTTATTAAAAGTATTGATGTATCAAACTTCTTAATAACTTCTTTTAATAATTTTAGAATCTGAGCTTGAATTGTCACATCCAGAGCAGTTGTTGGTTCATCTGCAATAAGTAATTTTGGATCACACATTAATGCAATTGCGATCATAACGCGTTGTCTCATACCTCCACTCAATGAATGTGGATATGAGTTAAAGACTTTATTAGCCCTTGGAATGCCTACTTTATCTAACATTTCAATAGATTTTTCTTTTGCTTTAGATTTACTTATCTTTTGGTGAGCGTGCAGGGCTTCTGTCATTTGTTCTCCCACTTTAAAAACTGGATTCAATGAAGTTAATGGTTCTTGGAAAATCATGGATATATCATTACCACGAATTTTTCTCATTTGTTGCTCATTGTATTTAGTAAGATTTTGTCCATTAAACAAAATTTCTCCACCTTCAATACGACCATTAGATGCTAAAATATCTAGAACAGATAACGCTGTTACACTCTTACCCGATCCAGATTCTCCCACTAGAGCAACTACCTCACCTTTTTTTATCTGAAAAGATACCCCATCAACTGAAGGGACTTTGCCTTCCTCAGTTTTAAATGAGGTTCTTAATTCTTTTATTTCTAATAAGTTTTCATTCGACATATCATTTCACCTCTAATTTGACTTTGATCTTGGATCAATAACGTCTCTTAACCAATCTCCTAAGAAAATGATACCTAGTACTGTTATTGTAATCGCTATACCTGGGAAAGTAGCTATCCACCAACTAGTGGCTAAGTAATCTCTTCCATCACTTAGAATAGATCCCCAAGATACAACTGGTGGTTGTACACCAAGTCCTAAGAAACTTAATGAAGCTTCTAGAATAATTGTAGTAGCAACACTTAGAGTTGAAATTACAATAAACGAGGAAATAACATTAGGTAACAGATGTTTGATAATTATTTTAAAATCACTTACACCTATTGAATGAGCTGCCCTTACATAGTCTCTTTCTTTAATTGACAATGTTTCTCCTCTAACAAGTCGTGCGTAATTTACCCAGTTTGTAACACCTAGCACTATAATCAATGTCATAACACCAGATTCAAAAATTGATAGTATTACCAATGCAAAAAGTATTGTTGGAATAGCTAAGAAAGAGTCAACCAATCTCATCAATATACTATCTATCCAACCACCGAAATATCCTGAAATAAGTCCTATTGTGACACCAATTGCACCAGCTAGTACCACTGACGCAACACCAACCAGTATTGATACTTGGCTACCATATATAATTCTACTCAGATTATCTCTTCCCAGGTTGTCTGTTCCAAGAAGATGTTCTGTTGAACCGCCTTCTAACCATGCAGGTGGAAGTAACATGCTTGCTGGATTAATCATTGCAGGATCATAAGGAGCAAGTAATGGTGCGAAAATTGCAATTAGCACTGATATTGTTACTATAATCAATCCTACTGTTCCCGTCTTACTACGCCAAAGTAAGAACCCCCATCTCTTAAAAAAATTAGGGCGGACATTTTTTTGTATTTCATTATTATCATTTAAGGCTGCATCCAATATTGTCCCCTCCTAGTTTAATTTAATTCTCGGGTCTAAATATCTATATAATATATCCGCTATTAAGTTCATAAGAATTACTAAAGAAGCAATTATAAAGACGCTTGCTTGTACTATCGCCATATCCCTAGCATATACAGACTGGATTAAAAGTTGACCAAGTCCTGGCCATGCAAATACAGTTTCTGTAATCAAAGTACCACCTACAAGGGTTGATGTTTGTAGAAATGTAATAGTAATTACAGGTATTAGTGAATTTTTAAATGCATGTTTGTAAACAACCAAATTCCTTTTTAATCCCTTACTTCTTGCCGTTCTTACATAGTCTTGAGATAAAGATTCGATCATACTAGACCTTATTAATCTCGTCATCTCAGCAGCAATCCCCGTTGCGAGAGTAAGTGCAGGTAAAACTATATGTAAAAAGGTTCCTCTCCCTGACACTGGGAACCAACCCAACATAACTGAAAAGACAAGGATTAACATAATCCCTAACCAAAAGTTAGGCATTGCCTTTCCTACCACTGCTGCGCCTGTAGCAACTAAGTCCATACTTGTATTTCTCTTAGTAGCTGACCAAATTCCAAGCGGGATAGCTACAACCACTGAAAGGAATAGCGCCAAGCCTGCTAACTCTAATGTTGCTGGTAACCTGTCCAAAACTACCTCTAAAGCATCGGTACCATACCTATAGGATGTACCAAAATCACCTGTTAATAAATCTCTTAAATAAATTCCATACTGAACAATAAATGGCTCATTTAATCCTAGTGATTCTCTTAAATTTTCAACATCTTCCTGAGAAGCATCATCTGGTAACATTAATGCTACAGGATCCCCAGCGACGAACACTAGAGAAAACACAATGAAAGAAATTATTAATAGTACAGGTATAATTTGTAATAATCTTCGTAGCAAAAATTTCGCCATACTCTTTCCTCCATTTTAAAAATCAGGTAGGTAGTTAGTTTAAACTACCTACCCATATAAATTATTTTTTAGTTATTGTATGAATGTAAATCATTTCGTCCATTGTTGGAGTATAATCCACTCTTTCACTTACACCCATATTAATACTCTCTAAATGAAGTACTGGGTGTACGACTTCTTCTGCTATGAGATGTTGAGCTTCAATATATTGTTGCTCTCGTTCTTCTAAATCCATGTTCTGAGCAGCATCTGCTAATAACTCTTCTAACTCTTCATTATAGAAATCAATTTGTCCTTCAAATCGTTCATAGTCATACCAGTCTAAAGCATTGAATGCATCAAACATCGAGTTACCTAGAGCTAAGATAAATGCATCCTCATTGTTCCCTGCATTTCTTAATTCAACAAAGTTACTCCACTCATGGAACTCTAACTCTGCATTAATACCTACTTGCGACCACATACCTACTATCATTTGTGCAATTTCTGCATCCTGTAAATAACGTCCTCTTGGAGAATGCAGTTTGATATCTAATCCATTCTCGTAACCTGCTTCAGCTAAAAGTTCACGTGCTCTTTCAGGATCGTAATTATAAGTATCACTCAGTTCCTCCGCAAACCCGAATGTACCCGGAGATACTCTTGTAATTGTAGGAGTTCCTGCCCCACCTAATAAATGATCAGTAATTGCCTGGTTATCAATGGCTAAATCCATTGCTTCACGCACCGCTTTATCTGCAGTTGGCCAGCCCTCAGTATGTCTCACGAATATCATCATAGCTCTATTCGAATCAGTTTGAGCTAGATAAGTATCGTTGTTGTCATCAACTCTTTCCCACTCACTAGGTGGGATATTAACGGCAATATCTACACCACCTGTAAGTAATTCAGAAACACGTGTAGAGTTTTCTGGGATAACTCTAAAAGTAACATTCTCCCATTCAGAAATATCTCCACCAAAGTATTCATCAAATTTTTCAAGTTCCAAACGATCATCTCTAATCCAGTTCACATATTGATATGGACCCGTTCCTACAGGATTACTTAAGAAATGATCGAACCCATTTTCTTCAATATAATCAACTGGAAGAATCCCTGATCCAATACGAGCTAATCTATTTAATAGAGCTGGATCTGGAGTTTCGGTATGAATAATGAATGTGAGATCATCAATAACTTCGATTTCATCAATTACTGCATAGTTAGAATGCTCAAGTAATGTTGAATCACTAGAAACTCGTTCTAGTGTATATTTAACGTCTTCTGAGTCCAAGATTTCACCATTATGAAATGGTATACCTTCTTTTAACGTTACTTCCCAACTAGTGTCATCAATAATCTCGTAACTTTCAGCTAGATCCATTTCAATTTCACCAGTTTCAACATTACGTTTAAATAGGTAGTTAAACATGTTGATGTGAATAGCTTCAGTAGATGTATTAACATGATTATGAATGTCAAATGTCACCATATCTGTTCCAAGAGCAATCGTAAGTGTATCATCATCCTGTGCAGATACGTTCTCAACATCTGCCAAACTATGTACAGCACCTAATGCAAATACTGACATTAGTGATACTCCTAATACTTTCTTAAAGTTTAATTTCATTGTTACCTCTCTCCTCTAACATTTTGATGTAATTTATTGATAATTCAGCGAGGCTTGCAACCCCTACTGGAAGTACGTTTTCATCTAAATCAAACATAGGATGGTGTAATGGATACTGTGTTTCCTCACTATTACCTGTTCCAATTTTAAAAATGACGCCTGGAACTTCATTCGTAAAGAAAGAAAAGTCTTCGCCACCCATAGTTGGTTTAGAGTAAACTAAATAATCTTCTCCGAGCAAAGTTGTAATAGTATCTGTTATTAATGGTGTTAATTCTGGGTCGTTATAAACCGCTGGGTAACCATCTCGATAATCAAATTCGTATTTTGCTCCCATACCTTCACAAATATGTTTTAAATACGATTTCATTTTATCTTTTACAATTTCTTTTACTTCCGGATTTAGTGTTCTGACTGTACCACTTAATTTAACTTCCGGAGCAATAATATTATGATTGAAACCGCCTTCAATTTTCCCGAAAGTTAAAACCACTGGCTCTAGTGGCTCTATAGTTCGACTTACTATTTGTTGCATCGTGTTGACTACAGTAGTTGCGATCGTAATTGAATCTATGGATAAATGAGGATGTGCAGCATGACCACCATCTCCTATTATTCTTAAATCAAATTTGTCTGAATATGCTGTTGCTGGGCCTTCGCAATGAGAAATAATACCCGATTCAACTTTTGGATTTACATGTAATGCAATAATCCCGTCGACTGCAGGGTTTGTTAAAACTCCCTCTTCAACCATATGTTTTGCACCAGCAAAGCCTTCTTCCGCTGGTTGAAAAATAAATTTAATAATTCCTTTTTCTAAATCGTAATTTTTAAGTATTTTTGCTACACCAAGGAGTATCGAGGTGTGGGCATCATGCCCACATAAATGAGCTACATTTTCCACTGTAGAAGAATATTCTGCATTTTTTTGGTCCTGAATAGGCAAGGCATCCATATCTGCTCTTATCCCTATTGTAGGACCGTCTGTATTACCTTTTTTTATTGCTACGACACCTGTCTTAGCAATGCCTTCTTGTACTTCATAACCAAATTCTCTCAATTTACTTGCAACAAATTGAGAAGTTTTAACCTCTTGAAACGATAGCTCTGGATTCATATGTAAATGCCTTCGCCATTGGATTAACTCATTTTCTAACGCTCTAGCTTCAGCCAAACTGTCGAAAATCATCATCATCCCCTTTCATTATTACTTACAATTATACATAAAAATTAATTTTGGTCTACACCATTTCCGAAAAATTTTTAATTTTCAGATAATGAAATTTATTTTTATTAATATTTCTCTGTATCTTCAACTCAAATTATTACTTTGTCCCAAAATAAATTTCCTAAGATAACAGAATAATTCTCATATCTATTATCTTAGGAATTAACAAGAATTGTGTTAAGTGGATTAACACCGTTTGAATTACGCAACATCGCATTATAAAAAAACTGAGATTCGTATGCACTCGAATCTCAGGAAAATTTATTTTATTCAACTGTAAACTTAAGTGACATCAGGTCAATTTAAAGGAGTTTTTCTTTGAAATCTTTACGAAATTCTTCTCTTTTTCCTTTTTCATTTGAGAAAAATTTAATTCCTAATAACCTGACATTTTCATTCTCAGAAAGTACTTCTAAATTACTATTCTCGTTTAATGACATTAAAAACTTTTCCTTCCATTGATCATTAATTAGCAAATGACTGCCTTTTGGTTCAAGAAAAACCTGGTAAGTATAATCTTGATCCTGAAGGTATAGCAAAAAGTCAGGCATGAACCCCCTCGTACCATTTATCTCAACAACTTTCACTTTTCGTTCATTTCGGATAAGGTAGACCTCTTGGTATTTTTCTTTAAGTTGTTCGATATAGTTGTTGATGAAATCAATAAAAGTGCTCTCCAAGCCGTTTACGATAGCTCTATCGTAAACATACCAATGATTATCCCTCATACTTCGCTTCTGCAACGTTTCACTTAAAGATGATATTTTTGTATTTACCTTATTCAACTCAATATAATAATCATCAATCATTTCGGAAATAGACATCCCTTCAAATACTGGCGTTCCTCTCTCCTTCATATAGTTTATCTTTATCTTTTTCTCTACATAATCTAGATACTTTTCTACCATTTTTAGTTTAACTATCGGACTTAAATCATGTAATTCCAATTCCAAAGGAAGTGTCACATAGAATATTAAATTTCCAAGAAAATCAGGACTTTCCGTGAACTCTTTCATACTTGTTAAAGCAGGTATATAGTCTTTGAAGTGATTAAAGCGAAAGAAAGGATTTCTTTGTAGAGCTTTTTGTATATAGATTTTCTCAACAGGCCAAGTTACTTCATGTCTTTGTCCACCAATCATCTCTCCTACTCTTCTTCCATAATGCTGCTCAATTGTAAGTTCATATGGTACATCATAGTCGGTGGTCACATTGTAGTGTGAGAGTGTACGATAATCATCTGCAGTGGTATGCACCAATTTATTTATATAAATCTTACCGTTCTTAAATACTGGACTCTTTTTAAAGGAAGACTTAAGTTTCGCTTCGAGTCGATCATATTCATCCTTTTTCACTTGAATCCTTGCAGACTCGAGTGATTTTTCAAGATTTTTTATATAAGCATTTTCGTTAATCGTATGATAATGCAAAGTTTCTATTATCTTGAGGTCAGTTTGTACCAAATCAAAGCGCCTTGTATATAAGTGATGTTCGTTGTATTTAAATGGATAATACCGTGCCCCCCGACCTATTAATTGGGCTTCACTGTTTGTCGTGGTTTTCGTTGAAGTTGCTCCCTCACTAATTCTCACTATGTCAAACAAATTCAATACATCCCATCCTTCATTTAGTTTTGCAACTGCAAAGATGGCTCGAATCGGGTTGTTGTCTTCCTCCAATGTATTCAAAAGCAAGGCATTATCTTCTGAAAGGAAGGCTTTATCATTGGCATTTAGAATTGTCTCCTCTGTGAAATCCCACTGCAGATCACGAATGATTTCATGTAAGGGCTTATAAGTATAATACTCGTACATCCTGCTCCAGATGCTGTTCTCATGTTTGTAGGTCGCATGGCCAATATTGATGATATGTGACAGGTTTTCCACACTAAGTCTCTGAACAATGTTAAGTAAGCGCTCATTGGCAGATAGTGACGTTGCAATCTTGTTAGACTTAAACAAAATAATTGGTTTTAGGGCTAAATCATTATCTTGTGCAATGTATTTACGATATTGACTTAATAGAATAGCGTTCAACATCTTGCTTTCATCGTCTTCATCAGAACGTAACAACACAACATTCTTTGAATAGCCGTCATTCATGAATCTTCTTAAATCATATTGATAGACAATTTTGTCTTTATATTTTTCAAATAAAACATCTTGATTCAAATTAATAGTAGCTGTATACTCCAATAGGCGATTATCTGGGTTAAGCTTGAGCAAGGTATTAACGGTATTCTCCCACGTTCTTTCTTCATACTCCTTATTGTTAAGTTTACGTTTGTCTCGCCGTGTCCATGCGTTAATATGGTGCGCTTCATCAGCCAGCAGGACTAAACGCATATTTTTCAACGATTCATAGGTCAATGCATTTTCTTTTGGTGCTGTAAGATCCGCATGAAGCTTTTGGATAGTGGTTAATTTCAGGTAGATTGTATTACCATCTGGAAATGTGGGAAATACATCAACAACTTGAATAAGAATGCGCTGTCCGTCTAACACAATGCCTTCTTTTCTGAATAAATATTTACTTGAACTTTCATTCGTAAGATTATCATATGTTTTTTTTATAATTGCATCACTGTTCACAAAGAAAATAAAGTTCTGTTGATTTTTCTCCTTAAAAAGATAAAGAATAGTTGATGCCAAGACCAAAGTTTTCCCAGATCCTGTCGCCATGTGAAATAACAAATGATTGTAAGAAAGATTTGCGTTATCCAACTCCTGTGTGTAGATTAGTTGTTTCAATGCCTGTGCCTGATATTCCCGCAACGGGTGACTCAGGTTATCCTGAACATAATCTGGCACATCAGGTAGTGTTACGAATAGAGAATTAAATTGTTCTTCAATTCTTTTGTGAAGTATTTCATTACTCATTCGAGTCACCTTCCTCTTGATCTTGATAGAAAGAGTAATTAAAGGCTTTTATAGAATCAGAAATATCATACTGACTGTCCTCGATTTCTGAATAATTCAAATAAAGTTGGTTCATCTCCAGCACTTGAATAAGCACATCTTTTTGTTCTTTTAAAGATAATCTCTGAAAGTCATTGTTATCAAAAGTCATTTTTTCTAAATCAACTTTGAAGTTCAAATAGGCGCTGTCTTTTATTTCATTTAGAACATTTCCTAACTCTTTAAAATTTTTTTTGTTTTGAATCTTATCAACGAACTTTTTATTCAAACTATATAATTCAGTATAAATAAAGTCACCCCCACCTTCCCATTTTAATTCTGATGAAACGCCACCTTGTTCTCCACTAATAACTTTTTTTAAACGAGAAACTGAAATATCTCCAACGTAATCCATTTGTTCAATCCCTATATATTGCCTCTTTTTTTTATGAGCAACTGCTTGAGTTGTGGCAGACCCCATGAAAAAATCTAATATCAAGTCTCCTTCGTCAGTTGTTAAGTCAAGTATGTGATTGATAAGTGATTCTGGTTTAGGTGTCGAAAATAAACTAGTTACTGGAGTATCAGGGAATAATTTTTTAAGCTCATATTTAGCTCTTCTTGTGTGACCCGTAGTTTCCATAGAAGTCCATAAGGTAGAAGGAGGCAAACCTTCCATATCTTTTAGATATGTTCGTCTGATTATCCTTGTCTCATCTTCTGAAAAACGTAATTCACCAGTTTCGAACTTTTTATCCATGGTTTCTTTCGACCACCTCCAACCGTTAGGTGGATGTTTTATAATATTTCCGTTTGGAGTAGTAATTTCAAACTGCAAATTTGTTCTCAATCCAGGATTATTGACTGGGTTGCCATCAAACCATGGGCCGTTTGGGTCATTATCAGGATTTTTAAAATGTTTTCTTTTTTGAGGATCGTTTAAAAACTTTGGTCTCCAACCCGGTCTCTTTGAGTATACTAAAATGAAGTTATGATCCTCAGAGAAGGTTAATGCATTATTGTTACTGTTGTCCGAATGCTTCCAAGCAATAGTATTCAAAAAGCATTTTCGGCCGAAAATTTCATCACAAATAACTTTCAAGTAATGTAGTTCAACATCATCTAGTGTAATCCATATTGAACCATCTTCTGAAAGTAAATCCTTTGCTATTTCTAAACGATTTTTCATAAAAGTTAACCATGTAGAATGGTTAAATCTATCATTATACTTAAAACTATCACCTCTTGTATTATATGGGGGATCTATGTAAATCATCTTAACTTTTCCACTATATCTTTTCTTTAAGGAATGTAATGCAATTAAATTGTTTCCTTTTATAATTAAGTTGTCTGAATCTTTAATACTTATAACTTCATTTTCACCATCTTTATTATATTTCTTTGAATTAGTAAAGATTTTAGGTGATAAAAGTGTATCTATTTCTTCTTTAGCTAAAGTATTATGATAATAAACTTCGGATTTCCCTGTATCTTCTACCGTCATTCCTCCTTCCAACACACCATCTTTGTGTGGAAAATCAAGAACGACATCCGAATTGTATTTAAGATACTTACTCTCACTAGTCAACCCAATTTCATTTGTATACTTAGTGTAGTTATTGTCTAAATAGTTTTTGAATCGTAACATACTCACAAAATCTTCTACTTTAAAAACTAATCCCGATGAAAGTTCTAATGAGTATGTATCTTTTATCAACTCGTTAGATATGAGTGCTTCTATTACCTTTTTATTATACAAACGTATATCTTCAATTAGTTTACTTTTAATTAAAGTGTCTTCGTGCCAATACTCAGGAAATGCTTTTAATACATTTATTATCTCTTTCTGGAGCTTTGTTTCCATAAAATTATTCCTCTCCAATCTTTTCTTTAGTCTAACTGTTAACTATGTGATCAATTTTACTTTTAAATGCGTTGTCACTCCAATAGTATCATTGGTATTCATATCTGTAACTTCTATAACTATTTATGTAAATTCTGATTTTACGATAGTCCAATTAGTTAATTTCATTATATTATTCAGTAGATTTAATTTAGTGGTAAAATAAGATTTCTTTTACATAACAAATAAATTTTTAAAAATATCTTTTCATGTGTACACTACTTAATTACTAGGAATTTATATGTACCCAACTTTGTCTATTAGAGTTCTGAACTATTAAATTAATCAAAGAATAAATATTTTTCAGTTGCTTCATTTTCAGAATATATTAGTTTATAAGTGTTGCACGTATTCTATTCTATAATTATCATTCAAGTAATTGGTAATCAACTTCTAACTACAACTCCCATTCTATTAGTCTATTCTTTATTTGGTGTATTTTTCAATAAGTAAAATTATACTTTAGAAATACGAATCTGTAACTCCTAAGATTTTACATATGCTAATATAGAGATAATATATGGATTATAATAAATTAATTTCTAAAAAATAGGAGGGTCCCATGTTCATATCTGGTACAAAGTGGGTAAGAGCAGATTTTCATCTTCATACTAAAGCAGATAAGGAATTTGCCTATGATGGCGAACAGGATCGGTTCGTAAGCGATTACGTTCATAAGCTTAAAAAAGAAAATATCGGAATAGGAGTTATTACAAATCATAACAAGTTTGATTTAAATGAATTTAAGGGTCTAAAAAAAAGAGCAAAGAGAGAGAACATTACTATATTACCTGGAGTGGAGCTATCTGTTAAAGAAGGAGCCAATGCTCTCCATTGTTTAATAGTATTTAAAGAAGAAGAATGGATTGATGGAAACAGTGAGGATATAAACAAATTTCTAGATGAAGTTTTTAAAGGTATTAAAAATAGGGGAAACGAAAATACACGTTGTAACGAAGACCTTGATGGAACAGTTAAAGTCTTGGATTCCTACAATAAGAACTATTTTATCTTAATGGCTCATATTGAAGATAAAAATGGCTTTTTAAAAGAATGTAACGGGGGTTTAATTAGATCTCTTAGTAGTAATAGCTGGTTTAAGGAAAAAGTTCTTGGTTTTCAAAAGGGTCGAACTAGGGACAAGATGGAGCAACTTGAAGAATGGATGGGTTACAAATTAGCTTATATTGAAGGTTCTGATTGTAAAAATATTGATCAAATAGGCAAAGGTGAAAAATCGTTTATCAAGATTGGCAATGGAAATTTTGATTCTGTCTTACTTGCATTAATGGATTATGAAAACAGAGTTTCTCTTTCCGAAAAAGAATATCATCATGGACACATAAAGTCTATAGAATTTATTGGTGGTAAAATGGATAATCAAAAAGTGAATTTATCACCAGAGTTAAATAGCTTAATTGGAACTAGAGGTAGTGGTAAGTCAAGTATAATTGAGGCTATCAGATACAGTTTAGATTTACAGCCGTCTACAGTTGATGAAGAATACAAAACAGAAGTAGTTAAAAACCTTCTTCATGCGGGGGGGCAAGTGATTATTGAACTTCAAGATAATCACAACAATAATTATAAAATTAAAAGGATACTAGGGAAACCTCTACATGTGCTTAATGAAAACGATGAGGATCTTGGAGTTAATGTAAATTCAATTCTACATACTCCATTATATTTTGGACAAAAAGACTTATCATATATGAAAAATGGGTTTGAACTAGATTTATTAGATAAACTAGTTGGAGAAAAAATAAATCATTTTGAATCAGACTTAAAAGACATACATGAAGAATTAGAGGATCAGTTTACTCAACTATTTAGTTTAAATGATAAGATTGAAAATCTGCCTCAACTTAGTAAAGATTTAGCAGATGTAAAGCATAAAATAAAAATATTTGAAAAAAATGGGATAACTAACAAGCTTACTAGACAATTAAACTTCCAATCGGACGAAAGGAACATTGAAAATGTCCATAATCATATTTATCAATTTAAGAAAGAGATTGAGAAGTTACTAGACTCACCTAATCTTAAAGAACTTAACAAACTACAAGACCTAGAATCTTTAGAAACACCAGAGTTATTTGATAATTTATTAGTGGAAGTATCTAGGGTAAATGCTGTAAAAAGGGAAATCCAAGAAATAATGGTGAAAGTTGAATCAAGTTCCAAGCAAACTAAGAAGTATTTAAAAGATATTCAAGAATTAATAAGTTCACATGAGGAAAATTTTGCTAGTATAAAGAGGGAGATAAATATTCCAAATTTAAACCCAGATGATTTCCCTATACTCAAAACCAAAGAAGATAAGTTAAAAATAGAAATTGATCAAGTCTCTATACAAGAAGAAACAAAAGGTGATATTAAATCTAAAATACGATCCACCCTTGATGAAAGAAATAGACTCCTACTCCAAGAGTTCAATGTTTATAAAGATGAGATAGAAAAAATCAATACAGATCAAAATTCATTAGAATTAAGCATAGATTTTAAAGGAAATAAAGAAGTTTTTCAAGATAAATTAATACAATCATTTAAAGGTTCAAATATAAAATACAGTACTTACCAATCCATGAGTAATACCTATTCTGACTTTTTAGCTTTCTTAGTTGATGTTTTACTGGAAGATTCTAAAGAAATCTCTTCTCTAGTTTCTGATGCTCAACTTCTAAAGCTAAAAGAGATGATTGAAAATAATTACAAAGAGTATCTATCATTTAGAACTCCTAACAAAATTGATATAAAATATCATGGGAAACCTATAACTAAGCATTCTATCGGCCAAAGAGCATCTGCATTAGTTCTGTTTATTCTGTCTCAGAGGGATAATAATTTAATAATGATTGATCAACCTGAAGACGACTTAGATAATCAAGTGATTTATAATGAAATAATTACAAAAATAAAAGAAAGAAAACCCGAGGTTCAGTTTATATTTGCAACACACAATGCAAATATCCCCGTTTTGGGTGACTCAGAACAAGTGATTGCTGTTTCTTATGATGAGGAACAGATCAGTACAAAAATTGGCAGTATTGATGATAAAGATATTCAAAATAAAATAGTTGATATAATGGAAGGTGGACAAGAAGCATTCAATAAAAGAACACAAATATACAACTTATGGAAAATTGACTAATATTCTTCTTCAATAACGCTTCAAAAAAGAAATGTTAATTATTAAGACAACAGATTTTGTGTCATAATTCTAACTATGGTCCATACCGATGTATATTAAAGCCAACACCACTTAGGAATTTACAAAGAAAATGATCAAAGTGATTACCAAAGATGTGACGATGAGAGTTCGAAAAGCTCGTTAAACACATCATTTTAACTTGTAAATAATAACCATAATTATATGTTAACTATGGTAGAATTTCATAAACGTCCGAATTGATTTAATTTTCTGAAAATAGTTTGCCATTATGCAAAAAGTGGTATATAATTGCAAGAACAATACATTAGGGGGAATACATATGAGGCACAATGTTAGAACAGTGAACCAACTGAGAACCTTCATTAACACGATCAACAATCTCTCTGCAGATTTGATTTGTACTGAAGCGATCACAACGCACAACCGCCGTTTATATGAACAGTATATTGAAGAATCTTTAGTAGAACGCGACAAAGAAAAATTCGAAAAATACACGACACTATTAAAGGATCTAGACAACAATGAATAACAAAATACACACATAAAAAAGCTGACACTTATTCAAAATAAATGTCAGCTTATTTTAATACTTAGATGCTATAGATATACCCTTCTCTTTAAAAGCTTGAACGACGCCTTGCACAAACTCTACTGCACCTGGTGAATCCCCATGGATACAAATGCTGTCTACTATTAAATCAAGTATTTTACCATTAACAGATGTCACTTTCTGATCAATCACCATCTTGACTGTACGTTCTATAACTTTTGACGTGTCATGAATAACAGCATTCGGATGACTGCGCGGCATCAAACTGCCATCATCCATATATTCTCTATCTGCAAACACTTCGTGAATTACAGATAAGCCCACTTCTTCACCAGCTTGTATTAGGCTGCTCCCACTTAAACCCATCAGTTTTAAAGATGAATTAAATTTCTGAACTGCTCGTGCAATTATTTTTGCCATTTCATAATCTTTTGATGCTGCATTATACATCGCACCGTGTGGTTTCACATGATTCAGTTGTAATCCTTTTGTACGTGCCATGCCTTCAAGTGCACTTAACTGATATATAATATTCGCTTCTAGTTCTTTATCTGTCATAGGAATATGTCTTCGTCCAAATCCCTCAATGTCACGGTAGCCTGGATGCGCTCCAAGTGAGACATGTTCATTGTCTTTAATCAGATCGAGCGTCTTATTTATGACCAATGGATCTCCAGCATGAAACCCACATGCGACATTTACAGAGCTGATTAAAGGAATTATTTTATCATCATTACCGAGAATATAGTTTCCATAACTTTCACCAAGGTCTACATTTAAATCTACTGTGTACACATTAGCCACTCCTTTATGTTGTAGATTTATCTATTTTTTTCAAGATGTCTATTTATTCGATCTGTATCTATATGTTTTGCTAACTTCACGTTTTCAATGAGCTCATCATTCTTCAGTTGATGCATAAGTGTTTTGTAATGATGCTGCGCTTCTTCCAATTCTATAAGTAGAAATGTGAATGGTTCACCTGGTTGGAGTTGAACAAGTTTCGGAATATCTGCTTTTATGACAGTGCCAATTTTTGGATAACCACCGACCGTTTGTCTTTCATTCATTAGTACAATCGGCTTTCCATTCGCAGGTACTTGAATACTGCCGAGTATCGTTGGTTCACTTAAAATATCGTAACCTTTTTCTGATTTTATAGAAATATCTTCTAGCCTAAATCCCATTCTGTCTGACTCTGTACTGATTTTAAATGATTGAATTAGTAGTTTTTCAATTTCATCTTGATTAAAGTAGTCGAATTGCTCTCCTTTAATGATTCGAATAATTTTATCTTCTTCAATATGTTTCAAGTGAATATTTTCTTTTGGTTTATGTGTACATTCAGAGTAAATTTCGTCACCAGACTTTAAAGGTTTTCCAACACCTATTTTTTCATGTGTTGAGCGACTATTTAAGAATGACGGAGTTTGGAATCCACCTGCAATGCCGAGGTAAGCCCGCATGCCTTCTTTAGCCTTACCAAATGAAATTTCGTCACCTGTTGTACATTTAATAACTTTACCGATAGGCATATCAATACCGTTGATAGAAAAACCCATATCAGCACCGACAACACTAATATAGTTTGATGATTTCATAGTGAATTTACCACCGATGTATGTCATTTCAAGCGTTGCACAATTCGGGTCATTTCTGAGTATTGTATTCACCAATATATGACTCTTGAAATCCAGAGCTCCGGAAGTCGGTATCCCTTGCTCGAAGTAACCATATCTTCCTAAATCTTGTATGGTTGAATACAGCCCACCATCATTTACGATTATTGTCATTTAAACACCTCTTTCTTCGATGTTTATATTGAATGTACCTTGATTAACTTGTTTCTCAATCTCATCAAATGTGGCGCTATTTATTGGTTTAAATTTTATGTAATCGCCTGCTCTATACGGAACATTTAAAGTATTATCTTCTATCCCTATATTGAGCGGTGTACGTCCGATGATGTTCCAGCCACCAGGAGACGAAGTCGGATAAAACCCCGTCTGACTTCCAGCTATTCCTACTGATCCTTTTGGTATCCGTGTTCGGGGTGTCTCTTTACGTGGCATTTTTAGTTTGTCATTCACACCATTTAAATATGGAAATCCAGGAAGAAAACCGATCATATAAACATAGTACTCTCTCTCAGTATGTAACGTTTGGATTTGTTCTATCGTAAGTCCTTCTTCATAATAACGATTTAAATCCAGACCAAATTCATCGTCATAACACACAGGAATTTCTATTATTCTTTTCTTTTTTAATGGCGTTTGATATTCATCAGCATTGATTTTTCTTATTGCTTCTTCAATATCACTTGATTCTATAATCATCGGATCATAGTAAATCATAAGCTTCGTGTATGACACTGAATAATCAGTGATACCTTCAAATTTCAGTGGTCGGAGTGATTCTAGAAAAGTGATGAGTCTCTTGCAGTTTTCTTCAGATACAGCGTAATCAAAGGTAATCGTCATTGTATCTTCAGAAACCTCTTCTATTTTCATAAAGTACACTCCTTTTTATTTATATGTTTTATAATACTAGAAAATCTACTTGTTTACATAAAAAACTGACAACCATACATTGATTGTCAGTTATATCACTTAAATTAAACTTAAAAATTCTTCTTTTGTTACACGACCTAAGTAGTGTGCAACATTAAGTTGATCTAACGCTTTCGAAACTGCTTCTCTATTATGCTCAACACCGACGAGCACGTTTTCTACATCGACAATTTCCCCTACACCGAAGAAGTCACCGAAAATTTTCGCCTTTTCGATTTTACCTTTTACTACTTCTAAACGTAAGTCGACTAAACCTGCAGGGAATTTTTCTGAAGATTCAACGTTGTACTTAGGATTCTTACCATAGTTCCAATCCCAAGTTTGATATTTTTCTACAGACAATTTATTTATTTTCGCCCAATCTTCATCAGTTAAAACATACTCTTCGATGTTCTCTTTACCACCGAAAATATACTCAAGAATTCTCTGTTTGAATGTTTCAATATCCATTTTTTCATCTAGGAAATCATTGATGTTACCCACGCGACCACGCACAGATTTAACACCTTTCGATTCAATCTTTTTAGGATTTACTTTTAATGCATTTTGAACTTCTGAAATATCACTCTCAAGCATTAATGTACCGTGCGAGAACATGCGACCTTTCTGTGTAAACATCGCGTTACCTGATACCTTTTTCCCATCAATTTCAAGGTCATTTCGACCTGACAATGCAGCATTTAATCCCATATCTTGAAGCACTTCCACGATCGGTTGTGTGAATCGTTTAAAGTTATGGAAGCTATCACCATCATCTTCAGTGATGAATGAGAAGTTTAAGTTCCCTTCATCATGATAAACTGCACCACCACCAGATACACGACGAACAACTTTAATGTTGTTTTCTTCGATATATTCCTGGTTAACTTCTTCAATTGTATTTTGGTTTTTCCCAATGATAATTGATGGCGCGTTTACATAGAATAAGAAGTAAGAATCATCTGTAGGAATCTCACGTAACACATATTCTTCCATCGCTAAGTTAATCATTGGATCTGTAATGTTGTTGTTAGAAATGAATTTCATAATTTTCTCCTTTTTCTGTGTTTTGTTTTTATAAATTGTATCACTTTTACCGGGATGAGTTCTATCTTGAGGTTCGTAAAGTATAGTTGCGCTTCTTACATCACTCTCTCTTTGTCTCAAGTTTATGCAAACGCCTCTCTCATAAACCTGTGAGCGCTCAAGTTTATGCAAACGGCTCTCTCATAAAGCTGTGACTCCTCAAGATTATGCAATCGCCTCTCTCATAAAGCTGTGGGCTCTCAAGTTTATGCAATCGCCTCTCTCATAAAGCTGTGACTCCTCAAGTTTATGCAATCGCCTCTCTCATAAAGCTGTGGTCCCTCAAGTTTATGCAATCGCCTCTCTCATAAAGCTGTGACTCCTCAAGTTTACGCAAACGCATCTCTCATAAAGCTGTGACTCCTCAAGTTTATGCAAACGGCTCTCTCATAAAGCTGTGGGCCCACAAGTTTACGCAATCGCACTTTTCATAAAGCTTTGGGCGCTCAAGTTTATACAATTCACCATCTAACCCCTCAAAACAATAAAAGAGTGCACAGCGAGATAAAAATCACCTCACCGGCACCGCTTCTGCCTATTCACCTATTTTTTCTGTGTTTGTTTTTCAAATTTCACACAGTCCTGCAATCCGACTGCAAATACCCGAGTCGTATGACTCGGGCAGCAAACTATGCTTTACTTATAATCAATTGTCAGTTATGGAAACTTCGTACAACCAAATAGTTCCGCTCGGATCTATACTTAGATTTTCTACATGATCTTTATATGCAATCGTATTACTTGAGTGATGTAGTGGAATCCATACAGCTTCATTAATTACTAACTCATTCGCTTCCGCAAGTAATTGCATTCTTTCATCTTCATCAATAGTCACTCTTGAATCTTCTACTAAATGATCGAACTCACTGTTGTTAAATTGAGCTCTATTCGATGCACCTATGTTATCAGAATGTAAAGTGGGATAAAATAACTCACTACCATCAGCTGTTAAGTTAGACCAACCTACAAGTGTGACGTCATAGTTAGCTTCCGCAGTTAGTTCTAGATATGTACCCCATTCAACTCGCTCTATACTCACGTTAAAACCAGCTTCATCCATTTTCGAATGAATGTACTCGCCCATAATAGGATATTGATCTTGGGTAGGAACCAAAATTTTTACTTCTTCATCACCAAAATCATTGGCTTCAATTATTTCTCTACTTGCATCTAAATCATATTCATATCCTAAATCTTCCAATCTTTCAAAATGTTCACTTGGTATTGAATATATAAAATCAACTTGACCTGTTTCTAACATGGCTATAGATGATGAAAATTCTTAGACAATTCCACAAACAAAAAAGACCCAACACGTTTTCGCGTGCTAGGGTCACCTAATTAATTCATTATTTTTTCTGCAGTTAACTTCGCAAGTTTCACACAGTCTGGCAATCCGACTGCGTAATGTGAAGCACCGATTAAATACAATCCTGGATATTCTTGTTCCATATAAGATTCTAGTTCTGTTACATGGTCTTTATGCCCCAAATGATAGTTCGGCATCGAATCTACCATTGGTGTGACAATAGTAAACTCAGGCTCTTTTTTAATCGTCATAATCTGTCGCAAATCATGCATTGCTGCTTTTGCTAAGTCTTCCTCAGATTTTTCTTTAACGATGTTATCTCCTGGTCGACCCACATACGCACGCAACACTACTTTTCCATCAGGTGTTGAGTGTGGCCACTTTTTCGATGTCCACGTACATGCTGTAATTGCCGTATCTTGATTACGACTCACAACAAAACCAGTACCTTCTTTCTCATTCACAACGTCACCTTCATTAAACCCGAAGACTACTGTTGCGACACTCGTTGCTGGCATCGTCTTAAAGTAATCCAGCTTCGCATCTGTAAACCATTTTTTATAACTGAAATGCGGTGTTGTGATGATTACTTCGTCATAAATATTTGTCTCGCCATTAATCGTCAGTTCATAGCCCTCATCAAGTTTCTTTACTGATTCCAACGTATGATTTAGATGAACATGCGCACCATTTTCAATGACAGCATCGTTCAGACGATCGATAAACGACTGTAATCCATTTTTAAACTGAAAGAACATACCTTGTTTACTTGTCTTTTTCGGCGCACTCTTTTTAGACTTTATCATCCCTTTAATCAAACCGCCATGTTGCTCTTCCTGCTGCTTGAAATTAGGAAAGGTACTCATCAAACTAAGTTTATCTATATCTGTGCCATAGACTCCACTGAGCAGTGGTTCAATCAGATTTTCAAGCACTTCATCTCCTAAGCGCCGACGGAAGAAATCACCAGCTGTAATATCTTTATCAATTTTTAAAACGGGCTTAAATAGATCAAGTCCTGCTCTCAATTTTCCAACTGGAGAAACAATATCTGTTTTTAAGAAAGGCCATAATTCTGTTGGGACACCAAGCATCGTTCCTTTTGGTAATGGTGACAATTTATTGTTCACATAAATAAACGATAACCCAACCTCATTGCGAACGAGTTCAGATTCCATTCCGATATCAACAGCGAGTTCAGTCATGATTGTTTTTCGACTTAAATATGACTCGGGTCCTAACTCTAACGTATAACCATCTTGTCGATACGTGTTTACTTTTCCACCGACTCGATCAGTCTGTTCATATATATCGATGTTAGCGTCATGATCTTTTAAATAATAAGCTGTAGATAATCCTGTAATACCGGCACCGATAATCGCTACTTTTTTCATATAGTAACCCGCTTTATAACGCTAAGAGTTCATTCACCATTGCTTGAATGAATCTTGAGTCTGTATTTGGCATAGTTGGTCGATGATAACCTGCACCGATTTCATCCGTGACTACTTTACACTCATAATCGTTATCATATAAAACTTCTAAATGCTCACAAACAAACCCTAACGGTAAGTAGATGTAATGCTTGTATTTAAACGTACCATCCAAATCACGTGTTAAATCTTGAACATCAGGACCTAACCACGGATCTGGTGTATTCCCTTCAGATTGCCAGCCAACATGAACATTTTTTAAGTTTACACGTGATTTTAACAGCTCAGCAGTTTCTTCTAACTGTGATGGATATGGGTCGTTATGTTCTTTAATTTTTTCTGGTAATGAATGTGCACTGACAATGACTGCAGTCGCATCATGTTCTTCTGCAGGAATTTCTTTAAATGCTCCTTGTACTGCATCTACCCAAAAATCAAGGAATGGTTCTTGACGATAAAAATCATCAACTGATTTTACATTGATGCCAAATTTTTCTGCTTCTTCTCTTGCACGCTTATTATATGAACCGACTGAGAACTCTGAATAATGTGGTGCAAGTACGACTGTCACAACTTCTTTAATGCCCGCTTCATTAATTGACTGTACCGCTTCTTCAATGAACGGCGTGATGTGTTTTAATCCGATAAATAGTTCGTATTCGTTCTCTTTATCTTGTTCGTTTAACATATCAAGTACTGCTTGTGCTTGGTTTTCTGTCGTCTTAGCAAGCGGTGAAATACCACCGATTGCTTCATAACGCTCTGTTAAATCTTGCAATGCTTCATCACTTGGCGGACGACCATGTCTGATGTGTGTGTAATACGGTAAAATATCCTCTTCTTTATATGGTGTACCATAAGCCATAACGAGTAATGCTTTTTTAGTCATTAAAAATTCTCCTTATCTATTTTTAGAATATTCATGAACAAACGCTGTTAAACGTTTGAGTGTGTCTGGATTTACTTCTGGGAACACACCATGTCCTAAGTTAAAGATGTGTCCTTCGTTTTTACCTTGATCTAAAATTTCTTTAGTTTTACTTTCGATAACTTCCCAATCTGACAGTAATAATGCTGGGTCCAAGTTACCTTGTAATGCTTTTTTTACACCTAATTTTCGCGCTTCATCAATTGATGTTCTCCAATCGAGACCGATGACACTAGAAGGTAATTCATTCCAAACAGGGATTAAGTGAGATGCACCGATACCGAAGACAATGACAGGTGTGCCTGTACTTTGCACAGCTTCCATAATGCGCTTCATTGACGGTGCAAGATAGAACTCATAATCTTGTTTATTTAATGCCCCACCCCAAGAATCGAAAATTTGGATGAGCGATGCACCAGATTCAATTTGTGCTTTTAAATAGACGATGCTCATCTCTGATAACTTATCCATGAGTTTAAACCAAACGTCCGGTTGGTTATACATCATCGCTTTTGTCTTATGGTAGTTTTTAGAAGGTCCGCCTTCGATCATGTAGCTTGCAACAGTAAATGGTGCACCACAAAAACCAATCAAAGGCACATTCAATTTTTCTTTTGTTAAAATTCTAATCGTTTCATAAATGTAGTCCAAATCTTTGTATGGATCGAGTTCACCTAACTTTTCCACATCAGATAAAGTGCGAATCGGATTATAAATGACAGGACCGACACCCGCTTTTATTTCAACATCGATACCAATTGGAGCAAGTGGTGAAATGATATCTTTGTAAAGCACTGCGGCATCTACATTATAATTCTCTACTGGTGTAGTCGTTAAATATGCCGTGAGCTCCGGTTGCTTCGTGATTTCAATCAAAGAATATTTTTCTTTTACTTTGTTGTATTCTTTTTGAGAGCGACCCACTTGGCGCATAAACCATACCGGTGTGTATGCAGTCGTCTCGCCTCGTGCTGCTTTAATAATCGTATCGTTAAACATTGCTTTCCTCCTATTTACATGTAAATTAATCTTATCACTTTAGAATTATTATCAATTGTTCAATTCTTGTCAGATTTATAAACAATTCGATTAAATATAAGATTCGATTGTTAATCATGTATAAAATGGGTAGAATTGAGGTATTAAATAACTATCTGAGGAGGTAACATGATGAATTTATACTTAACGACAGGTACGATTAACTATTTCCTAAATGCAAAGAAAGACGATGGTAATTTCCTATTAAGCGGAAATGGTGAACGCGGCATTGCTTACTATGAAGCCGAAGCATCTCAAGGATTGTTTAATACAGGTGAAGAATTTGAGATTTCACACACACATGGCGACCTATCTGAAGAAAATACGATGCTTGTCATTCACATCAACACTTCAGCTCAAAAAAGAGCAGCGGCACGAACAAAAATGAATGACTTAATCGATGGTCTAGAGACGACAAATGGCGTTCAAGCATACAGAGTAGGAAAAATGCAGGATAAATACTCATTTGTGATTGTTGTACAATTTGTTAATTCAGATGCCTACAAAGCATTTAGCAACTCAGATTTATATGAATCAACTGTCAGTAATGATGCATTAAAATCTTTAAGAGACGAAGAATCAATGTTCTCAAATGCGAATTCAAGATCTTATTATGTTCCGATTAAAGATTTAGATGAAGAAGACTTAGAAGATAGTTTTTAATTGATATTTTATTTTTAGCAAATTAAAAAACGGATTTGGAACCTTAATATTAAGGTTCCAAATCCGTTTTTTGAATTAAAGCTAACTATTCTCTAATCACTCAACATACTTTCTTTCTTATATATCCCTTTGGACAACACTCTATTTATTAAGTAACCCCAAATCGGTAGTATGGCAGCCATATAGAATTGTTCGAGATGAACAAGAATGAATACCACCGCAATGATAAGTGATAACACGACGACAAGTTTGTTTGAATATCTGATGTAACTCTCTTGAATATATGAGCGTTTCACCGGCCAAATTTTTGGCCACAGTAAGTATGCTTGTTGTGAGTAAATTTGATTCATCTGCAACACGATTAAATAGATAACAAACACACCGATAACAATTGACACCCACCAAATATTCAACCATATCATAATGATTGCTGCGATGATAATGAGTCTGAGTATAATCATCGGGAGATCATTATCACGCATAAACGATCTGTAAAACAAATATTCGTACATGTTTTCTTTATTGAATTTATCTTTCTTAAAGTTTGGTAGCAGTTTATCTAAATATCTGCGTCGTTTATATTGACCATCCATATGGGCAACATTTGCAAACATCGACACGACACGGAAATATCGATTTCTTGCATCCTTTTCATGGTTGATATATCGGAACCAATTTAAGTTCGTATGCACTTGTTTAGAGAAAAAGATATATAACCCGATGAGCGCAACGGGTATTAAGGGCGCGAGCCATGGAAACATCATCGTTAAAAATAGTGTCACTACACTTGTCACGAACAGCAATCCAATGACTGACCAATGATTCCATTTTGAATTGATCGCAACGCGATAAATAATAAGATGAAACACATATATCACAAGTGCTGCTAAGACCACGATGATAATATGTGACAGACTTAGATTGATGGAAATCAGTAATGCACTTAATGCAACGCCGAGTACCATAAGAACAACATTGAGTGCCAATGAATATCTCAGTGTACCTTGGAAGTACGTTTTCATATGCGACTCATACGGTAATAAGAACAGACCATCTGCTTCTTTTAGCAATGAGCGATAGCTTGGCATAACAGATAATGACAGCACGATACTACCGATAAGTAAATACCAGATTGATGGCTCAGCATCTTGGATGAATCCGACGAGTGAATAGATAAACACACCGATCGTAATTGTTAAAAACAGTAGGAAGTGACTGTTAAAAATATACTTGCTGTAATAGGCACGAAGTCCTATATCTTCCTTTAGACGCGTATTAAACAGTTGCTTGCTATTCATACTGATGACTTCCAGTGATTTCAATATATAATTCATCTAATGTCGCATCTGGCATGTTGAGTTGCTTGCGCAAATCTTCAAGCGTACCATCTCCGACAATCTTTCCTTCATGGATAATCGTATACTTATCACAATAACGTTCCGCTGTTGCAAGTATATGCGTACTCATCAATACAGAACGTCCAGCATTGCGCTCCTTGATCAACAATTGAATCAGAGATTCAATTCCGAGTGGATCCAAGCCTAAGAACGGTTCATCGATAATATACAAATCCGGCTCAACCATAAACGCACAGATGAGCATGACTTTTTGTTTCATCCCTTTAGAGAAATGTGTTGGGAACATATCTAGTTTTCCGTCTAACCGGAATGTCTTAAGCAATGGCTTAGCACGATTAAGCGCCTCACCTTCTGTAATACCATATGCCATTGCCGTCATAAATATATGTTCCTTCAATGTGAGTTCCTCATATAAAATCGGCGTTTCCGGAATATACGCAATATTTTTACGATAAAGTTCTACATCTTCCTGTATCTTGCGATCGCTCACTTCAATCTCACCGCTGTGTGGCGTAAGCAATCCGAGTATATGTTTGATTGTCGTGCTCTTTCCTGCACCATTTAAACCGACCAAACCAGTAATCTGGCTTCTTTTAACTTCAAATGTGACATCGTGGATAATCGGCGTCTTCGAATAGCCGCCAGTTACATTGTTTAGCTTCAATACCATAATTATAGTTCCTTTATGAATTAATATTTTTTATGTATACTTAATATTATCAAATATATCATATATAAATTACGGAGGCACAAGATGAGTAAAACAATTTTTGAACAAATCATTGATCGAGAGATTCCAGCTAGTATCGTATATGAAGACGACGATGTGATTGCGTTTCTAGATGCATTTCCAATCTCTAAGGGACATACCCTCGTCGTGCCAAAAAAACCAATTGAAAATATTTTTGAACTTGATGCTGAAACTGGCCAAAAGTTAATGACGAAAATTCAATCTGTTGCAACTGCAGTTAATGCAGCATTTGAACCAAAAGGGATGAATATTTTACAAAATAATGGTGCTTTCGCATCTCAATCTGTTTTTCATATTCATTTCCATATCATCCCACGTTATGAGGATAGACATGATGGTCTAACACTTGGTTGGAAAACTGATCCACATAAATATAGTGAAGATGAGAAATCAGATATCGTAAAATCTATACAAGAAAAACTGTAAACAATTTAAAGAGGAGTGAATGATATGAAGTTTAGAAATATTGCACTTGGAGTTGCTGTCGGTGTGGTCAGTGGCATCGGCATTGCCTTACTTAATAATCGTAATGATGAGCGTGTGACAGGTGAAGACAATGTCATCAAAGAAATTAAAGCTGAGATAAATAATGCAAAAAACAATTTGATGCGCACAACAAAAAATACACCAGAAACATTTAAAACATTAACAGAGGAAGTCAAAGATTTAATTACAAACTTCCAATCGGACATTACACCAAACATCGACAACATAAAAGATAATGTCGATAATTTATCAAATCGCGGAGAAAGTATTTCTAAACATTTAGAAGAAAATCCGGTAAATAATCCGTTTAAGTTTAGTAGTAAATAGAAACACCTAGCAATGGTTTTTAATTTACAACATACAATGAATAAGATACCATCGAGGTTAGGTTAGATATTAGAAGTGGACACAAAGGAGAAATTTTTGATGAAGAAAAAATTAGCGCCCGTATTAATGAGTTTGGGAGTATTAGCACTCGTCGGTTGTGACAACGGAGAAAATTCAACAAGTGCAAACGATGAAGTGGATGCCGAAACAGGTGATGTAATAGTAGAGTCTGATGCTGGTGACATTACCATGGATAATATACTTGATGAGATTGGCATGAACCAAATCGGTAGCATGGCATTTCAGATGACACTTGATATGATTTTAGAAGATAAATACTCAGGAGAAGTCGATACTGATGAAATCAATGAACAAGTCGACCAATTGATTGAAAACATGGGTGGCGAAGAAGCATTCGAACAAGTGCTTGCACAACAAGGTAACAACATGTCGGTAGATCAATACCGTGAAACGATGGTGATGAATGAGTACAGCAATTTATTCTTTGCTGAAGAGTTCGATATCACGGATGACATGGTCCTTGAAGAAGTCGCACAAGGTGCACATATATTAATCGGTTTCGAAGAAGAACCTGAAGAGTCAGAAGAAGAGTCAGAAGAAGAGACTGATGAAGAAACAGACGAAGAATCTGAAGATGAAGAAACTGATGAAGAAACAGAAACTGCATTGACACAAGAAGAAGCATTAGAAAAAGCAGAATCTTTAATTGATGAATTAAATGATGGTGCTGACTTTGCTGAACTTGCCGAAGAACATTCTGAAGATCCAGGCAGTGGCGCTAGAGGTGGAGACTTAGGCATCGTGACGAAGGGCCAAATGGTCGCTCCATTTGAGGAAGCATTATTCAACATGGATGAGGATTCAATCTCTGAAGAGCCAGTCCTTTCAGACTTCGGTTACCATATCATTCAAAGAAATGAACAACCGGATGCATCAGAACTTGGTCAAGTACGTGCACAAATCATCAACCGTGAAGCACAATCACGACCAGATGACGTATTCCAAGCATATGTTGACTTACTTGAAGAATACAATGTAGAGTTTGTTGACGAAGATATTCGTGAATATGTAGAAGAAAATTTCTTAAGCCGTGAAGAAGCGACTGAGGACGAAGAAGCGACTGAGGACGAAGAAGCTACTGAAGACGAAGAAGCTACTGAAGACGAAGAAGCTACTGAAGACGAAGAAGCTACTGAAGACGAAGAAGCTACTGAAGGCGAAGAAGCCGCTGAAGATGAAGAAGCTACTGAGGACGAAGAAGCTACTGAAGACGAAGAATAATCATAAAAAAACTCCCACTAAGTAAATCAGTTAGTGGGAGTTTTTTATTGCGTTAATTATTCCATTTTGTAATCATCAACAATCGGTTGATACAGTTGTCTACTCTCCAGTGGGAACACACGATCTGAAAATTCACCTGGTGCGACATTCTTTAAGTTTTTATCGAACATCATAATGCGTGCATCAATATTGTCGATGAAATGCAGCAATTCCGCTTCTAAAATCATCGGTACTTTCGGAGATCCATATTCCAATTTTCCATGATGTGACAATATCAAATGTTTCAACAACAACACAGATTCACTATTTCGATCTATACCAAGTTCAGTCGCTGCATCATTTACTTCTTCACTTGCTATGACGATGTGTCCGAGCAAGTTACCTTCTCTCGTATACTGCACACCGATTGACCCACTCAGCTCTTTTACCTTTCCGATATCATGCAATATGATGCCGCTATATAAAAGTGCGCGATTCACCTGCGGATATATATCGACTAGCGCCTCACCTTGTCGAAGCATGCAAGTGACATGATATGCTAGACCGGAATGGAAGTCATGATGATTAACTTTCGCTGCCGGAAACGATAAAAATTCTTCTTTATATTTCGTTACTAAGTGTCTGACGATTCGACTTAAATCGACATCATCAATTTGAATGACATAGTCCATCACCGTATCGAACAGCTCTTGTTCTGATATCGGCGCATTTTCTACGAATTCACTTGCTCTTACATTATCTGTTGATTCAGCAACGCGACAGTTTAGTATTTTTAATTGTTTCTTTCCGCGATAGTCAATGACATCTCCTTGTACTTTGATTACGACGCCAGCTATTAACTTCGGGGCATCTTCTTTCGTTACCGTCCAATACTTGGTATCGATTTCACCCGATTTATCTTGAAGCATCATCGACATATACGGCTTACCTTGCGTAGTTACACCTTGCTTACTATCCTTAATGAGAAAAAAATTGTTTACCGAATCACCGGGTTTTAAGTTAGCAATCGTGTTCATCGTCTATACTTTCTCCTTTAACTTAATCGTTTGCGAAGATGGGATTTGGCTATCTAAGTTACATGTAAAGTAAAGTGCCTGATCTTGAACTTGACTTCTTAAATACTCGACAATGACTTTCTTACGATCTTTATCGAAGTGAACAAATGCATCATCGATGATAATCGGTAAGTTGTAGTATCCTTTCAACGCTTTAATAAGACTAAATCTCAAGCTGATGTAGAGCATTTCTTTCGTTGACTGACTCAGCTCAGAGGGTTGGAATATTTGTCCATTTGAATGGCGTATTCTTAATCCACCTTTTTCGTCATAAGAAACATTATTATATCGACCACGTGTTAGGTATTCAAAAATATTTCGAGCTTCTTCAACGACAACAGGTAATCGCTCGTCTTTAACTGCTTTAATGTGTGATTCTATCAAGACTTTGATGTACATGAGTGACATATAATCTTCCGACAATCTTTGAATGTCATTTTTACGGATTGCATATAAATGGTTAAGTTCACTTAACGCGCCATCATTTTCCATTGCTTTAATCTCAGCGTTTATATCTGCGAGTTGTGCAACTTCATTTTGAATCTGTGTCTCGAACGAATCGATTTGTTCGCTCACTTCTTCTTCTTCACTCTTTAAGTCAGACATGATAAGACTTGATAAGTACGTTCTTACATCGTGTGTAAACTTCTCTTGATTTAATTTATCCGTTAATTCTTCAAAACGATTTTTGTTAATAGAGTATTCATCATACTGTCTCGCATGATAATAGAACTCTTCCTCATCATCCGCATCGACAACTTCAAACAAATCGCGAATTTCAATACGAGAGCTCGCATTTTGTTCATTCAAGACGTCGACTTCATTGACGAGTAAATCCAACTGGTCTTTTAAATGCACATGCTTTGTTCTGTCTTCCTTCATCGTTGTTACTAAATTATCGACTTCATAGAAGACATTCGTCTCGTTGTAATCTGTTCCAAATGCTTCTAGAAGTGGCAGAGCAGATGATTTAAACTCATCTTTATATGCATTAATTTCGTCGATTGATGTATTAATCTCATCAATTCTCGCATACTTTTCTTTAATTAAGCGGATGCTATTGATCGCATCAACCGTAAATTTGTTCTCTATGTTTGTATTGATTTTTAAGTCTTCTTTTATTTTGTGTAGATCATCATTAAATCGATCTTTTGACGCTTCTTTTTCACCAAGTGAACGCTTCATCTCGTCAAGCTTAACTGTGACATTCACTTTCTTTTGTTTCTGACTCTTTAACCAAGCCTTCGTGTCACGCGCATCAGACAGGCTGAAATTTAAATCATTCGCCTGTTTCATCTCCTCAATGGATGTTCTCAATTCTTCTACATCACTATCATAATCTACCTTAACCGTATCTTCAGTCGGTCGATTCGCGACGAAGTAAAACGCCCCACCAATGACACCCAGCACCGTTAAGATGATACCTAGCAACATCACATCATTAATCATGTAGAATATGCCACCGAGCAGCAGTACTGCACTAATTGCGATGATTGCATAGGATAAAATTCGACGTGATTTGTTGCGCTCACGTGTTTCCTTATCGTACTCAGTACGAATGACTTTATACATGCGCTCTTTTTCTTGGAGCTCAAATTCCTTATCCACAAGTTCTTTCTTCAAATTCAGGCGATCATCACTCACTTGCTCTTCGGTGAGCATTTCTATTTCTTGCTCAATCGTTTTAAGCTCTGCTTGAACAGATTCGATTTCACGCATTAAATATTGCTCTTCTAAATTGACTTCATCGAGCTGTGATAACAGTGACTGCACTTGATCTCGGACGATATTAGAGTCATCGACATCGAGATGGTCTTCTTTCCATCCGATATCATTGCGGATGGATTGGATTTCTTTTTTCAGCGCCGTCGATTCTGCTTTTAACTGCTCGAGCTCCTTGCTCTTTTGTAGAAATTCAGGCTGTTTTTTCAACACACCTTCAAGTGCTTTTATATCGTCATCTTTAGGGATTTTAATCTTCGCTAAATCCGCTTCAATTGATTTTACCTTTTCGTTTCTTAAGCCGATATCCTGTGCTGTCTGAGCGATTTTATTTTTAAGAGCAATGTATCGTTCAATCCCTTTTTCAGGGAAGATGACAGGTGCTTCAGTCATTTTACCTTCGAGATTTTTCCATTCGATAATTTCAGGATGATACATCATCTCTTTCATCTTCTGCTTATGAATTAACGTCAACTGATTAACCGAATCGCGTTTATGTGCCAAGCTTTCTTCAATCGACAATCGATCATTCATAAGTGATGTATATCTTGCTTCATTCGCTTCTATATTTTTAACGCGTCCAGCAATTTCTTTAATCGCATCTACTTCTTGGTTTAACGTCGGTACCGAACCGTTTTTCTTGTAGATTGTTGCAAGTTCTTTATCGATTGCTGTCAACATTTCATCGTATTCATGAGACCCAAGTGCACCAGCACGCAGTAAGTACTCTTGTAAGCGATCTTCAGTCATATTCGTATGGATGTCCTGTAAACCTAACACATCAAAGCTGAAAATAGAACGGTACGTCTTCTTATCGATGTGGTTGAGTCTTTTTGTCAACCATTGCTCGCCTTTAACGGTGCCATCTTTAAAATAGACTTTTAAATCACCTTGTACTTTTCCTTTAACACGCTCAATTTCAACCGGATATTTTTCATCATCAAACTTGACGACGAGTTTTCCACCATACATATTATGCATGCGTGGCTCGCGTCTCGGTTCCGCATCAGTTCGTTTAGGAAATCCAAATAATATAGAGTGAATAAATGACATCGTCGTCGATTTCCCCGCTTCATTCTCTCCATATATTTGAATGAACTTCATATTTGTGTCGATTACCTTATCGACAATTTTACCGTAGCCGTATACGTGTAATGATAATATTTTCATATAATCTACTTCCTCATTAACATTTTCAAGCGTTCTTCACCAAGTCTGATAAGTGATTCCTTATCAATCGAGTCCATTGGATCTAAAAATCGATTGACTTTTGGATCCATATAGATGCTATTTAATGCCTCTTTAAAGAGCGATTCGTCACCGCCTGATGTTTGCCTAATATCACGCAACAATGCGATGGAGTCGTTATGTGAATAGCGAATATCAATCTCATCAATCCAAATAAACGTCTCAACATCCGTCTCATCTTCTTTGAGCAAATCCATGATTTCTAAATAGTCCGCTTGATTGAGTTCATCTTCGCCTTTTACTTGTACCGTCAATTTGACGATTTGGCTACCTTCATCTCTAATACTATTTTTAAATTCATTGAGCATCGTGTAAAGCTCTTGTTTATTCACTGTCGATGTATCCACTTCATACTCGACAAATGTAATCTCTTGAGTCGGCACAAACGTGCGTTTTAATTCAACTTCATTACCTTCAACGAAGATAAAACCCTTTTCTCCGCTCTCGTTCTTATGACGTCCTTGCATATTACCCGGATAGACAACCGGTGGCAAATCACTGATTTCATGACGTTTGTGAATATGTCCAAGTGCCCAGTAGTTATACAGTTTTTCGTTTAGTGATTCGAGCGTAAACTCTGTGTAACGCTTTTCTGCGTAATTACTCTTAGAGTATGTGCCGTGTAGCATACCAATGTGAATATCTTGGTTTTTGCTACTCTTCGGGAAATAATCGAGCTTATTTTCATAACTGTCGTCCATATAGTAACTAAAGCCATGTATAAACACTTGTTCCTTACTGCTGCTCGTCAATTCAAATGTCTCCACTTCGTCTAAAAATACGTTGACATTTTGTGGCCAGCTCGTGTTAAAACCTGAACTTAATGGGTCATGATTCCCATGTGACATGAAGACGAAAATCCCTTTTTCTTCTAAGCGTTTGAATTGATTTTTTAAGAACACTTCAGACTTTAAGGTTCTGTTTTGATTATCGAACACATCGCCGACGATCAAAATAAAATCAACATTCTTTCCGATTGCAAAATCAATCATTCGAGTAACGCTTTTATATGTGCTGTCCATGAGGTCTTCTATTATATTTCGTGGCATGTTCTGTCTTGCACGAAACGGACTGTCCAGATGCAAGTCTGCACAGTGAATAAATTTAACCATCTAATCACCTTTTTACTGTTTTAAGTTAGCTATATTATACCAAAAATAAAGAGGCCCATGATTACGACCTCTTTACAATTCAATCAATTATTTATTGTTGATACCATATAGTTCTTCAATTGGCTTCATGATGACACGGTTTAAGTCTTGAATGAGTTCACTCATTTTCTGTTCAGCTTCCATCAACGATTTAATATTATCATCTTTCTCAATCGCTTCAGCTGAAGTTTGAGCACGTTCAATATCTTCTTCTAGAACTTCTTCGCCCATCATTTGTTTTTGTTGTAATTCAACTTGTACATTTCTAAATTCATCAAATAATTGTTTTGATTCAGGGTTTTCATTAACCTTATTGTAAAGGTCCTTCATGTTGTTAAACTCATCAGATTTTCTTAAAGCACTTTCCAGTGCATTTGCTTGGTCATAAACGTTTACCATTATAAAACTCCTCTTAGTGAATTGATGTTCCTATTTTAACATACATGTAATCAATTAGAAAATGGAAACTATTATGCCCTGAACGACACCAATGATGCCTCCAAGTAAGAATCCAAGCATGGTAATCATACGCAATTCTTTGGAAGAAACTTCCATAACGAGAGACTCGATTTTTGAGAGTTCAAAGTTATCAATTTGATATTTTATCAACTGTGCGAGCTGTAATTTATCTAAAATTTTTTCGAAGTTTTTACCTAGATATTGGATGATATTCTCAACCAGCTGATATTTCCCTTTCTCTTGAAATGATTTAAACAGCTCTGGATTTAGTTTATATAGTGGAATATTTAACTTTTCTTCAATATCAATTTGTTGTTGTAAAAATGTTGAAACATTAGACAACATTTTTCCTTTATCTGACTCTGATATGAACGATGCGACGTCTCGTGCTCTTAACTCATCGTATTCTTGTATGATGAATGTCTGTAAAATATTATTCATCTTTTCTTGATTGAGCAGTTTTAAAAACTCACTTTGCACACGAAGCGTCAGACTATCCTTTGAGAAGAATACTTTTAGACTGCTTGCCAGGCGACCACGATTTTCTATAAACTCATCGATCATCGTATAAATATCATGATAGCCGCGCTCAGAACGAATATACTCTCGTGCTTTTCCGAGAATCATTTTATGTGTCTCAAACATATACTGATCGAGTTTAAGTCTGGATTCTGATGGTATGAGTTCATCGATATTCTTTTCGTATATATCATTGCCATACTTTTCAACATTTTTGTAAATCTCGTCATTTAATCCCTGTAGTATCTTTTCACTTAGCGTCGGATGGATTCGATTCAATACATACGATGTCGACCATTCTTCCCTCTCCATCGTGTCAAGCTGTTGATCGATAAATAACACTAGAAAATTTCGTGTATTCTCACTGTTTAGTTTTTCCACAAATACTTCGGGTGTGAGTAAATGCCCCATGATGATTTCACCAAGTTTTGTCGAGGCTTCCTCTCGTCTTCTCGGTATCAAGCCCGGTGTAAAAGGCAAAGCATAACCAAACAAATATTTTTTTTCATACGGTTTAAACAACATTGTAATCGCTAATTTGTTTGTCAAACCACCGATTAGCGATCCTATAATTGCCATAATTAAAATCATCATGACTGTTTCCATTACGTTTCACCACCAAAAAAAATAAAATAGCACTTAGTGCTATTTTATCAGAAGATTATAAAAACCGGAAAACTAGTAATTTTTAAAGAATGACCAAGCTTCCCTTTCAATAATCGATGTGAAATACGGTCTCGGTTGTTGTCCACACACTCTATACAATGAATTTTTCTTATTAAACTCAAGAAGGAGATTATCCTTCGTTTCAAGTGTCTCCCAATAGATCCCCTCAAATTCTCGATCAGGATATGCACTGACACCGCGAGAGAGTTGTTGTGCAATTTCCAAAGGATCGCCCCCAAAAGTATTGATCAACACTTGTGAGTCTCTAAATAAAGCACTAATTGCCAGACAAGTTGTCCAATTCGGTAAGATTCTCTCTTTTTCTATTTGAACCAATGTTTTTTTAGACAAACCAATCGTATCACTCATCGTATCTTGAGTGTAGCCCGCTTCAGTTCTTACCATCTTCATTTTTTCTTGAAGAACTTTAACGAACGCTTTCTTATCCATGTACTCATATACTCCTTATTTTGAAATTAATTTCATACGTGAAGTTATTTTTTCGTCCTTATAAATATAATACATGATTAATAAATTTAAAAGTTATTTGCATGATTTTTTGTCATTTTTCACATTCTTATCTTCTACACACCAAGCATATTGTGCTTTAGCGCATATATGACGACTTTCGTCCGATCGCTCACTTCTAATTTGCTAAGTATATGACTAACATGTGTCTTAACCGTTTTCTCACTGACAAATAGTGCTTCACCAATCTCTTTATTGGATTTTCCTTTAACAATTTCTTTTAACACTTCCATCTCACGTCCACTGAGTGGATTTTTCTCATGTGGTAATTCTTTTTCTGAATCAATGGTCGATAAAATATCTTTGTGTATGACCGGTTTTCCGTCTAAACAATCATTGATGGCTTGAATTAAATCATGTGCTTCCATTTCTTTTATAATGTAACCGTCCGCTTTCGCTTGATAAGCTGGTCTAATATATTCTTCAGATGTGTAACTCGATAATATCAACACTTTGACCGATGGAAAGTCTTTTTTAATTAAACGCGTCACTTCTATGCCATTCATTTCTGGCATGACTAAGTCTAGCAGGACCAAGTCAATATCTTCATGATTCTCTTTTAAATACGCGAGCGTATCTGGTCCATTGCTGAATTCCTCAACGACATTGATATTATCAGTCGTCGATAAGAAAAATTTCATCCCTTCTCTTACGATATGATGGTCGTCCGTTAAAATAATATTTACCATTGCTTACCCTCCTATATATTAAAGCTGATATGAATCATCGTTCCAGAATTTTTATCTGATGTGATGTTGAACTGTCCACCAATTTTTTCTGTACGTTCTTTCATGTTTTTCAACCCTTGATTCTCAGGCTTAATTTCATGGGTATCAAATCCAACACCGTCATCATCGATAATCACTTGGACTTGATCGCCTTCAAATTTTATGTGGATGTTTGCTTCATTTGTTTCTGCATGTTTTCTTACGTTGTTCAGCGCCTCTTGAATAATGCGATACAGTTGAGCTTCTATCATATCAGGCACTTTGTAAAAACCATCGATCGACATATTCACATGTAGTTGGATCAATTCTGCATAATGTTCGACTGCATTGATTAATCCATTCTCTAAGCCGATCGGCTTTAGCTGCCAAATCAATGCCTTCATCTCTTGCATTGCATGTCTTGAAACGGTCTCAACGTGCTGAAATGTATTCTGCATTTTTTCTTGAGATTTTAAAGTCTGTGCAGCATTCGCGGTAATTGAAATGGAGAATAACATCTGATTGACTGAGTCATGCAATTCACGTGCGAGACGCTGACGCTCTCTGACAATCAATGTCTCCTTTTCTTGATTATTCAGTTCAATTCTACGTATCGTCGATCCGATTTGGAATCCGATAGACTCGAGTAAATTGAGCTCATCTTCTTCATACACTTTCTTATTTTTTGCACCGACGTTTAAAATACCATAACGCTCATCACCACTTAAAAGCGGTACAGTTGCATGGTGTGTAATTGTATCTTCTGTAATCACTTGATTGCGATTCGCCTTCTCTAAACGCGAGCACGCAATAATATTCGAAGCTTTATGTAATTCATTATTATTAAATTTCTGAACACACCAACACGTGCCATTTTTTAAGTAATCATAGTTGTTTGCCGCCAAGCGTTCTGGCAATTGATAGTGACCGATGAGTTCGTGCTTGCCTTGCTCATTGATAAAAATCACCCACGCCGTATCATAGTTCGTATTATCTATAAGTAAATTAATGACACCTTGAATCATTTCAAACTTATCAGTCTCTGCGTTTAAGAACTCTGCAATTTCTTTTAACACGCGCAGTTTATCTGTCATATGACTCAGCCTTTCATATATTCAATAATTTGTAACCTCTTACACTTATCAATACTCTTGTAATTTATTATAATGGATAACAGGTGAATTAGTTAATGATTAAGAAGGAGCGGTCCATGAAATCAAATCATCTTTTAATGCAAGTCATTGTATTAGTGGCACTTGTTGCAACACTCGGTTCACTATATTTTAGTGAGATCCGTGCCTACGCACCATGTGAAATGTGTTGGTATCAGCGCATCATCATGTATCCGATGGCGTTGATGAGTCTTATCTCGGTAATTCGTAAAGAAATGAACATTGCATACTATCTACTCGTCTTTAGTAGCATTGGTATTGTCGCTGCAATCTATCATTATGCTTTACAAAAATTATCAGTTTTCTCAGACCTAAATATGTGCACAGGTGTGTCATGTACGGTACAATACATAAATTGGTTCGGTTTCATCACCATTCCATTTTTAGCTTTAATCGCGAACATTATTATCTTTGTATGTTCAATTATTATCATTAAGAACTTAAAAAAAGGGAGAATTACAAATGGGAAATAAATTTTTCTATGTTATTGTCGGTTTAATTATCGTTGGCTTTGTTGCAGCATTTTTTCTAATTAGAGATTATCAGAGCAATCCTGATAACTTGAGTGAATCTGGGTATTACCCGTATACAGATATCGCTGCTGAAGATTTAAATGGGCCGACTGTAGATTTACTAGATAATGAAAACTACCACTTCAATCAGACATTAGAAGAAGTTGTTGAAACGGTTCAAAATGAGACGGATGGTGTATTTGTTTATCACTGGTCACCTGTATGTCAGTTTTGTTTAAATGCAACACCGAATTTGATCGAAGCGAAAGATCAGGTCGATGCAAATCTTGTTCAATTAAACTTACTTGAATACCAAATGGCACCACAGGTGTTCATGATTGCTTCTACACCAACATTGGTTTACTACGAAAATGGTCAAGAAGTTGAAAGACTTGAAGGAGATCCAGGCAACTCGGAAGTGTTTGCTGAATTCATGCAAGCAATGATTGATGGAGAAACATTTGTGACAGAAGAGAATGTTGAAGAGTCAACAGACATTGAAGATGCAACAGATGAAGAAAACGAAGAAGTGGAAGAAGATACAGAAAACGAGGACGAATAATGAAATTTACTGTCCATGAAAATTTCGATCAACACACGCTAGAAGCGATGTTTAAACAGTTGAATGTACCAAAAAAAGATTTGCATTTACTGCGGATGTCTAAAGATATTGTTATCAATGATGTATCTGCCAATTTGCGCACTGTTTTAACTGCAGGCGATACGGTTGAACTTCCCAAAAGTGAAGAGTTCAGTCAGTATAAACCGAGCTATCGAACATGTGACGTGCTGTATGAAGACCGCTATTTAGCAGTGCTGTTTAAACCGCGTGGTGTGAAAACACACCCGAATGAGTTACATGAGACGAACACATTGATGAATCATGCAATTTATACGCTCGAGGCCGATTATTTAGAGCCGGTGCATCGACTTGACCAAGAGACAAAAGGTGTTATTTTAGTTGCGAAACACCCACTCGTTAAGAAGCTGCTCGATCATATGCTTGCAGAACGTGACATTAAACGCGTGTACATCGCAAGGGTCGATACGAAACAACTGATTGAGCCACAGACCATTGATTTACCGATTGAAAAGATGCGTTCAGAGCGCAACAAGTATAGTGTTTCAGAGCGTGGGAAAGATGCTGTTACACATATTATAAGCGCGCATGTTGGTCCTGAATATTGTGAACTAGAAATCGAACTTGAGACAGGTCGCACACACCAAATTCGTGTCCACCTAGCGCATATCGGTTACCCAGTTATTGGTGATACATTATATGGCGATGCCGTATTAAGAGATTTACAGTTATTCAGCTATCGCATTCAATTCATTCACCCAATTTTGCAAAAAGAAATTCTTGTAGAATTAGATAAAGAGAGTTTGTAGCATCTAAAATCCCCTAAAGTTGGAATATTCCATCTTTAGGGGTTTACTAATTACGAGCGTTTTCTTTTGAATCGTGAGCGGACTTTATCGAGGAGCTGATTGTCCTTTTGCTGCTGACTCTCACGTGTAAAGTCAATTGCCCGCTTCATCATTTCTAACTGTGCATTGACTGGTGGCTTATCGTTTTTAACATATGCCCATGATCCATCTGACTTTTGATATCTTGCCTTCGTATTATCCGAAAGATAAATATCGTTGATTTCAATGAGCTCTTCTTTAATTGCAGGATCATTGACTGGGAATAGAATTTCTACACGTTTAATCATGTTTCGCGTCATCATATCTGCAGATGACAAGTACAGTTTTTTGGCACCATTATGATTAAAATAATAAATGCGTGTATGTTCTAAAAATCGTCCCACAATACTGATGACTCGTATGTTATCACTAACCCCTTCAATCCCTGGTCGTAAACAACATATGCCACGTATAATCAGATCGATTTTAACGCCTTCTTGAGATGCCTTTAACAAGCTGTTGATAATCGTCTTATCTGTGAGAGAATTCATTTTAGCAAAGATGTAGCCATTGCCATGTTGTTTGTGGAACTCGATTTCTTTTTCAATGTAATCACTAAACAGATCTCGAATCTCAAACGGTGCAACATGAAGCGTCTCGTAATCGGGTTTGAGTGAATAACCACTCAAGTAATTGAAGAAGTTAATCGCATCATCACCAATCGCTTCATCAGTTGTAATGATCCCCATATCCGTATAGATTTTTGCTGTTGAATCATTATAGTTACCAGTTCCTAAGTGCACAAATCGAACAAGCTTACCATTCATTTTTTTCACAACGAGCGTGATTTTACTATGCGTTTTTAAATGGTTCATCCCGTAGATCACATGACAACCTGCATCCTCTAGTTCACGTGCCCAGTGTACGTTGTTTTCTTCATCAAAACGCGCTTTCAATTCGACAAGTACTGTCACTTGTTTACCGTTTTCAGCTGCGGACTTCAATGCTTTTATGATCGGTGAATCACTAGAAACTCTGTAAAGTGTTTGCTTAATCGCAAGCACAGATGGATCTTCAGAAGCTTCTGTAATGAAATCAACGATTGGTTGAAAGCTTTCAAACGGATGATGGAAAAATATATCTTCCTTCATCGCTTTTTCAAATACATTTTGATTGTTCAAAAACTTCGGTGCTTGCGGTGTGAAATTTTCGTACACTTCACCAGGCATCTTTTCAGATAGTTTGCCAGTTAACTCGAATAGAAATGTCAGATCAAGCGGTCCATCGAAACGATAGACATCTTGGTCTGTCAAACTCAGTTCATTCATTAAGAACGTACCATTTAAGTCTGGATATTCACTCACATCTATTTCTAGACGCACAGCAGCACCTTTTTTTCTTTCTCTCAAGAAATTTTCAATTTCTATGAGAAGGTCACTTGCGCCTTCTTCATGTATCATCAAGTCTGCATTTCTCGTAATTCTAAATGCAAATGTACGTTTCACACTGTAACCTTTAAACAGTTTTTCAATGTGTTCTACAATGACATCTTCAGATAAAACAACATAAGATCTTTCTCCATCTTTCAGTCTGTATATACGCTCGATAATCGTTGGTAGCTGCACGATTGCAGTCTGTGGTCCGTGATCATCATACAAGTCGACAAATATGTTGATTTTCTTGTTCATTAACTTAGGAAACGGACGATAAGCATCGATACCTAACGGCGTTAATGTCGCAAAAATTTCTTCATCAAATATTTCTTCAAGGCGTTCTTGCAAGTGTTCTGGCAATTCATGAGGTTTTCGAATAAAGACATTATGACCTTCAAGTTCTTTTATCAGTTTGTTATATTGATCATATTGAAGTTGGCTATTGCGGCGATTCAATTGACTGATACCTTCGAGTTGTTCTGTCGGCGTCAGCTGTGTTTTTGAATCAGGCTCAAAGAAATTCATCTTCACTTGGTCTTTCAATCCTGCAACACGTACCATGAAAAACTCATCCAAATTTGAACTTGTTATTGCTAAGAACTTTAATTTTTCTAGCAATGGGTTACTATCATCCAATGATTCTTCAATGACACGATAGTTAAAATCTAGCCAACTTAACTCACGATTATTATAATACTCTGGATTGTCTAGTTTATAATTGTTCATTGCCAACGCCCCTTATTGATTTATAACTGTGTAGAAATATCCTCAAAAACAATCTCAATGTCTTTATCTAAAATTCGTTCGATATGTTTTTTCTGGCGATTTGTTTGATATGCTTCTGACACGGGATCTCCGTCATGAAAAACAGTGAGTACCGCATCATCTCCATCAACTTCTAGTCTCAAGTCTTTTACGATGCCTGTATTGGAAATATCTAACGCATTCGCAAATTTTAATATACTTCCCAAAGGCAAAATAACATCGAGTTCATCGTCTGTAAACCAACCTGTTTCATCTGCAAAGAACTTGAGCAATGATTTATTCTTATAGCTTGCTAGCAGTGCAAGACGCACTCTGTCTTTATGTGTTAAACCATTGATGTTGCTATTTGAAAGTATATAGTACGTATGTTGACTCGCTGCATCTTTGTCGATAAATTCACCTAGGTTAAAAAGATATGCAGCATTCTTCATCAGTCGCTTATCTTGTTTCGTGACGTTTAATACACCTTGAATGTAAAGCTCCTGATATACCTTGCTGGCGAGCTCACGTCGTTTCAATCCTTCAGATGCTTTAATTTTGAAATCATTCGCAACTTGATGCAATGTATCATCAAAAATATTGAAGCGCTTAAACGCTTGTGGGTAATCCTTCTTAATGATGTTGATTGCATAACCTTCACGGAGACCTTGACGGCTAAATTTGAACATCTCGGCATCAACGAATTCATAAAGCGTTTTGAATACAAGTGCACTAGGTAGAATGATATCCGTGCGCTCTTTACTTAATCCATCAATATTATCGAGTTCATCATCGTCAGTTTTCATGAGCAATTCTATGACATCCACGAGATTATCTTTTGTCAGTGTATATCCATGGACACCAGCGATCGGATAATTCGTCATTGATTGATGAATTCTTGCGATGTTTCGTGCACTACCACCAATCGCAATAACCGGAATGCCTTGCTTTGCAATCCAGCGGACGCTGTGTATCTTTTCTTTAATATATGCTGTACATGTTTTAATTGCTGATTTGTCATTATGGTCTTTATCTTTGAAAAACATCTCTTGTAAGGTCACGACACCAAAAGGCAAGCTAATCGAGTTGATGAGTTCTTTATTTTCGAATAGTGTAATTTCACAACTTGAACCACCAATATCGACAGTTACAGCGTCAACATTACTAATTGTATGCGCGACTGCGTTATACCCATAGTACGCTTCTTCTTCACCAGTGATGACTACAATATCCATATCGAGTGCTGTCTTTACTTGCATGATAATGTCATCCAGATTTTTAGAACTGCGGATTGCTGCTGTCGCAATCGGATACATATCTGTAACCCCTGCATCTCGTGCAACCTTATCGTAGCTTGTCAGTATTTCAACCAGATGATCAATACCTTCTTGACTCATGTAAGAATCATCATCTACATATTGCGCGAGTCTCGCTGGTGCTTTAATATTGCGAATTTCCTTTAAGCCCGTGTCGCTGTGATAATGAAATATCACAAGACGAATCGTGTTTGAGCCTATATCGATTAAACCAAATTGTTTCATAAATTACTCCTTCGTAGAGATCATATCCTCTGGACGTATCCATTCGTCAAACTGCGCTTCTGTAAGCAAACCTGATTCGATTGCTGATTCTTTTAGTGTCAATCCTTTTTCATGTGCATTTTTAGCAATTTTAGCTGCATTCTCATAACCGATATGTGGGTTAAGCGCAGTGACTAACATCAATGAGTTATTTAAGAATCGATCGATGTTTTCATGAATTGGTTTGATACCGATAGCACATTTGTCGTTGAATGTGTTCATACCATCAGCCAGTAAGTAGATTGATTGTAGAGTATTATACAAAATTACTGGCTTAAACACGTTTAACTCAAAGTTACCTTGAGATGCAGAGAATCCAACGACAGTATCGTTACCGAATACTTGTGCTGCAACCATCGTCAACATTTCTGACTGAGTTGGGTTTACTTTACCTGGCATAATTGATGAACCTGGCTCGTTTGCTGGAATTTCAATTTCAGCAATACCAGCACGAGGACCCGATGCCAACCAACGTACATCGTTCGCAATTTTCATTAAGTCAGCAGCAAGTGCTTTTAATGCGCCATGGAAGTAAGTTACATCATCATGTGCAGTCAGTGCATGGAATTTATTCTCTGAAGATTTGAATGTATATGACGTCTGTTTAGATAATTCTACAGCGACACGATCACCAAACTCAGGATGTGCATTAATTCCTGTACCAACCGCAGTACCACCGATTGCAAGGGATGCTAATTGAACTTTCGATTCATTCAACATACCTTCACACTTATCTAACATAAATCTCCAACCACTGATTTCTTGGCCGAGTGTAATTGGTGTTGCGTCTTGTAAGTGTGTACGCCCAATTTTAATAATATCTTGGAATTCTTCTTCCTTAGATTTTAATGTATTGCGCAGATTATTAATCGCTGGCATTAACTTCTCTTCTACTTCTACGTAAAGTGCAACGTGCATTGCTGTTGGATACGTATCGTTTGAACTCTGTGATTTATTGACGTCATCATTTGGATGGACGTGTTCATCAATTCCTTTTTCTTTTAAGTACGCATTGGCAACATAGGCAACAACTTCATTGACGTTCATGTTACTTTGCGTACCACTACCCGTCTGCCATACGACAAGTGGGAAATGCTCATCCAGTTCACGATTAATCACACGATCACATGCGTGCACGATTGCTTCTTTTTTATTATCGCTTAGTTTACCTAAATCATTGTTTGCAATTGCTGCTGCTTTTTTTAATTGAGCAAATGCAACGATGACTTCAATTGGCATTTTCTCTTTACCAACTGGGAAGTTTTCTAAACTTCTCTGTGTTTGAGCTGCCCAGTATTTTTCACTTGGCACTTGAATTTCACCAATTGTATCTTTTTCAATTCTGTAAGACATTAAAAAAACCCCCTGAGATTTGTATAAGCTATCCACTTAATCTTATACTAATTTCAAAGGGTTTTCATTATTTATAGCTATAAATCAAAGCATCATTTTTCTTTTTTGTCATCTTCAATTGAATCATCGTGGTCAATTGGAACATCTTTATTTTGAGAGAGCTGTTCCATCTCTTTTCCCAGTTCTTCAACATCTTCCATATTTTGTACCATCGAATTCTCTTGAACATCTGCAATTTTTTGTTCGTACTTCTTATCGTTCTTCATCGTCTCACTCCTAAGCAAACTTATAGGTATAGTAATCAACAATATCTGAATCAAGTTCACTTGCTGCATCTTTGTCCATAACGAGCGTGACCATCGCATGATCTTTAAGTTTTGCAAAGTTTTTGTCACTATTATCTTGTGATTGATAAAGTGCCTCAACAGCCTTTGCTTTCTCTTTGCCGATTGCAACGAGTACGATTTCCTTACCATTATAAATATGATCATTGTCTCCATTTTCAAATCCGAGTAAATGATCCTCTTTCATTTCAAGTACTGAAAGATTAATCATGCGCTTGCGCTTTTTCTCTATAGATTCAAAAATGGTATCTAAATCACTTTGTTTACCAGATTTATAGAAGTTATCCTTCGGCACATTCAATGCCTCTACTGACTCTAGGCTCCCTCTATTGTTCGCCATGACCAAGTTGATTTGCGTAAAGTTCGCCGGATGTTTTTTTACTTCTTCAACGACTTCACTATAAACTGCGTCTAACGACGTTGCAGACTCTAATAACAAGACACTTTCAGGATTGTTATGTACTTGTTTTCGAATTAAATCTGCTGTGTAATCCGCGACTTTGTTACTCTCTTCAAAAATTTTAAAATTCAATGCCATAGTCATATCCTCCAAAACGGTAGTTTCATTAATCATATTTTACCCTATTTGTTAGACTTGTACACACGACAATCCTGAACATCTTATTTAATAGCTCTTTATTCTTTGTTCAAAATGATATATACTATAAATATCTAATTTGACATGGGGGAATTGCCATGAATGCATTTCTAATTTTTATGGTCGCTGCTGCATTCCTTACTTCTATATTAACTGCAGGTCGCGAATCAACTTGGGGTTATAGAGACACAGGTGCAACAGAGGAAGATTCAAAAAAATAAGTCATATAAAAATCCACGTATACAAGTGTATACGTGGATTTTATTTATCCGTTAAGCATTTCTTCTTTTCTGCCTGGGTGTTTATCTAACATGATATTTTCTGGTTGAACATCTGACTTTCTTAACAAACCAATATTTTCTGCTAAGAATCCGTCGCTACCGACGACGTAAAATAATGCATCGGTATTATTCGCAAGTTCTTTAACTTTGTTATAATATTCTACTCTATTATCTACAAACTCAGCTGTAAATCTTCCTTCTTCATCAGTTACAAACAACTCTGGATATAAATAATTCTTTGATGAATCCACATTTAAAGAATGCAATCCATCCACTTTGTCAGCGTTGTTTAAATATTCTCTAACGAGTGGTCTGAATGTTGCAATACCAACACCGGATGATAATAAAAAGACAGTCTTATCTTCTCTTCTGAGCGGTACATTTGAATGTGTCTTAAACAGTGCCACTTCACTGCCAATCGGCAATTTATCGAGAATTGTTTTAAATTCTGATCGTACCTCTCGTACACGTGTCGTAATCCCTATTGTTTCTTCATCTGGCATCGTACAGATCGACATGTGACGTACCAAACTTCTATTTGGCTTATCGCCCGAATTAAATCCTTCAAGTGCAAGGTGTGTATGTGCACCTTCCTTCCAAACAAACCCTTCCGGACATTCTAAGTAATATGTTTTCGTATCGTCAGTCTCAGTGACTACTTCTTTAATCTTCGTCCAATAAATCTGCATATATATTTTAGCTCCTAATTTTAAAGTATTATGCTTTACTTATTAATATACATTAAATGAGAACTGTTCTTAATTAAGGAGATTAAAAAGTCTGAAACATAAACGATACCGTTTATATTTCAGACTTTAGATTGAATTATTGTTGTAAAAACCCTTGTGATTTTAGTACATCGTGAACATCAAGACGCGTTTTTCGACTCAACATTGTCGTGACTTGATCAGTCCATGTATCATTTCTTTCACCATTGGTTCTATCTTTGTAGTACTCGCTCACACGCGAATCATATGCCTCAACTTCAGCGAGGACATCCGCATCATCAACTGACTTATAGGCATTTTCAAAATATACAGTTTCAAAAGGTAATCTCTCTTTCTGACTACCTTTGTTTGCTGGTTCGCCGACGACCATGCCGAACAGTGGAAACACACCAGATGGTAATTTCAATAGTTCAATAACACGCGATACGTTGTTTCGCAGTGAACCGATGTAACAAATCCCAAGACCCATGCTCTCTGCAGCAATTGCTAAGTTTTGTGCAGCAAGAGTTGCATCGACAGTGCCTACGATAAGTTGTTCAGTGTTTTCAAATTTCACTTCATTATCCTTTAAATGACTTAACTTCACATGACGATTGTAATCGATAACAAACACGAATAAGTGACCGTTATGTTCGACATACGATTGGCCAGATACTTTTCTAAGTTCTGCTTTCAGATTATCATTTGTAACTCCGATGATAGAATATGCTTGAACATAGCTCGACGTCGAAGCAGATTGTGCCGCTTTAACTAAAGCGTGTATCGTTTCATCACTTAATTTTTTCTCTGTAAAACTTCTAATTGACCTATGATTATTTAATAACTGTATAACTTCATTCATACTCTAAGTTCTCCCCCGATAGTTATGACTACTTAATGTTTGGATATCCTTGTTGACGCAACGCTTCGTACAATAACAAGATTGCAGTATTAGCTAAGTTTAAACTACGTACACTTTCATGCATTGGAATACGCAATGCCGTATCCTTATATTTTTCTTTAATACAGTCCGGTAGACCGCTCGTTTCATTACCAAATATAAAGTAATGATCTTGCGAATCATCACTGTAGTCAAGCGTACTGTAGTTTTTCTGACCAAAACGAGTCAGCAAGTAATAGTGTCCCGTCCCTTTTGTGGCAGTGAAAAATGCATCTACATTGTCATGTTCTACAACATGCACATGTTGCCAATAGTCAAGCCCAGCGCGTCTGACTGATTTTTCATCGATATCAAAACCGAGTGGATGAATCAGGTGTAATGTGGCACCTGCAGCAAGGCAACTCCTTCCAATGTTTCCAGTATTCCATGGAATCTCAGGTTGATATAATACGATATGGTTTGGCATATAAGTTCCTCTTTCTACTCTTGAATTCCTTGCAACATTTCACGTCGTACATCTGCATCCGTCTCAAATTCGAAACGTTCACGAATGTATTCAAAGCTCTCATCGCCTAAAATTTGACCAATTGCATAATAAGCCGTGCCTTTAATCACTGGTCTTGGATCATTTTCGGCTACGCGTTTTAGTATATCAATTGCACCGCGTTCCTTAAAGTGTGCAAGTGCAATAATTGCATTTCTTTGAATCGGTTTTTTACCGCGCCATACACCTGAAAGATGTCCATATGTATCTTTGAACTCACGGTTTGATATTTCTAATAGACTCGTCAGCTCTGGCTTTAATATTTCAGGCTCGAGAACGATATCATCATGGTGCGTGATGTTTATCCCCTTATTTCGTGGGCATACTTGTTGACATGTATCACATCCATATAGCCTATTACCGAGTTTCTTTTTAAATTCTTCCGATAAAAAGCCTTTCGTTTGAGATACAAACGATAAACAGCGCGTCGCGTCAATATTGCCATCTCCAAGCAATGCTGAAGTCGGGCAACGATCCACACAAATATTACAATCTCCACAAGAGTCAATCAGTTCTTCATCCGGAGGAAATGGGAACGATGTCAACATTTCGCCGATGTAATGGAATGTACCCAAGTCAGGGTTAATGACAAAACAGTTTTTTCCCATATATCCTAAGCCGCTGCGTCTTGCGACTTCACGATCACTGAGCACACCCGTATCGACCATCGATTTCATCTCGACTTCAGGCAGGCGTGATTTTATAAATTCTTCGAGCTTTTCCAGTCTTGTACGTAGTAATTTATGATAATCCATTCCCCATGATGCGCGCGCAAACATTCCACGCCGTTCACCAGATTTGCTCTTCGGTGCATTTGGCAACTTATTTGGGTATCCAACAGCGATTGAAATGATACTCTTTGCACTCGGTAAACTACGTTTCGGTTCAGAGCGCTCTTCAATAGTTCCAGTTTCAAAACCTGACTGTCTACCGTGTTTATAGTGTTCAATCAATTTTAGTTTAAAATCTGAAAACGGTTCTGCATGTGTGAATCCAATTGCATCGATTCCAATCGTTTTGGCATATTGAATGACTTCACTTTTAAACTGATATCTATCCATACGACACCCACTTTCTTAGAGAGATTATACCAAATAAAAAAAGCGGACCAAAATGGTCCGACGAAATAAATTATTTAAAAATCACCCATATCATAATAGCCACTATAAATTTCAGATGGAACATCACTGCCACCAGTTAGCCATACAAGATGTGTTGCGTTAGGGTTTACATCTTTATTTTTACTTAGCATCGCTGGACCGATGAGTGCAGCAGCTGCTGATGGTTCCACTTTAAATCCTTCTGTATCCCTTAACTCTTTCAGTAATCTAAACATTTCTTTGTCTTCAACTGTCATGTAGCCATAGATTTGGCTTGCCATCAATTTTCCGACAAACTTAGACGGTCGGCTCACTGCAAGTCCGTCCGCAAGCGTCTCACCAGATAAACCGATATCTTTAATTGAAATTTCATTATGCATCTTTGTCAGTGCACCAAGTGTAAATGATGGTGAAGCGACCGGTTCCATAAAAATCGGATGTACAGCATCACCATACATCTGTTTAAGCCCAAATGAAATACCACCTGGAGCACCACCGACACCACAAGGAATGTAAACAAACAATGGACGCGATTCACTGACTTCAATATGTGCATGATCGAGCTGTTCTTTTAATCGTAATGCAGCAACTGCATAGCCTATAAATAATGATTTAGAATTCTCATCATCAACGAAATGTGCACGCTTTGACTTTAAAGCTTCAAGACGCGCACGTTTAACAGCACCGTTAAAATCTGTGTCATGTTCTATAACTTGAACACCAATATTCCGGAGTTTATCTTTTTTCCATTGTTGCGCTTCTTTAGACATGTGAATTTCAGTTTGAAAACCGAGTTTACTACCAATTAAACCGACGGCCATCCCTAAGTTTCCAGTTGAACCACAGATCAAACGATACGAAGAAAAAACATCCTTACAATGGTCCTCGAGGAATTGTGTGTAGTCTGAGTCATCTTCGTAGACCATCTCATCTCGAGCAAGATGCTCTGCAAATTTCAAAACATTATATATACCACCACGTGCTTTAACAGATCCAGCAATTGGCAGTAAATTGTCCAACTTCAAATATACATTATTATTGATTTTCACGTCGTAGATTGATTCGAGTGATTCTTTCATCGTTGGCATACGAACAATAGGAGATTCTATAATCGCCTTTGTTTGAATGGTTTCTTTAAAGACTTCCATAAAATAAGGCTGAAATCGTTTCATTCTTGCTTCAGCACTTTTAATATCTTTAAGAGAGAATCCCATATCATCCTTTTCTAGTTCAAAATCAGTATAAGTTGGATTCTCAAAAAAGGAAGGTACCTGGTCTATTAGTTTACTTACTGCTGGAAAATCAAATATGATTTGTTCAATATCCATAGCACATTCTCCTTGCTTCTACGACTGCTTACTTATTGTCTTTTTGTAAATACTTATAAATTGCATGCGAATAAAGTGACACATTCGCATTGTAGTTTCTAGGTCTATACCTTTTATCGATACATTCGTTCCAAAAATCTAAATGAATTCTATCGACATTGTTTTCATCAGTCACAGTTTCATCTTCCTCCTCTGCAGCAAGTGTGTACCAGTAGATGAATTCACTCTCTTCTTCAGAGACTCTAAACATAGACTCGACAAAAACCCTATCACCAGCAAATGTTAACGCAACATCCTCACGCGTCTCATTGATGTATTCAAACCAATCATCAACACGTTCGCTCTTACCATCTTTAATACGTACTTTAGTCAACTCAACATTCATGTTTTTGCCTCCATATTTCTCTCTGACAATGTAAAGTGTTTATATGTAAACCTTCATAAATACTGTAAGAGTTAGTTTATCAGTATTACCTTAGAAATTAAAGGTCATGTGCGGAATTTATTAAAATTAATTTTATGCTCAAATTCCCCATGTCATGCCGATTTACCGGCGTTCGACAAAGTTCCAAATCACCAACAGTATACCACACCAATCATTCAAATTGTTGATGGAGTTAATGCATTAAAATATATCCGTTAAAATCAAAAAAATCACATGGACTGTTGTAAGTCCATGTGATTCATGTGTTTCTCAATATTTATTAATCATCGTCGTTGTCGTCGTCATCATCAAAGTCGTCATCGTCGTCATCATTATCATCGTCAAAGTCGTCGTCATCGTCATCTGATCCACCTACTGCGCTTGGATCAAACGCTTCAATTTTAGCACGAATTGCATCACGATGTTCGTCTGAATCGCCATCTCTTGTTTCGATTTCAAACTCAATGATTGATAAGTCTTCTGCATTGATTTCTAATTCAATATCAAGATGATCATCTGTGATATCTACTTCGTAAATAATAACGCCATCATCTTCATCTAAATCAATGTCTTCGATGATTCCATCAAAGTATTCTCGCGTTGACTCGACTAATTCTTCAATTGAAGCAATTTCGCCATTAAACTTAGCAAGTTCTTCTTCATCTAAGTCGTTATCACTTTCAGTCTCAGATTCAAGGATTTCAAGGGTCGTTGCATCAATTTTAATCTCGAAATCTTCTGTATCAGATTCCATTTCTATATCGTAATAGTGGCCGTCTCTATATCGATCTAAATCGACTTGTGTGACAACACCTTCAAATTCACCACGTGCAACTTCAATCACTTCAAGAATGTCAACAAACTCAGCGTAATCACCTGTAACAACAGCGAACTCAAAGTCTAATGGTGTTGCTTCCGTCGTATCGTCTTGTGCAGATGCTACATTAGCAGCACCAAGTAACAACATTACTGAAAGGCCAGCTGTCAATAAGTTTCTTTTCTTCATTCTCTATTCCTCCATTTTTTGATTGCTCACACAATCTAAGATGTAGCATATCCACCCAAAGACTAACACATTTTAAAATTAAAATGTGATTGAAAGCCTTTAAGAGTTTGTAGGAATAACGCTACCTACAAATAATAAATACCTGTTAGGAACTTAAATTAATCTTACAAAGATGTGACAGGTTTGTTTGATTCAAAAAAAGAGCTGAAGTTATACTCAACTTCAGCTCTCCAATAATTAGTAGAATAAATTCTACATATACCTATTTGTTCCATTTCTTTTACGTTAGCAACTGCTGTCCAATTCAGTGCTAGTTCTAGTGCTTACTGTTCGTCAGCAGGCTCGAGATCTTCTACTTCTTCAACAGACTCATCAGGTTCTAAATTATCATCAACTTCACTGTCATCTGTACAAGCTGCTAGAGCAAATACTGAAGTTAATCCTAAAGCTAACATCCATTTTGAAAGTTTCATAATTTACATCTCCTATTTTACTGCATATTGCTGTTTCGATAATTCGAATCAGCTGATAGTTATATAATATACAATAAAAGGTATATTTATCATTAAAATATAATTAGAATACTATAGTAATTCTTTAAAAATTAAAAAAGACAGCCAAAAACGACTGTCTTTTGCACATTATTCTAAGATTTTTATACCAATTTTATTCATTTACGAACTCAACATCTTCAAATCTTACATCTCCAACAGGTGTAATTGTAATACCTGTTATATTATCTGTATTGTACCCAGCGATGAAGTTCTGGTGCATTAAATAAACGACTGGTGATTCTTCAACAATGATTTCTTGAGCATCTCTATAAATATCTAAACGCTCATCTGGATCAGGATTGCTTCTACCCGCATCGAGCAGTTCATCAAGTTCTGGTGTAGAGAAGAATGCACGGTTACCGGCAGCACCATATGTTTCTGAGTGATTGAGCACATACAAACCGTAGTCTGCATCAGCAGTTACTGTCGTCCAACCAAGGATATACATATCATGCTCACCATTAGCTAAACGGTCTAGGTACGCACCCCACTCCATCTGTTCGATTTCAGCATTGATACCAATCTCTGCTAAACTCTCTTGGATGTACAATGCGATATTTACATATTGCTCTTCATTACGCACCCAAATTGTCGTATCAAATCCATCTGGTACTGAACTTTCAGCTAAGTATTCTCTCGCGAGTTCTACATCATAGACTTGTGTAGAAACTTCTTCATCGTATCCGAATACACCTGAAGCAAGTGGTCCGTTTGCCACGTTACCTATACCGTTTAATACACCTTCTACAATCATGTCACGATCAATTGCATGCGCGATTGCTAAGCGAACATTTTGATCATCAAACGGCTCGTTTTGCGTATTCATTCCAAGATATTCTGTACGTAATGATTCAGCTTCAACGACATCTGTCGCTTCATTATTTACAACGCGTTCATAGTTTGTCGCATCCAATTCTTTAACGATGTCAATACCTCCTGTTTCAAGCTCTGCCATACGTGAACCTGATTCTGGTATCACTCTAAATGTTACGCTATCAAAGTTGCGTTCTCCACCTTGGAAATCTTCGAATAAATCGAATACAACTTCGCTACCTGCAGAACGACTAGCAAATTTCAAATGGTTTGTTCCATCTGGTTCAGCTGCAATGATTTGACCTAAAAACTCTCCCATTTCAGCAGCAACTTCTTCAAACTCTTCGCCGCCTTCTTCACGCAGTTCATAATATTCATCTAATGTGATATCAAGACCCGCTTCATCAATTGCATTTTGGTAGTCTCTATCGATAAGATCTTTGCTCATAATACCCGCTGTGTTATGTGCAAGGTGACTGATTAACGGCGCAAACGGATACTCTAAATGTAAGTTAACTTCGTAATCATCTACAACTTCAACTTCTTCAATCATTTCATATAAGAAGCTTACGACTGAACCAACTGCTGGGTCTAAAACACGATCAAACGTTGCTTTAACATCTTCACCCGTAAATTCCGCACCGCTATGGAATGTCGTGCCTTCTCTCAATGTAAAGTTCCAAGTCGTTTCGTCAATTGCTTCCCACTCAGTCGCAAGACCAGGTTCTAAATTCATATCAACATCTGTATGAATCAATCGCTCATATATATTGATTCGAACTTGTCCAGAGGATGCATCGTTACTATCATGTGGATCTAGCGTAACAACATCACTCATCATTGCCATAACTAAATCACCGCGATTGTCGTCTTCCTGTGCATGTACATCTGTTGATGCTAATGAAAGTCCAACAGTTGCCAATAGACCTAAACCGACTAACGAATACTTCATTTTATGTTTCATCTTTATGTCATCTCCCGAATTGTAATAAAGTCAAAAAATGGAAACATGATAAATGTCATCATGTTTCCATGTCGAACACAATCTTTTGTTTACTCGTTAAATTCTACATTCTCAAAGCGTACGTCACCAATTGCATCGACATAAATACCAGAAACTTGATCTGTATTATATCCTGCAACAAAGTTCTGGTGAATTAAGTTTACAGTCGGCGCTTCTTCAACGATGATTGCTTGTGCCTCACTGTATGCTTCAAGACGTGCATCTTCATCTGCTTCTGTACGACCACGCTCTAACGCATCATCTAACTCTGGTGTAGAGTGGAATGAGCGGTTACCCGGCGCACCGAAGTTATTCGAATGATAAAGTGCGTATAAACCATAGTCAGCATCAGCAGTTACAGTCGTCCATCCTAAGATGTACATTTCTTGCTCACCGTTTGCTGTGCGGTCTAAATATGTACCCCACTCCATCTGCTCAATTTCAACATCGATGCCTAACTCTGCTAAGTTTTCTTGAATAACAAGTGCGATGTTAACGAACTGTTCTTCGTTACGCACCCAAAGTGTTGTGCTAAATCCATCAGGCACTGAACTCTCAGCCATGAATTCTTGTGCTAACTCTAAGTCATATACTTGAGTCGCTTGTTCTTCATCATAACCGAATACACCTGAAGCGATTGGACCATTTGCAACGGTACCGATTCCTTCAAAGATACCATCAACGATTAACTGTGGGTCAATTGCGTGAGAAATTGCACGACGCACATTAATATCGTCGAATGGTTCTTTCTCAACGTTGAATCCTAAGTAGTCAGTACGTAGTGATGCTTCTTCTACGATAGCCATGTTATCTGCATTCGCAACACGGTCATAGTTCGTTGCATCTAATTCTTTAACGACCTGTACTCCACCAGTTTCTAGTTCAGCAATACGTGAACCAGACTCTGGAATTACTCGGAATGTTACTGTGTCAAAGTTTCGATCTCCACCTTGGAAGTCCTCGAAATACTCTGTGACAACCTCGTTACCTGCTGAACGTGAAACAAATTGGATATGGTTTGTTCCATCTGGTTCAACTGCAACAACGTTACCTATGAATTCTCCGATTTGAGCCGCAACGTCTTCAAATTCCTCGCCGCCTTCTTCACGAAGTTCATAATATTCTTCAACTGTTAATTCTACGCCAGCTTCATCTAAAGCATTTTGATAATCTGCATCGATTAACTCTTTGCTCATGATGCCCGCTGTATTATGTGCCAAGTGACTTGGTAATGGCGCAAACGGATATTCTAAATGAAGGTTCACTTCATAGTCACCTACAACTTCTACTTCTTCAATGACATCGAATAAAAATGCGACTTCAGATCCGACTGCCGGATCGAGCACACGGTCAAGTGTTGCTTTAACATCTTCACCAGTGAAGTCCGCACCGCTGTGGAATGTTGTACCTTCTCTTAATTGGAAATTCCATGTCGTATCATCAACCGCTTCCCACTCAGTTGCTAAACCAGGAACGAGGTTCATATCTGCATCAGTCATCGTGAGACGTTCGTAAAGATTGATTCTTACTTGCGCTGAAGATGTGTCATTACTTCCGTGAGGGTCTAGTGTAACGACATCACTCATCATCGCCATGACTAAATCTCCTCTATTCTCATCACCATCATCTTGAGCTTGTACTTCATTTGATGTTAGCCCGAATGCTGCTACACCAAGTAAGCCTAGTGATAACGCCGATAAAGCATAACCTTTGATTCTTTTCATGCATATATCCTCCTTAAACGTTATAAAAATATATTATCAGATAATTCCAATTTTTGCATCTTATTTTTAATAAAATTTCATTCTTTATTCATAAAAAATTAATAACCGCTCTGTAAAAGAGCGGTTATCGTTTTTGATTAATATTTAATTGTATCTTCTGTTGCCGGAAGCGTAGATACACCGATATTCGTCATTTCATATGCATCGAACACATGGTTCAGTTCTTCTGCTGTTAAAATATTTTCTTTTTCACATAGGTCACGTACCGATTCACCCGTTACGATGGCTTGACGCGCAATTTTCGATGCACGGTCATAACCGATATGTGGTGTCAATGCTGTGATTGTACCAACACTGCGTTCTACTGCTTCTTTCATAACAGCAGTATTCGCACTAATATTTTTAACACAGTACTTGCTGAATACGTTGAAGCCATTTCTCATAATATCGATTGACTGTAACAAGTTAAACACGAGCACAGGTTCCATGACGTTTAACTCTAACTGTCCCGCTTCTGAAGCCATAGAAATCGTCGTATCATTTCCGATGACTTGGAATGCAATTTGGTTAATCATCTCAGCCATTACAGGGTTTACTTTACCAGGCATGATAGATGAGCCAGGTTGTCTCGGTGGTAGATTGATTTCATTTAATCCAGTTCGTGGTCCAGATGATGTTAATCGTAAATCATTGGCGATTTTCGACATGTTGATCATACATACTTTCAACTGACTGGATACTTCAGTATATGCATCTGTATTTTGAGTTGCATCGACTAAATTTTCAGCACGCACCATAGGATAACCAGACACTGCAGCGAGTTCTCTGACTGCAACATCAATATAATGTTCATCAGCGTTCAAACCTGTTCCGACAGCTGTTGCACCGATGTTCACTTCATAGAGATGCTCGATTGAGTTTGTGATACGTCTGATATCACGCTCAATCACTTTCGCATATGCACCATATTCTTGCCCGAGTCTTATCGGTACTGCATCTTGTAAGTGTGTACGCCCCATTTTAATGACATGATCAAATTCAGAAGCTTTTTCTTTAAAGACGTGGAGCATCTCTTGCATCGTCTCTAATAATTTTTCAGCACGGGTGATTACTGCAATATGTATTGCTGTAGGGAATGCATCATTCGTTGATTGAGACATATTCACATGATTGTTTGGTGATAAGAATGAATAGTCTCCTTTATCTTTGCCTAAAATTTCTAACGCTCTGTTTGCGATTACTTCATTCGCATTCATATTAATAGAAGTACCAGCACCACCTTGAATTGGGTCAACGATGAAGTTCTCGTGATGCTCACCATCAATCACCTCTTGTGATGCTTGTACGATGGCGTTTTTATACGTTTCATTTAAGCGGCCAATTTCAAAATTCGCAATTGCACTCGCTCGCTTGACCATACCGAATGCTCGAATTAAATCAGTAGAAATACGATATCCAGTTATCGGGAAATTCTCTGTTGCTCTTACAGTTTGAATACCGTAAAGTGCATCGATATCAATCTCTTTTTCGCCTAAAAAATCATATTCAGTGCGCGTTTCTAACATGTTATTTCTCCCCTACTATTAAAATTAAAATAAATTGTGATCATAAGTAAAATTAAATGTTGTACATTTTAGCTTTTTTGTATCACAATATTATATGTGTAAACGCTATTATAATATCATACTCAGGAGGATAAATATATGTTTAACAGAGCAAAACAGTATATCAATGGTGAGTGGGTAAACTCAACAAGTAATGAATCTGTTGAAGTGATCAATCCCGCAACCGAAGAGGTTTTAGGAAAAATTGCTAAAGGTACACGAGAAGATGTGGACAAAGCTGTAGAAGCAGCACATGCTGTTTATCTTGAGTTTAGAAATACTTCAGTAGAATACAGAAAAGAACTGCTCCAAAAAATTCTTGAAGAATATAAAAAGCGTAAAGATGATTTAATCGATGCAATGACAGCAGAGCTCGGTGCGCCGCTTCAGCTTTCAGAAAAAACACATTATCAAGCGGGTATCAACCATTTTGAAGGTGCAATCGATGGTATCGAAAAAGTCGTTTTCGAAGAACGTCGTGGTGAAGCACTTGTTGTTAAAGAAGCTGTCGGCGTTTCTGGATTGATTACACCGTGGAACTTCCCGACGAATCAAACGTGTATTAAATTAGCAGCAGCATTTGCAGCGGGTTGTCCTGTTGTATTAAAACCTTCAAGTGAAACACCGTTTGCTGCAATTATATTAGCAGAGATTTTTGAAGCAGCTGGTGTACCAAAAGGTTACTTCAACTTAGTCACAGGTAGTGGTAGTGTCGTCGGTGACGCAATCAGTTCACATCCTAAAATTCGTAAAGTGTCATTCACTGGTTCAGGTGCAGCTGGTAAATTAATCATGAAAAATGCTGCAGATAGTTTTAAGAAAATTTCACTAGAACTCGGTGGTAAGTCGCCACTTATTATTTTAGATGATGTTGATATTGAAGAAGCAGCAGAAGCAGCGCTGACTAAAATCATGAACAATTCTGGTCAAGTATGTACAGCTGCATCACGTACACTCATCCCCGAACATTTAAAAGAAGAATTCGAAGCTGCAATTTTGAAAAAGTTACCAGAATTTACTGTTGGTAATCCACGAGAAGAAGGGATTCGCGTTGGTCCATTAGTATCTAAAGAACAGTTTGATACGGTTCAAGGATATATTTTAAAAGGACAAGATGAAGCAAAATTAATTGCAGGTGGGCTTGGCAAACCTGAAGGTTTAGGCAAAGGTTATTTCGTTAAACCAACAGTATTCACAGATGTTAAAAATAATATGACGATAGCACAAGAAGAAATTTTCGGACCTGTAATGACGATTCTGACATATAAAGATCTGGATGAAGCAATTGAAATTGCGAACGACGTTGAATTTGGCTTAGCGGGATATATTATCGGTAATGACAAAGAAGTCATTCGTAAGTTAGCACGTAATATCGAGTCTGGTGTCGTCTCATTAAATGATGGTGTTCGCACGAATGATTTACCGTTTGGGGGATATAAGAGCTCAGGTATCGGAAGAGAATGGGGAGACTTCGGTATCGAAGAATATCTTGAAGTGAAGTCTATTCCAGGTTATTTCACTGAGTAAATCAAGACAAATATAAAACCGTACGTAACAAGCGATGATTCGCTCGTTACGTACGGTTATTTTAATTATTCAACATCACTTGATTCTTCTGTCTGTTCACCTTCAAAAGTCTCTTCGCCTTCAACTGCTACTTCATCGATAGGTAATTCATCATTTAAATCATTAAATACTGTGAATGTCCCACCGTAGTTTGCCACCCATACCTTACCTGTTTTCTCATCATATGTGACACCGATCGGAGAATAACCAACAGGTTCTCTTTGAATTTCTTCGAGTGTATTTGCATCAAACTTCGAAACGGTTGCTTCATCGTAGTTTACAACATATAAAGCTGTGCCGTCTGGTGAAATATCAGTCGTTCTTGGCTCAAGACCTGTATACGTACTATCGATTACTTCTGCCGTCTCCGCATCCATCTTCAAGATCATATTCTCACGTGAAAGCGTTAAGTAAATGATGTCGCCTTCAGGACTGATCACTAAGTGACGTGGCATAATACCCGTGTCCATTACTTTTTCAGACGTTCCATTTTCAATGTCCACACGATAAAGTTCATGTGCCCACTGTGCAGTAACGTATGCTGTTTTATCGTCTGGAAGAATGACAATACCACGTGGATTTGTGTTCAGTGGTACTCTATGCAATGTCTCACCAGACTCAACATCGATGATTGACATATCGTGGTCACACCAGTTTGACACTAACAATGTGCTTTCATCACTCGTTAAAGCGACATATTTCGGAATTCTACCCGCTTGGATGACATCATCCCACTCTAGTGTTTCCGCATTCAAACGATAAATGAAACCAGGTGTAATTGCGCTACCACTCGTACATGCATCATCTGCATAGCCACCATAATCAGCAACTAAATAGTTTGATACATATGCATAATCACCGTCAGACGTCCACACCGCTTCAACAGGTGAACCGTTGATGAGCGTGTCTTCAGGATACTCTGTGAAACCATATGAATGTAAATCAACTGCATCACTCAAACTCTTCACGAGTTCATTCGTTTCAGAATCATAAAGTGTCACACTGTGTTGATACAACATGTTATTCGCAATAAGCAACCCTTCACCATTCGAAACGATCGATTTTGGTGTTGCCGGACCTTCAGTTACAGTCTCTTCAAATGACATAAATGTTTCATTAGAAGGTGCTCTGTCTGCTAAATAATCCACTTCTTCCTCTTCTTCACTTTCATCGTCTATAGCAGTATCTTCATCTGATTCTTCATCTGATGTTTCTTCATCAGTATCTTCTGATTCTTCTTCAGTGTCTACTGACTCTTCATCTGTTTCTTCTTCAGACTCTGTTTCTTCAGTAGATTCTTCTTCGACTTCTTCCTCAGTATCTTCAGACGTATCTTCTGTTTCTTCGTCCGCTTCTACTTCTTCTGATGAAACTTCTTCGACATCTTCAACTTCAGAGTCATCATTCGTATCGGCATCGGAACATGCTGCAAGCAGCATTAAGAGTGATATGGATAATAATAATTTTTTCATTGTACTACCTCATTTAATATTATTTATTCTGGGTAACCCGCGCACGGTTAATCGTCTCTAAAATCGTTAGCTTCTGTGCGTCAATGAGTTCATCGTCTGAAATTTCTAAATGTGAATTCAAAAGGGATAATTCAGTACAACCTAGAATAATGACTTCTGCACCAAGTGATTTATATTCTTCAATTAATGACTGGAACACGTCTACATTAATAAAGTTGTTTTGTTTCACATCATCATAGATCAATGACATCATTCGCTCTTGCAATGCCTCAGTCGTTTCGATAACTTGATTGCCGCTGTCTTTAATAACATCATGGTAGAGTTTACTTTCAAGCGTACCTGATGTTGCCATGATTCCTACTTTTTTCGGTTTTAATTCTACCAGTCTCTCTTTCACAATATCCAACATGTTTAATATTGGCACGTTCGTAGACGCTTTAATTTCTTTCAAATAGTAGTGTGCCGTATTACATGCAATGACGACAAATTCAACACCAAGCAACTCTACTTTTTTCGCTGCATCGATCAAATATGGTGCCGGATTTTCATTCGATTGATCCAAAATGTATGCTGTACGATCTGGAATATCTGCATAATTATATAGGACATAATTCAAATATTTCTGATCCTTGTCTGGGCGATAGTAACGATTCATATCTGTGATGAACTGAGTAGAAGCAAGCGTGCCCATTCCACCTATAATTCCAAAGAATTTACTCATGCTACCTTCCTTCTACAATCTCCATGCGTGCACGTCGATGATACTTCAGCATTTCCAGCTTACGCTTTAAGCTCGAATCTCCTTTATAATCATAAGGACTATACACATTATGAGATTGTTTAAGATTGTTAAATGTATCTTTATAATCATCGGTAATATATTTATTATTCAATCCATTATCGATTACTGTATACACAATATGAGATTCATTAAAGTCACTCATATCTAACTGATAAAGTAAGTCATCCACAAGTATTTTTGCAACATTATAACCTTGAGCAGTTAATTGATAGTTCGAATATCCTAAACGTGGATTGAGTTCTAAAAAGTTCCATTCGCCTCTGCTGTTATCATAAATGATATCGAAGTTCGCAAATCCGACGTAATCCTTCTTTTCCAACAGACGCGTAATCCCTTCTTTAACTTCAACTGGGACTTCTTCAGTTAAAATTGTTAAGTGATTTCCACCTTTCATTTCAGAACGATCTTCAACGAGCACACGACCGAATGAAACCAGTTTCACTTCCTTATCGACCGGCGAACGGTAACTTGTCACAACAGCAATATCCGTATCATCTGATTCGATATACTCTTGCAACACCAAGCGTTCTAAAAATCCATCTTCACGTATTTGCTTCAACGCCGCTTCGGCTTGAACTTCATTGTCGTTCACATAAATCTTTTTAATACCACTTTTTACAGCTGCTTCAAAGTGTCTTGATTCCAAATGTTTAATGACAAGTTTACCTTTGGCATCAGCTGGAAATTCATCATCCGCACCGAAGGTCCATGTTTTTGGATACTTCAGCCCAACGGTTTCACAAATATTATAGAAGTCTTGCTTATTCGCCACTTCATCTACAAGTTCTTTACCAGAGAATGGAATATGCCAATCGTCACCAAACAGATCTATATTTGAAAGGACATAGTTCACTGAAAAATCTTCAGAAGGGACTATTATTTTTTCATAGCCCGGATACTTATTTTCTATTGCTTCGATGTATTTTTTTAAACTCTCCCTCGGCTCATAATGTAAATTTCTATCTACTGTAATATTAAACAATTTTGAGTCTTTAACAGGGAAAATAACGACGCCACATAATAGCTCCGTGTTTACACCATATTGCTCATGAAATGCGCGAGCAAGGCTATACGCACCTAAATTCGCACCAATCGTTACCGGTACAAATTTTCTATTATTTTGATTCATTAAAAATCCGACCTTTCTAATTTAAAAGAATGAAATTTATTCCAGTTCATCCTTATCTCTATGTATTAAAATACTCATTATTATAATACCGACAACGAACAGGACAAGCAGTGTCCCCATAACAATTGTCGTGTAGCTGATTGCCTCACCATTCTCACTAAATAAAAAGATTAAATGCTGACCACCTATAATTGTAATCAAAATAGTTAATGGCCAAAAATTCAGTATGATCGTCACAATCACGATGAAGATAAAAACAACAACACCTATACTTCGTGCAGTGGATGGTGCAAGCTCAAAAAATGTGACAAGTGGAAACCACCGTGAAAAAAATGTCAGAGCAATTACGATCACAATACTCAAAACTGCGCCACCAAAAAAATAAGTAAAGCCTTGATTTGTTAAGTTCTTCTCATCACTATCATAGTGTTCCACAATCAATCTCTCGGTCCACTTGATCATCATCATTGGAATAACACATGCACTCACAATCAATGCAATGAGCAATGTTAAACTGACATCAAATTTACCATTTAGCATATCCGTCATCTCTATAAAGAGAAATATAATAATCGGTACTAATAAAATTTTTAGTTTATAGTACTTTAACCACGGCACCTTTTGTTCAACCATCTGCATCCTACTTTCAAAGGCTCAAGTAAATCATAAATAACTATTATTCATTTTACACTATTTAACCGACTGAATTCATTATTAACGATAAAAACATTGCGTATCTTTTCATTTTATATTAAAATAATACTTGTCGATTTTTATGCCGCCGTGGCGGAATTGGCAGACGCGCTGGACTCAAAATCCAGTTCTTAACGGAGTGTCGGTTCGATCCCGACCGGCGGTATCGATTAAAACCTCTCATCATAATGGTGGTAGAGGTTTTTGTTTGTGATTATAACTGTTACGAAAAGGCTGATTTGAGAACCGCTAACAACACGAATAAAAGAAACTGTGATTTTCAACTTGAATATCCCCAAAATGACACCTTACATCATGTTATTATTAATACATCAATCTATTCGGAGGTTACTATGAAACGTCTCGCACTACTGCTCACTTTATTCCTCGTTGGATTCTCAAACGAAGATACTGAACATATTTATGATTTAAATAAGGATTGGTCAGAACTTGGCAATTACTTCGAAGAGTATGATGTGATTGTATTAGCTGAAAGTACACACAACTCACGTGATATGACAACGCTTCATGCAGAGCTCGCACTCTACTTAAACGAACATCATAATTTCTCCACAGTGGCTTTTGAGCAGTCAAAAGATTATTGGACTTTCATTAATCAATACAAAGATAGTCACAGTGTTGAAGATGTTCTAACTAATATCATCGACCCACACATACTTTCAATTAATCCAATGTTACCTGAGCTCCTAGAGACCGAAAGTCTGCATGTCACAGGCATGAATTGGATGAGTCGACCTTCAGGTCAACCTACTAACTCAACATTCGAAGAATTGTATATCACGGAAGATATTGAACAATTTTGGGATACAGCAGATTTTAAAACAGCTGAATATCGAATGAGAAATTTCACATATGATCTATTAACTAAAAACACAATGGATTTTGCATTGGCAAATGAAACATTAGATATCTATAACACAATCATTAATAGTGATTACTTTGACTCGTTATCTCCCGAAAGCAAAGCATATATAAAAGAACGTGTAAATGTGCTTGAGGGTCCTATGCATGAAGATTTCGTTGAGGATCTCGATATTTCGAATGACAGTGAAGATTATTATGCCCGTCGCGGTAAAGGGATGCTTGAAAATATAGAAGAGCTGGTAGCTGAAGATGAAAAAATTATCGTCTATGTTCATAATATGCATGCTTCAAAATCACTCTCTCCAATTAATTATGTCGATGACTTTCGACAAGACGAATTGACATACAGCCTGGGTCACTTTCTTGAGGCATCTGATTTAAATGTACTCATTGTTGCTACAATTTTTAATGAAGCTTCCAATGAATATGAAGCTTTTCAAGGTGACGAAAGTAATGATTATGGTCGTAAACAAGATAAAAGGTCAGTAGAATATTTATTAGGTGAATTTAAGAAGGACCAGTTCTTTGTTCCATTGAATAGTCTAGATTGGGCAGACGAAAAATTACTCATGTATGATTTTGGTCACGAAGAATGGCCAGTCGAATTCATTCCAAATGATCATTTCGATGCTTTCATCTATATGGATTATATCGAAAAATAAAAAACGGTCCGATGAATATTATCATCGGACCCTAATTTTTAGCTTAACTTTTTCTTGAGCTCACGCGCTTTCTTCGATTCCTTATTATTTTCATGCTTCAACTGACCTTCGAATTTCTTCTCGTTAACCAAATACCTTTCGTATAATACCTCTGATATATCTCCACTTTCTACCGCAGCAATCACTGCACATCCCGGTTCATGTTTATGTGAACAATCATTAAACTTACACTCATTCATCTTGTCATAAATCGGTTGAAACAGAGCCTCAAGTCCAATCTCGGCTGTTGTACTAATCGTTTTAAATCCAGGAGTGTCAATTAAATAAGAACTCGTTTCTTCAAGTGGTATAAGTTTCGTATGTGTCGTCGTATGTTTTCCTTTACCATCACTTCTCACATCATTCGTCAATTCACCGACACCGCTCAGTGCATTCACAAGCGTTGATTTTCCAACACCGGAAGCACCGATAAACATCGAAGTCGAATATTTCTCAATAAGTGCTTTAACTGACTCAATCGTCTCTTCTTGATTCATACTGATTGGTGTAATCATTATATTCGGATACACTGATGAAATTTCATCAATAATTGTAATCATATTCTCAACATAATCTGCTTTTGATATCAGTACATGTAAATCAATATTCGGTTGATTAAACACTGCATAATATCGTTCAAATTTTGATAAAGTAAAACGCTGATCTGCAGCAATCAATATAAACACTTGATCCACGTTCGCAGCAAGCAACTGTTCATCATGATTTTCATTAAAACTTTTAGACGCATGACTCGATTGCTTTGACACTTTAGATTTTCGCTCATTTAAAGCATCGATGTATGTCACACCTTCATAATTAGCTAGCGAGACAAAATCACCAACGACAATCGATGTTTCATATAACTTCCGGACCTTCTCAATATTCCTTAAAACTCTTCCATTATAAAATACGTCATAGTAATAATGTCTTTTCTCTATAATTCGGCCAACATTTTCTAAACCGAATTCATCTTCATAACGACTTATTCCGTAATCATTAAAATTTTTCATTATAATATTCCTCTCTTTGTAAAACGCTAGGCAAAAGTGATATAACTAGAATATTCACGCACCAAAAAAGACGCATACGAAGTATACACGCCCCCAAAAAAGAGTGATATATATTTAAAAAGGGTTTAAGGATACCTTAAACAGATCGTTTTAAACAAACTCCTGGGCGTGAATATTTACAATTACAATGTTTATAGTTAGATTTGACATAATATTCACACCCCCCGAATGTTCTTAAGTAGTTTAATCATAACATATTTACACATCTCTTAAAACACATACATATAATATAGATTGCATAATTTTGAATGAACTGCTAAATTAAAGAAGTAAAAATACAATAGTGAGGTGTGTCAATGTACGCTGTAAATGGTAGTTTGACTGCAGTTGATGGTAAAGTCGAAGAGTTGAAGGGATACTTGCTCGATGCTTCAGAGCACATGAATGACGTTGAGAATTGCTATTGCTACTTAGTTGGAGAAAATGAAGATGATCCGAACAGTGTGTATATCGTAGAAATTTGGGAAGATAAAACGGCACATGAGGCTTCTTTACAGTTAGACGTATTTAGAGATTTAATTGAAAAAGCGAAACCGATTATCGCAGGGATGGATAACTTCCCCACAGTAAATGTTATTGGTGGAAAGCTAATTGGTAGATAAAAAAAAGAGTAACCAAAAATTTGGTTACTCTTTTATATATATGTTCATCATAAATTTTAAACGCTTAGAATAATAGCCTGAGTGATCATTAAGAGGCGCCAACCGGATTTGAACCGGTGATAGAGGATTTGCAGTCCTCGGCCTTACCACTTGGCTATGGCGCCATAAAAAAACTGGGCTACTAGGATTCGAACCTAGGAATGACGGTACCAAAAACCGTTGCCTTACCGCTTGGCGATAGCCCAATAAAATGGGGCGATTGATGGGAATCGAACCCACGAGTGTCGGAGCCACAATCCGATGCGTTAACCACTTCGCCACAACCGCCACGATGGCAGGGGTAGTAGGAATCGAACCCACATCAAAGGTTTTGGAGACCTCTATTCTACCATTGAACTATACCCCTTAAAAAAATGGAAGGGGGCAGATTCGAACTGCCGAACCCGAAGGAGCGGATTTACAGTCCGCCGCGTTTAGCCACTTCGCTACCCTTCCGTAAATATATATAATTTATATGAAAAATGGTGCTGGCCAGAGGACTTGAACCCCCAACCTACTGATTACAAGTCAGTTGCTCTACCAATTGAGCTAGGCCAGCACACATTATAAATGGTGGTTCTGGACGGAATCGAACCGCCGACACAAGGATTTTCAATCCTTTGCTCTACCGACTGAGCTACAGAACCACACGAGTATTCTATTATAAAAAATGGCGGTCCCGACGGGAATCGAACCCGCGATCTCCTGCGTGACAGGCAGGCATGTTAACCGCTACACCACGGGACCTTCAAATATTGCGGGAGGTGGATTTGAACCACCGACCTTCGGGTTATGAGCCCGACGAGCTACCGAACTGCTCCATCCCGCGATAACAATATAGTGCTGCAAAAATAATGGCGGAGGAAGAGGGATTCGAACCCCCGCGAGCCGTTAAGCCCCTGTCGGTTTTCAAGACCGATCCCTTCAGCCGGACTTGGGTATTCCTCCATTATAGTATATATGATTATAACATATCAAAGTGGACCTTGCAGGACTCGAACCTGCGACCCAACGGTTATGAGCCGTTTGCTCTAACCAACTGAGCTAAAGGTCCTCAAGTGGCGGCAGAGGGGATCGAACCCCCGACCTCACGGGTATGAACCGTACGCTCTAGCCAGCTGAGCTACGCCGCCCTAAAATAAATGGTGGAGACTAGCGGGATCGAACCGCTGACCTCTTGCGTGCAAAGCAAGCGCTCTCCCAGCTGAGCTAAGCCCCCATTAATTATGTTATAAATCGGGAAGACAGGATTCGAACCTGCGACCCCTTGGTCCCAAACCAAGTGCTCTACCAAGCTGAGCTACTTCCCGTAAAAGACTATTAAATCAAGCGCGCCCGAGAGGAGTCGAACCCCTAACCTTTTGATCCGTAGTCAAACGCTCTATCCAATTGAGCTACGGGCGCATAATGCAATTTTAAATGGTGCCGAGGACCGGAATCGAACCGGTACGATAATCACTTATCGCAGGATTTTAAGTCCTGTGCGTCTGCCAGTTCCGCCACCCCGGCAATCATGGAGCGGAAGACGGGATTCGAACCCGCGACCCCCACCTTGGCAAGGTGGTGTTCTACCACTGAACTACTTCCGCGTATGATTGTACTAAGTATAAAAGTTTGATGCGGGTGAAGGGAGTCGAACCCCCACGCCTGAAGGCGCTAGATCCTAAGTCTAGTGCGTCTGCCAATTCCGCCACACCCGCTTATCAAATGAGCCATAGAGGATTCGAACCTCTGACCCTTTGATTAAAAGTCAAATGCTCTACCAACTGAGCTAATGGCTCGAATGGTGCTGGCCAGAGGACTTGAACCCCCAACCTACTGATTACAAGTCAGTTGCTCTACCAATTGAGCTAGGCCAGCAAAATGGTGGAGAATGACGGGATCGAACCGCCGACCCTCTGCTTGTAAGGCAGATGCTCTCCCAGCTGAGCTAATTCTCCATTTTTTATTTGTAATCATTATTATACATTAATCTAATTTTAAATAAACACTTTTTTAAGTAAAATATAAAATCAGCTTGCCCGGCGACGTCCTACTCTCACGGGACGTACATCCAACTACCATCGGCGCTGGAGAGCTTAACGACTGTGTTCGGCATGGGAACAGGTGTGGCCTCTCCGCAATCGTCACCGGACAATTACTCTGAATGGATGTCCATTCAAAACTAAATAGAAGACAAAAGAAATTAAAGCGTAAAACACATTTTAACAAACGTGTCATCATATCTTATTTTATTGAATAAGTCATTTGATCCATTAGTATTCGTCCACTACATCTATCGCTAGACTTACATGCCGAACCTATCTACCTCATCATCTCTGAGGGATCTATTGGGAAATCTCATCTTGAGGGGGGCTTCATGCTTAGATGCTTTCAGCACTTATCCCGTCCACA